>NZ_JBFWPA010000051.1:0-49344 GCF_050250235.1 Pseudorhodoplanes sp.
CGCGGTAGAGCGCCTCCGCGAGCCCTCCCTTTACCGCGACACTGCCCATCAGGATAAACAGCGGGAGCACCGACAGCGTATAGCTCGACAGCACCGTGATCGGCGCGTTGGCCAGCACGAATAACGCAGTATTGGAGCCATGAAGCACCCATAGCCCCAAGAACCCGGCAATGATCAGCGCCAGCCCGATTGGCGCGCGAAGCGCCGCGATGACCATCAATCCGATGACGCCCAGCAGGCCGATCGTCATCGGAGTCATCGCGACGTCTCCGTGCTCATGCAGGGGTCAGTTGCCGGCCGGCTTGCCGACGAGCGACATTTCCTTTTGCAGCGCGTCATAGAAGTCGCGCGCCTTCTTGCCCTTGGCCTCGAGGCCGGCAATGTATTCGTCCGTCACCGACTTCGCGACCGGCGCCACCTTGGCACGATCCGCCGGCGTGAAGGCGACGAAGGTATGTCCCTCGGCCTTGAGCTTGTCCGCGACCTGCTGTCCGAGTTTCTGCCAGCACATCGCGGCGCGTTCGCCAACGGCCGGGCCGGAGAATTTCGTGCGCACAGCGTCCTGGATGTCCTTTGGCAGCGCGGCAAGCCTGTCCTTGTTCATGCCGATGAACAGAAGGGCCGAACTGGCATTGGCCAGCAGATGGGTCTTCGTTACCTCGCCGATGCGGAACGCCTGCAGCGCCGTGAACTCGGCCAGGGCGCCGTCGACCACTCCCTTCTGCAGATTTTCGTAGACAGCAGGTGCCGGCATCGCAACCGGGGTGACGCCGAGGCCCTTCAAAAGATTTGTCGCGCCAATGCCCGTGGCACGCACCCGTTTGCCCTTGAGATCGTCGAGGCTCCTGGCGTCGCCGCGCATGTGAACATAAAGCGGTGGCGTCACCAGCACGGCCATCAGATGAATGTCCTTGAATTCATCCGCGAGATGTTTGGGCGCCAGCTTGTTTACTGCGACCGAAGCGGCGCGCGCGTCGTCGACCAGAAACGGCATTGTGACCACTTCGGTCAAAGCGAACTGGCCGGGGGTGTAGCTGAGCACCCCTTGCGATATGTCCATCACGCCTCGTGCGACCTGCTCATATTGCTTGAGCGGATGCGCAAAGGCGGTGCCGCCCATATAGGTTTCGAAGTCGATCCGGCCGCCGCTGGCAGCCTTCAGTTCGTTGAGCAGTGGCATGGTGAAGCAGGCAACGAACGGATCGTTCGGCGATTCCATGGTGCTGAACTTCAGCTTGGTCGCCTGCGCCTGTGCAGGAGCGGCCTGCGCCAGCAATCCGGCGCCGAGCAAGGCGGGTACGGCGTATTTCAAGACGATCCTGAGTGTCATGTACGTCTCCTTTCCCAATTGTTGTCTTGTCTGCCGAGTCAGGCCGATGCCGCACGTCCCTCCTGCAGCATGTGGCGCGCGATGACGAGTTGCTGGATTTGGGTCGTGCCTTCGTAAAGCCGGAACAGCCGCACGTCGCGGTAGAAGCGTTCGATGCCGTAATCTGCGATATAGCCGGCGCCGCCGAAAATCTGGACGACGCGATCGGCGACACGTCCGACCATCTCGCTTGCGAACATCTTGCAACAGGCAGCTTCCGCGGCGATCGGCGCGCCCTGATCGCGGCGCCGCGCCGTCTCGATCACCATGCTGCGCGCGGCCAATGCCTCGGCCCTGGAATCGGCAAGCATCGCCTGCACAAGCTGAAACTCGGCAATCGCACGGCCAAATTGCTTGCGCTCCAGCGCATAACGCACACCTTCCGCGATCAGCCGCTCGGCGATGCCGACGCAGACCGCGGCAACATGCAAGCGGCCGCGATCGATGACCTGCATCGCCGTCCTGAAGCCATGGCCGCGGATGCCGCCCAGGAGCGTCGAGACGTCCACCCTGCAGTTTTCGAACACGATGTCGCAGACATGCGCGCCCTGCTGCCCCATCTTGCGTTCAGGCTTGCCGCGCGTCAGGCCCGCACGAGGCGCCTCGACCAGAAAAGCGGAAATTCCGTCTGCGCCGGGCGTGCCCGGTTCGCTCCGCGCGAATACGGTGAACAGCCCGGCATGAGGTCCGTTGGTGATGAAGCGCTTGGTGCCGTTGAGAACGAAGCCGTCGCCGTCCTGCACGGCGCTGGTGCGAAGCGACGCCGCGTCAGAGCCGGCCTCCGGTTCGGTCAGCGCAAACGAGCCGATGATCTCGCCGGCGGCCAGACGCGGCAGGTGACGCCTCTTCTGCGCTTCGGTGCCCGCGAGCACCAGCGCCTGCGCGCCGATGCCGTTATTGGTGCCGACCACCGAGCGGATGGCGGGTGAGGTTTTCGACAGTTCGAATACCAGCAACACCTCTTCTTCCATCCCGAGGCCGAGGCCGCCGTAATCCTGCGGAATGGCGAAGCCGAACAATCCAAGTTCGCGCATCTGCGCGATCAGGCTCTCCGGAACCTCGTCGGTTTCCGCGATCTCGCGTTCGAGCGGGACGCATTCGTTCTCGACGAAGCGGCGAACGCCGTCGAGCAGCATCTCCAATGTGCCGGGATCGAGCGCCATCAGGCCTGCGCCTTCGCCTTGCGCGCGGCGCGCCGCTTGCGCGCTTCGCTCGCAAGATGCTCCTGGAAGCGCTTGCGAACCGCCGTCGCCTGCTCCGGCGTCCAGCGCCGGAAGCCCTCGCCGACGGCCATGCCGGTGGTCCCCGCCGACACTTTGGCTTCCAGCAGCGGATGCGGCCCCGGCGTCCGGTCAAGATCGGCGATCAGCACGCGGTGCGCGTCGAGCGTCAGGCTCAGGCCGACCATGTCGGATTGTTCGAGCGGGCCAAGCACGCCAAGCCGTGAACCGAAGCCCTCGGTCACGACCTTGTCCAGCGTCTCGGCGTCGCAGACGCCGTTGGCGACCAGCGCGATCGCCTCGCGCTTCAGCGCGTGCTGCAGGCGGTTGCCGATGAAACCAGGAATGTCGCGCTTCACATGCACCGGCGACATGCCGGCATCGGCCAGCAGTTTCATGGCGCGCTGGACGAATTTGATGTCGGTGGCATCGGACTGTATCACCTCGACCAGCGACACGAAATGCGGCGGGTTCCAGAAATGCGCGCCGAGGATGCGATTGCGTCGCGCGGCCTTCGCGGCCAGTTCGCGAATCGGGATCGCCGAGGTGTTGCTGGCGAGAATGACGTCCGGTCCCGTCAGCGCGTCGAGGGTCGCGAAAATCTCCTGCTTGATCGGCACGCGCTCCGGCCCGGCTTCGATCACGAATTGCGCTCCGGCAACCGCATTCTCGAGCCGCTCATGCAGCGAGATGTGATCGACCGGCGACGGATCGGCATCGAGCAGCCGAAAAATCTCGCGCACCCGCTCCGGCACTCGCGCAAGAGCGGCGGCATCGGGATCGTAGATCGCGACCGGATGACCGGCATCGGCGAACACCTGCGCAATGCCATGACCCATCAGGCCGGCCCCGACCACCGCAATCTTCTCTTTCTTCGCTAGCATGGTCATCGCATCACCCCGCCGTGTAGCCGCCGTCGACATAGATCACCTGCCCGGTGCAGAAATCCGAGGCCGGAGCCAGCAGATAGACGATGATGCCCATCAGGTCCTCGGGCTCGCCAAGCCTCCCAAGCGGGATCCGCGGCAGCGACTGCACGCGCGAGGCCGAGGCCTTCGGATCGTCGTCGAACATCCAGGCGGTGAGCTTGGACCGGAACACGGTCGGGCCGATCGCATTTACAGTGATCCTGTGCTGGCCCCATTCGGTGGCGAGCGCGCGCGTCAGCCCGTCGACCGCGCTCTTGGACGGGCAATAGGCCGAATAGCCGCGCGGCGTGCCAAGGCGGCCGCGCACCGAGGAAACGAGCACCACTTTGCCGCCCCGCCCCTGCGCGATCATCGGCTTGCCCGCGCTCTTGCACATCAGCCAGGAGCCGCGGACATTGGCGTCCATCACCTGCTCCCATTCCTCGGGCGCCATCTCGCCGATCATCTTCGGGATGTTGGTACCGGAGGCGACCAGAAGACCGTCAATCCGGCCATAGGTATCGAGCGCTTCGGCGGCGATCGCCTCCGAATCCGCGAGCGTATCCGGCCGGCGCGCGATCAGCCGGCATGCGCCGCCACGCTCCTTTATCTTCGCGCCGACGTCGTCGAGATCGTCCTTCGACCCCGCGGCCAGCGTGAGCTTCGCGCCGAGGCCTGCGAGCGTGATCGCCGCGGTGCGGCCGAGCGCGCCGGTCGCGCCGGTGATCACGATCGAGCGGCCGGACAGGTCGAATAGCGGGCTCATGCGGCCTCCTCGATCGCGACCACGCGCACCCCCGATCCGTCGCCCCCGGTCCAGCGCCACGGAAAGGCCGCGAAAGTGCAGCGCTTGCCGGTCACCGCATCGAGCGCGCCGCCGACATTCTCGATGCCGGGAATGCCGTTGCTCAGCATGATCTTGTGCGCCGGTTCCCAGAGCGGGAAATCGTCGAGGATGTCGCGGCCGGTCTGCGCGCGATATTCATCGTTGAGATGCGGCTGGTTCGGACCGGGACCATGTGGCGCGAGATAGGTGCCGAGCGGATGATCGAGGGCCTGGACGTCGATGCCGACCATTTTCACGCCGCGCGCCACCAGCCATTCGGCCGCTTCCTTGTAGAGACCGGGCGAATAGGCGTGATAATACGGGTTGTCGCCGTAGCTGCGATGCGAACCGGTGTTGATCATCACGATGTCGCCCGGCTCGATGCGGGGCCTCGCATTTTCGAGATCCTGCGCGGTGATGACCTCCCACTTCCCCTTCGGGATCGACACCGCAACACCGGTCCCGAAAAAGCGCCACAGCTCGAATTGCGCGATATCGGGTGTGTTCTCAAGCACATGGATGGGCGCATCCATGTGCGTACCGCGATGCATGACCGTGGTGACATGCTGCACCGCCATGCCGTCGCGCGCATGATAGTAAAGCCGCCGGAAGTCGTGGATCGGATTCTTGCCCGGCCAGAACGGCACGGCGTGGCCCCAGGGATGGGTGAGATCGTGCAGCGTTGGCGCTTTTGACTGGCCCGCGCCCTCATCGTCCGGCTGCACCATCGCAACCACGCGGACGATCGAGGCATCGCCGCCGACCCAGCGCCACGGAAAGGCGCAGATCAGCGCCTTGCGGCCCGCGAGTTCTGCGATGTCTCCGCCAAGCTCTTCGATGGTCGGGATGCCGGCTGCGAGCAGCATGCGGTGCGCCGGATTCCAGTCCGGAAAGGCGGCCTTCGGATTCTTGCCGGTCTCACGTTTGAAATTCTCGACCACGCGCTTGTCGATCGGGCCGTTGCGATGCAGCCCGAGCGAGGTGGCGAGCGGATGATCGATCGCCGGCAGATCGACGCCGACCAGCTTGACCTTGCGCTCGATCAGCCAGGCCGCGGCGGAGGGCGACAGGCCGGGTGCTTCCCCGAAATAGCCATAGCTGTCCGACCAGCGGCGATGCCAGCCGGTGTCGATCAGCAGGATTTCATCCGGCGGCAGATCGGGCGCGGCACGCTGCAGGTCCTCGGCCTCGATCAGCTCCCATTTTCCCTTCGGGATCGAGACCACGCGGCCAGGCCCGAAGAAGCGATCCAGCGCGATCTCGGCCACGCCCTTGGCCATCGGCACGAGATGGAGCGGCGCATTCACATGGGTCGACGCATGCATCACGGTGGCGAAGCGCTGGGTCAGCGTGCCGTGCCGCGCGTGATAGGCGCCCTGCTCGAACCGCACGCCCTCGTAGCCCGGCCACACCGGAATGCCGAAACCCCAGGGGTGGCTGAGGTCGTAGAATTCAAGCCCGGTCTGCGGCTCGCGAACGCCCGGCATTGTCTCTCCCCTGCGACGCGCTCATTCATCCGGCGCGTCCGCTTCGCTTCGAGCGTCATTTGGAGGACGCCGCCCTGCCGGGTCCAATGCCGGTCTGGCATTTCGTCATGCCTTGGATTTATGGCGCAGACCGCCTACCGTCCGGGCGACCGGGGAATGAGGAATGCAGATAGACTTCCGGCAGCTGCGCCAGTTTCTGGCGGTGGTCGAACTCAAGAGCTTCACCGCCGCCGCCGAGAAGCTCCACATGACGCAGCCGGCGCTGACGCGCAGCGTGCAGCAGATCGAGGAGCGCTTCGGCGTCAAGCTGATCGAGCGCGGTTCGAAGAGCTTCGAACTCACGCCCTTCGGGCACATGCTGGCGGAGCGCGCGCGACTGATCGAACAGGAATTCGCCCATATCGACTCGGAAATGGCCGCGCTGAAGAGCGGCGAGACCGGGACGCTGCGGATCGGCACCGGCGTCAGCGCCATCGGCTATCTGCCGAACGCGCTCGCGGCATTCCGCGAGCAGCGGCCAAATGTCTGCGTACGCGTCACGGTCGACAGCATGGATTCCAATGTCGCAGCATTGCTGCGGGGCGACCTCGACCTGATCTGCACGGCGATCGAATTTCCCCGCCATCCGACACTGAAGTCCGAACGACTGCTGGAGATCGCCAACATCGTCATCGCCTCGCAATCGCATCCGCTGGCCGATCGCGGCACGCTGACGCCAAAGGATCTGCACGACTATTCGTGGGCGACGTTCTCCAGCGACGAACTCGCACGCGGCCGGATCGGCGCCTATTTCGCCGCGAGCGAACTCGATCTGCCGCATATCGGCTTCGAGACCAACGATCTGGAAATCCTGTTCGCGATGCTGGCGCGCTCCGACTATCTCGCCAGCGTGCCAGCCCTCGTGCTCGATGAAGCGCGCGCGCGCGGACTGACCCGGTTGCGCATCAAGGGCTCGTTCTGGAGCATCGGACTAGGCTATGCGCATGTGCGCACCGCTCACCTGCCCTTGGCGCTGTCGAGCTTCATCACGACTTTGCGGGCCCACATACTGACGTTCAAGCCGGTCCACCCAAGCGTCCTGGATGCCTGAAGCGCGCTGATCCGCGTGCTCGCAGGAACTCGCAGATCGCGTCCCCGAAGGCAGGAAACTCGTGTCGACGAAGCGCGGCGTGTGTGGGTGCCAACCAATGAGGTTGGCCGTTTTCGAGCGACCATGACTTATCGCCCGGCGGGGCGTCGGATGATGGCTACGACTTCTCTGGTGACATTAGTCATCTCGTTGAGCAATGGAATTACCTCGCCGCTGTATTGGCCCTTGCTAACATCGAAAATTACATCAACGGGGATATCCAGTTTTCTTTCGAAGATAGTGAGTGTGGGGGGAATAATTTCACCAAGTTCCTCCCGTGTAAGAATATTGGCGTGCCATCTAAAACCGGCATTGGGCCCGTGTAAGCCAATGACACCTGGCCCCTGCATACGTGCAGGGAAGTCGGCGCAGTGTTTTCGGATCAAATCTACGGTCACTTTTGTCACGCTTACCGTTGGCAACAGCAGTTGATGTTTGTCAACGGCGTCAAGCTCATGAATGAGGTGGAGAAGCTTGTTCCCTCCATCTTCCAGATACGGGCGCAGACTGACCAGCCCACAGACGAAATCGAATCCTCCAAGCGCTGCATATCGCGTCTTCATGGCACGCTTAAATCCGCTCCGCTTTTCTCCGAATGGGAATTGGATTTTCCTTCTCTCGTTTTTTTCGGTAACGTGCGGGGAGATGATATCCCAGTACGCGTGGTCAATAGCCGTTCGCAGATTATGGATGACATCCCCACATATAAGGGCCGCCTCGTCTATGACAGCTACGTTAGCTTTGGCCCGAAGATAACGGTCTCGCGATATTACATTTGTCTTGACGACAACCTCGAAAGGCGGGCTTTTCTTGAAAAGTTCCGAAAGTTGACTGATATAGTTTGAGGCGCGATCAATCTTCAAGGCGGCGCTATCAGTCATGGAAAAAACTGCCCCAACGAAAGTTCTGGATTCAAACGCGTTCTGGGCAATCTTTTAACAGCGCCCCCAAAGCCTCATGCCGACATGAAGGGAAGGCTAAAGCAAGAAAGGCTAAGAGTCCCGCAAAACGCGGCGTGCGCGCCAAGCCAAAGCCGCTTAGCGAATTGCCTTTTGATGCCGCCTAAAGCAAGGGCTAGTCGTGCCCGCGTTGGCGCTCAATTAGAGGGTTTCGCGGCCAACCTCTGCCGTGGCGGTTTCGACCTGAAATGCGCGGCCTCGCCAGTCTCTGGATTGACCAGCATGACCACGCCAGACTTGCGCACGTGGCCTTTGCGGTATTGCTTTGCGTAGTACCAAAATTAGCTTCGGCAGCTTTCACTTGATGCCCAGCGCGCCCATGCCAGCGGGCGACATGTCGGTCATCGGCTCACGGACACGGTGACCCAGAAACCACGCAGACTTGTACGCAATACCGAGAATGCGGTGCAGCTGATGCGCCGACATACCCCTTCTTGCTGACGGTCAGAAAATGAATAGCCAGCAGCCACTTATGGCCCGGGATATGCGAGCGCTCCCTAAGTAAGGTACTTAAGTGCGCTCGCCTGACTTGCGGCACGCACCATCGCCTCTGGCGTCATTCCGCGGCCATCGTCATCTTGTGCAGGCCGATTGCCCCGTCGCGCTCGATGCCTGCGGCGCGCATCGCTTGCGCAATCGTTGCGATTTCGGTCGCGCCAAGCTTGACCAGCGGCGGACGCACCACTGCCTTGTCGAGCCGTCCGATCGCCACCAGCGCCACCTTCATGCGGTTATGCATGTCGGCGAATGGGTCGGAATAGAACGCTTCGCTGGTGCGCCAGACCCGTTCGGCCAGCGCCTTGGCGAGCACGAAATCGTCGGCCTGCACGGCTTCGAACAAGGCGACCTGCAGGTCGGCGATTACGGAACCCGCGCCTGAAAGGAGCCCGTTCGCGCCCATCGCCAGCGACGACATCAGCCAGGCGGAATTGGTGCTCAGCAGATTTACCGGCCGCGGCAAGCTCTGCAGCACGCGAATGTTGCGCTCGTGACGCTGCGCGGGCGACCAGTCCTTGACCGCCTTGATCGCGGGGATGGTCTCGGAGAGTTTCACCAGCGTGTCGAGATCGTAGGCGAGCTCGTTGGCATACTGAAAGACAATCAGGGGCAGATCGGTCGCGGCCGCGATCGTGTTGAAATGCGCGAAGGCCATTTCCGGCCGCTTCTGCACGCCACCCATTCCGAGACTGTTCGGGGGAAAGCAGAGAAGTGCCGAGGCGCCGCCGCGCTCATGCATCTTCGCATGCTTCGCCGCTTCGTGACTGCCGTCGGCATAGACGCCGCCGATCAACGGCAGCCGGTCGCCGATCTCCGAGCCGGCAATGTCGAGCAGCCGCTGCTGCTCCTCGAAGCTGCAGGCATGCACCTCGGAGGCGTGGCCGTTGATGGTGATGGCGCTGATGCCGCGCGTCGCCGCCACGAACGACAGATGCCGCCGCGTCTCCTGCTCGTTGATCGAGAAATCCTCATCGAAAGCGAGCAGCGTCGCGGGGATGACGCCGTGGGGCGTGAAGTCCTTGAAGCGCGGCATGACTGGCTCCTTGTTGCCTCAGCTTATCAATTCCGGCGCCTCAAAAACAGCGGGGACGGCGCAAGCGCCGCCCCCGCATTGCGCATGGCCGGTGTTACTTGATGTCGTAGGTGATCCAGTCCGAGATCGTGTCCATCCGGTCCTTGCCCGCGTCCCAGGCGTAGAAGCGATAATGCTGCTTGGTGCGGAAATGGTTGTCGGGCGTCCATTCCAGCGGACCCCCGCGCAGGCCCTTGGTGTCGACCTTGAGGTTCTTCATCGCCGCAGTGATCGCCTTGGGATCGGGTTTGCCCGCCGCCCTGAGCGCCGCTTCGATGACCATGCCGGCGACCCAGCCCTCGCCCATCTGGTTGACCGGATACTGCGACTTGGCGGTCTCAAGCTCCTTGGCGATCTCCTGATGAATCGGCAGGTTCTCGCTGAACAGCGCGTTGGCGCCGATCAGCACCAGACCCGGATCCTTCAGGCGCGCCATCTCGTTCTCCGCCTCGATATGAGCCCAGGTCATGAAGCGGCCCTTCCATCCGAGCCGCCGCATCGCCTCGAATGACTTGACCTGCACGATCCACGGTGCCCAGGAGAAGCCCCAGTCCGGCTGACCCTCCAGAAGCTTGGTCGCGAACGGCGTGTAATCGGGCGTCGCCGGCGGGATCACCTGCTGGCCGACCGAGGTCATGCCAAGCTCCTTGGCACGCGCCTCGGCGATGTCGATGCCGGTGCGCGAAACCGGGATCGCCATCGCGGCGAAGGCGATCTTGAACTTGTTGCCGTATTTCTCGTTGATGAAATTGATCATCGCGCGGTTGTCGTGCGACACGCCGAAGGAGGTGGTGCAGAACACGGTTTCCTTCGGCGTCGGCGGATAGGATTCCTGCGGACAGACCGAACCGGCAAAGACCAGCGGCACGCCGGCGCGCTCCGATTCCGTGATCATCGGCGCGATGGTGGCTGAAGGACCTGCCCCGACCAGCACCTGCACGTTGTCCTGCGTCAGGAAGCGGCGGACGTTGGTCGCCGCGCGGGAGGGCGAGCCCTGATCGTCAAGCGCGATGAATTTCACCTTGTGGCCGTTGATGCCGCCAAGGCGGTTCACGCGGTCGAAGTAGATCCGCATCGCATCGACGGTCGGCGCATAGGTGGAGGCGGTCGGGCCGGTCATGGCGCCGCTCATGCCGACCACGAAGTCCTGTGCTGCCGCAAAGCCGCCCGACAGAGCGACAAAGGCCGCGGCGAGCCCGATCTTCATTCTTGTCATTGTCATCGCAATCCTCCCTGGTCCTTGTTCATTCGGCCGGTCGCGGTTTCGGACTGCGCCGGCCATGTTTCGTTTTCCGCTTGTCTTCAGTCCGGTCAGTCCGCCTTTCCGGTCAGTTCCCGCCGTACGATGCGGGCGCCCTCCACGAGCGAATTCAGCTTCTCCCGCGCGCGGTAGCGGATCACGCGTCGCATACCACAATCCGGGCTGAGATAGAGCCGTTCGGCCGGAAAGTGTTTCAGCAAGGCCCGGATGCGCTCCGCCACGTCTTCCGGGGTCTCGATATAGTGATTTCGCACATCGACCACGCCCGCGACCAGATCGCGGTCCGACAGCCAGTCCTTCAACCGCTCGATTTCCGACATTTCCCGATTGGCGAATTCGAGCACAAACTGATCCGCCTTGGCATCGAGCATTTCAGGAAAGAACGGCGCATAGGTTCGCTTTGCATATGCGATCTTCTTGTGCGTGCCGAAGCAGACATGCATCGCGAATTTCACCCCGCTCACGCCCGCGATGCATTCATTGAACATGCCCGTGAGATCGCCCGGCGTGTGATGGTCGGCGCCATAGCCGGGAATGATCGGCTCGTCGATCTGGATGAATTTTGCACCGGCTGCGGCGAGCCGGCGGATTTCATCCTTCAGCGCCGGAACGAAGGCCCAGGCCAGCTCGGTGCGATCCTTGTAATGC
This sequence comes from Pseudorhodoplanes sp., assembly GCF_050250235.1. Taxonomy (GTDB): domain Bacteria; phylum Pseudomonadota; class Alphaproteobacteria; order Rhizobiales; family Xanthobacteraceae; genus Pseudorhodoplanes. Next base: position 11,378 of record NZ_JBFWPA010000051.1, read on the forward strand.
TCGACCGGCTTGTACCAGGCGGTTATTGCGAATGCGCCGGGGACCGCCACCTTGGTCGGCTTCCGGGTATGGTCCCGCAGATATTCGAATTCCTCGACAATCCCGATTCCGTTTGCGACCGTTACGGGCCCGACGGTCTCGTAGACCGGCTCCTGGTCGATGCCGGATTCGCCCACCTTGCGCGGCGCGCCGACATTCTTCAGCCCGGAAATCTTGTGAGCGAAGCCCTGGACGAAGCCGCGTCGGCGCATCTCGCCGTCGGAGATGATGTCGATCCCCGCCTCTTCCTGATCCTGGATGGCACGATCGACCGCGTCGTTGAACGTTTCCGCGGTGTCGATCGGACCGTACAGCCCTCGCTGCATCCAGTCGTCCGCCGCATAGATCCAGGATGGCAGGGCGTAGCTTCCAACGACGGTCGTGGGCAAAAGGGGTAGCGCTGCGGGCAAGATCGTCCTCCATTGTTTTTTTTGGGAGCCGGCCTGATTTTACTGGAGCCGGCAAGGCGGCGCGACAATTAGCGGCTGTTCGCGCGGCAATCGCATTGCCGCGGGCTTGGGAAATTTACCTGTCACTCGGATTTTTTGAACTGCGCCCATCTGTCTTTGTGTGCGCTGCAAAAAACCGCTGTTTGCTGACCATTTCGCCGCCATGCGTGCTACCGTGACCGAAAGAAGTAACAGGAGAACGCGCAAATTTTTCGGCAGAGTTTGCGCGACGTCCGGAATGGATTCCGGGAGGATGATGAACCGCAACCGCATCTATCACGGCCTGTTCGGTCGCGTTGTGCTGCTCGAAATGTGCCATCCATTGGTGGCGCACGCGCACCCGCAGCCGCACATCATTGTCAAGATCGGCGGCAGCGATGGCGCGATGGGGGTTTGCGGTCGCAACCTGCCGCTCACGTCCGAGACGGTGGTGCTGATCAATGCCTGGGAACCACACAGCTATGTCGGCTCGCAGGACGGACCGGCATTTCTGCTTGCCTTCTTCCTCGATCCCGCCTGGCTGACCGACCTGCGCTCACCCCGCCGCGAACTGCGCTTCGAGCAGCATTGCGTGCCGCGCACGACCGAACTGAAGCGGCTGGTCAATCGCTTCGTCGGTCACATGCTGCACGATTTCGCCGTCGAACAGCCGATACTGGAACAACTGGTCGGCGAGATGACGATGCGGGCGACGAACCTCAGCGAACACCAGAATGCTGTCCGTACCGCCGACTTCCGTATCCGGCGCACCATTCAGTATATCCGCGAGCATCCGGGCGATCATTTGAATACCGCCGAGCTGGCCGCGATATCGGGCCTTTCGGTCCCCCATTTCTTCGAAAGGTTCAAGGAAAGCACCGGGCTCACGCCGCACGGCTATGTGAAGGTCGTGAAAATGGAGCAGGCTTTCAATGCACTTACATCCGGTCAATTCCGGATCGGCCAGGTTTCCGACAATCTCGGATTCAAGGTGCAGAGTCACTTCACCCGCTTCTTTCGCGAGCATACCGGGATCACGCCGAATCGCTATCGGCAGGTGACCCAGGTTCTGGACTAGGCAATGGACGATTTTCCCGGCGCGGACTGGATTGCGCGCTACCGCGCGCGCGTGAATGCCGATCCGGAGATGGAAGCAATCGGCCGCTGGCTCACGCTCAACTTTGCGGTGACCTTCGGAGACGCGCGTCACGTCCTGCGACTCGAAGGCGGCAAGATCGTCGATATGGTCGAGGGAAAGCAGTTCGACCTGCGCACACCGTTCGGGCTGCGGGCACCGGTGGAGGTCTGGCGCAAGTTCCTCAGTCCGGACCCGCCGCCGCTCTACCATGATTTCTTCGCCATGCTGATGCGTGTTCCCGACTTCACGCTGGAGGGCGACAGCCTGATCGTCATGCAGAATGCGCGCGCGCTCCACCGCATGATGAATATCATGCGCGACACAGGACTTCCGGCATGACCGAGTTCGAGCCGATTGCCGGCAAGTATTTTTCGTTCGACCTCAATGGGGAGCGCTATCGCATCTATGTCGAGCAGGCCGGGCGCGGCATCCCGCTGCTCTGCCTGCACACCGCTGGTGCCGACAGCCGGCAATTCCGGCATTTGCTCACCGATCCGGAGGTGACCGAGCGTTTCCATGTGTTTGCCTTCGACCTGCCCTGGCACGGGCGCTCGAATCCGCCGGAAGGCTGGTGGCTCAGGCGCTATCGCCTGACGACGGAGTCCTATGTCGCGATCGTCCATGGAGTCTGGCGCGCGCTCGGACTTGCGCGGCCGGTGCTGCTCGGCTGCTCGATGGGCGGCGCCATCGTGCTCAGGCTTGCCGCCGAATATCCGGACGAACTGACGGGCGTCATCGGCCTTGAAGCCTCGGCGCACAGCCCGGGCCGCTACAGCGAGTTCCTCCACCATCCCGCAATCAACGGCGGTGAACTCTGCGCGAGTTATACCTATGGGCTGAACTCACCCTACAGTCCGGAGCCGAGCCGGCGCGAGAACTGGTGGATCTACAGCCAGTCCGGCCCCGGCGTCTATCAGGGCGACATCCATTTCTACAGCAACGACTGGGACGGCCGCGACGACCTCGCTCGCATCGATACCGCGCGCTGCAAGGTGGCGCTGCTCACTGGCGAATACGATTATTCCTGCACTCCGGCGATGACCGAAGCGGTGGCGCATGCCGTTCCCGGAGCGCATTTCCAGGTGATGAAGCGGATCGGCCATTTCCCGATGATGGAAAATTATCCAGGTTTCCGTCCCTATCTGCTCGATGCGCTCAGGCATGTGACACAGGCCGTTGTGCGATAGCACAACAAGCCTGCACGCTGGGCTTTCGCCAAGGCCGGACTTCGTCAGGTGCGTCACGACCGCTTGCGTTGCCGCACCTCACGCCACCCTTGGCATGACCGCTTCCTTGAACAGGCCGACGCTTCGATGAAGCTGCGACAGGTTTTCGAGATCGATGAGGAACCCGCACATCATCAGGCCCACGCCAGCATCCGAAAACGCGCCCATCACGCGCGCGACCGTGTCCGGGCTGCCGCAGATCATGTCATCGGCGTTGCGGGCGATCGCCCCGCTGGGGTTCTTGATGAAGTAGGCCTCGGCCTCCGACCTGGCCTGTTCGTCGGTGTCCGCGACGTGAACCGCTTTCCCCACCCCCGTCCATTGCCTGGCCAGCGCGATCGTCTCCGGGTCATGGCCGGAAGCCTCGAGTGCGATATGATAGGCGGCCATCTGCTCACGCGCGGTGGCGAGGTCCTTGATCGCCGTGAATAGCGGCCATCCGCGCGCCGCGGCATCCGCAATCGCAGCGGGGTTCAACAGAGTCGCGCGCGCCAGGATGGGGCGTGGTTTGCGGTACGACGACGGGTTCACAGCGACGTCGAGTCTTCCTCGATCCGTGCCGACCGCGAATTCGAGCGGTCCGCCGGAACCGTCATAATCCCAGACATCGAGGGCCGTGCGGATGCCCTGCTCGTACAGTGCGTTGCGCTGGGTGAGGTCGCGCCCGAAGGCCACCAGGTCGGTATCCTTGAATCCCGAGCCGAAAACGACGACCAGCCGTCCGGCGTTCAGCTGGTCGATCAGATTGCACGACTCCACGAGCCGCACCGGATGGTGTATCGCCGGATTCACGGTGGCGAGAACAAGCGTGGCCTGCTGCAGCCGGGGTGCGAGCGCGGAAGCGAACAGAAGCGAATTCTGATAGCCCTGGTTCTCGTGGAGGTGGTGCTCCGTCAGGGAGATCGCAGTGAATCCGCTGGCATCTGCATCAAGGGCCAGGTCGGTCAGGCAGTTGATGAGCGGAAGTTCGTCGCGTTTGTCTTGAATGCGGGTACTGAGATGCATGCAGAATTTCATATTGGTTCTTTACTTCCATTGTTCTTGTCGAACTGAGACCGGCGGGCGAGTGCTACCACACGAGACGGCGCTGTCCGCACGTTTTCCGTCGGTCCTGGAAGACGAAAAAGGCAATCAACCGCTGGCTGCGCCGTGCGAGCACCGCGCCTTGCCTGGAATCGCCGACATGGCGATCTTGCCGCTGGTCGCAAGAGACGCGGTTCGAATGGCCCTATATCGCACCCGGCAAGCCGCAGCAGAATGCCTTCGTCGAGAGCTGAATGCGCCTGGCGACGAACCGCTCAACGAGACGCCGGTCACGCCGCCGGAACGCCGATGGCAATGGGTCGCACCAGCGAGCCACATCCGCCGCGTACCCGCAACGGCAAGATGATTGTCGCGGAAACCCAGACCTGGTCGCGCGCAATCTCGTCGAGCTTGGCGTTCTGTATCTGGTGAATTCCTGCTTCCACAAGGCAATGATGGTGGACTGCGAACGGAAATCCTTTCGGATAACCTGATGCCGGCCCTGCTGCTCCCTTGAGCTGCCCCGAGTTGACGGCGTCGGTAAAGGGATTGTCCAGAGCCACGAGAACCACGGCGCGCTCCGCGATCCATTGTGCAGCGTCATATCCGAGGCCCGGCCCCTCCGTGTAATAGAAGGGTTGCTGCTCGGGATCCGTCCAGTTCTTACCCCATCCCGTATGGATATAAACGACATCGCCGGGGAGGATTCCCCGGTCGGCAAGGTCTTGCCGCATCAGCATGGCCTCGATGTCGGCTGCCGTGATCACCGTCCCCGCGGGCAAGGCTCGGCCGTTGCCCAAGAGCGCGCACGCATCGAGGAGCACAGCGGTCGTGACAATCGGGGGAACGTTGTGAATGCCAAGGCGTGACAGCATCGCGTCCGGGGCGGGCTTGACCTCGTCCTGGCGAAAGCCGCCATAGTAACGCACGTCGCTAACGGGAAAGTCGCCAGTCCCATCCCAGGGTCTGTCCACGACGCCGAAATGGCCGAGCGCGTCCATATGCGTGCCTTGCGCGCCCTGATCCCCGGTCATCGTCTCCATGTTGGAGGCATGGACCGCATTGCGCATGCCGCGAGTCGGTCGCGGCTGCAGGGTGAGCGGCGTCGAAAATGGCGAGCTCGGCATCGTATTGCTGATCTCGTGCGAGAGCTCATAGCACTTCGCCCCGGGTGCACTCAGAAATTCGGCGCACCTCATCCAGGTACCCGGCCCAAGCGTATTTGCCATGCCGCGTTCATCGCCTTTCGGCCACGGCGGGACAGGAACTGACAGCTTTCCGGACATGTCACGCAGCCTTCTTCGTTACGGGATTCCATCCGGGCCGGACGATATTGAGCGCCTGACCGAGCGCGAAGCCTTGCTGATAGGCCGCGCGCGTGACCAGGACGAACTTCAATGCATAGCCGCTCGCCACGACCGCAATCGCGGCAGCTTCCGGCAAGCTGGCGGCAATGAGCGCCAGCGGTGCAAGAATGCCCCCGCCGATCATCCACGGATTGAACCTGCGCAGGACCTCGAGGCTCCGCGCCGGCGCACCGGATTTGCGAACGGCGCGAAGGTAGACGAACCACGACGCCGCCCTCATTAGGACAAGCGCCGACAGGAAGCTGGTCATCGGATGAAACAAAGACAAGATCGCCACGCCTTCCGAGACGCCGGCAAGAATGACCAGATGAATGACGTGCGGCGTGCGCCAGACCGGGACACCCTTCGACTCTTTCAGGATCATCGCCTGCGCCAGCAGAAACGCGCCGGCAGAGACTGCAGCAACGATCGAGAGAAAGGCGGCACCGGTCGTCAGCGCGAGGATGGCGCAGGGAAAAAGCACCATGGCGATCCAGGCTTCACGCGACATCCAGGAACGCCATGGCTGGCGCAGCACATAGATGAAACGCAATGGACGTCCGATCTTGAGCAACAGAATCCCGAGGCCAAGCGCCATCATCCCGAGCGCGAGCCATGCCGCAGCGGAAATCGAATCATACAAGGAAAAAACCAACAGCGATGCGCCGCTGCCACCGAGAATGAAATTCAGGGACGCCTTCCAGTCCCAGTGCTTCTGATGCGGAGGGTCGATGGCCTCGCCTCGCACGGGAACCATGCCGGCATCCGGCGAGGACCCGTGCCTGTGGTCAAACAGGTAGTGGAAATTCGGATCGGTGCCGAGTTCCGCATGCATCCGGAAACTTCCATTCTCCCTCAGCAGCCTCGATACGTTGCTGTCCGGGTCGTCCACGTCGCCAAAGTGCAGGGCGTCGGCGATACAAGAGTTGACACAGGCCGGCGTCGCCTGCGCGTCGACCCCGGGCACAAGGTCATTGGCCTTGCCGAAATCGATCCGGTCGCTGCAGAACGTACATTTCTGGGAGACACCGACCCGGCGCTCGTCGCGCCGTGCCTGCTCATGGTCCATGGCTGTACCGTAAGCGAAGTCGATCCTGTCGATCTTGAAACGGGCCTGGTAAGGGCAGGCAACATCGCAATAGGCGCAGCCGATGCAGAGATCGTAGTCGATGGCGACGATACCGTCCGGGCGTTTGCGGGTCGCCGTCGTCGGGCAGACATGCATGCAGGGCGGATCGTCGCAATGCTGGCATCCGACCGGCACGAATGTCCTGCGCACATTGGGATAGCTGCCCGTTTCGATATCCAGCACGCGCCGCCATTGCACCGCAGGCGACGTGGCGTTCACATGACGGCAGGCTGCGGTACATGTCTGACACCCGACGCATCGTTCGAGATCGGCGACCATCGCGTATCGGGTCACGACGCGAGCCTTCGCACATTGACTTTCGTGGCGTCGATTGTCGATCCGCCGCCGTCCAGCAGGTCTGCATTCATCGGCACGAGGCTGTTCAGGCTCGGAACCGCAAAGTCGCGGGCGTAGGGCGTCTTCCAATGGCCGAACTGTCCCATCATCACGACGACATCAGGCCGAATGCCTTCACGCAGGATCGCCCGGCCGGTGACCGATCCGACGGGCGACGACACTTCGATCTTGTCGCCCTCCCGGATACCCAGCGCCGCAGCGCGGCCGCTGTTGATCTGGATGCCGCTGTGTCCGGCAACATTGCCGGCAACCTCGTTCATCAACTGAATGTCGGCATTGCCGCCCCAGGCGAATTGCATGCTGCGCGAGGTCAAGACCCAGAACGGATAGTCGGAAGCCCTGACCCCATAGTTGCGCTCAAGCGCCTCGTCCCACAGCCGGTTCAAATCCTTGAAATGGGGGAGCGGCTCGTATTCGGAGAGCTGACGATCCCACCAGTTGATACCTTGCTCGTGCAATCTATTGCCGAGCTGGCGGCCGATGCGCGCTACGCGCTCCTGGTATGGCAGTTCAAACCTGAGATTTTGTGACACCATTGCGGGATAGAGATACCAATTGAGCCTTGAAAACGGTCGGCTGCGCAATCCGTGCTCGCGAAAATAGTCGAGGCCGTCGCAAGCAGTGCCTCCAGTCACCTCGAAGCTCGCCGCCCGGCACATCGCATCCCAGATCGCGTCGCTGCCATGTTCGCGTTCCGGATCCAAAGAAAAATCATAGGCCTCTGTTTTCAGAGGCAGCCCGCAAGCGCCGGCGTTGATCGCTTGGTTGAACGCGGGCAAAATTCCGAGGCGCCTGGCGAGTTCGGTTGCGATCCAGTCGAAGCAGCGCGTTTCACCGCGCGGTTCAACAACTGGCTGACGCAATACCCAGCCCTCGGACTCCCAGAATTGCTCGAAGGATTCGGTGCCGCCCACGCGGATGAGCTGAAGGCTTTCGAGGTCGGTGCAATCCGGAAGGAGCAGATCGGCGAAATGACTGGTCTCGTCGAGCGTGTATGCGAACGAAACCTGGAACGGAAACGATGCGATCGTGTCCGCCAGCCGCCCGGTTTCCGCGTTCGAGATCAGCGGATTGCAGCGGTAGAGCAGCCAGACATCCGGCGGATCCGGACGCGACCAGGTTTCGGCCGCGCGCCCCTGCATGCGAAGCCATGCCAGCGTGGTGCTTCCAAGCGACTGCGCGATCGCGCCGGAGCCGGTCATTGGCGTCAGGGTGGAATGGCCGTGCCTGACCTCGGACGCGGAAACCCAATGCTCCCGATCGGTCGGAAGAAACGGGAACGACATGAAACCGTCCTCGCCCGGTTCGCAGGAGGCCACGCGATTGGCATCCTGTGCCACAATCCGCGAGGTCGATCCGAGCAAGCCGCCTGGCACTTCGAGCCCGCCGACCAGGATCTGGAGCATGGTGCGCGCCCAGACGCATTCATAGGCGCCCCAGCCGTTGTTGACCGCCTTGCCGAGCATGACGGCCACCGGTCGCAAAGGCAGCGTCTGCCCATCGATCTCGGTCGTGGCGCCGATCCGCGCTTCGGCCAGAAATTGCTGAGCGATCCGCCTGATGGTCGCGGCCGGCACGTCGCAGATGTCCGACGCCCATTCCGGCGAAAACGCCCTGACGTGCCCGACCAGCACCTGGTGGGCCGGTCGGACGATCGCCTCGCGATGCGTCCAGCTTTCCGCGTCCGCGCCCCGTTCAAATCCGGAGGCTGGGAATGCCCCATCGAGAGCTGGCTCCGCCGCGGGCCAGTCGTATGGGACGGCGGCGCCGGAGCGGGTGTCCCAGACCAGCGGCTTGCCATTGGTCTGATCCCGCACGAAGAATCCGTTCGGCCCGACAAGATAGGGCGCAGCCGTGCGGCCTTTCAGAAACCCGATGTCGAGGGCCTCAAGCTTCGTTTCGCACAACAACACGTGCAGCATCGCAAAGAGGAAGGCGGAGTCGGTCTTGGGACGGATCGGAATCCATTCGCTCGCGGTCGCGCCGGTCACCGTCAGATGCGGCTCGATCTGGATGCGCCGCATCCCGCGCCCGCGTGCGTCGGCATGACGGCGAACGCTGGTGACACCGCCGGATGCGTTGATGTTGTTGCCGAACGAAACGATGAAGTTGCACAGCGGCGTGTCCGGCGAGACCGCGAACGCGCGATGCCACAATTCACCGTACAGATGCTCGCTGTGATAGCACGACACCGTACCGCCGGCGCCAAGGCTCTGATCGACCGGCCCGCCCCAGGCGCGCAACAAAGCCGGAAACGATTGCATGTAGCGAAGCGGCGTTCCGGCCCCGCCGATCGTGAAGGCAAGCCGCGGATGTCCGTGCCGGTCACGATAATCGTCCCGCAACGGACGAAGCTTTGCTGCAAGGAGATCAAGTGCATCCTGCCAGCTGACTTCTACCCAGCCCGGATCCTCGTTCCGCCCTTTCCTGGGATTGGTCCGCTTCATCGGCTTGAGAATGCGGTTCGGATTGTAGAGCTTCTGCAGCAGCCCGTACGGCTTGACGCACACCTTGCCGTCGGCGGGATGCATTCCGCGCACCGAAAAATTCGGTTCGATCTGGGTTGCAACGCCGTCACTCACGGATACGGTCAGCAGGTCGGGGCCGTTGACGCACTGATAGCAGTATGTCGGCACCTGGCGACTCGTCCCGGCTTGTTTCATAAGGCGGAGCGACCTTTTTATTCAGGGCGTAATTGCATTACGATATAAGAAATTCATCCGACGGTCAACGGGATCACTGAGTCCATGAAGAAACCGAAACCCCGCAGCAGTAACGGCATGCCCCGCGGCACCAGCGACGCGCAGATCGGCATCGACTCGATCGAAACCGGCATGCGCTTGCTGCTTGCATTCGTGGAACTCGGCGGCAAGACGCATCAGTTGAAGACGCTGGCCGAAAAAGGCGAGATGCCTCCGAGCAAGGCTCACCGCTATCTCGTCAGCCTGATCCGGATGGGCTTTGTGGAGCGGGACGCGCTCACGGGCCATTATCGTCTGGGTCCGAAGAGCATCGAGCTCGGCGCATCGGCGCTCTACGCGATGGATCCGGTCTCGCTCGCGGTCGAGACGATGATCGACCTTCATGACGAACTCGACCATACGATGGTACTGTCGGTCTGGGGATCGCACAGCCCGGTGATATTGCGGGTCGAGGAGGCGGACCGCCTGATCACGGTGAGCTTCCGGGTCGGAAAGTCACTGCCGTTGCTGGCGTCGGCCGCAGGCCTCCTGTACTCGGCGTTTCTGCCGAAACCTGTTGTCGAGCCTCTGATCCAGGCCGAAATCCGGGCCAATCGCGAACGCGGCAGCGGCCGCCTGATCCGTTCGATGGCCGAGGCCGAGCGATTAATCGCGGATGTGCGCTCGCGCGGGCTGGCGCGCATCGCGGGCGACATCACGCCCGGCATCAATGCGCTCGCGGCGCCGATCTTCGACAGCCGGGGCTATCCGGCTTGCGCGATCACGGCGGTCGGACCCGCCGGCTCCTTCGATTACGCGTGGACCGGCACCGTGGCGACGGCGCTTCGCGGAAGCACGGCCGCTCTGTCCCGGAAGCTCGGCTTCACGGCCTCATCGATTACCCGCCAGCATGTGACCAAGGATCCAGCCTGATCCCGCACCCGACCCGGCGCCCGGCCAGGTCGCGGCGCCGCAGAGATATAGTCTTCGGATCGGCGTTCGGTAACGCGACCAGCCAAGGAATGGCCGGTTGACCAGATTTTGCGACAAATGATGGCTCCCGCTCACGCTGTCGCCGCCGACGAGATTCGGATTGTCGCGTTCCAGATCTGCCGGAGAGATGACATGGCAGCCGAGTATGCGCCCGCGCAAGCCCGGAGCATGGCTTTCCAGAAGGTCGATCACCCTGTCCGCATAGTCCGTTTTGACGCGCTGCCAGTCGAGGTCGCCTGGAACGGCCCGGACCTGCACCGAGAGCACATGCCGTCCGGGGGGAGCGCGCGAAGGATCGACGATCGTGGGCTGCGCCACCACAAGAACGGGGTTGTCAGGCAGCCTGCCGGCGAGCGCATCGCAATAGGCCTGCTGCATGCCTGCAAGCGACGGCGCGATATGCACATAGAAATAGTCGCGGGCCGCCCGGCTCTTCCAGTCCGGCAGATCGCTCAGCGCCAGATGCAGCATCATCGTGCCCGGACCATGGCGGAATTGCCTTGCCTTGTTCACCACAGACGCGGGAGCGTCTTTCACAATCCTGTCGAACAGGGCCGTGGGCGTCAGGTTCGCGATGATGCCCTGGCGCGATGCGATCCTCACGCCGCCCGCCACAACGCCGATGGCCGTACCGCGATCCGTATCGATCTCCTCGACCGCGATCCCGCATCGCAACTCGCCGCCCAGTTCCCTGAACAGCGATGCCAGCGCCGAAATCATCGACTGCGCGCCGCCTGTCGCGACCTGCAGTCCCCGCTCCTGCGCCTGCATGCATTGCAGGAACGAATATAGCGCTCCTCCTGCGGTATCCGGGGCGAAATCGAGGTGCATGGCCCATACCGCCCACAGGGCGTGCATTTTTGGATCTTCGAAATGCCGCGCGGCAAATCCGCCGCTCGACTCGAAGATCAGCGGGAGCGCGGAAGGACACGACAGCGCCGCGCGCAGGCCGCTCCACGACGGCATGGGCTCCCGCAGCATCTGAAAAATGTGCCGCGCCATCGCTTGATATCGCCGATAGAGCTCGTGCCATCGGATCGAATCGCGTTTCGACCGCGTCGCGATATTCGCGACCGTCTCATCGATCGAGGTGGTCACGCCCACCCATTCTCCGTCAGGAAAAACCGAACAGAATGCCTTCTGCGCACGGACAAATGCGAGCCCGTGCCTCGCCAGCGCTGGGCCGAATTCCTGTACGAAGGCCGAGCCTGCGAATGCGTTCAGGTTCGTGGCGTAAAGATCGTGGTGAAACCCCGGCAGCGTGACTTCGCCCGTGCGAATGGCTCCACCTGGCTCCTGCTGCGACTCCAGGATTAGAACCTTCCAGCCGGCGCGCGCCAGAATGACGCCCGCCGCCAGTCCGTTGTGCCCGGCGCCGACGATAATGATGTCGTAGCTCAGGGTGTTATCCTTCCGCCATTCACATGGAGCACCTGGCCGGTGATGTAGCGTGCCCCCTCTCCGGCCAGAAAAAGGATTGGACCAACGACGTCCTCGGCCCCAGCCAGCCGCCCGAGCGGGATTCCGGTTACGTAGGACGAAGCCGGAAACCACGCGTTGTCCGCGCCGTCCTGCCCGACCGTTCCCCCGGCGAGGAATTCGGTATCGACCGCGCTCGGAGCCACCACATTCGCTCGTACCCGGGGCGCATTCTCCATCGCGATCGCCTTGGTCAGCGACACGATGCCGCCCTTCGTCGCCACGTAGGCGCTGAAGCCCTTGTTGGGATTGAAGGCGAGACTTGACGCCACATTGATGATGCTGCCCGCATTCGATCGATGAAGCTGCGGAAGCGCGCAGCGCGCGCAGAGCCACGCCGCGCGCAAATTGACCGCCATCAGACGATCCCATTCCTCGATGCTGATGTCTGTGGCGGCCTTCGGCGGCAAGATCGAAATCCCGATCAGGAAGACGAGAATGTCGATTTGCGGCCATGACGCAAGCCGGTCGAACGCGGCGCTCAGAGATGCGGCGCTGCCGGCGTCGGCCTCCAAGGCAAGGACTTCCTTCGGTTGCGGGTGGCATTCGATCGCGGCGGGATGATCGATGACCGCGACGTCCAGTCCATGTCGAAGGAAAGCCTGAACCGTGGCCCGGCCAATGCCGCCGCACCCGCCTGCAATGACGGCGCGCCTGCCTTGCGCCGGATTGATATCCATAACCTGCCCCGCTAAAGCCCGAGATACGCCGCCTGCAAGTTCTCGTCGGCCATCAATTCGGCCATCGCTCCTTGCCAGACAATGTGCCCCTTCTCCATCACATAGCCACGATCGCAGAGCGGCGCGAGTTCCTCCAGATTCTTGTCGATCAGCAGGATCGATTGTCCAAGCCGCTTGAGAGCTGCAAGGCATGACCAGATTTCATCGCGAATCAGGGGTGCCAGGCCTTCCGTCGCTTCGTCCAGAATGAGCAGCTTCGGTGACAGCATGAGCGCGCGCCCGATTGCGAGCATCTGCTGCTCGCCGCCGGACAGCGTTCCGGCCAGTTGAACGGACCTCTCGCGCAACTGCGGGAACAACTCGTAGACGCGTTCGACGGTCCACGGGTCCGGCAGGCGTCCGTAATTGGCCGCGGTCGCGATCAGGTTTTCGTAGATCGTCAGCGTCGGAAAGACCTGGCGTCCCTCGGGGACCAGCGCGATACCGAGACGCGCAATCCGGTAGGGCGGCAACGCGCTCAACTCGCGGCCGTCGAAGGTCAGGCTGCCGGCCGACACACGGACCAGCCCGGTGATGCAATTGACGGTCGTGGTCTTGCCCATCCCGTTGCGCCCCATCAGGGCAACCACCTCGCCGTCGCGGACGTCCAGGCTCACGCCGAAGAGCACCCGGCTCTGATCGTATCCGCCTTCGACCGACTCAAGATGCAGCATAGCGATCGCCCAGATAGGCTCTGCGGACCTCGGCGCTGGCCTTTATTTCCTCGGGCGAGCCGATCGCGATCTGGCGTCCGTAAACCAGCACGGTAATCCGATCGGCGAGCGCAAACACCGCGTCCATGTCGTGCTCGATCAGGACGATGGTGTATTGCCGCTTGAGCCCTGCCAGCAACTGGATGATGGCTTCCGATTCATGCCGGCCCATGCCGGCCATCGGCTCATCCAGCAGCAGGATTTTCGGCTTAGAGACCAGCGCCATCGCGATTTCGAGCTGCCGCCGCTCGCCATGCGCGAGTTCCTCCGCGGGCCAGTCGGCCTTGCCGGCAAGGCCGGTGTCGCGCAACGCTTGCAGGGCTGGAGCATTCAGGTCTTCCTCGCTATCGACCGGATTCCAGCATCCGAAGCTGTGCCCCGCATGCGCCTGCGCTGCAATCGCGACATTCTGGAGCGCAGTAAACTCGGTGAGAATGGACGTCACCTGGTACGAGCGCGCCATGCCAAGCAATGCCCGACGATAGCTCTGCATCGTGGTGATATCCTCGCCGCCGAACAGAATCCGGCCGCTGTCCGGAATGGTCTCGCCGATCAATTGCCGGACCAGGGTGGTCTTCCCGGCGCCGTTCGGCCCGATGACCGCGTGCAGTTCTCCCGGCATCACCTCGAAATCAAGGCTGTCCGTGGCGATCAGTCCGCCAAATCTCTTGCGGAGCGCTTTTGTCGCGAGCAATGGCGCGGTCATCGGGGCAGCAATCCGTAAAGGCCGCGCTTGGCGACGAGCGCGATCAGGACAATGACCGGTCCAAGGAACAGCATCCAGTGCTGGGTATAGCCGGCAAGAACGGTTTCGAGCAGGACGAAGACGGCCGACCCCAGGAGCGGTCCGAGGATCGTCGCGATCCCTCCGAGCATCACCATCACGATGAGATCGCCCGACACTGTCCAGAACATGTAGGCCGGCGAGGTGAAGTTTGTCAGGTTGCCCAAGAGGAAACCGGCGACACCGCAGATGCAGCCGGACAGCACATACGCCGCGAGCTGATAGCGAAAGACCGGAAAGCCGAGCACCCGCATCCGCGGCGCATTCGATTTCGACGCGCGCAGGACACGGCCGAAGCGGGCATGCACGAGACGCCACGAGAGATAAAGCGTCACCAGCAACAGGACATAGGCGAGATAATATAGTCCGGTATTGGTCTTGATCGAGAGCGGCCAGAGATCGCTGCGCTCAAGAATCTGCAGGCCGTCGTCGCCGCCATATTGCTTCAGGCTGACACCGAGAAAGTAGAACATCTGCGCAAAGGCCAGCGTGATCATGATGAAGGCCATGCCGCTGGTACGCAGACTGATCGCGCCGGTCAGGGCGCCGACTATTGCACACAAGATGATGGTGACGGCGAGTTGAATCCAGCCATTGTCAAAGCCGCTGGCGGCCAGGATCCCCACCACATAGGCACCGAGCCCGACATACAAAGCGTGGCCGAAGCTCACGAGCCCGGCATAACCCAGAAGCAGATTCAATCCGGATGCCGCCAAAGCGAAAATCAAAATGCGGGCGACGAGGGTGATGTAGAAGGGCTCGCCATAGGCCTGCGCAACGGCCGGCAAGAGCGCGAGCGAGAGCAGGACCGCTGCGGCAACGATCGTCCTCGGCGCGCCTGGTGCGATCCGCTCCGGGAAAATCGTCATTTTCGCGCCGGGAACAAGCCTTGGGCCCGGAACGCGAGCACGATCGCCATCAGCAGATAGATCAGCATCGACGCCAATGCAGGCCCCGCCGCGTCGGCCACCGATCTCTCCGTCACCTGGCGAAGCAGCAGAGGCAGGCTGGTACGGCCGATGGTGTCGACCATTCCCACGATCAGCGCACCGAAAAAAGCGCCCCGGATCGAGCCGATGCCACCGATGACGATCACGACCAGCACGACGATGAGAACATGATCTCCCATCCCCGGCTGCACGGCCAGAATCGGCGCCGCCATAACCCCGGCAAGACCCGCAAGCGCGGCACCTATTCCGAACAGAATGGTGTTCAGCAGCCGGATGTTGACGCCGAGGACCGATACCATGCGCGGGTTGCTGGCGCCGGCCCGGATCAGCATCCCGATCCGGGTGTGGTAGATCGTGACATAGAGGCCGAACGCAACCAGCAGCCCGACCACGATCACCAGGAATCGATACGAAGGATAGATGTTGCCGAGGATTTCGACGGTTCCCGACAGCGCGTCGGGAGGACGCATGTAAAGCGATTGCGGACCCCAGATGACCCGCACTGCTTCGTTGAAGAACAGGATCAGTCCGAAGGTCGCCAGCACCTGGTCAAGATGATCGCGTGCATAGAATGCGAACAACGTTGTTCGTTCGACGATCAACCCGATCAACAATGTGCCGAAGACGGCAATGCAGCCCGCGACAACAAACGAGCCCGTCTTTGCAAGCGCGGCAGCGCCGACATAGGCGCCCAGCATGTACAGGGAGCCGTGCGCAAGGTTGACGAAATTCATGATTCCGAGGACGAGCGTCAACCCGGCTGCCAAAAGGAACAGCAACAGACCGTATTGCAGGCCATTGAGAGCCTGAACGAAGAGCAGATTCCATGTCATTGCTGCAGCCGGGCGGGCGGCGCCGGGTACATCCCGGCGCCGCATGATGGCATGTTTATTTCATCGGGCATTGCGAATGATAGGCGTCCTGGGCGTCGGCAAGCGCCTTCGCCGCGGTCTTGTGCGTGTAGCGGCCCTTCTCATCCTTCACCACGTCGAAGACATAGAAGTCCTGAATACCGAGCTGATTGTGGTTGAACTTGAACTTGCCGCGGACGGACGGAAATTCCGCGGTCTTGAGCGCCGCCATGAACGCTTTCTTGTCGGCGACGTTGCCCTGCACCTTGGCCAGCGCAGCGTCAAGCAGCAGAGCCGAGTCATAGGCCGTGGCCGCGTATTCGGACGGCAGCCGACCGTAGCGCTTCTCGAACTCCGCCACGAAGCGCTTGTTTTCGGCATTGTCGAAATCGGGTCCCCAGGGCGAGGCATGCGCCACGCCGATCGCGGCTTCCTGCAGGGCCGGCAGATTGATCAGATCGACGGTTGACGTGCTGAGCAGCGGAATTTTCCCGGCAAGGCCGGACTGCCGCCATTGCCGGACAAACTGGACTCCCAGTCCGCCGGGATAAAACACGTACACCGCGTCTGGCTTTGCCGCCGCGAGCTGCGCAAGCTCCGCCTGGAAGTCGAGCTGATTGAGAGGGGTATATACCTCTTCGAGCAGCGGCAGCTTGTATTCCCTCTTGAAGCCGGCGATGAAATCCTTGCCCGCCTGATAGTTCGGCGCCATCGCGTAGATTTTCTTGTAACCCTTGTCGGCCGCGTAGCGGCCCATCGCTTCCGCTCGCTGATCATTCTGCGCGGCGGCCTGGAAATAGAATGGACTGCATTGCGCGCCGGCGATCAGCGAGGGGCTGGCATTGGAGCCGATCAGAAAAACCTCCTTATCGACGATCTTCTTGTACACCGCCATCATGACGTTGGAGAACGTAATCCCCGCGATGATTGGGACGCGGTCCTTTTCGATCAGCTTGTCAATGATCTGGTTGGCGACTTCCGGCTTGAGCTGGCTGTCTTCACGCAGGACCTCGACCGGGACACCGCCCAGCTTTCCGCCATTGCGCTCCACGACCAGCATGAAGGCGTCGTACATGTCTTGGCCGAGCGCGCCGACCGGGCCGGACAGTTCCGCCACAAAGCCGATCTTGACCGGCTGCTGCGCATGCGCGGCCGCGCAGAACAAAAGCGTCGACGCGGCGGCAAAGACTTTCAGTCGGCCCATCATACCCTCCTATCGGTGTCCGCTACATTAGGTTGGCTTGCGTTCATCGTTGGTCGCGACAGACGCCGCTTCGATCAGGCGGTCCGCGCGCAACAGTGCTTCGGGAGGATAGCCCGGCATGGTCCCGCCGAAGCCCTGCTTTTTGGTCGCATCGAAGAACACCTTGCCCGTCAGCCCTCCGCTCGAAGGGTCGAGCCATGACGTCATTGTCCCGTCGATGCTGGCCATATCGGCCTTCGGGTCGCAGCGCGTAGCGACCGCCCACATCACGTCGTTGAAGTTGTAGATGTCCACGTCGTCATCGACGACGATGATGTATTTTAGCCGCGGCATCACGGCGGCCGTCGCAAGACTCAACGTGCGAACGATACCAGGGCGCAGCCGTTCGGCATTGATCTGCAGGATGCCGATGAAATCACGGCCCAGTTCGGGTGGCCGGTGAACGGCCTTCAACAGCGGGTAGCGGCCGCGCAAGGTGTCGAACGCGATGGATTCTTCAAGTTCGCGCCAGATCGTATTGGTTTCGCACGGCGGTTTGCCCGCGAACACCCCGTGCACGATCGGATCGCGCCGATGCGTGATCGCCGTGATCGTGAAGACCGGGCTCTGGATCACCCTGGTCTGATAGCCGGTAAACTCGACGAACGGCCCTTCGTCTCTCACCTCTCCCCCGAAGAAGCCCTCGATGACCATCTCGGTATCGGCGGGCACCTCGGCGTCGACGGTCTTGCATCGCACGGTACGGATCGGACGCCCCTCGAGTGCGCCTGCGACATCGAGTTCGTAGTCGCCGATCGAAAAATCCGATCCCGCGGCGATGCTGATGGAGGGGCGTACGCCAATGACGATGGCGGCCTCGACCTTGTGCCGTCCGCGCGCTTCATCGGCCGCAAAGCGGAGGTGATGTTCGGGAGCCATGCAGATCCCGAGTTCGGTCTCGTTGTAGAGTTGCGCGCGGTGATACGCGATGTTCCAGCCAAACTCCGGATGTCTGGCGATGATGTTGCCTGCCGTGATGTAGCGGCCGGCGTCGCCCAGATTCCACAACGGAAAGGGCCATTGGAGAATATTGATGTCGCGGCCCGCGATGACGACTTCCTGGCAGGGCGCCGCCTCACCGGTTCCAAGCTCGGTCGGAATTCGCGTCTTCAGCCGCTGCACGACATGCGTCAGAAGGTCGCTCTCGGTCGTACCGAGCGCAAGCGCGACGCGACGTCGCGTCCCGTACACGTTGACCACGAGCGGCGCGGTTGCGTCGCCGACGCGGTGAAGAATTGCGGCGGGACCTGCGGCATCGGACAGGCGCCGGCAGATGGCGCCCACCTCGTAGTCCAGACTTACCGGATCGCGAATGTCGATGATCTCGTGCACCTCACGCAGGCGATTCAGAAAGGAGCGGAGATCCATGCGGCGCCAATTTCGCTTTGAATAACTTGATTACGATAAGGATAATTATTTTCCCTGTCAACGCAGTCCGGCCGTCTTGACCTCGCACCGGATTAACCGTAGCGTAATTGTATTATCCTAAATGCAATGAAGCGAATGCATGACCGGACCTGATTTCACGACCCGCTTCGCGCTTCATCCGTCAACGCGCGCCGCCGCCGAAGCGGCCCGAGAGCTTGCACCGGTTCTGCGGAGCCGCGCTGCCGAAGCCGAGAGCCGCCGCATGGTCCATGCGGAAACCATCGCGGACATGAGGACGGCGGGCCTGTTCCGGCTGATGCAGCCGGAAAGCTATGACGGAACGGGTCGCGCGTTCGCGGACTATGTCGTCGTCGCTGAAGAGCTTGGAGCGGGCTGCCCCTCGTCGGCATGGATCTATGCCAACGTTGTCCTGAAGTCCTGGATGATCGGGATGTTTCCGCGCGAGGCGCAGGACGACGTCTGGGGCGCCGATCGTGACACGATCGCCGCATCCATCCTTCGCCCGACCGGGCGTTCCAGGCCGGTTGCCGGCGGCTATCGCCTCACCGGCAAATGGTCTTACGTATCCGGTGTCGATCACACACAGTGGACGATCATCGGATCGCTGCGTGAGGGAGCGAACGGATCGATGGAGCCGGTTGTGCACCTCGTTCCGCGTCAGGATTATCGCATCGTGGACAACTGGCACGTGGTCGGCCTCGTTGCATCGGGCAGCAAGGATATCGTGCTCGAGGACGTCTTTGTGCCCGAGCATCGCACCCTGACGGTCGCCCAGGTCCAGTCCGGCAAGGCGCCCGGCGCTGCCATCCACCCGGAGAATCCGGTCTTTCGCGTTCCGCTGATGAGTTCGTTCGGCATTTTCATCTGCGCGCCGGTGATGGGCATCGCCCGCGGAGCCTTGGCCTGCTTCCTGGAAACGATCGGAGCGCGCGCGACGATGGGCGGCGCTGCCGGGGGTGGCGCCGGCATGACCAGCCTTCCCACCATCCAGCTTCGGCTCGCCGAAGCGCAAATGCGGATCGACGCTGCCCGGGCGACCATGCTGGACAGCGCCGTGGCGACGCTTCACGAAGCAAGCCACGGTGGCGTCTCGGATGGGCAGCGCATCGCGAACCGCCGCGCGCAAAGCTATTCCGCGCGAATCTCGGTCGAAGCCGTGGATATC
Source organism: Pseudorhodoplanes sp. (assembly GCF_050250235.1). GTDB lineage: Bacteria > Pseudomonadota > Alphaproteobacteria > Rhizobiales > Xanthobacteraceae > Pseudorhodoplanes. Next base: position 31,031 of record NZ_JBFWPA010000051.1, read on the forward strand.
ATGTTCGAGGCGGTCGGCGCGGCCGGGCTGTTCCTGTCGCAGGATCTGCAACGCTACTGGCGCGATGCGCATGCCGGCGCAGCGCATTTCGGGATCAACTGGGATGCCATTCGCCTGATGTGCGGTCAGTATGCTGCCGGTCAAGAACCGGCGCTCAAATATTACTGAGGCCGTCACGACGATCGACAGAGCTAAACAACCGGCCCGAACTCGTAACCTTCACCGGCTTTATTCACACGGCCAAAGACCGGCCGGGGAAAATGATACGCTGCGACGATGGCGCCGCGCTCTGCGCACTCATCCAGGAATTTAATTCGCGTCCGGGACGCCTGGTCCGGGTCAAAACAGAACTTCGACGAAATCATCGGAAGCGCGAACTGAAGCGGCGTATGAAGGACGTCGGAAAGAAACACGACCTCCCGCTCAGGCGTCACGAACCGAACCACCGCAAGCCCCAATGTGTGACCGGGGGCGGCCTCGAGCCAGAGGTTCGGCGCGACTTCGCACGGCAATTCGACCGGCGAATACAGGCCCTCGGCCAGGATGGGCTGCACGCTGTCATGGAACGCGCCATGCAAAATCTGAGGATCGGATCGATACTTCTCCCTCCAGAAGTCCAGTTCCTCTCTGGGAACCACATATCTCGCGTTCGGAAATGTCGGCTTCCAGCCGTCGCCCGCAAGAGTCGTATTCCATCCGACATGATCGGCATGCAGATGGGTATTGATGACAAGATCGATGTCGGTGACCTCGATACCGGATGCGCGAAGACGCGCGATGAAATTCCCCTCGCGCCTGTGCCAGGCGGGCCGGTCGAGACGCGTCTTGTGATTGCCGACACCGCAGTCGATCAGGCCGCAGAAATGTGGTGTCCGGATCAGAAAGGAATTGAAGCTCAGGTTGAGATTGCTCTCCTGCGAAAGCACGGCATTGGGAAATCTCGCTGCAACGCCTTCAAGAGCGGTTCCGTTCGGATCCGGAAAGATCGATCGCATGGGCCATCCGACGGATTCGATGTCCGCGATCCTGCGGATTTCGGTCCCCGACAGATTGAGCTCATCTTCCATGGCGATTGGTCTCTCGGCGCTGTCGCTGTTGTTCCCTTCGGACGGAGCAAGCATTCCAGAACGCATCTCGTTCAACGATAGGTCTATCCAACCGTGCCCCTGAAAGTCGAGACGAAGATCGCCTTGAGGCTCGAGGCCCCATTCTATGGAGTCAGGAAGTGGGCCGAAGGTAACATGCAAGAAGCGAGCGGTCGCCAGGGACTTGGGTCAGCAGAATGCAAGTCAATCCTTCGCTTCTGCCTGGAGCAGAATGAACTTTGGTTGAATCGATTGGGATTCGCAAATCAGCGGGTTTCTGATTCACCATGCTGGCTGGGAAGGAGGCCAGCATGGATGGCAGCGCCTTATTCCCTCGACCCGCAAGATCGTATTGTGGCGGCGATCGAGGGCGGAATGCCCCGTAAACAGAGGGCGAGCGCGAACGTCCTGACGTGGCACCGCGGCGAGCCCGATGGACGAAATATCCAGATCGCGTGACGCGACGCGTCTAGAACCAGAACGGATACGCGCAAAGCGCCGTGCTGGAAGCCCCAGAGCCCCCCTGTCCGCCAGAGAGTCGGGACAAGATGCTGTCCCGACTTGCCGGCCTTCCTGGCCTCTTAGTTACCAGCCGTGCGGCTCGGATTGCAGGATACCAAGCTTGTCGAGCTCCTTCTCGAGGAGGGCCTTTTTCTCCGGTGATGTCGGAATGAGAGGAAGTCTGGTCTCTCCAACCGGACGTCCCATGATCTCCATCATGGTCTTGATTGGCGCCGGATAGCCGCCCTTGCCCAGTTGCCACAGCGCCGATGCCTTGTCCTGCAGCTTCAATGCTTCGGTCAGGTTGCCCTGCACCGTCAGGTCGTACAGCTTCTGCACAAGGCGCGGTGCGACTCCGCCAAAGATCGACATCGATCCGACACCGCCGAGCGTCATGGCCGGGATGATGTATTCGATGCCCGTAATGACACCGAAGTCCGGGTTGATTGACTGACCGGCGCGACGCAATTCGATGAACTGTTCGAAGTTGTGGCTTGCCTCCTTCAGTCCAATACATTGTGTCGGAAACCGCTCCACAAGGCGGAGCAGGGTCGCGGGCGCGATGCCGATACCGTCCATGAATGCCGGTGAATGGTACCCGACAAATGGCAGCCCGGTCGAAGACATGATCGCCGCAAAGTGTTCGTAGATCTGGTCCTGGGTCGGCTTCCAGTAATAGGGAGCAATCGCGACGACTGCGTCAGCGCCGGCCTTTTCAGCATGCTGGGTGAGTTCGATCACTTGATCCGTTCCGGACAGGCTGACATGCACCAGAACGGGCACGCGACCGGCAACCGCCTTGACCGATTGCTCGGTCAGATCCTTGCGTTCCTGCATCGACAGATTGAGCTGCTCGGCCAGATGCATCAGGATGCAGATCGATGTTGCGCCGTGCTTGATCTCGAATTCGATCAGACGCGCATTCGTGTCGAAGTCTAACTTCAGGTCTTTATCGAAGGTCGCGACCGGCAGATGCATGATCCCGCGCGGGATCGACCAAGCTTTCTTTGCAGCGTTACTCATTCGAATTGGTTTCCTTATCCGGGCTTCCCGTTGCGCACACACTGCGTGGAAGCCCTCCATGCCGCAGTTGATAAATGTACCGGCGTCCAATCGATCGAAGACCGTCTGGCTCATCGCCGGCAGTGATGATCAGGACGTCGGCCTATGGGGTTTGGGGCACCCCGTTTGCTTCACCCGTCGTTCTCAGAAATTGCTCATGCAGAGTTCTCCTGAGTGAGCTTTTTTCGGGATATGCTTGTGACGATGCTGATTACAGCGAGACCAAACGCCATCAGCAGCAGGATCGCCGCCACTGGACGATCGATGAAAATCGAGAACGATCCCGACGAGAGAGTCAGAGCCTGTCGCAGGCTCATTTCAAACATCGGTGCCAGGACCAGACCGAGGATGAGCGGTGCCGGGTCGTAACCGTTGCGGCGGAAAAAGTAGCCGACAATGCCGGCGACGAACATGATCCACAATTCGAAGACACTGGAATTGATGCTGTAGACCCCGATGATGCAGGTCATGATGATGACGGGATAAAGAATCGAATACGGCACGCGCAGCACGCTGACGAAAAGCCCCACCATCGGCAGATTCAGGATCAGAAGCACCAGATTGCCGACATACATGCTGGCAATGAACCCCCAATACAGGTCCGGATGATCGGTGATCAGATTTGGACCGGGTGAAACCCCGTGCGTCATCATGGCCGCCAGCATGACGGCCGGGACTGCGCCTCCCGGAATGCCGAGCGCCAGCATCGGCACAAAAGCGCTGCAGGCGGCCGCATTGTTGGCCGATTCAGGACCGGCCACGCCCTCGATCGCGCCCTTGCCAAATTCTTCCGGGCGGGACGAGAGCCGCTTTTCAACGGCGTAGGAGAGGAAGCTGGAAATGACATGGGCTGAGCCCGGAATGATTCCGATCACGAAGCCAAGCGCCGTACCGCGCAAGGTCGGCCCAGCCGATCGTTTGATGTCTTCCCTCGAGAGAATCAGATCTCTCAGCTTGGGTGCGGCCATGGCCTGGGGCTGCTTCGACGACACCGACAGCAAGACTTCCGAAAGCCCGAATAGCCCGACAGCCATGGGTACCAACCCAAGTCCGTCGCTCAGTTCCGGAATGTCGAACATAAGACGGCCATGCGCGGTGAGAGGATCGATGCCGATCATGCCGAGCGTCAAGCCGAGCAGAGCCATGGCCGCGGCCTTCACCCGCGAGCCCTCCGCCAGAAACGCGAGCAGAACCAGACCGAGCGACAGGAGCCCGACATACTCCGCTGGTCCGAACAACAACGCGATCCGTGCCACCTGGGGGGCGACAAGCATCAGCGCGACGAGCGACAGCGTGCCCGCGACGAACGACCCAAGCGCGGCGACCGCGAGCGCCGGCCCGGCGCGCCCCTTTCGCGCCATTTCATATCCGTCGATACAGGTGACGACCGACGCCGCCTCGCCGGGTATCCGCATCAGGATCGAGGTGGTGGAACCGCCATACATCGCGCCGTAATAGATTCCGCCAAGAAGAACGATCGCATTCGTTGGCGAGATCCCGTACGTCAACGGCAGCAAGAGGCTCATGCCCGCCAGAGGCCCGAGGCCAGGCAAAACGCCGACCAGCGTGCCGACGACGCAGCCCAGTACAGCATACCAGAGAACCCCCGGCGAAAGCGCGACCGAGAACCCATGCGCAAGATTGGCGAAGATATCCATGCAACCTCAGGGCAAATTCATGCGCAGCAAGTGGGTCAAGGCAAGATAAGAGCCGCCCGAGAGGATCGCGGGCACAATGATCGATACCGCCCAGGACTTTCGCTCGACGAATTTGAGAAGAATAAAGACGCAAAGAAAACTGGTAGCGAGGAAGCCGATCCTTTCAAATGCGAAAATGGCTCCGGCCAGAATTGCGCAGATGATCATGGCCTTGAACGGCCGCGGCGAATCTTCCGTCGTCGATTCTTCAGACCGACCGCGAAACGATGTCCACAGAGCCGACCCGGCGGCGATCGCCGTTGCGACGGAAAGCAGCAGCGGCACCAGTCCCGGTCCGGGCGCTGTTATCGTCCCCATCGGCATCGTGATCGCTGCGGCCGAAAAGGCGACCGCAGCAATCATGATAAGAGCGGAAACGCTCCGGTTCTCCAGCATAGCTCGCGAAACTACTGGATTTTGCCGATGCGTCGAATGGCTTCATCGATCTTGGTGGCGTCCTCTTTCCAGAACTTCCCGAACGTCTCGCCGTCCATGAACTCGACGGGAACGCCAATCGTTTCCATCTGCTTTTGATACTCCGGAGTTTTCACGACGGCGGCAATGCCGTTGCGCAAGTCCTTGAGGACATCCGGGGGCACCTTTGCGGAGGTGAACAGACCCGCCCAGAGATAATACTCGACCGGATAGCCGGACTCGATCAGCGTCGGCACGTCCGGCAAAAGCGCAACCCGCTTGCCACCCGTCCCGACAAGTGCGCGCAATTGGCCGCTCTTGATCAGCGGCGCGAGCACCGCCGGTCCACCGAATGTCGCGGCGACATGTCCACCAAGCAGGGCGGTAATCGACGGCCCCCCTCCGGTATACGCCACGTGCTTGAGCTTGATGTCAGCAGCATGCGCCATCATCTCCGCCGGCAGATGCACCGGACCGTATGTCCCAGACGATGCGTAGGCGATTTGTCCGGGATTGGCCTTCGCGTCCTTCACGAAATCCGCGAAAGTCTTCCATGGCGCGTCGGCCTTCACGACCATGATCAGCGGGTCGGCAGAAATGCGCGCAAGCGGCGCAAACATGGACGGCGAAATCAGCGACGTCCGTCCCATCACCGCGTCGGATACCGGCAAGGCCGTGATGGCGGTCGTCGTTGTCATGATCGTATAGCCGTCCGGTCTTGCGTCCGCGGTCGCTCGCATTCCGAGTCCACCGGCCGCGCCAGGCTTGTTGGAGACAACAACGGGCTGTTTCCAGTGCTTTTCCAGCGCCGCAGCCATTGGCCGTGCCGTCTGGTCGGCGACGCCCCCCGGCGGGAACGGTACAATGATCGTCACAGTCTTGTCCGGAAATTCCGACGCCATGGCCGCGCCGGCGCTCATCGCAAGAATCGCGACAGCGATGGCAACCCTTCTGATTGTTGTCATTCAGTCCTCCCTTTATGACCACTAGTAGTAGGTTTGGTGTGAACTCTCAGAACGGCCGTCCCATAGGCGAACGGACCGTCACATTTGACGATTGCAGTTCCTCCAGTAACTGCACGACCTGACACAGCCTTCCATCATTTCAGATATTGTTCGCCGCTCGACTTGACTGGGGCCTGCGCAATTGGTGCGGCTTCGTGCAGCGTCGACGACGGGTAACCCATTGTATGAAGCGCAGCCCCGAAGCGCGGAACAAACGGCTGCGCAGCGCTTGGCGACAGGCGTATCCGATCGCCCGATACATCCACCGCCGTGCCATAGGGCTCGCTGAACAGCTTCAGGTCGGCTGCGATCCTGTCGCCGATTGGCGTGCCAGGCGGCTGCAAGGTCGGCGCGCGGCCAATACCCGTCCGGCAACCGAGCGCGTAACAATCAACCAGGCCATTCTTGGTGAGAGTGGCGCCAAAAAGAAAATTCCGCTCCGTCGAGGCGTCAAACCAGGGCTCGACCACGTCGAAGACAAGATCGCCGGTGCAGTGGACGATGGGCTTGCCGCGATGAAACTCGACGGCCGAAACGACGTGTTGATGCCCGCCGAAGACTGCGTCGGCGCCGGCGTCTATAGCCGCCTGTCCGATGGTACGCTGATGTTCGTGAACCTGCGGCACCATCGAGACGCCCCAGTGCACATAGACCAGCACGACATCGACGATTTGCTTTAGCGCGCTGACCTGTGACGTCAGCCGGGACAGATCTTCGGCGGCAGGCCATGTCTCGATGATGGGCGCCGTGCCGGGCAGTTCGTCGAGATTGTAGGCGGGGCGATAGGCGGTCCGTACGCGCAACGGATTCACTCCCGCCATCCGCGGCCCGGCCGCAAATCCGGTCGGCAGTGTCGAGGTGTAGCCCAGCAGACCGATCTTGACGCCGTTCTTCTCGGTGATCAGCGGCGCCGATGCGACGTCGATATTCGCTCCCGCGCCAAAATAAGGAATTCGGTTCTTATCGAGCTGATCAATCGTGTCCAGCAGGGCGTCGTCGCCGAAATCGAGAATATGATTGTTGGCCAGATTGATCGCAGACACGCCGGCCTCGACAAGACCCTGCACGTGCTCATTGCGGCCGCGATGAAGAAAGCGCTTGCCGCGAACCGGAGTACCTTTTTGAGAGAGCGGATGCTCGACGTTGAGAAAGGTGAAGTCGGCGCCACGAAACAGTTCCGCAAGCGCGCCGAACATCCCCGCCGGCTCAATTTGCTCCGGGGCGATATCGCCCCCGGTCAGAAAGCTGCAGGTCGGGGTGGATGTCACAGCTCGTTCTCCGTCATTTCTGATGTCATCGCCCGCCTCGCGTTGGTCATGCATGCCCCAAAGCACGCAGCAAGCGTTGCGGCGTGATCGGTATCTGCGAGATGCTCGCGTTGAAAGGCGCAATCGCATCATTGACGGCATTCAAGGCCGCGGCCGATGCAGCGGCGGTCCCGGCCTCGCCGCAGCCCTTTGCACCGAGCTCTGTGTCGCGCGTCGGCGTTTCGATATGCGCGATCTTGATATCCGGCATTTCGCACGCCATCGGCGCCAGATAATCCATCATAGAGCCGTTCTCGAGCTGACCACTCTCGCTGTAACAGCACTCTTCGAAGAAGGCAGCGCCGAGTCCCTGCACAACGCCGCCTCGGACCTGCTCATCCACGAGCATCGGATTTATGATGCGCCCACAATCTTCCGCGACCCAGACACCCAGCACCTTCGTAAAGCCGGTCTCCACATCCACTTCGACATGGCAGCCTTGCACGCCGTTGGTGAATGCAAACGGATATCCGCCAGGCGAAAAATGGTGCGCCGCAGTCAACTGCGGATTCAGGCCCGCTGGCAGCGTATCGGACCGGTAGTAGACGATGCGCGCCACCTCGGAGAGCGATATCCGGGGTGCGCCGGTCGCTTTGTGGACAATCTGGCCATTTTGAATATCGAAATCCTCAGCCTGCGCCTGCATGATGGCGGCGGCCACGGTGAGGACGTTGCGTCTCAGTATCCTGGCAGCCTGAAACGCGGTCTCACCGCCGATTCCGGCTCCGCGGCACGCCCAGTTGGCGCCGCCCTGCGGCGTCGTGTCGGTATCGCCGGTGATGACACGAACGCAGTCATATTCGACGCCGAGCTGTTCGGCGACGATCTGCGCAACGATCGTTTCCGTACCCTGACCGTGCTCGCCGACACTGATGAGGCACTGGACCTCGCCCGATGGCGTAAGCTTCACGATCGCGCCGTCCTGAGCTGAAATTCGCGCGCCGCCAACGCCGTAGAACGCGGGAGACGGATTTGTAATCTCGACAAACATCGCGATGCCGATGCCACGATGGATGCCCTTGCGGCGGAGCGCCTTCTGCTCCGCAACAAGGCCCCGGTAATCCATCAGCGCATGCAGCTTTTCGAGGCATGCTTCATGCGAAAGACGTTCAAAGCGGTATCCCGTCGGGGACGTGTACGGATACATGTCCTGCGTAATGATATTGCGGCGACGGAATTCGAACGGGTCCAGGCCGATCTTTCGCGCTGCCCTGTCCACCAGAGACTCGGTCACAGCGCAAGCAACAGGGTGCCCCACGGCGCGATATTGGCTCGTCTGCACCTTGTTCTGGAAGACTACGCTCAAATCCGCACGGTAATTGCGAAACGTGTACGGCGCTCCGATCAGGCGGATGACCTGGTTTCCTTCCACGACGCTTGTACGAGGATAAGTCGAGAATGCGCCGACCGCCGTGACATCGTCGACCTGCATGCCGAGGATGTGTCCCGACGCATCAACGGCGATACTGGCCTTGACCCGATGGTCGCGGGCGTGGATGTCAGATACGAAGGATTCGAGTCGGTCCGCGACAAACTTTACAGGCCGGCCGGCCAGGATGCTCAACCCGATGACCGCCATGTCCTCGTGATAAACATGCAGCTTCATGCCGAACGAGCCGCCTATGTCCGGCGCGATCACCCGCACGCGGGACTCCCGGAGGCCGTAATGCCGGCTGTATAGATCCTGGAACTGATAGGGTGTCTGCGTGCTGTGATGAACGGTGAGTTGTTCCTCGCTCGCATTGTAGTCGGCTATGATCGAGCGCGGCTCGAGAGTAACCGGCGTGTGCCGGCCGAAATGCAAGGTCTCTTCGATCGTCACCGCAGCGTTTGAAAACGCCGTATCGACATCACCGCTCTCGAGCGTCAGGCGAAATGCCGTGTTGTCATCGAACTCCGCATTGATCCTCGGCGATTGCGGATCGCGCGCCGCGTCGATGTCGGTTATCGCGGCCAGTTCATGGTATGCGATATCGACGAGTTCAGCCGCGTCTTCTGCAAGTGCCCGGGTCTGCGCCACCACAGCAACAACAGCCTGTCCGGCCCATACCACCTTGCCTACCGCGAGCGGCAATTGCGGCGGGGATTTCATGCCGCGGAAATGATCCAGTGTTCCGACCCAGGGCTTGCAGAGCTTCGCCAGGTCTTCGCCGGTCGCAACGAGATGCACGCCAGGCATCGCCTTCGCGGCCCGAATGTCGATGGACGCCAACTCCGCATGCGCGTATGGGCTGCGAACGAACGCAACGTGAAGCATACGCGGCAAAGTTATGTCGGCTGCATACCGTCCCTTGCCGGCGAGCAGCCGTCGCGCGTTGGGGCGGGTGACGGAGCGGCCGATATAGCTGTTCGGCCGGTCGAGCGTCCCAAGCGGCTTGTTCATCTGGCCTGCCCAACAAGTTCGGCGGGGCTTACGGCGCAACCATCTCTCATCTCCATCCGCCTCGCTTTCGCGACCTGTTCGATGGAATCGACGATGGCCTCGTATCCGGTGCAACGGCAATAATTGCCAGACAGACCGTCCCGGATGTCCGTCCGGTTGAGCTCCGCTCCGCCGCTCAGCATTTCGTGGGCCGCGATCAGCATGCCGGCGGTACAGAAACCGCATTGCAGAGCGTTACGCTCATGGAAGGCCTTCTGGATATCGGCGATGGCTTTGCGATCACTAAGCCCCTCGATGGTCTCGATGCGCATTCCATCAGCCTGTACGGCGAACATCAGACAGGAATGAACCGCCCTGCCCTCAAGCATAACCAGGCACGCGCCGCATGCACCCATCTCGCATCCAAGATGGGTGCCGGTCAGTTCGAGTTCCGTACGCAGGAAATCGGCGAGCGACATGCGTGGTTCGACGAGGCGCCCGACCGCTTCGCCGTTGACGACGCACGAAATCGGAATCTCGCCGTTCACGCTCCACCTCTCCCGGAGGGTCCGTGAGGGTCGCCGATCCGGCCGAGCAGCCGCCCGAGCAGAACACGCGCAAGATGAATGCGCATGGCAGGACTGGTTTCCCTGTCTTCGTCCGGATCGAGATCCTGATCCAGTGCAGCTTGCGCCGCGGCTATGCTTCCCGCTGAGATTACGCGGCCTTTGACCGCGGCTTCGGCGCAGCGGGCGCGGATCGGCGTCGCGCCGACCGACAGAAAAGCAATTCTGATTTCGTCAACACGATCGCGCGACACTGTCGCCTGAACGCCCGCGCCCACGAGCGCGTAATCGCCGCGCCGCCGCGACAGTTCGTCAAAGGCACAGCGCTCGTTGATTCCGAACGAGGGGATAAGGATGGCGGTCAGTATCTCGCCCGGCTGCAGCGCGGTTTCGTATAGTCCGCGAAAGAAGCCGTCAGCCCTCACCCGGCGCAGGCCGGACGCATTGGCGAGCTCAAACTCGGCGTCGAGCGCGAGGGCCATTGCGGGAAATTCCGCGGCCGGATCCGCGAGCGCGATACTGCCGCCGATGGTTCCGCAATTCCGGATTGCCGGATGCGCCACATAAGGCGCTGCGAGACTCAGGAGAGGCGCGTGCGTTGCGATATCGTGCGATCGCAAAATCTCCGCATGCCGCACCAGCGCGCCGATACGCAGAAAGTCACCGTCCAGCGAAATCCCGCGCAACGCCGCGATATTCGAAATGTCGATCAGAAGCTCGGGCGACTGAAACCGGAGCGACAATGCCGGAACGAGGCTCTGTCCGCCGGCCAAATAGCAACCCGCACCGCGCACAGACGCATAGGCCTCGAACGCCTGATCAAGCGAGCCCACACGGACATAGTTGAACGCACGCGGCTTCACGCCTTCTCCCCGACGACAGCTTCTTCTTATGTTTTTGTTACCAACTGGTCACAAATGTTCTAGAACCTTGGACGCCGCGGGTCAACGGAAATTACCAATTGGTCTGTTTGTTCGCGGAGCGAAAAAAACGCAGCGCAGCAATGCGAGGAAAGTCTGTCGGGAGCGATATGCGACAAGGATCGTCAGGCGGAGCCCGGACGCGGAAAAAACCTGCCGGCAGGTCGAAGGCGGCTGCCTACGCAAAGCGCAGTGTCAGGCTGCCGCCGCGCCGCAAGAATCTGCGCGCGCCGGAGCGGGAAAAGGTCATCCTTGAGTCGGCGATCCGGTTCTTCGCCGAGCACGGCTTTGAGGGGCAGACGCGGGAACTCGCCAAGAGGATCGGCATCGCACATTCGGCGATCTACCGGCACTATCCCAGCAAGGAAGCCTTGATCGAGCGTGTCTACCAGCACGTCTATCTCGGCGGATGGCAAAAGCATTGGGCGGATCTCATCAAGGACCGGTCACACACACTGGAAGCGCGATTGACGCAATTCTACTGCGAGTATTCCGATCAGATCTTCAATTACGACTGGGTCCGAATCTTCATTTTTTCCGGCCTCAAATCCTTTGACATCAACAGCCGCTATCTTGCGATAGTGATGGAGCAAATCGGAATACCGGCATTGAATGAAGCCAGACACGAATTCGGTCTGCCATCCGCAGAGGTCATCCCCATTACGCCGCGGGAGCACGAACTGTTCTGGGGGCTGCATGGCCGTTTCTTCTATATCGCCATCCGCAAGTTCGTTTACGGCATGCCGGTCCCCGAAGGGACCGATCGCTATGCCATCATCGCAGACGACGTGAGACAATTCGTTTCGGGCTCACGCAGTATCCTGGAGGAAATCGTCGCCGAGAATCTGCAATAGTTGCAATACCAGTCCGTTGCCCAAGGTTTTGGCGAAACGCACAGCCGCGCCCCGAAAGACCGCGGCTTCGCGATGCGCTCTGATTGCGACTATGGGCCGGCGGTATCGCCGTTGGCGACTGGTCGCTCCCGAACCGGATGCGGCGGGCAATAGCCTTCATCCGCTCCCTTTCTCTTCGAGCCTCTTCACGCGGACGTTGTAGTTTCGCTCCGCTATGTGTATGGCGTTGCCATGACCGCCAATCGATCGCTTCCCCCAGCCGACCGCCGTTCGCTCGTGGCGTCAGTGATCGATATTCTGCGGGCGAAAGTGAGGGACGGCACCTGGCGCGTTGACCATCGCATCCCGCCGGAGGCGGAACTCGCCAGTGCGCTGAATGTCGGGCGCAACACCATTCGCGAAGCGGTAAAGGTGCTCGCGCATTCCGGCATGCTCGAGGTTCGCCAGGGCGACGGGACCTATGTCCGTCGTACCGTCGATCCGGTCGAGACGCTGCAGCGGATCAACCGCTCGAGTCTCCGCGATCACCTTGAAATGCAAAGCATTCTGGAAGCCGAGGCTGCGCGCTTCGCCGCGCGGCGGCGGACCGATGCTGATATCGCGGTCCTGCAACGGGCGGTCAAGACGCGGGGCGCCCGGCGCCCGGGCGAACCGGTGGAAGATTTCATCCAGCGCGACCGCGCGTTTCACCTTGCGGTAGCCGCAGCTGCGCATAATCAGGCGATCGAGGAGCTTTACCGATACTTCGCGCTCTCGATTGCCACGCATGCCCGCACCATTCGGGATGACGGCGAACTCGCCGAACCCGGCATCGCCGAGCATCAGGCAATCGTCGACGCCATCATCCGGCAGGATGAGGAAGGCGCGGCCAATACTGCGCGCAATATCCTCATGCCGCGCATTCAGCGGCTGACCGAGATGCAGCGCGGCTGATCGTCATTCCGCACCAGGTGCGAACCCGACAGACTGATCACCCGAAGAAGCGCGCAAGATAATCCGCCGCACCTTTGGCTGCGGCGGGGCCGGCGCTCGCGTAACCAAGATAGTTATCCGGCCGGATCACAATGACCGCATGGCCATAATGCTTGTGCGCGTGACCGCCGATATCGACCAACGCGCCGTTCCTTGCTTTGCCGGCCGAAGGCGCGGCTTCAACGATCGAATGGATGCGGACGGCATCGCCGAAACGCTTGTCGAGTTGCGGCGGCTCGAAGCCGCCGAGCGCCAGAACGGTGAAGTGCGGCCCTCGCAGGATATCGAACATCCGCAATGAAGCACCCTTGGAGTCCTGCAGCGGCGCATCAGGCGCGCGGTCGCCGGCCTGAATCAGCCCGTCGGTCGGCTCATGTCGTGTCAGCGTGCCGCCGCGATAGTTGAGGCCGATCTGCTGGGAGTCGCCCTGGGGCTGCCCCGCCCCGCCCGTGCCCATCCAGTTCTTGTGTATCTGGCTGACGAACTGAAGAAGATTCGCAGCGATCGGCAGCCGTTCTTCCTCGTAGGTGTCGAGCAGAGAATCCGGCGCGCCATGAAGCAGCACCTGACCAAGCTTCCAGCCAAGATTGAACGAATCCTGCACGCTGGTGTTCATCCCCTGCCCGCCGGCCGGCGGATGGATATGCGCGGCGTCTCCGACGAGGAAGACCCGACCCTTGCGAAATCGCTCGGCCATCCCGAGGCGCGAGGAAAACGTCGACGCCCACCAGATCTCGCGGATGTCGAGGCCGGCATTGCCTGTCCGCTCGTGAATCATGCGGCGGAGGCCTTCGTCCGTTACGTCGGGGTCTCCGTGATCGTATTTCGCATAGAGTTGAAAGGCCTCGGTCTGCGCGAGCGGCAACAGCCAGAGCGCCCCGCCGGGCGCCTTGTCCCACATGTGCCAGTGGTTTCGTCCAAGGCCGGCGATCACGACATCGGCCGTCACCATGGCCTGCTGGTCCGTAGGCTCGCTGACGAACGGAATCTCCGCCGCCGTCCGCGTCACCCCGCGCGCACCATCGGCGCCGATGAGGAAGGCGCAGCGGATGGTCTCCGTCGAGCCATTAGCATGCGCAACCGTCACGGTCACACCGTCGTCGTCCCGCGCGAGAGTTCGCAGTTGCGCCGCGAACTCGACGTCACCGCCAAGCTCCTTCAGCTGATTGCGCAGAATTTCCAGCGCGCGCGGCTGCGGCAACATCCAGGGGCTCGGATAGGGCACATCGGGCGTCGGCGATTTCGGATCGGTACGCGGCAGCTTGATCTCGCCGGTCTGCACCGGACCGTCCCAACCCATGCCCGGGAAATAGGGTCCGCCCGCCGCATGGACCGCCGGCATCATCCCGAGATCATCGTAGACCTCAAGCGTCCGCGGCTGCATCCCCTTTCCACGGGAACCGGACCGATAATCCGGCGCACGCAGGTCGCGCTCGATGACCCGCAACCGCACGCCGCGTCGCGCAAGATCGCAAGCGAGCACAAGACCTCCCGGTCCGGCTCCGACAATCAGAACAGGCAAGTCCACAAGCGCTTCCTTCAACTCAATGGGGCGAGGTTTGACTTAAACATCCTACCATCCTATGTTTAGGAAAATGCGCCGTTGAAAGCAATGTTGAAACGCGGGCGCCGATCGGGAATGAAGACGTGATGGCCGGACAACCGCGCATCAAGACAACCGTGGTTGGTTCCTATCCGGTGCCTGACTGGCTGATCGCACTCCCCTCCGAACAAGCCTTGATCGATGCGACCCGTGTGGTGCTCAACACACAGGAGCAGGCCGGCATCGATCTCGTCTGCGACGGTGAGTTGTCCCGCTTCGACGTGAACCATCCCGAAACCAACGGGATGATCGATTATTTCGTACATCCGATGTCAGGGATACGGGCCCGTCTGAGCTTCGACGAATTCAACGCCTACCGCGCGAACAACAAGATCATGCTGCGCACCCGGCCGGCAGCCGTGGTCGATGGGCCGGTCGGTTCCGGCACGCTCGACTTGCCGCAGGCCGCTGCGCAATCCAAGCAGTTCGCGACGCGCCCATTCAAGTTCACGGTGACCGGCCCGCACATGCTGGCGAAGACCCTGCTTGATCATCACTACAAGAACGTTCCGGATCTCGCGATGGCGCTCGCGGACGCGCTTGCCGATCAGATCAAGCATGTCGACGCCGATGTGGTGCAGATCGACGAAGCCAACCTTCCGGGTAATCCGGACGAATGGGAATGGGCTGCCGCCGCGCTGAACCGTGTGGCCACTTCCGTAAAGGGGCTCGCCGCCGTGCATCTGTGCTTCGGCAATTATGGCGGACAGAGCACGCAGAAAGGTGCGTGGGACAAGCTGGTCAACTACCTCAACGCGCTTCAGGTCGATCATATCGTCATGGAGACGCGCCACCGGCCGCGCGAGGAACTGTCCGTGTTCAAGGATGTGCGTGATGGCATTGGTCTCGGGATCGGCGTGATCGACGTGAAATCCACCGTGATCGAAAGCGCCGACGAGGTCGCGCGCACGCTCGAACATGCGCAGAAGGTGCTCGGCTCCGGCCGCATCAAGTACATTCATCCGGACTGCGGCTTCTGGATGCTCAAGCGCTACATTGCCGACGGCAAGATGCGCGCACTCGTGCAAGGGCGGAATCGCTACGAGGGAATTTCTTCACCGCCGCAATGACCTGCCCGAAAGGGCACAAGAACGACGAGAACACGTGGACCACAAAGGGAGGATATCATGCAGAAAGTCGCAATCGGCCTATGCGCGCTGGCCGCAGCCGTCCTTGGCGGCATGGCTCCGGCAAGCGCTGAAAAACCCCTCAAGATCGGGCTCATCTTGCCCTATTCGGGACAGTTCGCTGATACCGCGATACAGACGGACAACGGCATCAAGCTTTACATGAAACAGCACGGCGACACCGTCGCCGGCCGGAAGATCGAGATCATCCGAAAGGATGTGGGCGGCTCGGCTCCGGATGTGGCAAAGCGACTCGCGCAGGAAATGGTCGTGCGGGACGGCATCGACATCATCGCGGGCTTCATCCTGACACCCAATGCATTCGCGGCCGGCGACGTCTCCGCCGAGGCGAAGAAATTCATGGTGGTCATGACGGCCACCGCTCCGACCATCACCATGCGGTCGCCCTATATCGTGCGCGTATCACAGACGCTCGGCCAGAATACCGAGGCGCTGGGAACATGGGCCTACAAGAATGGCGTCAAGCGCCTGTACACGATGGTGTCAGACTACGCCCCGGGCCATGACTCCGAGGAGGGAATTCTCCGGACCTTCAAGGAGGCCGGTGGCGAAGTGGTCGGCTCGGTCAGGTTGCCGCTGGCGAATCCGGATTTCTCCGCCTTCGTGCAGCGGGCCAAGGACCTCAATCCAGACGGCATCTTCGTGTTCGTCCCGGGCGGCGCGCAACCGCCCGCCCTTGCGAAAGCCATGTCGGAGCGCGGCCTCAATCCGAAACACATCAAACTGATGGGCCAGGGCGAGATCGCAGACGAAACCGCGCTCCGCAACATGGGAGACGCCGCGCTGGGGATCATCACCGGTTTTCACTACGATTTCAATCACACTTCCCAGAAGAACAAGGATTTCGTGAAGGCGTATTTCGAGGAATACAAGCGCAATCCGAACTTCTTCGCGGCCCACGGTTATGACGGCATGCATCTGATCTATGAGGCGCTGAAGCAAACCGGCGGCAAAGCCGACGGTGAGAGCCTCGTCAACGCGGCCAAGGGCATGAGCTGGGAGAGCCCGCGCGGCCCGATGACCATCGATCCGGAAACGCGGGACGTCATTCAGACGGTTTATATTCGCAGAGTTGAGCGCGTCGGTAGCGAACTCGTGAATGTCGAGCTTGAGCGGTTCGAAAATGTGAAAGATCCGGTCAAGGAGCGGATGAAGAAGGAAAAGAAATAAGGCTGCGCACTGGCCTGCACGCCTTTTGAGAATTGCGCATGCGCGCGCCCCTGTCGGACCTCTCGCTGGTCTTCAAGGGTCATGTTGCGCCGTGAATCGCCGCGGGCGGCCACGGAGAATTGGAGAGAATGTGAGGCGGCGAGAGACGGGGGCGGTATGCGCGGCCGCCTCCCTATGGTTTATGCTGTGAAATCGGCGTCGCGTCGTCTTCATCGTTGGCCTCGCCGTATCGGTGGAAGCATCGATGCCAAAGCGTGCCTCGAACGTCATGGGCGGCAGGCGGGAAACAGCCTTACAATGTCGACGTGCCGAGTTGCCGCGCGAGCCAGTCGGCGCATTGCGATCGCCAGCGATACGGCCGGTTGTTTGCAATGTGATTGCCGTCTTCGATCAGATTGAAAACGGCTTCTGCGCCGGTCTCTCGCGACAAGCGCTCGGCATGCTGCCAGGGAATGACGCGATCGCGCTTGCCGGAGACGATATAGAGCGGGCAGGCGATCTTCCGCGCCACACCATCGAGCGAGAGCGCCTTGGCATGTTGCTTCGCCTGCGCCATGGTCTCGCATTTCGCGCGCACGCGGAACGTGTTGCGGGTCAACTCGGGCATCTGATCCCAACATTCAGCCAGATTGAAGGGGCCGGCGAGTGAGATGCAGGCTTTCGCGCGCTTTTCAAAAGCCGCCGCCCGCGCGGCGTAATAGCCGCCCAAGCTGACGCCCCACAATGCCGCGCGATCGATGTCGATATCCTTGCGTCCTTCCAGCCAGTCGAACACAGCCTTGACCGGGGTTTCGTAGTCGCCGCGGATTGCAAGGTCATATTCGGCTTCTCCCTGTCCGGGACCATCGAAAACCAGGGTTGCAATGCCGCGCGCCAGAAATGGCTGCTCATAGGCATCGGTCTCCTCCTTCGCCGAATCGAGACCGACAATCATGACTAGAACGGGCGGCCTTTCTGCTCCAGTCGGCTTTCTCAAAATCCCATACAGATGCTGGCCTTCATAGGGGACGCTGACACGTTCGCCGCTTGGGCGCAGATGAGGCAATGCTTCGGTGCGGCAAGCCACCGCACTCATATGTGCGGCCTTCATCTGTGGAAGATCGTGCACGAAAAGAAACTTTGCGAAATGATAATACACTGCCGCACGGTTGAAATGTTCGCCGGCAGTCAGAAGATTGCGGTCCGCGAGAGCGAGCCGGCCCATTTTCTCGTAGTCTGCGGCACGCGCCGACCACGCGCGGCACCAGCCTTCCCACGATCTGAGGTTGGCCGTGATCTCTTCGAAATCCGCCAATGCCACGCCATTGGATATGAATCGCGGGCCCCAATGAGCCATAGTTGACCTGACCAGATCATCCTTTTCGACCGTTGATACCGGCATTTTACGCTCGTCCGTTTCATGATGCGGGCCTGCCATCAATCGACCCTGGGATCGGTGCAAGGCTGCAGCTCAAGCCCGCTCTCTGGTTGCGAAGATTGCGTGGATCGTCGGATCGGAACCGCTTCTCATCCTCTTACAACGGTCAGCGAATAGCGCCCTTCCGCCGCGAGGCATTGTGCCTCCGGCAATCCGAGCTCTTTCCGCACAATATTTGTGCCGAGGACCATCGACACCATTTTGTATGCCGCGTGCCGCCGTCCCATGCCTT
>NZ_JBFWPA010000052.1:0-49038 GCF_050250235.1 Pseudorhodoplanes sp.
GGCCCGGCGGTCCGGCCGCCCTAATCGCACGGCTTCGGATCGGTGCTGATCAATCGCAGCATTCCTTACGATCTCGGAGGAGAGAGCGACATCAGCTTCGACGCCGGCGGGGTCAGCGCGCGCTTTTTGATTCCGGCCAAATACATCACGCATGCTTTGAAGTCGGAGCGGCGCAGCACCACGGAGGCGATCACCGACGCACCGCACGAAACGCTGGACGGTTTAAAGCTCCTGCTGGTCGAGGATCAGCTCGTGATCGCGATGGACGTCGAGATGATGCTTGCGGGCAAAGGCGCCGCTACTATCGAGACTGCAGCCTCGCCGGGCGAGGCGCTGCGCAAGCTTGCGAATTTCGAGCCTGACGCTGCAGTCCTGGACGTCAACCTCGGCACCGAGACCTCGTTGCCGGTCGCGGAAGAACTGACCCGCAGGAAGATTCCGTTCGTGTTCGCGACCGGCTACGGCGACAACATCATGGTGCCGCAGTCGTTCGCGGCGCCCACCATTCGCAAGCCCTACAACGAAACCGCCTTGGCCCGCGCCCTCAACAAGGCGATCAAGCAGGCGGGGCGATAACGGGCCACAAGCCCGCTTACCGTGTGACCGGGCGGTGGCGCAGATCCAGTGGCTCGAAAGCCCAGCGAGCCACGCTCGACGCGGTCATCGGCCGAAGCGCGGATTGCGCATGCAGGAACTGCCGGTGCCAAACGCTGCCTTCCGGCATTGCTCCAGCGTGTGATAGCCGCAGGACTGACCGCCGCTCGGCCCGCGCAGGCACCATTTCGTCTCCGGACGCGATCGCCGCTGCGCTTCGGCGATGTCGGGCAGCGCCGCGATCGCCGCTGTCGCAATCGCAGTCATCAGCAGCGCCTGTTTCACCAATCCGGTCATCAGCAAGATTTTCTCCGCGTCCCTGAATTCCGGGTTCGCCTCCCGCGCAGGCAACCCGGAGTGACAACCTACCCGATCACCGGGATACCGATCATCGCCTCTTCGAGCTTTTCCTCGACGGTCAGCGGCTTCGGCTGGCGCGCCAGCGCCTTCTTGTTGATCTTGCGCTTGGCGATATCGGTCAGCTTTTTGTCGGTCGCCTTCTCTTCCTTGAGATTGTCGAACAGAAGCTTCGCGACGTCAGCATAGCCGAGCAGCTTCGCCCATGCGGTCAGCGTGCCATAGCGGGTGATCTCGTAATGCTCGACCGCCTGGGCGGCCGCGATCAGCGCCGCGTTCAGAACCACGGTGTCGCCGACATCGCCCACGATCTCGTTCGCTTCTTCGATGATGCCGTCGATCGCCGGGCATTTGGTGCCCTGCGGGGTGCGCTTGATCTTCTTGAAAACCCGATCGAGCCGTTTGATCTGCGCCCTGGTCTGGCGCAGATGCATCTGGAAGGCGCGCTTCAACTCGGCGTCGGACGCCTTCTCGACCATGTCGGGCAGCGCCTTCTCGATCTGGTGCTCGGCGTAATAGATATCCTGCAGCGAATGGACGAACAGATGCTCCATCGTCTCGATGTCTTCGGAAAACCAGCCCATGCCAGGGACTCCCTTCGCGTTCATTCGATCGAGATCAATAAGAAGCGGGGCGCAAGACAAGTTCCCGGCGCGACTGTGCGCCGCGCCGGGTGTGACAACAGGTTACGACAGCAAGCCTCAGGCCTTGGCCGGCTCGGCCGGCGCCGGCGGCGTATTGGCGCTCTCGCAATAGATCGCGGCGGTGATCAGCGCCACACCGGTGAACAGCAGGTTGATCCCGACCAGGAGGCCGAGCACCCAGATGGCGCTGCCTGGCAGCCCGGCAAAGATGATCACGCCCAGCGCGATATCGACCAGCGCCGAGAACAGCATCCAGCCCCAGGCCTTCGGGATGGCGTTGCGATAATGGAAGGCCATGATGCCCTTGGTGACCCCCGTGGCCAGCAGATAGGCCGCAAGGATGATGGTCAGCGTCAGGACGCCCCTGATCGGATTGAACAGGATCACGCCGCCCGCAAGCACGCAAACGACCGCGGTCAGGAGATTCCACCAGAAACCGGGCGAGCTCGACCCGGACTGGAACACCGAGATCAGCCCGAAAATGCCGCCGGCGATCAGCAGCCAGCCCACCGTGATGGTGGTGGCGAGAGTCGCGATGCCGGGCAGGATGATCGATGCCGCCCCCAGCAGGATCAGGATCACGCCGTAAATCTTGAACCAGAGCTTGAATTTTCGCAGGGTTTCAGGGTCTACCGAAAAAGCCGCTACAGGCATGGCCGCCTCCGTCGCCGTTGATTCACTTGAGCAATCTAGCAGCATTCGGCTTGCGCCGACACATGCCATCGCAGCAAGGCTGCGAAGCTTTTTAACAAAGCGTCACCAGCGGTGACTTGATCTGTTGCAATTCCAACTCTGCTGTCGCAGGAAAGCTGCCGCAATGCGACATGAATTACGGGGAACGCCATGACAGTCGAACGTCACGAAGTCGGGCCACGGATGAGCCAAATCGTCATCCACGGCAACACGGTCTATCTCGCCGGCATCGTCGCGCAGAATAGCGGGGGCAAGAGTGTCACCGATCAGACCAGGGAAATTCTCGCGACCATCGACGGCTATCTGGCGAAAGCCGGCACCGACAAGTCGAAGCTCCTCACCGCCAATATCTGGCTCGCCAACATGGACACCTTCGCCGAGATGAACGCGGTGTGGGACGCATGGGTCTCGCCCGGCCATACCCCGGCGCGCGCCACCGTGCAGGCCCGGCTGGCGGCGCCGCAATATACCGTCGAGATCATGGTGACGGCGGCGAAATAGCATTCGCCGTTTGCATTCAATTCAAGGCGCGCAAGGCGCGCTTGCCACTTTCCGGAAGACCGCAAATGCCGACCGTCTTTGTCCGTCTGCTCGATCAGACCTGGTTCGCCGTGCTGGCGCGCATCGTGCTCACCTTCGCATTCTGGGGGAGCGGCCTCGCCAAGCTCATCGACTTCCAGGGGGGCGTGGCCGAGATGGCGATGTTCAACCTGCCGAATCCGGTGCTGATGAATATCCTGACGATCGTCACCCAGCTCGGCGGCTCGCTGCTGATCATCCTCAATCGCTGGACCTGGCTCGGCGCCGGCGCGCTGGCGGTGTTCACGCTGCTGACGATTCCGCTGGTGCACCATTTCTGGTCGATGCCCGAACCCAAGGCCACGCAGGCGTTCCACACCGCGACCGAGCATATCACGGTGATCGGCGCGCTGATGCTGGTCAGCATCCTGTCGCGCCATACCGGCGGCGCGGGCAACGGACCGAAGCGGAACTGAGCGCGAGCTTGCGGCCTGTCGATCCGCCTTCTACCGTCGCGGCCCTTGCCGCCGGGAGAGCGAAACCACATGGCCGCCTTCGACTTCACGCCGCTGCTGCCGCCCGGATCGCCGCCGCCTGCCGCGAAATGGACAGGCTCGCCGAAATACAATTTCACCGGCGGCAACAACGATCCGGCGCAGGTGCCGCTGGGCGGGCTGATGGCAGCAGCGGACGCGGTGCTGCGGCGCGAAGGCCGGAGCCTCGCCTATTATGGCGTCGCTCACGGACCGCAAGGCTATCGCCCGCTGCGGACGTTTCTCGCCGCCAAGCTCAAGCGCGATGCCGGCATCGCCTGCACGGCTGACGACATCCTGCTGGTGTCAGGATCACTGCAGGCCTTCGACCTGATCAACGGCGCGCTGCTGGCGCAAGGCGATACGGTGATCGTCGAACGCGACACCTATCAGGGCATGCTGAACCGCTATGCGCGGGCGGGCGTCAACGTGGCTGGCGTCCCGCTCGACAGGGACGGCCTGCGGATGGATGCGCTCGAGGAGACGCTCGCGGCGCTGAAAGCGAAGGGCATCCGCCCGAAATACATCTACACGATCCCGACCGTGCAGAATCCGACCGGCACCATCCTGCCGATGGAGCGCCGCACAAAGCTGCTCGGGCTGGCAGAGGAATACGGCGTCCCGATCTTCGAGGACGATTGCTATTCCGATCTGATCTGGAGCGGCGAGCGTCCGCCCGCGCTGCATGCGATGAGCAGGGCCGGCAACGTCATCCATATCGGCTCGTTCTCCAAGTCCATCGCGCCGGCCCTGCGTGTCGGCTTCATCGTCGCGCCCTGGCAGATTCTGTCCCGCATGATCGCACTGAAGGTCGATGCCGGGTCCGGCGCACTGGAGCAGATGGTGCTGGCGGAATATTGCACGCCGCATTTCGCCTCGCATGTGCCGGCACTGCGGCGCGGCCTGCGCGAAAAGCTTGAGGCATTGATGGACGCGCTCGACGAGCAGTTCGGCACTGCGGCCGAATTCGACGATCCGCCCGGCGGCATCTTCCTGTGGGTGAAGCTGCCGGATCAGGTCGACACGATGAAGCTCTATCAATCCGCGCTCGCCGCCGGCGTCGCAATCAATCCGGGGCCGGAATGGTCGACGGATGCCGCCCACAGCCGGAGCCGGATGCGGCTGTGCTTCGCGAGCCCGACGGAATCCGAAATCCGCGAGGGGGTCGCGATCCTCGCCGATATTTGCCGCAAGGAATTCGGCGTCCCGGAACGCAGCGGCAATGTCGCGCGGCGGGCCGCCCGGCGCTAGCGACGACGGAACCCGCACCACTTGGCGACGTCAGCGGCTCCGCCCGCGACCATGCCGGGAAGCTGCGACAAACCTGCCTGCCGATTCATCCCAGCGTCCGTGAATTGTCACCGGGCCGTCGCCCAACCTTCATACAGGGACCGTACGAGCGGGCGATCTTGCATCGCAGCATCCGCCAAGGTCCGAGATGATCCGAACCGAGAATCTCGAAGTCTCCTATTCGTCCGGAACGCGCGCACTCCATCCGTGCTCGCTCCGCTTCGAGGACGGCGCCTTCACGGTCCTGCTCGGCGCTTCCGGCGCCGGAAAATCGACGCTGCTCCGCGCGCTGAACGGCCTTGTCACGCCGACCGGCGGGCGGGTCGTCGTTGAAGGCATCGGCGACCTCACGACACGTCGCGCCCTTCAATCACACCGGCGCCGCACTGGCATGGTGTTCCAGCAGCATCAGTTGATCGGCCGTTCCAGCGTTCTGCAAAATGTGCTGACCGGCCGGCTCGGCTTTCATTCCGGGCTGCGCACCCTGCTGCCCCCCGCGCGTGCCGAGAAAACCAGGGCCCTCGAAGCGATCGAACGCGTCGGACTGCTCGACTTTGCCTTGCGGCGCGCCGACCAGCTCTCCGGCGGGCAGCAGCAGCGTGTCGGCATTTCTCGTGCCATCGTGCAGCAGCCGGCGCTGATCCTGGCCGACGAGCCGGTCGCAAGCCTCGACCCTGCGACCGCCGACCGTGTGCTCTCGCTGCTGCACGGCATCTGCAAATCCGACGGCATCACCGCCATCGTCAGCCTGCATCAGCTTGATTTCGCCCGCCGCTATTCGGATCGAATCGTCGGGCTCGCGCAGGGCGCGGTGGTGTTCGACGGCCCGGCCGCCAGGCTCGGCAAGACGGAAGTGAGCCGCATCTACGGCACGAAGCCCGCCGAAGCCACCGATCACTTCGAACCCCTCCCACTCAAGACAGGAACCTACGCATGATCAACCGCCGCTTCTTTCTGCACGGAACCGCCGCTGCGCTTGCGCTGTCGCCAGCCGCCGCATTTTCGCAAACCAGCGATCCGGCAAAGCTGCGCGTTGCGCTGCTGCCCGACGAAAATGCCGCCACGCTGATCCAGCAGGCGCAGCCGCTCAAGACGTATCTCGAGAAGGCGCTCGGCAAGCAGATCGAGCTGATCGTGACCACGGACTATTCCTCGATGATCGAGGCGATGCGCTTTGGCCGTATCGAGATCGGCTATTTCGGTCCGTTCTCCTATGTGCTGGCAAAGTCCAGGGCGCCGGGCATCGAGCCGTTCGCGGTCGGAATCGAGAAGGGCTCGCCAACCTACAATTCAATCATCGTCGCGCAGGCCGACGGGCCGGTGAAGACGCTCGCCGATATCAAGGGCAAGCCGTTCGGCTACGGCGATCAGGCCTCGACTTCGAGCCACCTGATCCCGCGCGCGCATCTCCTGAAGAACGGCCTCGACGGCAACAAGGACTACAAGCCGGTGCATCTCGGCACGCATGACGGCGTGGCGCGCGCCGTGCAGAACGGCCAGGTACCGGCCGGTGCGCTGTCGAAGGCGATCTACGAGGCGCTGCTGGCTCGCAAGAGCATCGACGGCGCCAGGCTGAAGGTGCTCGCGATCACCGATCCGATCCCGAATTATCCGATGACCATGCAGGGCGCCCTCTCGCCGGCATTGAAGGACAATATCCGCAAGGCGTTTCTCGAACTGAAGGATCCGGTAATCCTGAAGTCGTTCCGCGTCGAGGGCTTCGCGCCAACCGACGACAAGGCCTACGACATCCTTCGGGAGACCGCGAAAATCCTCGACCTCGACCTCGGCAAGATGAGCTGATGTCGGACGTCGCTGCCCGTCACGACGCAATCCTCGCTGAAGACCGGCGTGCCGCGTTGCGGCATGCCGGTCTCGTCGCCGTCATTGTCATCGCCTGCATCGCGTCGCTCTGGATCACCGGCTTTTTCGACGCGCAGCGTCTGATGGAAGGCCTGCCCGCTCTTGGGCAATTGTTCAGCGAGATGGTGCCGCCGGATTTTTCCCGCTGGCAGCACTGGGTCAAGCCGCTGATCGATACGCTGGCAATGTCGGTCGCCGGGACCGCGCTTGCGGTGGCGATCTCGCTGCCGCTTGCACTCTTCGCGGCGCCGAATACGTCGCCCAGTGCCGCCGTATATCAGGCGACGCGCATCGTGCTTGCCGCCTTGCGCTCGGTGCCCGAAATCATCATGGGCATCATCTTCGTTGCCGCCGTCGGTTTCGGCGCGCTGCCGGGCGTACTGGCGCTGGCGCTGCATTCGGTCGGCATGGTCGGCAAGTTCTATGCAGAGGCGATCGAGCATGTCGATCCGCGGCCGCTGGAAGCCGCACGCGCGGCCGGCGCAAGCCGTTTCCAGGTGATCACGCACGCGGTGCTGCCGCAGGTCCTGCCGCAATTGGCCGACATCACGATTTATCGCTGGGAATACCATTTCCGCGCCTCGGCGGTCCTCGGCATCGTCGGCGCCGGTGGCATCGGTTTCGAGCTGATCGCGGCGCTCCGCATCATCCGTTACGATCAGGTCTCCGCCATCCTGATCACCATCCTGCTCTGCGTGATCGTGGTGGACGGCATCGGAGCCCGGCTGCGCAAAGCATTGAAATGACCATGCGGCCCCGGATTCTGGTCACCAACTGGGTGCATGAGACGACGCTGCAGCAGCTCAGCCTGCTCGGCGACATCGATGCGAACGAGACCCGCATGCCATGGCCGCGCGAGCAGATCATCCGGCGTGCGGAACAGGCCGACGCGATCCTTGCCTTCATGACGGACTGCATCGACGCGTCCTTTCTCGCGCGCTGCAAACGGCTTCGCGCGGTCGCCTGCGCACTGAAGGGCTATGACAATTTCGACATGGACGCGTGCAATGCTGCGGGAATCTGGATCAGCATCGTCCCCGATCTTCTGACCGAGCCCACGGCTGAACTCGCGGTCGGACTCGCCATCGGCCTCGCCCGCAACATCCGCGACGGAGACGCGCTGGTGCGATCCGGCGCCTTCGAGGGCTGGCGTCCGGTGCTGTACGGGACCGGGCTTGACGGATCGACCGTCTCCATTGTCGGCATGGGGCGGGTCGGGCGCGCGGTGGCGCAGCGGCTGTCCGGCTTCGGCTGCCGGTTGCTCGGCATCGATCCTGTGGCCGAGGTGCCGCCCGGCATGATCAAGGTCGGTCTCAATCGCGCGCTCGAAACCTCGGACTACGTCATTCTATGCGCGCCGCTCTCGCCGGGTTCGCGGCATCTGATCGGCGCCGATGCGCTGGCGCGCATGAACGCGGATACGCTGCTGATCAATGTCGGACGCGGCTCGGTGGTCGATGAAAGCGCGGTTCTTGCCGCGCTCGAAGCCGGCAAGCTCGGGGGCTATGCGGCCGATGTATTCGAGATGGAGGACTGGGCGCTGCCGGAGAGGCCGAAAGCGATCGACGAACGCCTGCGGACGCATTCGCGCACGCTGTTCACGCCGCATCTCGGTTCTGCCGTCACGGAGGTGCGCAAGGCCATAGAAATGCGCGCGGTCGATAACATCGCCGACGCGCTGGAGGGCCACCGTCCGCGCGACGCGATAAATGCGCCCGCTTCATTGGCGAGGACGGGCTAGACTTCCATCTCCGCGCGGACCTTGGCGCGCAGATCGTCGATCGAGGTCAGCCCTCCCCGCGTTTCGACATGCCAGAAGGTCCAGCCGTTGCAGGCTTCCAGTCCCTGCGCGACCGCGCCCATGCGGTGGATCGAGCCGACCTTCTCGCCGAGCATGACCGCGCCATCGGCGCGCACCAGAACCTTGTGCCGCTTCTTCGAATCGACAAGGTTCACCCCGGGCGCGATCAGTCCGCGCTCGATCAGTGCGGTAAACGGCACCCGTGGCGCCTCGCGCGCGGTCATGAAAGGTGCGATCGACGGCGCCTCCAGCGGTTCGATCGCGGCAATCCGCTTCATCGCGGCCCTGGCATATTCGGGATCGCGCTCGGTGCCGATGAATCTGCGGCCGAGCTTGGTGGCCACAGCACCGGTGGTCCCGGTGCCGCTGAAGGGATCGAGCACCAGATCGTCCGGCCGCGACGCTGCGAGTATCACGCGAGCAAGCAGGGCTTCCGGCTTCTGGGTCGGATGCAGCTTCTTGCCGTCGCGGCCTTTCAGGCGCTCCTCGCCGGTGCAGAGCGGGAAGGTCCAGTCCGAGCGCATCTGCACGTCGTCGTTGCCGGCCTTCAGCGCTTCATAGTTGAAGGTGTAGCCCTTGCCGCCGGGATCGCGCGCGGCCCAGATCATGGTCTCGTGGGCATTGGTGAAGCGCCGGCCGCGAAAATTCGGCATCGGGTTGGACTTTCGCCACACCACATCGTTCAGGATCCAGAATCCGAGGTCCTGCAGGATCGAGCCGACGCGAAAGATATTGTGATAGGAGCCGATTACCCAGAGGGTGGCGGAGGGCTTCATGACGCGCTTGCAGGCGGCGAGCCAGGCGCGCGTGAAGTCGTCATATTCCCTGAAGGAGCCGAACTTGTCCCAGTCGTCGGTGACGGCATCGACCCTGGAATCGTCGGGACGCTTCAGATCGCTCTGCAATTGCAGGTTATAGGGCGGATCGGCGAAGACGAGGTCGACGCACTCCGCCGGCAACGTCGCCATTTGTGCGACGCAGTCGCCCACCAGAACGCGCGGGCCTTCACTGTGACTGAGAGTCAAACGGGGCGTCCGTCTGGACGCCCCGCGACGCGACTCTACCATGACTCAGAACTCTGACCCAGGCGACGCGGCCGGTGACGCGGGACCTACAACCGACGTTTCGGATACTGCCGGCCCAAGGTAAAAATCCCCTTAAATTGCAATGGCTTTTGCAGGCTGGCGCTTACGCTGAACAACAACCATTTGGTAACGAAACGTCCGATCGTTTTTTGCGTTCTCAGGCGTGGACGGATGCCTGGCGATCGGCAAGACTGCCGGTGACCGAGGAGGGATGGATGCGTTGGGAGGACTTCCGCCGCAGCGACAACATCGAAGATGTGCGCGGCGAGGGCGGATTTGGCGGCGGCGGCGGGTTTCCGATGCCGGGTGGGGGCCGTGGACTTGGCATCGGCACCATCATCATTCTCGGCCTGATCGGCTGGTTTCTCGGCATCGATCCACGCATCCTGATCGGGGGCGCGGAGGTATTTCAGGGTCCCGGACAGCAGACGCAACGGCAGGCCCCGCCCGCCCAGAAAGGCGCGCCGAAGGATCGACAGGGCGATTTCGTCGCCGCGGTCGTCGGCTCGACCGAAGACGTGTGGTCGGACATTTTCCGCGCGAACAACATGCAGTATCGCGCGCCGCGGCTGCGGCTGTTTTCGGGGGCGACCGGAGCCGGCGCCTGCGGCATGGCACAGTCGGCGATGGGGCCCTTCTATTGCCCGCCGGACAAGCGCATCTTTCTCGATACCGCCTTCTTTCGGGAGATGGAGCAGAAGTTCCGTGCCTGCAAAGGCAAGCAATGCGAGTTCGCGCAGGCTTATGTGATCGCGCATGAGGTCGGCCATCACGTACAGAACCTGCTCGGTATCCTGCCGCGCGTGCAGCAGATGCAGCGGGCCGCCGGCAGCAAGGCGCAGGCCAACAACATCCAGGTGCGGGTCGAATTGCAGGCCGACTGCCTCGGCGGGGTCTGGGCCAATCACGCGCGGCGCCGGAAGGACTTCATCGATCCGGGCGACATCGAGGGCGCGATCGGCATCGCATCGGCGATCGGCGACGACCGCATCCAGCGGCAGACGCAAGGTCGGGTGGTGCCGGATTCCTTCACGCACGGATCCGCCGAACAGCGCGTCCGCTGGTTCAAGCGCGGGCTGGAAAGCGGCCGGGTCTCCGACTGCGATACGTTCAAGACGGCGAATCTATAGATGGTCATTCCGGGGCGCGAACGCAGTTCGCGAACCCGGAATCCATAAACACCACCGCGAATATGGATTCCGGGCTCGCTCGCTTCGCTCGCGCCCCGGAATGACGGAACCCATGCCCGGCATCGACCAATCCCGAGATTTCATCCCGCTCAACATCGCGGTGCTGACCGTCTCCGACACCCGCGAACTGGCCGACGACAGGTCCGGAACGACGCTGGCGGAGCGGATCGCGGCGGCCGGCCACAAGCTTGCCGCGCGCGCGATCGTGACCGATGACGTCGAGAACATCCGCGCACAGGTCAAAGGCTGGATCGCCGATCCCGGCATCGACGTGGTGATCTCGACGGGTGGCACCGGCTTCACGGGCCGCGACGTGACTCCGGAAGCACTCGAACCGATGTTCGAGAAGCGCATGGAAGGTTTCGCGACGCTGTTCCTGATGGTCAGCCACGCCAAGATCGGCACGTCCGCGATCCAGACGCGGGCGACCGCCGGCGTCGCCGGCGCGACCTATATCTTCTGCCTGCCGGGATCGCCCGGCGCCTGCAAGGATGCCTGGGACGACATCCTCGTGCATCAGCTCGACTACCGCTACCGGCCGTGCAATTTCGTCGAGATCATGCCGCGGCTCGACGAGCATCTGCGCCGGCCGAAGGCGCAGGGCGCGACGGTGTAGGCCGGCACGCGATGCCGGCGGAGCGAACGATGGCCGACGACGTCTCCTTCGCAGCAAGTGGCTGGGCGTTACTTCGCGGTTTTCTCGACCCCGGCGAAGTCGCTGAAACCGGCCATCTGATTTCTGACGCACTTCGCACCCCGCAGGCAGCCTGCACCTCCCGTCCGGGGAACGATCTGCACCCGTTGCGCTGGGACGACCAGATCGTTGCGCGGATGCTGACGTCAAACGCTCGGGTGCGCCGGGTCGGCAACGCGGTGTCGGCGAGCGACTTGCGATGGATTTCCGGCTATCTGTCCACCAAACCTGCGCGCAGTCCGGCATTGGCCTGGCACCAGGACTGGTGGTGCTGGGATCATCCTGTCAGTTTCCGCCCGTGCGCCGCACAAGTTGCCGTGCTGTGTTACCTCACGCAGACCACCAGCACCAACGGAGCGCTTCGCGTGCTGCCGGGGTCACACCTAAGACATACGCCGCTGCACCAGCATTTGCCGGAGCCACATGCGGCGGACGCCGACGTGCTTCCGGCAACGCATCCAGCCGCAGTCGACAGTCCCGGCCAGATCACGATGACAGTTGAGGCCGGCGACGCCGTCGTGATCGACTACCGCCTGTTGCACGGCACGCATGCGAACGACGCTGCCGAGCGGCGCGATTGCATTCTGCTGTCGTTCACGCCCGACTGGTGCGCGTTGCCGGCAGATATAAGGGCGCATCTGATTCAGCATCCGGCGTTACCGACAATTGCGGAAGCGGATCGCGGCCTGGCGTGCAGCTATTCCGGTCTGCTGCCGGACTACGAAGGCACGCACCGCGACTTGCCGATCAATCGCCTTCCTCCCTCTGCTTTCAACGTAATCGCGCGGTCATAAGCACGCGCTGATGCCGAGCACGAGACCGCGCGTCACCCGATACTCCGCAGCAGCCCGCCCTCGACGCGCAAGGCGGCGCCGGTGGTCGCCGACGCCTCCTTCGAGCAGGCATAGACCACCATGTTCGCGACCTCATCCACCGAGGCCAGCCTTCGGATGATCGAGGTCGGGCGATGCTGCGCGATAAAATCCTTCTCCATCTGGGCGTGAGACACCCCCTGCTCCTTCGCCATCTTGCCGAAGAACTCGATCACGCCTTCCGAGCGAGTCGGTCCGGGCAGCACCGAATTCACCGTGATGCCGGTGCCGGCCAGCGATTCCGCAAGTCCGCGCGCGACCGCGATCTGCGCGGTCTTGGTCATGCCGTAATGGATCATCTCGAGCGGAATATTGAGGCCGGACTCCGACGAGATGAAGACGATGCGGCCCCAGTCCTTCGCTTTCATGCCGGGAATGTAGGCACGCGACATGCGGATGCCGCTCATCACGTTGGTCTCGAAGAAGCGCAACCAGTCCGCGTCCGGAATGTCCTCGAAATTCTTCGGCTCGAAGATGCCGAGATTGTTGACGAGAATGTCGGCCTGCTTCACGCGCTTCACGAAGGCATTCACGCCCTCCGCGCTCGCGAGATCAGCGGCCACGCCGTCGACCGTTGCGGAAGGGACCTCCTTCTTCAGCGAGTCGATCGCCTGGGCCACCTTGGCCTCGCTACGTCCGTTGATGACCACGGAGGCGCCCGATTTCGCGAGCCCCCTGGCAATCGCGAAGCCAATCCCTGCGGTCGAGCCGGTCACGACCGCATGTTTGCCACTCAGATCGATGTTCATTTCTGTTCGCCCATTGCTGAAACGGTGGACATGGCGAGGCCCGGCGGCGGATGAAGGGCGCCCTGCTCAAGAGCCCGTGACATTGGGCGCAGACGAGCCATGCACCGCGCAAGCTGGTGACGAAAGTCCAGGTCCAGAGACTACAGCGTCAATTCCCAGGTCTCGCTCGGCTCGGGCTTGCCGAAATCCTCGTGCACCCATTGCCGGACCAGCCGGAAGCCGGTCTTCTGATAAATCGCGCGCGCCGCGGTCAATATGCCATGGGTCCACAGCGTGATCTTGCGGTAGCCGGCCTCACGCGCGAACGCGATGCACCGCTCGACGAGTTCGCGGCCAAGACCAAGCCCGCGGGCCTTCGGATCGACGATGAGGAGCCGCAGCCTGGCCACGCCTTCGCTTTCCTTGACGAGAAAGACCGAACCGACGATCTCGCCGTCCATCTCCGCGATCCAGCAATGCTCGCAAGCGGCATCGAAGTTTTTCAGAAAGCTGCCGACGATCTCGGCGGTGATCGCCTCGATATGGGTTCCCCAGCCATACTCGGACGCGTACAGCGTGCCGTGACGCTGGACCACCCAGCCCATATCGCCGGGTCGGTGCGACCGAATCGTGCAGTGCGGCTGCGCCGTTGCGCCGGCCTCGATCAGCTGCTCGATCGTCTCCATCGCCGCAACCACGCGCGCCTGGGCTGCCTCGTCGAGATGCTTGAGCAGGCCGCCGGTCTCGCGCTGGGAACGATGGTCGAGCGAGGCGAAGGCCTTGTGGCCTCTAGTGGTCAGCGAAATCACAGCCTGCCGGCCATCATCCTTGCTGCGCCGTCGCGCGATCAGATCGCGCTCCTCGAAGGCGCGCAGGATACGACTGAGGTAGCCGTGATCGATACTCAGCGCAGCAACAAGAGCCGTCGCCGTGGACTCGCGCTGCTGGGCCAGCTCGTAAAGAACGCGCGCCTGCGTGAGCGAGAATGGACTTTCGAGCAGCCCCTCGTCGAGCAGGCCGATCCGGCGGGTGTAGAAGCGTGCGAACCGCCGCACGGCGCCCACACGCTGCTCGAATCCGGAATCGGGCACAATGGACATGGGTCACCCCTGATACTTGACAACGTCAACTATCTATTTGATGGAGTCAAGTATCGGAGGGCGTGACGATGCCGGTCCGCAGCATCGTCAACCGCCGCTTGCCGATGCGGCGGAGCACGTCCGCTTCAGGGTCGTTCTGATTGCCGAAGCCGCCAAGCTCGCGCAGGGAAGCCTTGCTGATCAGCAGGCCGCGGCCGGGCGCAAGGCTCTTGCGACGCGCTCGCCAGACCGCGAGCACGGCGCGCAGCATCGAGCCCTCGCCCTGGGGGGGCGGCGCATCGCTGAATGCCGCCGCAATGCCTGTGGGTGCAAGGCCCGCGGATGCACGATCGATGAATTGCTGCAGCTCTGCTACCCAGCCCGGTTCCAGCACCGAACCTGCCGGCACGAACAGAAGCCAGTCACCGCGCGCGGAGCTGACCGCGAAATCAAGCCGCGGCCCCACCGGTCCCGGGAGCGGCAGGAAGCGGCACCCCGCGACATCACCGACTTCAGCCGTCTCATCGGTTGAGCCGCCGTCAGCCAATATTACCTCCCGAATCAGCCCGGCCGTGGCTCCGGGAACGAGGCAGGCCAGCGTCCGCACGAGTACGCGCTCTGATTCGTGGGTGGGGATGATGACACTCAGCATGGAACGGGACGGGTGAGCTCCGGTTGGTCTGGAAGTGTTTCAACCAACCCAGATGGTGGGGCTGTGCAGAACTGATGCCACGATATTCAGCCGTTCCGATCAACTTCGTTTATGTTCTTGTTTTGTTCGTTCGCGCGCATTAGATATCCGCTATGGCACGATCCTCCGCAGCCCTGAGACACCCGCCGGCGCCTGTGCCCTCCGCGCCTGCGGGTGACTTTGCAAGGAAGGCCCCGGACGGGACTTCCGACCAATCCGGCTTCCTTGGCGCCGGCGTTGACAGACAGCGCCGGCGCGGCCGCGGAACCCTTTCCAACGCTTCCGGCCGCTACGAGCCGCTCGCTCGCATCGCCTTCGATGACGGCTGGCAGAGCCTCGACGAATTGCCGCCATTCAGGACGGATGTCCAGGTCGACGCCACGCGCAAGATCATCACGCGCAACGATTCGCCCGACATCTCGTTCGACCGCTCGATCAATCCGTATCGCGGCTGCGAGCACGGCTGCGTCTATTGCTTCGCGCGGCCGACCCACGCCTATCTCGGACTGTCACCGGGGCTCGATTTCGAGTCCAAGCTGTTCATGAAGCCGGACGCCCCGCTGCTTCTGGAGCGCGAACTCGCCGCGCCCGGCTACACGCCGCGCACCATCGCGATCGGCACCAATACCGATCCCTATCAGCCGATCGAGAAGCAATACCAGATCATGCGCCGCATCCTCGAAGTGCTGGAGCGCGCCGGACACCCGGTCGGGATCGTGACAAAGTCGGCCTTGGTGACGCGCGACATCGACATCCTGTCGCGCATGGCGAAGCGAAACCTGGCCAAGGTGGCGATTTCGGTGACCACGCTTGACGGAAAGCTGGCGCGCACCATGGAGCCACGAGCCTCAACGCCTGCGAAGCGGCTCGAAGCGTTGCGGCAATTGTCGGAGGCCGGCATTCCGACAGCAGCGATGATCGCGCCCGTGATCCCGGCGATCAACGATGCCGATATCGAGCGCATCCTCGATGCGGTCGCGCTCGCGGGCGTGCAGAGTGCGGGCTACGTGATGCTGCGCCTGCCGCTCGAAGTACGCGACCTGTTCAAGGAATGGCTGATGGCGAATTACCCGGATCGCTTCCGCCATGTGATGAAACTCGTGCGCGAGATGCGAGGCGGCAAGGACTACGATTCGAGCTGGGGCAAGCGGCAGAGCGGCGACGGTCCCTATGCCTGGCTGATCGGGCGGCGCTTCGAGGCGGCTTGCAAGCGGCTCGGACTGAACACCGAAAGGGCGAAGCTCACCACCGAGCACTTCCAGAAGCCGGCAAAGGGAAGCGAGCAGCTGAGCTTGTTTTAGCGGTCATTCCGGGCCGCACCCGAGCGGCGCGGGCCCGGAATCCCAACCACGACCGAGACCACGGATCCCGGGGTTCGCCGCTTCGCGGTGCCCCGGAATGAAGTAGAACGGGAACCCATGCCCCATGCCCATATCAGCCTGATCACGCTCGGCGTGACCGACGTGCCCCGTGCCGCGCGTTTCTATGAGGCGCTGGGCTTTGAACGAAAAGTGCGCGGCGCGCCGCAAGACACGGTCGCATTCTTCAATGCCGGCACGCTGGCGCTGTCGCTTTATTCGGTGAGCGGACTGGCGCAGGATGCCGGCTTCCCGTCGCAGGCAAGGGTGTCCGCCTTCCGCGGATCATCGCTCGCCTGGAATTGCGCGAGCGAAACCGAGGTCAATGACGTGATGGCGCTGGCGCTGAAGGCCGGTGCGACCGAACTGGTTCCGGCGAAGACGGCTGCCTGGGGCGGCTATCATGGCCACTTCGCCGATCCGGACGGGCATATCTGGGAGGTCGCGCACAATCCCCGGTTTCCACTGTCGGCTGATGGGCGGCCGACCTTGCCGGATTAGCGATTGCGCTTTCTCGCCGGACCGGCTCACCATCGCATGCATGAGTCGGAAAGCGACGCCGGTCCGCCTGCCCCTGAAAGAGGACATAATCCGCCCGAGCTTCCGGCGCGAGCGGACGGCCTATAAGCGCGGTATCTGGCCGGTAGCGGGGTGCGACGAGGCCGGCCGCGGGCCGCTGGCCGGTCCGGTGGTGGCCGCCGCGGTCGTGCTCGACCCACAGCGCATCCCACGCGGACTGAACGATTCCAAGAAGCTGACGCATCAGGAGCGCGAAAAGCTGTATGGGCGCATCTGCGCGACAGCAGAAGTCGCTGTCGCCTTCGCCTCGCCGGCACGAATCGACCGCGACAATATCCTCCAGGCCTCGCTGTGGGCGCTGGCGCAGGCGGTCGCGGCGCTGCCCTGCCGGCCGAGGCTGGTCTATGTCGACGGCCGCGACCGCATCAAGGTGCCGTGCGACTGCGAGCCGGTGATCTCCGGCGATGCGCTGGTCCTGTCGATCGCGGCCGCTTCGATCGTCGCCAAGGTCACGCGCGACCGGCTGATGATGCAGATTGGCGCCGCCCATCCCGGCTACGGCTTCGAGCGGCATATGGGCTATTCGGTGCCGGAGCATTTCGCGGCACTGCAGCGGCTCGGCCCGACCATCCACCACCGCCGGAGCTTCTCGCCGGTCGCGATCGCCGACGGCCTCCGGGCACCGCCCGTCGCGGATGACCCCGCTCTCGGGTTGCCACTCTGACGCGCGCGGGTTTATCTCTGCCGCCCCATCCGGCTCTGCGAAGAGCCGGCTTCATGCCAGCGGCATTCATGCTCACAGTCACCCTGCCGATCGAAATCCTGCGTACCAGGCCGCGCCTGATCTTCTGGCTCGCGACCCTGTCGCAGGCGCTGCTCTGGCTGCTGGTTCCGACGCTGTTCTATTCGGCGCCGCCCGGCGAACTCGTCGACGTGCTCGCGGTAGGGCGCGAGTTGAAATTCGGGTCGGAACTTGGCCCACCGCTCGCCTTCTGGCTCGCGGAGATTGCATTGCGGGCGACCGGCGGACACATGTTCGGCCCATACCTGCTTTCGCAGCTGTGCATCATCGCGACGTATTGGGCGGTGTTCCAGCTCGGCCGCGCGACGGTCGGGGAGCGCCATGCGGTCCTGGCCGTCCTGCTGATGGCGGGAATTTCGGTGTTCACGATCGGCTCTCCGGATTTCGGGCCCGATATTCTGATGATGCCGTTCTGGGCCCTCGCCATCCTGCATCTGTGGCGGGCGACCGGCGAGAACAAGCAGCTGTACTGGCTGGCCCTTGCCTTCGATTTCTGGCTGTTGCTGCTCACCTCGCATCTTGCGCTGCTGCTGCTCGCGATCGTGGTCGGCTTCGTGCTCATAAGCGCGCGCGCCCGCCGGGCCGCCGCCAATGCCGCAGCCGGCATGGCCGCGATCACCGT
This sequence comes from Pseudorhodoplanes sp., assembly GCF_050250235.1. GTDB lineage: Bacteria > Pseudomonadota > Alphaproteobacteria > Rhizobiales > Xanthobacteraceae > Pseudorhodoplanes. Next base: position 17,935 of record NZ_JBFWPA010000052.1, read on the forward strand.
CGCCTGCATGACTCTCCCGAGCATCGCTCTCATTCAGCAATACGGTTTCGGATTCACCCCGAATCTCGACCGTCTGCGCAACTTCGAGGCGGTCGATCAGAACATCATCGCCTGGGCGCGCCTGCTCGCCCTGGTGGCGGTCGCACATGCCGGCGCCGGCATCCTGGTGGCGCTGGCGAGCAATCTCGCGCGCACCAAGAGGGTCGAGGCCGCCGCTGTGACGGGTCAGGCAGCCGATCCATTCGCGCGCAGCCTGATCTATACGTTCGCGCTGGCGCCGCTGATCGTGGTCACCGCGTTCGCGGTGATTTCCGGCAAATCTGGCCTTTCCGGCATTCCACCGCTGCTGATCCTGTCCGGGCTCGCGATCGTGATCGCGGCCGGCGACACCGTCATGCTGCATCACCAGCGCATCCTGACCATCGCGTGGATCAGCCTGCTGCTGGTGCCGCCTGTGCTGGTCGCCGCGGGCGCGCTGCTGCTCCCGTCGATCCTTGCGGTCGATCTCAAGGTGGCGCAACCGGCCGACGACATTGCGAAATTCTTCACCGACAATTTCGAGCGGCGCACCGGGCGCAAGCTGGAAATCGTGGCCGGCGACCCGCGCCTCGCCGGGCTCGTCTCCGCCGCTTCATCGAGCCGCCCGCGCGTCCATCACGGTCCACAATCGGGCAAACCGGCACTGGCCACCCGTCAGGAAGCGGCGGAAAAAGGCGCGGTGGTGCTCTGGCGGGCGACCGACAGCGCCGGCACGCCGCCGCCGGAGATCAAGGCGCAATTCCCCGAACTGGTGCCGGAGGTGCCGCGGGCGTTCGATCGCATGCTGCCTGGACGGGCGCCGGCGTTGCGGATCGGCTGGGGTGTCGCGCGGCCTCAGACCGTCACCCCGGCGCCGCAGTGACCGGCGCCGATCGCGCGACGCCTCAATGGCCGCGATGCGCTCCGTCAGTGATACGCTTCGCCTTCCTTCACCTTGCCGCGGAAGATCCAGTAGATGAAGATGATGTAGCCGAGGATGATCGGCAGCAGGAACACGGTGCCGATCAGCATGAATATCTGGCTCGCGGGCGCGGCCGCCGTATCCCATACGGTCAGTGACGGCGGCACGAGATATGGATAGCTCGAAATCACGAGCCCAAGATAGCCGAGCAGGAACAGCGCGATGCACGCGAAGAACGGTAGCGCGTCGTGCTTCCTGTCGATCCAGCGCCACAGCAGGAACGCCACCAGCGCAGTCACCAGCGGCACCGGCCACAGATAATAGAAATTCGGCAGCGAGAACCAGCGATCGGCGATCCGCTCGAATGCATAGGGCGTATAGATCGAGACCAGCGCCATGAATCCGAGCACCACGAACAGCAGGACCTTGGCTTGCCGGCGCCCCCGTTCGGCCACCTCTCCTTCGGTTTTCATGATCAGCCAGGTGGCGCCGAGCAGTGCATAGCCTGCAACCAGCGCCAGGCCGCACAGGATCGAGAAGGGCGTCGCCCAGTCGAAATGCCCGCCGGCGAATTGCCCGTTCTCGACCCTGATGCCCTGTATGAGACCGCCGAGAATCACGCCCTGCGAAAAGGCCGCGAGCAGCGAGCCGAGGGTAAAGGCGAAATTCCACCACACCTTGCTCTTCGAGACGATTCGAAACTCGAAGGCGACACCGCGGAATACGAGGGCCAGCAGCATGACAATCACCGGCAGATACATCGCCGGCATGATGACGGCATAGGCGACCGGGAACGCCACCCATAATCCGCCGCCGCCGAGCACCAGCCAGGTCTCGTTGCCGTCCCAGAACGGCGCGATCGAGCGCATCATCTGGTCGCGCTGCGTTTCGTTGCGTGCGAACGGAAACAGGATGCCGAGCCCGAGGTCAAACCCGTCGAGGATGACATACATCGCGACCGCGGTGCCGATCAGGCCGGCCCAGATGACGGGAAGATACCATTCCATGGCTAGTGTCCCGAATCCGAAGGCCGCTTGAAGCTGCGGTTTGCTCGCGTGCGGCCTTCGGATTCGAAGGACACGAGCAAACTTAAAATTCCAGTGCCGCTTTCGATTTGAAGTTCCTTTGATCACTCGCGGCAAGCAATGAAGGAACTTCAAATCGGCGGCACTGGCTAGCCTTTCTGCCCGATGGCGTCGCGGGCGGCATCTCCGGCGCCGGACAGCGGACGGCTCGGCACCCCTTCCTCGGGCTGGATCACCCGATCTTCCGGTCCCTTGTTGATCAGCCGGTTGATGTAATAGATGCCCATCGAGAACACGATGCCGTAGCAGATGACGAACAAAGCGAGCGTGCCGAGCAGGCTCGCCGCCGGCACCGGCGAAATGGCGTCGGCGGTGCGCAGGATATTGTGGACGAGCCAGGGCTGGCGCCCGCTTTCGGTGACCACCCAGCCTGCGATCACGGCGACGAAGCCGCACCACCAGGTCCATGAAACGATGCGCAGATACCAGCGCGTCTCCCACAGCGTGCCGCGCCACCACAGGAAGCATCCGAACAACGCCGCCGCGATCATGTAGAGGCCGATCCCGACCATGATGCGAAAACCGAAGAAGACGTTGAGCACCGGCGGGCGATCCTGCGGCGGCACGCTTTTCAGGCCGGGGAACAACCCATCATAGCTGTGGCGCAGGATCAACGAAGCGCCATGCGGGATGGCGATTTCGAAAAGATTCTTCTCGGCCTTCTCGTCGGGCCAGGCAAACAGCACCAGCGCGCCGGGCTTCGATCCGTCCCAATGCGCTTCGATCGCCGCAATCTTGATCGGCTGGTGCTCGAGCGTGTTGAGACCGTGCTGATCGCCGATGAAAAGCTGAAGCGGCGCCAGGATCGCCATCAGCCACAGACCCATCCGCATCATGGTGCGCGCATCCTCGACGTGCCTGCCCTGAAGCAGATAGCGCGCGCCGACCGCGAGCACGACAAAGCCCGTCGTCAGATAGGCCGCATTCAACATGTGCGAAAAGCGATACGGGAAACTCGGATTGAAAACGATCGCCAGCCAGTCGACCGGGAATGCGACGCCGTCGCGCATTTCGTGTCCGGTCGGCGTCTGCATCCAACTATTGGCGGACAGGATCCAGAACGCCGACATCGCGGTACCGATGGCGACGATCGCGGCCGACAGCACATAGAGGCCGGGCGGCACGCGGTTGAAGCCGAACAGCAGGATGCCGAGAAAGGTCGCCTCCAGGAAAAACGCGGTCAGCACCTCGTAGCCGATCAGCGGGCCGACGACGTTGCCCGCGACCACGGAGAAGCGGCTCCAGTTGGTGCCGAACTGATAGCTGAGCACGATCCCGGACACGACGCCCATGGCGAAGGAGACCGCGAAAATCTTGGTCCAGAACCGCATCAGGCGATGGTAGCGCTCGTTGTCCGTGCGCAGCCACATGACACCCAGGGTCGCGATATAGGCCGACAGCCCGATCGTGAAGCTCGGGAAAATGATATGGAAGGTGACCGTGAAGGCAAACTGGATACGGGCCAGAAGAACGGGATCGAGATCCATAGACTGCTCCCTTGATCCGCTCACTTGGGACGCTGCGTATCCCGCCCTTCCCGGTCGCTTCAAAGCGGCCGATCTGCCCGTTTGCGAGGCAGTTGCGGGACACTTAATGCGCTTCTTCGGACAATTCCAAGCCTAACTGCCTGCGACATCGCGACTATGCGGGTTTGGCATGAGTTTGGCTTTTCTTGCGGTGGACAACGTCACAAATCGGTCAGAATGCGCAGCCGGGACGCGCTAGTCTTGCTGGTCGAGACGGGGCATGCAGGGGGAGACACATGGCCACGGACACAACGCCATCCGGCAAAAGCGCAAGCACCGGCTTTCTGGATAATTATTTCGGATTGACCGCGCACAAGACCGATGTCCGCACCGAGGCAGTCGCCGGGCTGACCACGTTTCTGACGATGGTGTACATCGTCTTCGTCAACCCGACGATCCTGTCGAAAGCCGGCATGGATTATGGGTCGGTGTTCGTTGCGACCTGTCTTGCGGCCGCGATCGCCACCTTCATCATGGGCCTCTATGCCAATTACCCGATCGCGCTGGCGCCCGGCATGGGGCTGAACGCTTTCTTCGCGTTCACGCTGGTGCTGACCTACAAATACACCTTCCAGCAGGCGCTGGCTTTCGTCCTGATTTCGGGACTGATCTTCATCCTGATTTCGGTCACGAAACTCCGGGAATACGTGATCAACGCGATACCGATGAATCTCAAGCTTGCGGTCTCCGCAGGTGTCGGCCTGTTTCTGGGAATCATCGCGCTGCAGAGCGCCGGTATCGTGGTCGATCATCCCGCCACTCTCATCACCCTTGGCAATCTCACCAAGCCGGCATCGATCCTGTTCCTGATCGGATTTGTGATCATCGCCGCCCTCAGCAGCCGCAATGTGCTGGGCGCTACGCTGATCGGCATTCTGGTCGTCGCAATTGCCGGGCTGCCGTTCGGGGTCGCTGAATTCAAGGGCATCGTCTCGATGCCGCCGTCGATTGCGCCCACCTTCCTGCAATTCGACTTCTCGCGGGTATTCGAAGCCACCGCGATCGTGGTGATCTTCACGCTGCTGTTCATCGACCTGTTCGATACCGCTGGCACGCTGGTCGGCGTCGCGCATCGCGGCGGGCTCCTGGACAAGGAAGGGAAGCTCGAGCGCATGCCGCAAGCCCTGCTGGCGGATTCCACAGCCACCGTGGTAGGCGCCGGCCTCGGAACGTCGAACACGACGAGCTACATCGAGAGCGCGGCAGGCGTTGCGGCGGGCGGACGAACCGGCCTGACGGCGGTGTTCGTCGGCCTTCTGTTTCTGCTCACCCTGTTCTTCTCCCCGCTGGCGGGCATGATCCCGGCCTATGCATCGGCGGCGGCCCTGCTTTACGTGGCCTGCGTGATGGCGCGCGGACTGGCCGAGCTGGACTGGGAGGACATGACCGAATATGCGCCGGCCGTGGTCGCGGCCATCGCCATGCCGCTGACCTATTCGATCGCAACGGGTATCGGTCTTGGCTTCATCACCTATGCCCTGGTCAAGGCACTGGCCGGCCGCTGGCAGGAGGTCACACCCGCGATCTGGGTCCTTGCGGTTCTGTTCGCGTTCAAGTTCGCGGTATCGTGAACGACGCGGCCTCTGTCTCTCCGGCAGAGGCCGTCATTTCCCGAGCGCCTTCTTGATCGCCAGGAAATCGCGCCAGGCGAAACGCTTCTCGATCGGGTTTCGCAGCAGGTATGCCGGGTGGAAGACCGGCATTGCGCGGATGTCGCGCGCATCGGTCTTGTAGCTGAACCAGCGGCCGCGCGCGCGCTTGATTCCGTCCGTGACGCCGAGCAACGTCACCATGGACGGCTTGCCGAGGCAGACCAGCAATTCCGGATCGACCAGTTCGATCTGGCGCTGGATGAACGGCAGACAGATCTGGGTTTCGTGGATCGCGGGGTCGCGATTGCCCGGCGGCCGCCACGGAACGATATTGGCGATATAGACCTCCGAACGTGCAATCCCGATGGCGGCCAGCATCTTGTCGAGCAATTGACCGGACTTTCCGACGAACGGAATGCCGGTCTGATCCTCCTCCGAGCCCGGTGCCTCGCCGACGAACATCAGGCGCGCATCCGGACTGCCGTCACCGAACACGAGCTGCTTTGCGGTGGTGCGCAGCGCGCAACCCTCGAAGGCATTCATGATCTCGCGCAACGCCTCCAGCGAGGCGGCGGATTTTGCGGCCGCGCGCGCCGCCATGATCGCCTCCTCGGGCGGCGGCGGTGCCGCGGGCGCCGCCGCCGGCATGGCCGGTGCGGGATCGGCACGCAACCTTGCGGCGGGCGGGGTTGAGGCCGGCGCGACCACCTCAAGCGAGGCGTCCGCAAAACGGTTCGCCGGCGCTTCGTCGAGCGCCACGTCGACGCCCGCTTCGGCGTAAAAGTTCAGCAGGTCGCGGGCGGGCCCGGCATCGGCGGGTGTCAGGGCTGAATTCATGGCTCGACTTTAGCATGGAGACCGGGGCGGACCGATTGTCCGATTTGCCCAAACGTGGAAAAACGGCAGCCTGATAAGAGGAAGTCTAATGTCCGAGCTGCCACCCCGTGAAAGCATGGAATTCGACGTGGTCATCGTCGGTGCCGGGCCCGCCGGCCTCGCCGCAGCGATCCGTCTGAAGCAGATTTCGCCGGACGCCAGTGTCGTCGTGGTGGAGAAGGGGTCCGAAGTCGGTGCTCATATTCTGTCGGGCGCGGTGATCGACCCTTCCGGGCTCGATCGCCTGCTCCCCGACTGGCGCGAGGACCCGGACCGGCCGCTCAAGACTGCCGTAAGCGACGACCGCTTCGCCTGGATGACGGAACGCTCGGCGATTTCGGTTCCGCTGTTTCTGGCGCCGCCACTCATGAGCAATCACGGCTGCTTCATCGGCTCGCTCGGGCTTGTCACGAAGTGGCTCGCTGCCAGGGCCGAAGCGCTCGGGGTGGAAATCTATCCCGGATTTGCAGCTGCCGAACTGATCTATGGCGAGTCCGGCGAGGTACGCGGCATCGCGACCGGCGACATGGGGATCGGCAAGGAAGGCGAGCCGACCGACGCCTTCACCCGCGGCATGGAATTGCTCGGCAAGTACACGCTGTTCGCGGAAGGCGCGCGCGGATCGCTCAGCAAGATTCTGATTGCGAAATACGGGCTGGCGAAGGATTGCGAGCCGCCGAAATTCGGCATCGGGCTCAAGGAAATCTGGCAGGTCGATCCGGGAAAGCACAAGCCGGGTCTGGTGCAGCATTCGTTCGGCTGGCCGCTCGGCAATTCGACCGGAGGCGGCTCGTTTCTCTATCACTACGACGACAACCTGATCGCGGTCGGCTTCGTCGTGCACCTGAACTATGAGAACCCGTATCTCTCGCCGTTCGAGGAATTCCAGCGCTTCAAGACGCATCCGGCGGTGCGCGACATCTTCGAAGGCGCGAAACGCCTCGCCTATGGTTCGCGCGCCATCACCGAGGGCGGCTATCAGTCGGTGCCGAAGCTCGCCTTCCCGGGTGGCGCGCTGATCGGCTGCGCCGCGGGCTTTGTCAATGTGCCGCGCATCAAGGGATCGCATAACGCCATTTCTTCGGGGATGCTCGCCGCCGAACATGTGAGCGAGGCGCTGGCAGCGGGCCGCGCCAACGACGAACTCACCGGCTACGAACAGGCCTGGCGCGGCTCGCCGGTCGGCAAGGACCTTTGGCCGGTGCGCAACGTGAAGCCGCTCTGGTCGAAATTCGGCACCATCGTTGGCATCGCGCTGGGCGGCCTCGACATGTGGACCAACACGCTCGGATTTTCTCTTTTCGGCACGCAGAAGCACGGCAAGGCGGATTGGCAAACCCTCAAGCCCGCGCGTGAATGCACCCCGATCGTCTATCCGAAGCCGGACGGCAAGATCACCTTCGACCGGCTGTCGTCGGTGTTCCTGTCGAATACCAACCACGAAGAAAACCAGCCGCCGCATCTCAAGGTGGCGGACATGGCACTGCAGAAATCATCGGAGCACGACGTTTACGCAGGTCCCTCGACCCGCTATTGTCCAGCCGGCGTTTACGAGTGGATCGGCGAAGGCCCCGATCTGCGATTTGTGATCAACGCGCAGAATTGCGTTCACTGCAAAACCTGCGACATCAAGGACCCGAATCACAACATCACCTGGGTTCCGCCGGAGGGTGCGGGCGGGCCCAATTACCCGAATATGTGACCCCCGCCGCGGCGGAATGTCACGATAAAGCCCCCATTGCGGCTGAAAGGCGTAGCCAAAGGTGCGGACGGCTGTCCTTGCGGCAACAGCCCAAAAAGGCCATCCTCGATCGGAGCCGGCGGGACCGCTTCGCGGCGCCCAAATGGAGATTTTCGACGTGACCCTGTCGACCCTCATCAAGCCCGTGGCCATCGCGGCCACCGCCTTCGGTATTCTCATGTTGCCCGGCCTTCTGGCGGCGCAGGCGCCCACAAAGCCGGATGCCTCGCGCACTTCGGCTTCCGGCAATTACCTCGCCGCACGTCACGCCGTTCAGCAGCGCGATGCCGCCGCAGCCGCCACCTATTTCCGCGCCGCGCTCCGATCCGATCCGAAGAATCCCGATCTGCTGCAGCGCGCGTTCGCCGCCGCGCTGACCGAAGGCGACATGGACGAGACATTCCGGCTCGCCGAACGGATCATTCAGATCAACAAGACCGACCGCGACGCGCGGCTCGTGCTCGGCGTCCGGGCGATCAAGAACAAGCAATGGCAGACCGCGCGCTCGAATATCGCACAATCGGTTCGCGGGCCGGTAACCGACCTTACCTCGGCCTTGCTGATCGCATGGACGCAGCTCGGCTCAAACGATTCCAAGGCCGCGGTCGAGACCATCGACCGGCTGCAGGGTCCGGACTGGTACAATATCTTCAAGGATCAGCATGCCGGCCTGATCCTCGACGTCGCGAACCGCAAGAAGGATGCCGCGCGCCGCTTCGAGCGGGTGCAGAAGCTCGACGGCACCAACCTGCGCGTTGTCGAATCCTACGGCAGCTTCCTGTCGCGGCACGGAGCCAAGGGCGAGGCGCTCGACGTCTTCCAGACCTTCGACAAGGCGCTGCCACGGCATCCTCTGGTGACGCAGGCGATGGCCAAGGTCGAGGCCGGGCAGAAATTGCCGCCGCTCGTTCAGAATGCGCAGGCCGGCGCCGCCGAGGTGCTTTACGGCATCGGTGCCGTCATCGGGCGCCGCGGTGGCGAGGATCTTGGACTGGCCTATCTTCAGCTTGCCCTCTATCTGGATCCGCGCCATCCGCTGGCGCTGCTGTCGCTGGCCGATCTTTACGAGACGATGAAAAAGTCTCAGCTCGCGATCGACATGTACCGGCGCGTGCCGCACGACTCGCCGCTTCACCGCAATGCCGAGATCCAGCTTGCCGCGAATCTCGACTCGCTCGGAAAGACCGACGAGGCCAAGGATCATCTGCGCAAGTTGATCGAGGAAAATCCTTCCGACCTGGAAGCGATCCTGATGCTCGGTCATATCGAACGCTCCCGCAAGCAATATGCCGAATGCGCCGTGACCTACGGTCGGGTCATCGACCAGATCAAGGAGCCGACGCGCGCCAACTGGAACGTGTTCTATTCCCGCGGCATCTGCAACGAGCGCAACAAGGACTGGCCGGGCGCCGAAGCTGACTTCAAGAAGGCTCTCGAGCTCTATCCGGACCGCGCCGATGTCCTGAATTATCTCGGCTATTCCTGGATCGATCAGGGAATCAATCTCGACGAAGGCATGAAGATGATCCGCCGCGCGGTCGAGCAGAAGCCGGATGACGGCTACATCGTCGATTCGCTGGGCTGGGCCTATTTCCGGCTCGGCAATTACGAAGAGGCCGTGAAGCATCTCGAGCGCGCGGTCGAGATCCGGCCCGAAGACCCCACCATCAACGATCATCTGGGCGACGTGTACTGGAAGGTCGGGCGACAGCTCGAAGCCCAGTTCCAGTGGTCGCATGCTGCGGCGCTGAAGCCGGAGCCCGACGAACTCGTCAAGATCCAGGAAAAGCTCAAGAACGGGCTGCCCGGCGATGGCCCGGCCGCGGCCGCCGAACAGAAATCGAAGCCGGACAACGGCGGCTGACCGGATCGTGAGGTTCGGCTCGACCGGGCATGTCGAATTCGCTCCGGCCAAGATCAATCTGACGCTTCGGGTCGGACAACGGCGCCCGGACGGATATCATGCGCTGGAAAGCCTCGTGGCTTTCGCGCATCTCGGCGATGAGCTGCGCCTCGTACCGGGCGGGGAGCTTGCCCTGTCGCTCACCGGTGAAACCGCATCCCATGCCGGGCCTCGGAACGACAACCTGGTTCTGAAGGCCGCCCGCGCGCTCCTGGCGGAAATCGCAGACCCGCAAGCCGGCCATTTTCATCTGACCAAGCAACTCCCGGTGGCTGCCGGCCTCGGCGGCGGCTCGTCGGACGCTGCCGCCGCGCTGCGGCTGATCGCGCGGATCAACGATCTGCCGGCGCAGGACCCGCGCGTGATGGCGGCCGCACGGACGACCGGCGCCGACGTCCCGGTTTGCCTTGATCGAGAGTCGCGGATCATGCGAGGCATTGGCGAGATATTGTCCACGCCGCTGCGCCTGCCGACGCTCCACGCGGTGCTGGCAAATCCGGGCGTTCCGGTCCCGACCGCGGCGGTATTTGGCGCGCTGGCAAGGAGTCGCGACGGCAACATGCCGCCCGCAATCGATGATGACCCGGCTACGCGGCTCCTCGAAGCAGGCCGCGAGCCGGCCGCTGGCGCGCTGATCGACGCGCTCGCATCGTCTGCGAACGATCTCGAAAGACCGGCGATTGCGCTATTCCCGGCGGTCGGCGAGACACTCGACGCCTTGCGCGCGTCAAGACGATGCGGGCTCGCCCGCATGAGCGGGTCAGGCGGGACCTGCTTCGGATTGTTTGGTTCCGCCGAAGACACGAAGGAAGCGGCGGCGCGGCTTGCCCGCGAGCATCCGGACTGGTGGGTGCGCGAGACAATACTCGGGGCAGCCCCGGTTCAGTAGGCGCGCGCGATACAGAAGGCGACCGTCTCCTCCAGCGAAGCCTTCATCGGCGAGGGCGGAAACAGCGCAAGCGCGTCGATTGCCATGGCGCCGTAATGCTGGGCGCGGCCGATGGTGTCTTCGAGCGCGCGATGCCTGGTCATCAGCGCGATCGCGCGTTCGAGATCGTCCTCGGTCGCGCTGCCCTGCTCGAGACAGCGCGTCCAGAACGCACGCTCCTGCGCGCTGCCGCGGCGGAACGACAGAACAACCGGAAGCGTGATCTTTCCCTCGCGGAAATCGTCACCGATATTCTTGCCGAGCTTCGCCGACTTGCCGCCGTAATCGAGCGCGTCGTCGACCAGCTGGAACGCGATCCCGAGATTCATCCCGTACGACCGGCATGCGGCAAGATCGGCCTTGCCGCGTCCGGCGAGCACGGGACCCACTTCGCAGGCCGCCGCGAACAATTCGGCGGTCTTGCCGCGGATCACGAACAGATATTCGTCCTCGGTTGTCTGGGTATTCTTGGCGGCCGAGAGCTGCATGACCTCGCCTTCGGCGATCACGGTCGCGGCCTGTGACAGGATATCCAGCGCGCGCAGGTTGCCGACATCGACCATCATGCGGAAGGCCTGGCCAAGCAGGAAGTCGCCGACCAGAACGCTCGCCTCGTTGCCCCAGAGCATGCGGGCCGCGAGCTTGCCGCGACGCATCTCGCTCTCGTCCACCACATCGTCATGCAGCAGGGTCGCGGTATGCATGAATTCAACCGCGGCCGCGAGCTTGATATGACCGTCCCCCTCGTAGCCGGACAGCTGCGCCATCGCGAGGGTGAGCATCGGCCGCAGCCGCTTGCCGCCCGAATTGATGAGGTGGTTCGCTACCTCCGGTATCATGGTCACTTGCGAGCCGGTGCGCGACAGGATCGCGGCGTTGACCCGTTCCATGTCAGGTGCAACCAGCTCCACCAGCCGGTTGATGGACGCCGATGGCTGCAATTCGAAGGGGATGACGACAGCCAATCGAGGCACTCCCGGAACTGACATGACAAGAAAACTAGCGCTATACTAGTGGCGGCGCCTTGAAGTTCCTACCATTGCCGCCAATTCGATGCGGAACTTCAAACCGAAATGCAGCGCGTCCGAAATTCGTGCGTCCAGATGGCAATCTAGCACGAACTTCCCAAGCGAAGCACCAGGGCGGCAAGCTGCGCCACCTTGCCGCGCACGTTATTGCACGCCATTGCGAAGGCAAGATCATTCATGGCCCGACCCGCACGTTCCAGCGGGCGGCTCTAGCGGCAGGATTTGATCCGTTGCGCGAAATCGTCCGGACCAACGACCTCGTCCTGATCAACGCCATTGAGGCGCTGTTTACCGGGGCCCGCATTCCCTACCTGGTACTCGACCAGAATATGAGCGTGCTGGAGGGCTCGATCGGCATGCTGCCGCGCCGGATTCTGGTCGACGACGATTCCGAGCGGGAGGCGCGCGCGCTCCTGACCGATGCCGGCCTCGGCAAGGAATTGCGGCCGCAAAAGCCATGACCCGTACCGGCGAGACCGTGTCCGACCTCACCTGCGATGCGATCCTGAACGGGCGGCTTCGCCTCGTGCAACCGAGGCGTGGCCACCGTTTCGGCCATGACGCAATTCTGCTGGCGGCCGCCGTGCCCGCGAATAGCGGCCAGCATGTCGCTGAATTCGGCGCGGGAGTCGGCGCGGCGAGCCTCGCGCTCCTGTCCCGCGTCCCGGCACTCGATGCCACCTTGTTCGAGATCGACCCGGCGCTGTGCGAACTCGCCGATCGGAATATCGCCCGTAACGGCTTCGCGGCCCAGGCCCGGACGATCCGGCACGACGTCGCTGCGCCGTTTGCCGGCCGTCGCTTCGATCACGTTTTCATGAATCCGCCGTTCAACGATTCGACCCTCCAGGCATCGCCCGATCCGGGACGCCGCACGGCCCATGACGCACCGCCCGACCTGCTGGTCCGGTGGCTTGGCGGCGCGTCGCGCATGCTCCGCGACGGTGGAACGGTCACGCTGATCTGGAGGGCCGCCGGCCTTTCGCATGTTCTGCACGCGCTGGAGGATGAATTCGGCGCCATATCGGTGTTGCCGATCTATCCCGCTCCGGACCGCCCGGCGATCCGCCTGATCGCAGCCGCCGCGAAAGGCGGAGGCGCTCCATTGCAGATTCTGCCGGGCCTGACGCTGAACGACGAGGCCCGGCAACCGAGCGGAAGGGCCGAGGCCATCCTGCGACAGGGTGCGCCGTTGCCGCTTGCGGCGGCAGCCCTCTAGCGGGCGCGTTCGGGGCCTTTCGAGCGACCGGACATCGTCGAGATGTGAGCAAATGTCGCGATCGTCCCGAGCAGGAGGATCAACATATATATTTTCATGACCACATGTCCCTGCGCACGACCGGTTGAACCCTGATCCCACCGGCCGGTTTCATCGTGCGGTATTCACAGCGCGTTTGGGTTAATGTCGCGTAACCGGCATGTCCGGTTCGAAGATTCGAGGAAACAATTCGATGGCGCAGATTTCGGGCGAACAGGTCCGCAACTTTTTTCACTCCCTGGTTCCGGCCCGTCTGCGCGGCGACATTCCGGTAGTCCCTGTGGTGCGGCTCACCGGGGCGATCGGCTTTTCCACCCCGCTGCGGCCCGGGATCACCCTTGCGGGGGTCGCCCGTCTATTGGAACGGGCCTTCTCGGCGAAACGCGCCAAGGCGGTCGCGATCCTGATCAACTCCCCGGGCGGTTCGCCGGTGCAGTCGCACCTGGTCTTCCGCCGGATCCGCCAGCTGGCGGATGAGAAGAAGCTGCCGGTCATCGTCTTCATCGAGGATGTGGGAGCCTCCGGCGGTTACATGATTGCCTGCGCGGGCGATGAAATTTACTGCGATCCGTTTTCCATCGTCGGCTCGATCGGCGTGGTGGGTGCCACCTTCGGCCTGAACAAGGCGATCGAGAAGCTCGGCATCGAACGGCGGGTTTACACCGCAGGCGACCGCAAGTTGACGCTCGACCCGTTCCTGCCGGAAAATCCGGAGGACGTAGCCCACGTCAAGACGATCCAGAAAGACATTCACGAAGGCTTTATCGCGCTGGTGAAGGAGCGCCGGAACAGCAAGCTGAGCGGCCCCGAATCGGCCTTGTTCTCCGGCGAATACTGGTCTGGCCAACAGGCGGTCCGGCTTGGGCTGGTCGATGGTTTCGGCGAGGTGCGGTCGTTGTTGCGAGCGCGGTTTGGTGAGAAGGTCAGACTGCCGCTGATCGCCGAACGGGGATGGTTCGGACGCCGGCTACCGGGTGTCGGAACGCAGGCCGCTGCCGGACTTGTCGGCGGCAATCTCGCTGAGGACTTCCTGTCGGCAATGGAAACGCGGGCGATCTGGGCTCGTTATGGTCTTTGAATTGAGCTTGATATGGGGGCGAATGTGATCCCGATCGTTCCTCGACTGGTGCTTTGGGCTGCGGGCGTGGTCGCAGGTTTAGCGGTCGCACACCTTGCGCGGCGCGAATTCCGTCGCGTCAATGACGAACTCGACGAGGCGCGCCTTGCGCCGGCGCGGGAGCGCGCGGAGCACCCGACCTTGCGACGCGATCCGCGAACCGGCGTCTACAAGCTGTGACCTGATCGCCGAAGCTTTTCCCGGCGGGACGAAGTTCTCCTATCCGCGCGTTGGGCCCCACGGACCGTCCTTGCGTCCGGGTGCCGGATCGGGCTGCGGATCGCTCCACGGGCCTTGCACCTGCTCCTGAGACTGCGGAAGCGGTTGAGGATGCTCGCGGTCCGAATCCGCATCGAGGAGGACATCGGGCTGCGGCGACGCAAGCGGACCCGGGTCATGACCACCCGCCATGCGTACCAGCGCATCGACCCTGCGGTCGATCGAAGGATGCGACGCGAACAGATCGGCAAATCCGGCGCGCGGATTGTCGACGCACATTTCCATCACCGCGGAGGTGACGCCTTCCAGCTCACCGCGCCCCTCGATCTTGCGCAGCGCCATGATCATGGCATCCGGATTCCTGGTGAGCTCGACCGCGCCGGCGTCGGCGAGGAACTCGCGAGAGCGCGAGAGCGCAAACCGGATCACGATCGAAAGCAGCCAGGCGACGGCGATCAGAACGATTGCAAGCAGAATCGCGGCGCCCGCTCCGCCCTTGCGGTCGCCGCCTCCAGATGAACTGCCGGCGCGAAGGCCGCCGCGGAACATCAGGCGGAAGAATATCTCCGCAAAGAATGACACCACGCCCGCGATGATCACCGCGACCACCATCATGCGAACGTCGCCGTTGCGGATATGTGTCAGCTCGTGCGCAAGGACAGCCTCCAGCTCGGCATCGTTCAGGCGCTGAATGAGACCGCTGGTCACGGTGATGGAATATTGTTTCTGATTGAGCCCTGTCGCAAACGCATTGAGCGCAGAGCTGTCCATGATTTTCAGCTTCGGCATCGGAATGCCGCGCGAGATGCAGAGATTTTCGAGAAGATTGTACAACCGCGGCTCATCGCGGCGCGTGACTTCACGGCCGCCAGTCAGTGCGTCGATCATCGACTGATGAAACCGGTAGGCTATCAGCATCCAGACGATCGCGCCGACCGTCGCGAACGGCGCCGCCGCAAGCAGGTCGCGCCAGGCGCGCGCGATCAGTTCCTCGAGCGAGGCCCGGCCGTCAAGAAAGGCTTCCGCCAGCAACGCGCCGGCGAAGGTCATGAGATAGACCAGGTAGACCAGGCCGATCAGCAACGCGATCGAGCGCCGGCGGTTGCTCTGGATATGCGTGTAGAGACCGTAGGCCGCCATGGTTCAACGTCCCGCGGCAGCGCCTCTCAGACGCCGCAAAGGTCCCGGCCGAAATGTCAGAACTTGACCTGCGGCGCCTGTTCGAGCGCCGGACGGGCCTCGCCGAGGTCGAAGAATTCCCGCTTGTGGAAGCCAAGGGAGCCCGCAACCAGGACAGCCGGGAAGCTTTCGATCGCCGTATTGTATTCCTGCACCGCATTGTTGAAGAAGCGGCGCACCGCGGCGATCTTGTTCTCGATGTCGGCGAGTTCGGTCTGCAATTGCTGGAAATTGGTATTGGCCTTGAGGTCCGGATAGGCCTCGGCCAGCGCGAAGAGCTGGCGCAGCGCACCGCTCAGCACATTCTCGGCGGCGCCCTGCGCGGCAGGTCCCTGCGCCGCGATCGCAGCGTTGCGCGCCTTGACCACTGCATCGAGCGTCTCGCGCTCATGCGTGGCGTAGCCCTTCACGGTTTCGACCAGGTTGGGAACGAGGTCGTGACGCTGCTTGAGCTGAACGTCGATGTCGGCGAAGGCCTGGCTGACGCGTTGACGCATCGCGACAAGGCCGTTGTAGATCGATATCGCCCAGGCGATGAGGCCGCCAATGACGGCAAGGACGATCAATGTCGAGGTCATGCAATCTCCCCCTGGCTCGCAGACACCTGCGCCGATGCCGGACCCTAGCTTGGCCGCAATATGGCAACAACTGCCCGCGAATTGCGTGCTTGTGTCACAAATTGCGTTGCAAAGTGCAAGGAACCGTCCGGCCGGTGCAGGCGTTTTAATTTTGCCCGCCCGTGAGGCGAATGCAAGGAGAACGACGAATGGTGTGGCGACGCATGCTTGGCAGAGAGGAATTGACCCCAGTGGAAGCCCGGCAGGGCTTTCTGGACCGTCCCGTTCTCGTGGTCCTCATCGCCAGCGTCGCGATGGTGTGCGTGCTGTTCGGGGTATTGTTGCTCGCGATCTGATTCCGGATTTCCGGCAGCTTCCTATGCCTTCTCCTGGTCGGGCGCCCGTTCCGCGCGCTGTTCGGCCGGCTTGCTGTAAGCCGAGAGATTGAACGCCGTATTGACCAGCGCGATATGTGAAAAAGCCTGCGGGAAATTTCCGAGCTGCATCCCCCCGGCGGGATCGTATTGTTCGCTCAGCAACCCGACATCGTTGCACAGCGCGACCAGCCTTTCGAACAATCGCTCTGCGTCAGTCCTGCGGCCCATCAGCACATAGGCATCGGCAAGCCAAAAGCTGCAGGCCAGAAATGCACCCTCGCCCGGCGGCAAGCCGTCCTCCGAGACGAGGGTATCGTAGCGATAGACGAGGCCGTCGCGCAGCAGCCGCTTCTCGATCTGCCGCACCGTGCCTGCAAAGCGCGGATCATCCGCCGCCAGGAAACCTACCTCCGCGAGCAGCAGCAGGCTCGCATCCAGCTCGCGCGTGCCGTAAGAGCGCACGAACGTGTTCAGCTCGGTGTCAAATCCATTGGTCAGCACATCAGCGCGAATATCCCCGCATATCCGCCGCCAGCGCCCCGCCGGACCGGGCAGGCCAAAACGCTCGACATCCTTCACCGCCCGGTCGAACGCGACCCAGGCCATCACCTTGGAATGGGTGAAGTGCTGACGCTGGCTGCGCACCTCCCAGATTCCTTCATCCGGTTCGCGCCATGCGCGCTCCAGATGCGCAAGCAGCGCGAGTTGCAGGTTCCAGCCCGCCTCCGACTGCGACAGACCGCCCGCTCGCCCCTGGTGCAAGGAATCAAAAAGTTCTCCATAGACGTCGAGTTGCAATTGCTGATGTGCGCCGTTTCCGATCCTGACCGGTCGCGCATTGCGGTATCCCGGCAGCCACGGCACCTCCCATTCAGTCAAACGGCGTTCGCCGGCGATCCCGTACATGAT
This sequence comes from Pseudorhodoplanes sp., assembly GCF_050250235.1. Lineage (GTDB taxonomy): Bacteria > Pseudomonadota > Alphaproteobacteria > Rhizobiales > Xanthobacteraceae > Pseudorhodoplanes. Next base: position 35,170 of record NZ_JBFWPA010000052.1, read on the forward strand.
CTGGATCTGGTCCGGCGACCCCGCCACGGCACGCAGGAGCCAGTCGCGCCACGCCTCGGCTTCTTCGTAAAATCCGGCATTCATCAGGGCGAGCAGGGCGAGCGTCGAGTCCCGCAGCCAGCAAAAGCGATAATCCCAGTTGCGCTCGCCGCCGATCAGTTCGGGAAGCGAGGTCGTCGGTGCGGCCACAATGCCGCCGGTCGGAGCGTAGGTGAGCGCCTTGAGCGTGATCAGCGAGCGATGGATCAGGCCGGCAAAGCGGCCGCCCCCGCGCGCGGGCGCCACCCAGTTCTGCCAGAACCGTTCCGTCGCGATCAGCGCCTCTGCGGGGTCTATGGCCGGCGGCAACGGCAGGTGCGACTGCGAATGCACGAGCGTGAAAGGTATGGTCTCGCCGGCAGCAATGTTGAACTCTCCGACGGTCTTGAAACCCTTGCCCTGCAATTCCACAGGCGAGCGCAACAGCACCATGTCGGGCCCCGCAATTGCCCGCAGGGTTTCGCGATCCAGACGCACAACCCAGGGGATCACCGAACCGTAGCCGAATCGCAGCGTGAGTTCGGCGCTCATGGTCACCGTGCCGCGATCACCGCGGACAACGCGCACGAGATCCGAGGCATCCGACGCCCCGGTCCTTACCGGCATGAAATCGATGACGGTCGCCGCACCGTCCTTGGTCTCGAAGCTCGTCTCCAGAATCAGAGTGTTGTCACGGTAGCGGCGAGTAACCTGAGCCTCGTCCACCGGGGCTATCCGGAAACAGCCGTTTTCGGGTGTTCCGAGCAGCGCCGCAAAGCAGGCGTCGGAATCAAAGCGCGGCCAGCACAGCCAGTCGATCGATCCGTCGCGCCCGACCAGCGCGGCCGTTTCGCAATCGCCGATCAGGGCGTAATCCTCGATCCGCAATGTCTTCACGAAAATTCCAGCACGACTTTGATGTCATCGCGGCGCGGCGTGAAAGCCTCTCGCCATTGCGACAGAGGCACCCGGCGGGTGATCAACCGGTCGAGCCAGGACCGCTCCGCCTGCGCAAGCGACGCGGCAGCCTGAGTGTAATGCAGGCGGTTGGCATTCACCGCGCCGAATACGACTTCATTTCCGAGGACGAGCTTGCGGTTGAAGCCGCCAATGTCAAACTCGGTCCGGTGCCCGGCTGACGAAACCCCGAGCAGACAGACAATCCCCGACGGCGCGCAGCGGGCAATCGATTCCACGACCAGCGCGCTCGCCGCGGTACATTCCATCACGATGTCGAAGGACAGATCGCGCAGCGTTTGCGGCCCGGCATGATGCACGGCGCCGAGATCGCGGATCAGTCCGGGTTTCGGACCATCGGTGTGCCGGTCGAGCACATGGATGTCGAGATCGCGCTGCCGTCCCATCAGCGCGGCCAGGAGTCCGATCGGGCCGGCGCCGGTCACCAGGACATTGCGCGCGGCCCATGCCGTCGATCGGCGCCCGACACGCTCCACATGATCCCAGGCCTTGGCCACAATGCTTGCGGGCTCCATCAGGACGCCGGAAAGTCCGAGTTCTGGGTCGACCTTCACCGCGAAAGCAGGCTCGATCCGGAACAGCTCGGAGCCGAACCCGTTGCGTTCCTTGATTCCACGTTCCGTAAAGCCGCCGTTGCGGCACATATCCCATTCGCCGGCCGCGCAGGACGGGCACGGCACGGGATCGGGACGCCGCACAATTCCGACAACCGGGTCACCCGCATCAAACCCGCTCCCTGATGGCGCCTCCTCGACAATACCCAGCGATTCATGGCCGATCACCAGTCGCTCGACGCCCGGCGGCGCCGCGCCGTAAAGGCCCTGCAGGATCTCGTGATCGGTCCCGCAGATTCCGAGCGCACGAGTCCGGGCCAGGATGGCACCATCGGACAGCGGTGGCGCACCAACGTCATCGAGTCGGATCGAGTCCCTGACTCCCGGCAGCACCGTGACGGCACGCATCACCAGACTCCCGCTGCTCGGTGAAATAAGGGTGGCCGCCTACGACAATCCAAACAGAATCACTTTCCTTGCGAGGCGCGCATGACGCGGACCGGGTGAACGCGGGGCAGAAGGAACCGGTTCCTGACATTTGGATGTAAAGCGTCGCGCCTTGCAAGGGAACCGACGGGAACCTGCGGCGTTTGATCGCTGACGTCTCCATACGCGTCTCGATGGGCAAACGCGGCCATCACAGGCGCACAACGGTCGACATGCGTGTTTGCGCGCGCACGCTTCTTCAACTGCGGGAGTTTGGCTATGACGCTCGGCACTATTCTTGTCATCATTCTGATTCTGATCCTGATCGGCGCGATTCCCAATTGGGGTTACAGCCGCAGCTGGGGCTATGGCCCGTCCGGCATCGTCGGCGTTGTCCTTGTGGTCGTTCTGGTACTGTTGCTGATGGGCAGAATCTGATTGAAACAGACGAAGGTGGAGGAGGCCGGATCGACGATCCGGCCTCCTTTTTTCCGCAATTTATTTTCAAGCGCTGCTGACGAAACGGTACCGGGCGGATTCGCCGTCACGCGGCTGCGCCACAGCGGCGTCTCGCGGCACCTCAGGAATCGCAGCGAGCGCTGATATGCGCGTAAGCCGGGGTCGTGACCGGACTGAAGGCGGGTTCGCAGCCGACCGGCAGCGCACGGCGCTTCGGCTCCTCGTTCGGCACTTCCCGGACCGGCTGGATCGGAACGGTGCGGACCGTATTGCGCGGCGTCTGTACCGCGCTTTCGACACGGGCCGGACGCCTTGTCACGATGGTTGTGGCTCGCGCCGGAATTCCAAACGATACGACAACGTCGCCGTCGGCTCGTAGTCCGCCTTGCAACGGCAATCGATCGGTCTTTGCCGGGGTGTAAAGCCAGCGCAAATCGAAGCTCGCGTCACGCGAGGGCTGCTGGGCGAGCAGGGAAAGCGAATAGGCCGCCGCGCAAGCGATTGCCAAGCCCGCGGCGGCGCAAGTCGTCTTGCGCAGCATGTTCCAATGTCTCCAAAAATGTGCCCCGCGCTGGCGCTCTATGCCTTTACCGCGGCTCCCGGCCTTAACGCGCGCACAGACCCGCCGTTCCGCTATCCGGGTTTTTGTGCAACCAGCTGGCCGCCGGGAACCGCAACCCTGCAAATGAGCCCCTCGGCGGCGAAATCGAGATTCACCTGTGCATCCAGCGACCGGGTCAGGTTGTGCTCGATGACCATGCTGCCGAAGCCGCGACGCCTCGGCATACTGACTTTCGGACCGCGAGACTCGCGCCAGAACAGCTCAATGCCGCCATCGTCGGCGAGCGGTCGCCACCTGACCTCGACATGCCCCTCGGGCCTGGAAAGCGCTCCATGCTTGGCGGCATTGGCAGCAAGTTCGTGCAGGGCCAGTCCGAGGCTCTGGGCTGCCTCCGGCTTCAAGCGGATATCCGGGCCTTCGATCAATAGCTGATCAGGTTCGCGATCGAGATAATGCGCGAGTTGCGAGCGAACCAGCTCCTTCAGCGAAGCGCCATGCCAGCTTTCCTGCACCAGCAGGTCGTGCGAACGCGCCAGCGCCTGAACGCGCGCGCTGAAACGCTCAAGAAACGTCTGGATGCTGCCAGCATGCCGCGCGGTCTGCCGTGCCATCGCCTGGATGACCGCGAGCAGATTCTTGGAGCGATGCGTCAGTTCGCGCATCAGCAGCCGCAGATGCGCCTCGCCCTCCTTGCGCTCGGTAATATCAACCGCCGCACCGGTGAGACCAATCAGACCGCCCCGAATGTCGCACATCGGCTCGATATGGAAATCGTACCAGCGCGCGGCAGCGCCGGTTTCGATCCGCAGCTCGGCGTCGCGCGGTTCGCCCTGCTGCAGCACCTCGTTCTTGAGCGCGACGATCGCCCCGGCCCGCGCCCCGGCAAGCAGTTCAGAATCGGTTCGGCCGTAAAGGGCGCCGGGCTCGAGACCGAAGAGCGGCTTGCTGACCGATGTGTAACGCAGGTCGGTATCCTGAGTGAACACCGCGACATTCGACCCTCGCAGGGCGAATTCGTAACGCTGTACTGCGGTGGCCAGGTCTTCGGTCAGGCGCCGCTGTTCGCTTTCCAGCGAACGGATGCGGCTGACATCCACGGCGGTGCACATGATGCCATCGGCCTCGCCGGAAGGAGCCAGTACGGGCTCGATATGCAGTGCGAACAGCGCCCGCCGCTCCGGCATGATGCAGGAGACCTCGCAATCCTCGGGTATTCCGGTCGCGAGCACACGCCGTTTGACGGCAATAACGGCCTGCTGTTCGGGCGATGACCAGAGTTCATCATCTGTCCGTCCCAGCATGCGAAGCGCCGCCTCGTCGCCGTACGGGCCCGTAATCCATGTATAGCGAAGGTCGCGGTCCTGCGCGAAGGCATGGATTGCGGCGCCACGGAGCGCAATCTCGAACCGCGCCTTGAGCTCCTCGCATTCTTCAGACCTTTGCCGCGCCAGTTCTTCGGCGCGTTCGAGCCGCGCACGGGTCCGCGCATGCAGCGCGGTCTCACGCTGCAGCCGTGCGGCCGCCGACGTCTTTGAATTCGATTTCACCTTGATCTGACCCGGCCGTGCCGCTTTTTCGGCACCTTGCCCAACCGCTTTTCTCCCGGTCGTCTTCTTCACCACTTCCGTCTACCCGCATTCAGGCAACGGCGCGAGAGCGTAGCGGTAACAGCATCACCGCTTCGAGCCGATGCCTCTTGTCCGAGATGCTTGCCGCGCGATTTGGGCCTTGGAACCGATGCATGCCAACGCGCTCAATCGCCTCGCGTTTCCTGGACTTAGGGTCGCATTTATTTAATTCCACCGGGAGGCGGGCCAAACCCGCAACGGATCACGCAACGGTGTGGAACGATTCCGGGAGTTTGGAATTGGAGCATTAGCCGGCCGTCATCCCCTCCCCCTCGTGCTCGGTCGGCTGATTTCAAGGCGTGGCCAGCATCCGCCGGCCACGCCTTTTTTTGCGCCTGCGGGCATACGGCACGGCGACGGAACCATGCGGGTTCCGCGGCGTTGGTCCGGAGAATTTTCTCACAAGATTTCAAGCGACATCAGCGGGAGACAGACGATGGCACGGTCGCAAAACGGAGCGGCAAAGTCGCGGCGCAAGATGTCGAGCCGCAGACCAAGGGCAAGCCGCTCGCAAAGCGCCAGCGCTGTGATGGGCGATGCCGTGGCAGGCGACGTTGCGGCCATGCGCGCGGAGATTGCGGACATGATCTCGTCGCTCGACGAGCGCATCAATCGGCTGAACCAACTGACCAAGCAGGGTGCGGCCCATGCTGCCGATGGCGCTAACGATATCGTGCTCAACGCCATTTCGGACCTTACCGGCCGAGTCACCGGGAGGGCCCAGGCAGGGGTGTCATCGGCAAGCGACGAGGTCGCAAAATTCGGAACACAGGCGGTGAAGCGCTTCATCACCGAAGTCGACAGGCGTCCGCTGCTGACGCTCGCAATCGCGGCGGGGATCGGGTTCATCGCAGGGCTAGCCCGCCGGCCGGAGTGAACCGATGGCGCTCTCCGACATCGTTGCCGGCGGGCTTGACCGCCCGGTTGCGGCGATCCGCCGCCATGCCATTTCGCTGGTGGTCGCCGGGGTGGCGGCGATCGGCGCGGTTGTCTACGCGGCTTCGGCCCTGTTTCTGCTGCTGGAAGCGGCGCTGGGCCCGATCGGCGCCCGTCTCGCGGTAGCAGTGGTGCTGCTGATCGTGGCGATCGGGGGATATTTCGCACCAAGGCTGTATCGTGCCTCAGTTCGCCACGATAAGCCTCTGCCGGAAGCCGAAGGCATGACCCGCGACCAGCGCCTTGCGCTGGTGTTCGAGGCGCTGATGCTCGGTTTTTCGATGGGTTCCCGAAAGCCGGCTGAGAACTCCGACAATTCCAAATAGCTCCGTAACGAAAGGCGGCCGGAAAATCCGGCCGCCTGATTTGCGTGATGAGCGGCGGATTACCCGCCGTTAGCTGGCGCGGCGCTCACGCCTGCGCGCATTGCGTTCGAAGAACAGCGCCTGGCTGATGACGGCGGAAACGGTCGCCGGCTGAAACGGCTTCGCGATCAGGAAGGCCGGTTCCGGACGTTCACCGGTCAGGAAGCGCTCCGGATAGGCGGTAATGAAAATCACCGGCACTTCGAAGGAGCGCAGCAATTCGTTCACCGCGTCGAGGCCCGAAGATCCATCGGCCAGCTGGATATCCGCCAGGATCAGTCCCGGCCGCTTGGCCTTGGCGAGCGTGACCGCTTCGGAATGGGTACGGGCGACGCCGAGCACGCGATGGCCGAGGCTTTCGACGAGCCCTTCCAGGTCCATCGCGATGAACGGCTCATCCTCGATGATGAGGACATCCGTCGCGATCTCCGCGGCCAGCTCGCGTCCGGATTCCTCGACCAGTTGCCGGAGGGTCGGGATATCCACATCCAGGATGGACGCCGCATCGGCTTCGGAAAAACCCTCGAGCGCGACCAGAAGGAAGGCCTGCCGAGGGCGCGGCGTGATCTGGCTCAGGCGCTGCTCGGCCGGCAATGCGGCGGACTCGGGACCGCCTTTTGCATTCACGACCACCGAATTCCATATCTTGCTGAACAGCTGATAGAGCGCCACCCGCGGGGAGGACGAGCTGTCAAGAACCGATGTGTCCTCGATGAGTGCCTCCAATGCGGCTGCCACATAGGCGTCGCCGGAGGACTGGCTGCCTGTCAAAGCGCGGGCGTACCGACGCAGAAACGGCAGATAAGGTGCGATGGCTTGCGAAGCGGACACGTAATCCCTCCCGTTGGGCCTGAAGTCTTCGCGGCCCCAACGTGTCTTACCAAAAAAAGTTCCCGAAACAGGAACCTTTTGCGTGTTGAGGCATTTCGGATGGAGCGGGGACCGGCGCTGCCCCGTATCAGCAGCCCGGGCGAGGACGAAATGAGAACACGCAAGCCAGGCACATCACCTTCCATGCAGCCGGACGCCATGAGCCAGAAAAACGCATCCGGTCTGAACCGGGAAATTCAATCCAAGATCGGCCAGCAATTGCGGGCGATCTACGACGACGTCGTGCAGGAGGGCGTACCGGATCGGTTCACCGAGCTTCTCAAGCAACTCGACAAGGCGCCTGGGGAAGGAAAATCCGAATGAGTGTCGATCCGGTTCTCCGAGATCAGATTCTTGCGGCCATTCCGAGCCTGCGCGCATTCGCCATTTCGCTTTCGGGAAATGTGGATCGGGCGGACGACCTCGTGCAGGAAACCATTCTGCGGGCTCTTGCGAATATCGGGTCATTCCAGCCCGGCACCAATATGCCGGCCTGGCTTTTCACGATTCTTCGCAACCTGTTCCGCTCGGAATATCGCAAGCGGCGCCGCGAGGTCGAGGATACCGACGGCAGTCTGGCCGAAACGCTCACGTCGCATCCCGACCAGATCGGCAAGGTGGAGTTTCAGGAATTTCGCACAGCGCTTGCCCAATTGCCGGCCGAGCAGCGCGAGGCGCTGATCCTGGTCGGCGCCTCCGGCTTCTCGTATGAGGAGGCCGCAGACATCTGCGAGTGCGCCGTTGGCACCATCAAGAGCCGCGTCAACCGGGCCCGAAGCCGCCTTGCGAGGCTGCTCGAAGTCGAGAATATCGACGAATTTGGACCGGACCATGCCACGCGCGCTGTGCTGATGCGCCAGGAAAACTGATCCCGTCTGCACGCCTGGTTTCTGACGCCGCGCCCGCAAGTGCGCGGCGTTTTTTCTTGAGCGCGCCGGTCCAGGACGGTCGCCGTCGGAACGCCAGGCCGCCACATCCGTTATGGACCGCATTCAGGGACCCGGAGATAGTCGGATGCGCAAGACATCGAGAGCACGTGAACCGTCTGTCTCGCGCGCGGTCGGGGTTATCGAGAAGCACAAAGGCGCTGGCCCTGACCAACAGACCGCGTTCGTGCGCGCGGCGTGCGGAATCGCCCATCTCGCCGGCAAGCCTGCCACATTCCTGATCGCGGTGGCGCTGGTGGTCGGCTGGGCAATCAGCGGGCCGATATTCGGCTTCAGCGACACCTGGCAGTTGGTGATCAATACATCCACGACCATCATTACGTTTCTAATGGTCTTCCTGATCCAGAATACCCAGAATCGCGATACCGCCGCCATTCAGATCAAGCTTGCGGAATTGATTTTGCGGCTGGACGGCGCCGACGACAAGCTCGCCACGGCGGAAGACCTGTCCGACGAAGAACTGGAACACTTGCATCGCATGCTGAAGGAACGCGCCGAAAACGCGGCGGCATCGCTCGACCGCCGCCGCGGCAACAAGGCCGCCTGAAGGCTCTTAGGCGCCGGGTCATTTCTGGCAGACCGGACAATAAAAGGTCGAGCGCCCATTTTGCACAATGCGACGGATGATACCCGGACAGCGGCGCGTGGGGCACGGGGCGTTCTCTCGGTCATAGGCACGGAAGGCATGCTGGAAATAGCCGAGTTCGCCGTCGGTGCGGCGATGGTCGCGCAGGGACGAACCACCGGCTTCAATCGCGTCATTCAGCACGGCGCGTATCGCTTCGACCAGAGCCGCCGCGCGATCGTTCGGCGCGCCCTTTCGGCCGGCGAGCGTGGACGCCTTTCGCTTCGGCGACAGATGCGCACGATGCAGCGCCTCGCAGACATAGATATTGCCGAGACCGGCAACCACCCGCTGGTCGAGCAGCGCGGCCTTGAGGCTGGTCTGTTTCCCCGTACAGGCGGCCGCCAGCATCGCAGCATCGAATGCGTTGCCGAGCGGTTCCGGCCCGAGCGCACGCAGAAGCGGTTCCTGCTCCAGCGATCCCCGCGCAATCAGCTTCATGCAGCCGAAACGGCGCGGATCGTTGAAGGTCGCAACGCCCCCGCTCGACATGTGGAACACGACATGATCGTGGGCGGCCGACTTCGAACGCTCGTGGAGAAAATCCCCGGGAGTCTCTTCGTGGCCCGCCTGCGCGACGCGGAACGAGCCCGACATGCCCAGATGCATCAGCAGCACCTCGCCGGACGACAGATCGGCAAGAATATATTTCGCACGCCGGCCGAGACCGGTGACGGTCTGTCCTTCCAGCCGCTTCACGAAATCCTTGGGCAGCGGCCAGCGCAGATCGCCACGGCGCGCCTCCACCCTTTCGAACCGCGCGCCTTCCATCAGCGGCTGCAAGCCGCGGCGGACGGTTTCCACTTCGGGAAGTTCAGGCATTTGCAGTCAATCAGGCCTTCTTCTCGGGCATCTCGCCGAATCGGATGCGGTTGCCGAACGGATCGGTCACCGTCATTTCCGCTTCGGTCCAGTCGCGGCTCTCGACGCCCGGGCGCAAATAGCCATAGCCCCTGGCGCTGATTTCCGCATGATAGTCCCGCACTCCGCGCATGCGCACATAGGCCGTGGATCCCGGACACGCATCCCCATGGTGCTCGCTCAGGTGCAGCACCACCGGGCCGCGGGATATTTGCATGTATAGCGGCGTATCAGGCTCGAACCGGTGCTCCCAGTCGAGGCTGAATCCCAGAAAATCGAGATAGAATTCCCGCGCCTTCTCTACCGAGAAGATGCGGAAGACAGGCACCGGCGGTGTAAAGGACAGGGTCACGAAACGGTCCTGGCAGGTCTGTTTACGGCAAATCCGGTTACGGCTGGTCTCGTTCCGGCAGGTCTCGTTAACGAGGGCGATGCCGTTATGTAGCGCGCCCCCGCGGGCTGGGCTATCGTCCGGCGTGCAGGATGGAAATGATAGAGAATCCGACCAAAGAGGCCAATTTCGGCTTCCGGCGTGTGCCGCTCGACCACAAACAGGGTCTCGTGGACGACGTGTTTCGAACCGTGGCGCGCCGCTACGACCTGATGAACGATCTGATGTCCGGCGGACTGCACCGGGCCTGGAAGGCCGCTTTGGTCACCGCGGTCAATCCGCCGAAGAGCGGCCGCGCTTTCCGGCTGCTCGACGTCGCCGGCGGCACCGGCGACATCGCCTTTCGCGTGCTGGAGGCCGGTGGTTCGGGCACCCGCGCCACCATTCTCGACATCAACGGCGAGATGCTCGCGGTCGGACGGGAGCGGGCGCTGAGACGCGGGCTCGATACCGCCGTGACCTTCATCGAAGCCAATGCGGAGACACTGCCCCTGCCTGACCGATCGTTCGACGCCTACACGATCGCCTTCGGCATCCGCAACGTCCCCAGAATGGACGTCGCCCTGCGTGAGGCTCATCGCGTATTGCGGCCGGGCGGGCATTTCCTGTGCCTTGAGTTTTCGTCGGTCGATGTGCCGGCGCTGGAAGCACTTTACGACTTTTACTCCTTCAACGTCATTCCCGCACTCGGCCGCGCGGTGGCCGGCGACGCCGAATCCTACCGCTATCTCGTGGAATCGATTCGCAACTTTCCAAGACCGCAGGCTTTCGCGGCGATGCTTCGAGAAGCCGGGTTCGCGCGGGTTTCGTTTACGCCGATGACTGGCGGCATCGTTGCCCTGCATTCGGGCTGGCGGCTGTGACGAAGGTCGGTCGCACGCATCCGCAAGCATGATCTCCGCCCTCGCCAACTCGCTGCGGCTGATGCGCGCCGGATATGTGTTCGCGCGCGAAGGCGTTTTCAGCGAGCTTGATCCGGCGCTGCTGCCGGTATCCGCGCGGCTCGGCCTGCGGGCCGCCCGGCTGATCGAACGGCCGGGCAAGAACGATCAGGCCGGCCGGCTCGCCGCTGCGCTGACGCGCCTCGGACCGACTTATGTCAAGCTAGGGCAATTCCTGGCGACGCGCCCGGACGTTGTCGGCGTTGCGGTCGCGCGAGACCTCGAGAGCCTGCAGGATCGCATGCCGCCCTTTCCGCAGGCGCAGGCTGTTGCCATCGTCGAGCAGGCGTTCGGCAGGCCGATCAATGAGACCTTCCCCACTTTTGGCCCCTCTGTCGCTGCCGCCTCGATCGCGCAGGTGCATCGCGCCGAAATCCGCACGGCGGCCGATCCGCGCCCGGTCGCCGTAAAGGTGCTGCGGCCGGGAATCGAGCGGCGCTTCACGATCGACCAGGACGCCTTTGCCTTTGCGGCAGGCAAGGCGGAAGAATTTTCCGCGGAAGCGCGCCGGTTGCGGCTGGTCGAGACCGTGGCCACGCTGCGGCGCTCCGTGACGCTCGAGATGGACCTGCGTCTCGAAGCGGCCGCGCTCTCCGAAATGGCCGAAAATACCCGGAACGATCCCGGATTTCGCGTACCGGCCATCGATTGGGATCGCACCGCCAAAGAGGTTCTGACGCTTGAATGGATCGACGGCACGCATCTGTCCGACCATGCCGCGCTCGAAGCGAAGGGTTTCAACCTCAAGGAACTGGCGCGGATCGTGATCCAGAGTTTCCTGCGCCACGCATTGCGCGACGGCTTTTTCCATGCCGACATGCATCCGGGCAACCTGTTCGTGGACGGTGAGGGGCGCCTCGTTGCAGTCGATTTTGGCATCATGGGCCGCCTCGGGCCCAAGGAGCGGCGGTTCCTCGCCGAAATCCTGTACGGCTTCATCACGCGCAATTACCGGCGCGCCGCCGAAGTGCATTTCGAGGCAGGCTACGTCCCGTCGCATCATTCGGTGGAGGATTTCGCGCAGGCGATCCGCGCCATCGGCGAACCGATCCACAACCGGGCAGCCGACGAAATCTCGATGGCGAAGCTGTTGACGCTGCTGTTCGAGGTCACCGGCCTGTTCGACATGCGGACACGGCCGGAATTGCTGCTGCTGCAGAAAACCATGGTGGTGGTCGAAGGCGTGGCACGCTCGCTCGATCCAAAGCTTGACATGTGGTCGACGGCAGAACCGGTCGTGCGCGACTGGATCGAACGCAATCTCGGACCCGCCGGCCGCATCGAGGACGCCGCCGAGGGGGCTCTCGAGCTTGGGCGCTTTCTGGGTCAGGTGCCGGGGCTGATGTCACGCAGCGCGGTGCTGATCGAGCAGCTGGATGCCTCCACCCGCAACGGCATCGTGCTGGCGCCGGAAACCGTCGCCGAAATCGGCCGCGCGGAGGCAAGGCGAGGCCGCTCGACCGCGATGGCGCTCTGGGCGATCGCGGCATTGCTGGCCTACATCGTGTACCTGATCAAGTGACGGCCGCCGCCGTTAACCATGGAGACGGCCGGCATCGGCTTGTTTCGGCGCCCTGCCGCGATATGTGTTAACGACTGCGTCACTGGTTCGGCGGCTCTCATGACCGGCAAGCGCATCCTTCTGGTAATTGGCGGCGGCATCGCCGCCTACAAGTCGCTCGACCTGATCCGGCGGCTGCGCGAGCGCGGCGCCGCGATGCGCTGCATTCTGACCAGGGCCGGCCACGAATTCATCACTCCGCTTGCGGTCGGCGCGGTGACCGGAGAGCGGACCTTTACCGACCTGTTCGACCCGCAGAGCGAATTCGACGTGGGTCACATCCGGCTTGCGCGCGACACCGACCTCGTGATTGTGGCGCCCGCCACCGCCGACCTGATCGCGAAGATGGCCAACGGTCATGCCGACGATCTCGCCTCCGCGGTACTGCTGGCGACAGACAAGCCGGTCCTGATAGCGCCGGCGATGAATCCGACGATGTGGCGGAATGCGGCGACACGCCGCAATGTCGCGCAGCTTGCCCGGGACGGCGTGTCGCTGATCGGTCCCAATGACGGAGAGATGGCCGAAAGCGGCGAGGCCGGCACCGGGAGGATGGCGGAACCTTTGGAAATCGTCGAAGCCGCGATGAATCGGCTTGCCACGCACGCGGACCGGCCGCTCGCCGGCAGGCGCGTGCTGGTTACCTCGGGGCCGACGCACGAGCCCATCGATCCGATCCGCTATATCGCCAACCGCTCGTCAGGGAAGCAGGGTCATGCCATCGCCGCCGCCGCAGCGGAGGCTGGCGCCGAGGTGATCCTCGTGTCTGGCCCTGTGAATGTGCCTGATCCGGTCGGCGTTGCTCCGGTCCACGTTACCACCGCGCGGGAAATGCTGGCCGCGGTCCGCAGCAGCCTGCCGGCGGATGCTGCGATCTTTGCCGCCGCCGTCGCTGACTGGGGCATTGCCAAGCCGGAAACCCAGAAGATCAAGAAGACCGCGAAGTCAGGAGCACCTGTCTTTTCGCTGACCGAAAATCCGGACATTCTGGCGACCGTGGCCAGGCTCAGGACCGGCCGGCCGCGGCTGGTCGTCGGCTTCGCGGCCGAGACCGAGAAGGTGATCGATCACGCCAGGGCGAAGCTGAAGAGCAAAGGCTGCGACTGGATTGTCGCCAACGATGTGTCCCCCGCTTCCGGCGTCATGGGCGGGGATCGCAACACGGTACACCTCGTCACCACCGAAGGCGTGGAATCCTGGCCGTCGCAATCCAAGAACCAGGTGGCACGGCACCTGATCGGACGCATCGCCAGCGCGCTGAACGGATCTCCCCGGTGACACACGTCGAATTGCAGGTCGTACAGCTCCCGCATGGAGCCGGGTTGCCGCTGCCGGCCTATCAGAGTGCTGCGGCGGCCGGCCTCGACCTGCTGGCGGCAATCCCCGACGGACAGCCGGTCACGATCGCACCCGGACGATACGCAACGATCCCCACCGGCATTGTGATCGCCCTGCCCGCGGCAATGGAGGGGCAGGTGCGCCCGCGTTCCGGGCTCGCCGCGAAGCACGGGGTCACCGTTCTCAACGCACCCGGGACCATCGATGCGGATTATCGCGGTGAGATCGCGGTTCTGCTCATCAATCACGGCACCAAACCGTTCTCCATCGAACGCGGGATGCGAATCGCGCAACTCGTGATCGCGCCGGGTGTGCGCGCGCATATCCGTCCGGTTGAGAAGTTGAGTGAAACGGCGCGCGGCGACGCCGGAGTCGGTTCCACAGGTACGAAAAGTGTCAATACCGCGAT
>NZ_JBFWPA010000053.1:0-47284 GCF_050250235.1 Pseudorhodoplanes sp.
CCGCCGTGATGAAAATTCGCGGCGCAGACCTCAAATTCGGCGAGTACCAGTTCGCCAAGGGCGCTAGCCCGCGCGAGGTTGCCGAGACCATGAACGAAGGCAAGGTCGTGCAGCATCAGTTCACTGTCGCCGAGGGACTGACCTCCGAGCAGATCGTCGCGCGATTGCTGGAAAACGACAAGCTGACCGGTGACGTCCGCGAGGTTCCGCGGGAGGGATCGCTTCTGCCGGACGGCTATCGTTTCAACCGCGGCACGACGCGAGACGATATGATCAAGCGGATGCAGGCGGCCCAGGCGCGCATCCTCAAGGAGGCATGGGACCGGCGTGCGCCCGATCTGCCGGTCAGGAATCCAGATCAGCTTCTCATTCTCGCGTCGATCATCGAGAAGGAAACCGGCAAGCCGGACGAGCGTACGCGGGTGGCTGCGGTCTTCGTCAACCGGCTGAAGAGCAAGATGAAGCTCCAATCCGACCCCACCATCATCTACGGTCTGGTCGGCGGCAAGGGCTCGCTCGGTCGCGGCATCCTCAAGAGCGAAATCACCCAGCCTACGCCCTACAATACCTATGTGATCGAAGGGCTGCCGCCCGGGCCGATCGCCAATCCGGGTCGCGCCTCGATCGAAGCTGCTGCCAACCCGGCCCGTACCCGCGAATTGTTCTTCGTTGCGGATGGAACCGGCGGTCACGCCTTCTCGGAAACCTACGACCAGCACCAGAAGCATGTGGCGAAACTGCGCGGCCTCGAAAAGGATGCGCGCGATGCGGCTGCCGAGGCTGCGGCACCGGCAGCCCCGGCGCCGGCAGCAAGCCCCGCAGCCAGCGCAACGCCGACCCCGACTCCACCTGTGCGTCCCGCGCGGGCCCCGCAAGCTGCGCGTCCGGCTGCGCCCGCTCCCGGCCAGCGGCCAACCACGGCGGTGCAGCCGGTCCGACCGGCCCCCGCGGGGCAACGAAACCCGCAAAAGCAGGGTGCTGCGCAGCGCAACCAGACCGCGCCGAGCACCACTCGGGCGCAATAGCGCCATTGCGCGCAGCGCGATAAGGTCTGTGCGCCTCCGATTCCTGTCGGTCCCGGTTCCTCTTTCTTCAAGTGTGGCGATGACGCTATCGAGCATGACCGGATTCGCCCGCAGCCATGGTGCGAGCGGGAGTTATGCCTGGTCGTGGGAGATCAAGTCGGTCAACGCCAAAGGCCTCGAATTGCGGCTGCGGCTGCCACCGGGCCTGGATGCGGTCGAGGTCGCGGTGCGCGGGCGCGCGGCTGAGATGCTCTCGCGCGGCAATGTCTATGCAACCCTGACCGTGAATCGTGAGGGTATCGCGCCGGTGGTTCGCATCAACCAGCCTGTGCTCAACGCCTTCATCGACGCCGTCGGCAATCTGGTCGGGAAGGTCGACGCCGAAAAGCCGCGACTCGACGGCCTCCTGGGTCTGAAGGGCGTGATTGACGTCGCCGACGCCGAAGAATCGGCCGACGAGAAGGCCGCCGCCGAAGAGGCCATCGTCACAGGCTTTGTTGCCGCGCTGAAGGGTCTCGCTGACATGCGACGGCATGAAGGTGCGGCGATCGCCAAGATACTCGGCACGCGTCTTGACGAGATGGCGGCGCTTGCAGCGCGCGCCGATGCGGCGCCCGGCCGCCAGGCGGATGCCATCAAGAAGCGGCTTGCGGACCAGGTGGCCGTTCTGCTGGAAGCGTCGAACCGCTTCGACCCCGACCGGTTACATCAGGAGGCGATCCTGCTCGCGACCAAGGCGGACATTCGCGAGGAACTCGACCGGCTCGCCGCACATATCGCGCAGGCGCGCAAACTGATGGCCGGCGGCGGCGCGATCGGCCGGCGACTCGATTTTCTCTCGCAGGAACTGAATCGCGAGACCAACACGCTGTGCTCCAAATCCAACGACGTCGAGCTGACGAATATCGGGCTTGAGCTGAAGAGCGTGGTCGAGCAGTTTCGCGAGCAGGTCCAGAACCTCGAATGAGCGCAAATATCGACATTGCCCGCCGCGGCATCATGCTGATCGTGTCGTCGCCTTCGGGGGCGGGAAAGACTACCCTGACCCGCAACCTTCTCGAAAAGGAGGAAAATGTCAGTCTGTCGATTTCCGTGACCACGCGTCCGAGGCGGTCGAGCGAGATCGACGGCATCCACTACAAGTTCATCACGCGGCGGCAATTCGAACTGATGCGCGATGGGGGCGAATTGCTGGAATGGGCTGAGGTTCACGGAAACTTCTATGGTACCCCGCGCGAACCGGTCGAAACAGCGCTGGGAGAAGGCCGTGATGTGCTGTTCGACATCGACTGGCAGGGGACCCAGCAGCTTTACGAGACCATGCGCGCGGATGTCGTCAGCGTGTTCGTGCTGCCGCCGACCGCTGATGAGTTGAAGCTCCGGCTGGAACGGCGTGCGGAGGATACGCCGGAAATCATCGCGCGGCGCCTGAAGAATGCCGCCGAGGAAATCCCGCATTGGGAGGAATATGACTATGTCCTCGTCAATCGCGACCTCGAAAAGAGTTTCATGCGCCTGCGCGGAATCCTCACCGCCGAACGGCTCAAGCGGGTGCACAAGGACGACATCCAGGCATTCGTGGACACGCTGCTGTCCGACTTGCGAGCGCTGTCGTCGTAACGGCTACCCGCGTGCGGCGTAGGCCCGAGCCAGCCGCACAAATCCGGCAATCGGGATATCCTCGGCCCGATCGGTCGGTGCGATGCCGGCGGCATCCAGCAGGGGCAGAGGATCCGGCACGAGCGATTTCAGGCTTTGGCGCAGCATCTTGCGCCGCTGGCCGAAGGCGGCTTCGGCGACACGCGAGAGCGCGGTGCGCTCGCACCCATCGGGCGAAGTCCGGGGGATCAGTTCGACCACCGATGAGGTGACCTTCGGTGGCGGTACGAAGGCGGATGGCGCGATGTCGAACAGGATTTTCGGCTGGGTTCGCCACTGCGCGAGCACCGACAGGCGGCCATAGGCCTTGGTGTTGGGCCGCGCAACGATCCGCTCCGCCACTTCGCGCTGAAACATCAGCACGAGGCGGTCATAGAAGGGCGGCCAGGTCTCGGTCTCGAGCCACCCGGTGAGCAGCACCGTTGCGATATTGTAAGGCAGATTGGCAACGATGCGGACCGGACCCGATCCGATGAAGGGCGCGGGATCGAAATCGAGCGCATCGGCTTCCACTGCGATAAGCTTGCCCGGACAATGAGCCGCGATATCGTGCAGGGCTGCGATCGCGCGGCGGTCGCGTTCGACGGCGATGACACAGGCTGCGCCATGCGCGAGCAGCGCGCGCGTCAGCCCGCCTGGGCCCGGCCCGATCTCGATCACGGTAACGCCGGCGAGCGGTCCCGCTGCGCGCGCGATGCGGCCGGTGAGATTGAGATCCAGCAGAAAATTCTGGCCGAGCGATTTTTTGGCGATCAGATCGTGCCGGCGGATGACTTCGCGAAGTGGCGGCAGATCGTCAAGCCCGGCCATCAGGCTGCCGACAGCGACACCGGCGCCTGCGCCGCAAGCCGCGCCGCAAGCTTGAGCGATGCAATCAGGCTTGCGGGATTGGCACGACCGGTACCGGCAATGTCGAACGCCGTGCCGTGGTCGGGCGAGGTGCGCACGAAGGGCAGGCCAAGGGTGACATTCACCGCTTCATCGAAGGCGAGGGTCTTGATCGCGACCAGTGCCTGGTCGTGATACATGCACAATGCGGCGTCGTAGGAACGCCGCGCGGCCGCATGAAACAAGGTGTCGGCAGGCAGGGGGCCGCGTGCCGCGATACCGGAAGCTGCGAGCCGTGCAACCGCGGGCCGGATTACCCGAAGCTCTTCATCGCCGATCAGACCGTCTTCGCCGGCATGCGGATTAAGCCCCGCGATGGCGAGGCGAGGCGCCGGAATGCCGAAACGCTCGATCAGATCATGCGCCACGATCCGGCCGGTCTCGTAGATGAGATCCGCAGTGAGCAACGCGGGAACCTCCCGCAGCGGCACATGAATCGTCACCGGGACCACCGCCAGATCTTCGCACCACAGCATCATCACCGGCATGGCTGCGACTCCCATGAGATCGCGGGCGAGTCGCGCAAGATATTCGGTGTGTCCGGGATCCGCAAAACCTGCGCGATAGAGGACCGATTTGGCGATCGGGTTGGTTACGATGGCGGTGGCGCGGCCGTCGATGACGTCGCAAACCGCCCGCCGGATCGAGGCAAGCGACACTGCCGCGCTAGATCCGTCCGGGTGGCCGGGTTCGGCGGTGGCCGTTTCCTCGAGCGGCACCACCGGCAGGGCGGTGTCGAAGCAGGCCGAGGCTTCCTCCGGCGTCACCACGTCGACGGCGACCGACAGGCCGATCCGGCGCGCGCGGGCGGCAACATGAGCGGGATCGGCGACGAGGTAGAACGCCGGCAGATATTGCTCGCGCCTGAGACGCCACGCGGCGAGCGCGATGTCGCAGCCGATTCCGGCCGGCTCCCCGATCGTCAGCGCGAGCGCGCGCATCTCATTGCGGCTGCTTGTATTCGATCATGGCCTGCGACCGCAGCTCCTTGAGATAGCGATCGGAATGCCTCTGAAACCGGCGCTGGAAAATCTCGTCGCGCAGCTTTCTCTTGTTCGGAGAATCCGAATTGGTCTCCTTGCGGTCGCACAGCGCGAAGATATCGACGCCGCCTGCGGTCACTTCCGGCGGGGTGACCTTGCCGACCTCGACCTTGGCGAGAATGTCGCGCAATGCCGGGCTCAAATCCGCCGAATTGCGCCGAACCGGCGCGCGCACCACCACTTCGCGCAGCGCACGCGCAAAGGCGAGCCCCGAACTGCACGACTGAAATCGCTGGCGCAGCGCCTCCGCCTCGCGCTTGCGTGCCTCCACGAGGTTGGCGGGCGACCCACGCGGGACCACGAAAGTTATCGGATACAAGGTATATTCGACGCCGGCCTCCCCCTGGTCGGTCCCCTGCAGCTCGGCGTCAAAGATATCCTTCTCTGACGGCGTGAGCTGCTGGCTGAACTTGCCCCGCACCATCTGGTTCCAGGTGAGGTCGGCTTTCAGCCGCGCCTTGAGGGTATTTGGATTGACGCCCCTGCTCTGCAGCATCTTGCCGAACTGATCGGCGGTCATGCCGGTGCTGCGCGCGATATTGTTGAACGCGTTGTCCACATCGGTCTGCGACATTTCGAAATTGAAGCGCTTGGCCGCGAGGATTTTGAGCTTGTCGTCGATCAGATCGTCGATGACTTCCTGGCGGGACTTTGCCTTGCCTCCGCCGAGCGTCTGCAGCTTTCCGCGTTGCTCGATGTCATAGGCTGTGATCGGCTGTCCGGTCACATAAAGTACGATCTGGGCCTGCGCGGGCGACAGCATCAGCGTGGCGAGCGCAATCGCTCCCGCAGCCAGCGCAGCAAACGATTTTGCAACTCGTCTCGTTTTCAGGTCTCGCGTCATGGATCGTCAAACCCTGCGGATGGCGCTGTTCCGCCGCAGCCTAAAGCCCGCCGATACCGGGTACCCCGGAGGACCCCGAAGTCGTGCCCAGCGTTCGCAGGCTCAGTTGCAGCATCAGCCGATGGTCCTTCGTCGGATTGCCGCTATAGGTGTAACTGGTGATGTAATTCAGGGCCAAGATAAGGCAATCGTCGATATAGCCGACACCAAATCGGGTCTGGTCGAACTTGTCGGCGTCGATGTCGTAGCGCGCGGCGGCCAGCATCGCCCAGTTCTCGCTGACCTTGTAGGAAACCCCGCCGAGGATGCCCTCGCGGCGCGCCAGGAACCCGAGTTCCGGCTGCTTGTCATAGATGCCGTACAAGGCCTGCAGCGATAGCCGGTCGAAATTGGCCCGGCCTTCCAGCTCAAAACGACGCATGTCGAAATTCTTTTCGTCGAACCGATAGCGCGTCGTGAAGGTGAAAATGCGGTCGGGCTGATACGCGAAACGGGCCACATAATCCGACTTGCGGGTGTCGAGGCCGCTGTTGAGCCCGGTATTGGTCGCATCGCCGGCGGCGAAGGAATTGGCCCCGAACAGTTGATAGGACTGTCCGAACAGCACGTTTACATAGCCGCCGTGATTGAATTGGGTGGTGGCCTGGATGCCGTAATTGACGCGGCCGCCGCCTTCGACGCGATCCCAGCCGGCGAACTTGTCGACGCGGAACAGGTTGCCGTCGTCGAACACGAAGCTCTGCGCGTCCTCGTTCGGGAGCTTGCCGATGCTGGGCTCGTTCGGGCGCGCAATGATCTGCGCGATCGGCTCGATCGTCGTCGTGCCCCAGGGCTGTATGTTGATCAGCGGATAGCGATATTCGAGCCCGGCCACCGGCATCCCGCGAAAGCGCGTGGTGTCGCTGGTGTCGATGAAATTGGCGACGCCCGGTTCGTTCTCGATGTTGACCTGGGCGACGTCGGCGCGCAGCGAGAAGAACGGCGTCAGGACCTGCCCGAACGGATCGGTGAAGGTCTTTCTCCATGTCGCTTCTGCCGAGTAGCGGGA
The DNA here is from genome assembly GCF_050250235.1 of Pseudorhodoplanes sp. Taxonomy (GTDB): domain Bacteria; phylum Pseudomonadota; class Alphaproteobacteria; order Rhizobiales; family Xanthobacteraceae; genus Pseudorhodoplanes. Next base: position 6,508 of record NZ_JBFWPA010000053.1, read on the forward strand.
ATAATTGCCCGGAGCGCCGCGCAGGAGGCAGTTATTGGTGTTCTTGACCGCAGGGTCCGCCGTGGTGGGGCCGCAAAAATTGGAATCTTCCGCGGTCTTGTTGATCGGATCGAACGAGGCGGTATCGCGCGACAGGCTCGTCAGATTGAACCGGAAGCTCAGTTCGCCGCCCAGGACCGGTTGCCCGACCACATAGGTGTAGTCGATCACCGGATGGATGATCGGCAGTTGCTTCTGCTGGTCGAATTCGGAGAAGCCGTAATAGTAGATGGTGCGCGCGTCGAAGAAGGCGCGGTTGCCGCGGCCGACGAGGTAGAGCTGCGACACGCGCTCCATGTTGGTGTTGCGGAACGGATTGCGCACGTCGTTGGTAAAGGTCTGGACCCGGTAATCCTGATAGAATGTCTTGTCGGAGATCAGGAGCGCGTCCCAGCCCCAGACCCAGCGCTGGTTAAGCCCGAATTGTCCGTTCGATTCGATCGAACCGCGCCAGTCGCGGTAGCCGGGCGTTGGCTGGCCGTTGGTGTGGACGAACTCGTCCTTGTCGAACTGCCGGATGCCGGCGGCGCGGATGGCGTACGCGCCGTTCATCAGCCGGTGGCGGAACTCGCCCTGGATGAAGGGGCCCTGCTTGGTCGACACGCTGGGCGTCAGGGTCAGATCGTAATTGGGCGCCAGCGCCCAGAAATAGGGAGCCTCGGCAACAAAACCGAGTTTCGAGCTGGTCGAGAAGACCGGCATCAGCCAGCCGCTCTTGCGCTTCACCGTGGGGTCGGGCGTCGAAAAGTAGGGGAAATACGCGATCGGCATTCCGAGCAGTTCGAACGAGCCCTGCTCGAAATGAATCATCTTCTCCTGTTCATCGTGGATGATGCGCGCGCCCTTGACCTGCCAGAGCGGCGGCTTGCGCGGGTCGGTCTTGCATGGCTCGCATGCGGTATAGACACCGCTCTGGAGCACCGAATAGCGGCCGTCGGAGCGGTCGGCGCGCGCGGCGGCGAACCGGGTCTGATCGGGCGTCTCGACCCGCAGCGAATCGACAAATCCGTCGCGATAATCGTCGTTCAGCTCGAGGATTTCGCCGTAGGTAATGTTGCCGCCCGGCTCGGTGAGCCGGACATTGCCTTCCGCCCGCAATCGCTTGGTGCGCTGGTTGTAGGTGACCTTGTCGGCCTCGATGGTCGAGCCGTCGTAATAGATCTGGACGTTGCCGACCGCCGACACGCGCTCGTTGACGTGGTCGTACTGAACCTCCGTCGCCTGCACCATCATCTGCTTGTCGCCTTGCGACGAGGGGCGTGCCGCCGGCTTGGCTTTCGATGTCGGACGTTGCTCGAACCGGAAGAAGTCGGTCTGGGCGGAGGCAGGCGTCATCGTCGCGAGCCCGGTCAGGGCCACGGCAAACCATGCCAGCGCCGCGACAGACAGGGCGCGGCCCAACGATCGGGGAGGGGGCGGAATACGCAACGCCATCACCCGTCTTCCTGATAAAGCAGCACCAAAAACCCCGTCAGCCCCCCGATCAGAACCGGTGCCCACGCAGCCGTCGCCGGCGACAGAAGCTCAGTCTTGCTCATGTCTTCGGTGATTTTCGATAGCACATAAAGCAGGAAGCCCGACAGCACGCCGGCGAGCACCATTTTCTGCACGCCCCCCATGCGGGCGAAGCGCAGGCTGAAGGCGGCGGCGAGCAGCACCATCGATGCGAGCAGGAAGGGGCGCGACAACAACTTGTGGTATTGAAGGCGATAGCCAGCGGCGGCGAGGCCGGCATTCTCGGCGAGCCGGATGTATTCCGGCAATTCCCAGACCGTCAGGGTTTCCGGCGTCGCGAAATTCTCGCGGACCTGCTCGCGCGACAGGTTGGTCTTGAGTGCGTAGGTGGCATGGACGCTCGGCGGAGAATTGCTCGGATAGACGCGTGCATCCGACAATTCCCAGGCCCCGTCCTTGAGGACGGCGCTAGCCGCCTCAATGCGGTCCTGGTAGCGCCCCTGCTGATCGAACGTAAAGACGGTGACGCCGGCCAGCCGCAGCCCCTGCTCGCGGCTGTTGCGCGCGTTGATGATCGACTGGCCGTCGGCGCTGCGCTGGCGCACCCAGAAGCCGGATTCCTGCTGCCCGAATTCGCGCTGCCCGAATATCTCGATTTCGTAGCGCTTGGAGCGCTCCTGCAGATTGGCCGCAACCGGGTTGTAGACGAGGGTTGCGAGCAGTCCCAGGATGAGCGCCACGATCACCGCTGGCGCAGTGAATTCCCATGCCGAGACGCCTGCTGCACGCGCCACCACGAGCTCATTGCGACGCGACAGATTGAGGTAGCATGACATCGCCCCGATCAATGCGCAGAACGGCATGATTCGTTCGGCCGTCATCGGCACCCGAAAGAACGACATGCGGATCACTGCGAGCGCGGTCGCGTTCTCGTTGCCGGATGTTCGGCGCATCAGTTCGACCGCATCGAGCAGAGCAACCAGGAACACCACGCCGCCAAAGACGGCGAGCGCCGTCACCAGGAACCGGGTCCCGAAATAGCGTCCGAGGGTCATGGATACGCGCAACGTCGTCCCCCCCGTCATGTCGCCGGACGAGCGACGCGCATCAGGCGCGACATCTGCGAAACGGTCGTGTTGACCGCTTTGATGACGAAGGCGGGAGGCTCGATTTCGAGCCCGCGATGGATCGCGTACAGACCAAGGCCGGTCGCCGTCGCCAGCAGCGCATACTGGATCGCAAGCACCCAAGGATAGCGGATGCACAACACGATCACGACAAAGCCGACGAGCCGAATGGTCGCAATGGCAATGGCCGCACCGGCAATCGACATCGCGCGACCCTGGCGGGTGGTGCGCGGCGCCCCGAGATACGCAAAAGTGATGATCGTGAAGACAATCGGGTAGAGCGGCGCGAAAATCCGGTCGTGCAATTCGGCGCGCACCTGACCGGCGGACAGTTTTGCAGTTTCGGAATCGTCGGTCACCAATTCCCAGATGAACCGGTCGCGCGCGGAAGCACGTTGCGCCTGCTGATCCGTCGGAGCCTGGGCAAGGTCGAGCGCGTAGCGCTCGAACTTTACGATGGCCGGGTCTTTCTCCTTGACCTCCGGCTGGGCCTCGCCTTTCTTGCGCTTCTTGCGGCGTACGATTTCCAGCCGCTGCACGCTGCCATTCTCGAGTACGAGGAAAGTGCCGCGTTCGTCCTTCAGGATCGTCCCCTGCTCGGCAAGAAAGGTGGCGCGCTCCTTGGGATTTCGGCGGTCGTCGACGAACACGCCGAGCAGCACGCCATTCGCCTGCCGCTCGCGGATGTGGAAGACAAGGCCGCGCTCGAAACCGTTGAAGCGGCCGGGCTGCACCACGTTGGTGACAAGGTCGGCGCGCACCTCATTGGCCCAGTGGTTCAAGGTCTGCAGCCCGAGCGGCCCGAGCCAGGCCCCGATCGCCGTCATGACGCCGGCAACCAGGATGGACATCAGCAGAAAAGGCCGGAACAGCGCCCAGGGGGACATCCCGGCCGCATTCATGACGATCAATTCCGAGTCGTTCGACAGCCGGCCGATGGCATGCATGACCGCGATCATGAGAGCGATCGGGGCGATCACCAGCACCAGCATCGGGATGACCAACCCGGTGATGCCGAGGAACACCAGCACGGTCTGTCCGCGGCTGGTCATCAGGTCGATGTCGCGCAACGCCTGGGTGATCCAGATCACCGACGTCAGGCTGAACAGCACGATCGCGAAGGCGCCGAAAGTGGATCCGAAAATGTACCGGTTGATGGCGCCGAAGCCGGGAACGCGCAGCTCCGGCATCCGGAACGGAAAACGCGGCCACCGTGCCGGCATGCGCGGCAAGCGCAGCCGGAAAGACGGCAGCTTCAACGATCCCGACCCGAGCGAAGCCATGCGGCCCGACATTCCCCCTGATACCGTCCGCGGGTCCCGAGGGACCTTCGGCACGCCCCTGGAGCAGTGGCTCCCCAAGCCATCTCCATGGAGCATTCATACTCGATTCACAACATGGCTCAGCCAAGGCAAAGCTGTTGAAAATGCATCGAAAAAAGTTAATCCGGGGGCAAGATTTACGCGCCTGTGGCTTCCGGATCACGATCCATCGGCGGTCAGGTTCCATTATGGTTAACAGTCGGCCGTCAGACCAGTGCCGGAGCCTGGAAAACGCACCGGCGGGATCGCTCGGCACATTTCGTTGGCGCAGCTGTGTTCCGCGCCGTAAAGGGAGAACTCCCATGGGCCGGAAAATTGACAGGACAGTGAACCGATGGCTGGCGGTCTCAAGGTTGGATTTTCATCCTACTCGGCGCCATCAAAGGGCGTTCTGATTGTTTTTGCAGGGACCGACCTCGCATTTGGTTCCGCGACCCGGACTTTGCTGGCGCCGACCGGTGACTTCGTGTCCCGCGCGGCAGCCGCTGACGGCTTCAAGGGCAAAAGCGGGACTGCCCTTGATCTGATCGCGCCGCAAGGACTGAAGGTGTCCCGGCTGATCGTGGTCGGGGTCGGTGCGGAGGCCGGTGCCGAGCCGGGGGACATGGTCAAGCTTGGCGGCCTCGCCTTCGGGCGGGCGCCGGCCGTCGCCGCGGAGGTTGCAATCGCCGCAGAGTTCCCGGATCGCGCCCTGACGCCTGATCAGGCGGCCGACCTGGCCCTCGGAGCGACCCTGCGGGCCTATGCCTTCGACCGCTACAAGACCAAGAAAAAGGACGCCGAGCCGGCCCCGAAGCCGCGGCGGCTAACGATCGGCACCGCTTCGGCGGACAAGGCACGCAAGGCTTTCGCCACACGGGAGGCCATATCGCAGGGCGTGATCATCGCCCGGGACCTCGTCAACGAGCCGGCGAACGTGCTTTATCCGGAGGAATTCGCGCGCCGGGCGGCAACCCTGCGCAAACTCGGTGTCGAGGTCGAGGTTTTCGACAACAAGGCCCTCGCGAAGCTGAAGATGAAGGCGCTTCTTGGTGTCGGCCAGGGTTCGGTACGCGAGAGCCGCGTTGTCATCATGCGCTGGAACGGGGGCAAGAAGGGCGCCAAGCCATTGGCATTCATAGGGAAAGGGGTGACCTTCGATACCGGCGGCATCTCCATCAAGCCGGCCGCCGGGATGGAGGATATGAAGGGCGACATGGCGGGCGCGGCCTGCGTCGTTGGGCTGATGCATTCGCTGGCTGCGCGCAAGGCCAAGGTGAATGCGGTCGGCGCCATCGGACTGGTCGAGAATATGCCCGATGGCAACGCGCAACGGCCGGGGGACATCGTCACCTCGATGTCGGGCCAGACCATCGAGATCATCAACACCGATGCGGAAGGACGTCTGGTTCTCGCCGATGTGCTCTGGTATGTGGCGAAGACCCACAAGCCGGAATTCATGATCGATCTGGCGACGCTGACGGGGGCCATCATCGTCTCACTCGGGCACGAATATGCCGGGCTGTTCTCCAACAACGACAAGCTCGCGGAAAGGCTCGTAGAAGCCGGGAAGCTCAGCGGTGAGCGTGTCTGGAGGATGCCGCTCGGCCCCGAATACGACAAGCAGATCGATTCGAAGTTCGCGGACATGAAGAATACGGGCGGACGCATGGGCGGGGCGATCACCGCGGCGCAATTCCTGCAGCGCTTCGTCGACAAGACACCCTGGGCGCATCTCGATATCGCCGGCACCGGTATGGGATCGCCGCAATCCGACATCAACAAGAGCTGGGGATCCGGCTTTGGCGTTCGCCTGCTCGACCGGCTGGTGGCCGATTCCTACGAGAAGTAGGAGCGCGCGGGCCGTGCGCCGATATGCGGCACCGCTTGCTGCGCTGCTTGTCCTATCGCTCCCGGCGCAGGCGGAAGCTCCGATTGACCGGTTGCTGGCGGAGCGCATTGCGGTCCGCAACGATTCCGGACGCGTCGATGCCGAGGTCGGCCTTGTGGCCTTCACGCGCCCCGGCGGTGCCGGAATGCGGCCGATTGCCTTCGTCATCGGCGGAGGCCCGGGCACGTCGTCGGCTTATCTCAATCTCGGCGCGCTCGGTCCGTCGCGGATCGCTTTCGGGGGCGCGGCTTCCGCATTGCGGCCATTGCTCGCCAACGATGAAAGCTGGCTCGCCTTTACCGATCTGGTCTTCCTCGATCCGCCCGGCACCGGGCAGGGACGTCTGGTTCGCAACGACGCCAAAACGAAAGAGCGCGTGTGGTCGGTCGACGGCGACATCGAACTGCTGTCGGACGCGATCGCGACCTGGCTGCGCCAGCATGACCGCTCCGGTGCGCCGAAGGTCATTGTCGGCCAGAGCTATGGCGGCTTGCGCGCGCCGCGCATTGCGGACGCGCTGCATCGCAAGCATGGCGTCGCACTCAACGGACTGATCCTGGTGTCGCCGGTGCTGGATTACGGCTGGCGCTATCATGCGCGCTGGTCGCCGGTGTCGTTCATGACGCTGCTGCCGTCTTTCGCCGCCGCCCGCATGGAAAGCGAAGGCGCATTCGACCCGCAGAAGCTCGGTCCCGTGCAGGATTATGCGAGAACCGCTTTCGTCGACGATTATCTCAAGGGCCCGCGCGACCGCGAGGCGCTGCAGCGCATGGTCATTCGCGTCACTGCGATTACCGGATTGCCGAAAACGGTGGTGGAAGCCGCACGGGGACGGATCGACGAAACCCTGTTCGTACGCGAGGCGGCGCGGCGCGATGGCAAGGTCATCTCGTCCTACGATCCGGCCGTTGCCGGAGACGATCCCGATCCGACGACGCCGCGCCCGGATTTTGCCGATCCGTTTCTCGCGGCATTGAAGCCGCCGCTGACCACGGCCATGGGAAATCTGCTTCGCGGCAACGGCAAGGCGCCGCCGCTGCCATATGTCGTGTCGAACGATGTCGTCTTCGAGAACTGGCGCTGGAGCAACGGGCACGGCATGCCGGAAGCCGTCACCGCCTTGCGCAGGATGCTGGCGCTGGACCGGGGCCTGCGCGTTCTGGTGGCGCATGGCTATTCCGATCTGCAGACGCCGTATTTCGAGAGCATGCTGATCCTCGCGCAGCTTCCGGATTTCGGCGGACGCATCGAACAGCGCAATTATCGTGGCGGGCATATGTTCTACAGTCGCGACGAGTCGCGGCAGGAATTCCGGCGCGATGCAGAACGATTCTTCCGCGCATCGGCAGCGCAGCCGTGACCGAAATCCGCTTCTATCACTTGCTGGAGCAGCGGCTCGAACGCGTGCTGCAGCAGCTTCTCGAGGTGTCGCTGGACCGCGGCTGGCGTATCGTGGTCCAGGCTGATTCCGATGAAAGGATCGAGGCGCTCGATGCCCATCTGTGGACCTATCGCGAGGAAAGCTTTCTGCCGCATGGCACTTCGCGCGATGCGCATGCCGCCGATCAGCCGATCCTTCTGACCACGGGCGACGGCAATGCGAACGACGCCAATGTGCGCTTTCTGATCGACGGCGCGCCGATTCCACAAGACGCCTCGCGTTACGACCGGCTGGTCCTGATCTTCGACGGCACCAACGATGAAGCGGTCGTACGCGCACGTGAGCAATGGTCGCAGGCAAAGGCGCAGGGCTTCGAGGCGAGCTATTGGCAACCCGATGACAGCGGGCGCTGGGTGCAGAAGGCTTGAGGGACGCTCATTCGCGCGCGATCAACAGCGTAACGCGCCAGGCGACCCACAACATCAGGAAGAACAGGCCGAGGAAGCTGAGCAGGCTTGCGCCCGGATAGGTGAGCTCAACGAGTTCTCCCAGACCGACCGCGGCGGATTCACCCACAATCACCAAGAGCGTGTAAATTGCGAGCAGTTTCATATGCTTACCTCCGCTGACCCGGTCGATCCTCGGGTGCGACATTGTGACACATAAGCACGGCGCCGGAAGCCCCGCAAGGCGGCAAGGCATGGCTGGCTCCGACTGCGACCTGCGCTCTCGCATTAACGAGGCTCGCATTTTCACGCGGCTGCTCGTTGATCCTCGCCATGTTGCTGACTAACAATCCGGGCTTGTTTGTTCCGGATGACGGATCAAGCCGGGGGAAAGCGTTGCGCGGTCGCGTTCAGGCGAGGAGAATTTCATATGCGGCGACAGGCTTCGCCGCGCTCCTCCTTTTGTCCGCCTGCGCCGCGCCGGACACTACCCAGCCGAATACCAAGTTGTCGGACGTGTTTGCGACCCCAGAATGGGCGAAAGGAAACCAGGCCCGCGCGACGACCACCCGTGCCGTCACGCAAAATGATCTGATGAATCCGGACGGATCCTGCGCCGTTGCCCCCGCGACCGACGGTGCAGCTTCGCCATCGCCCGACGGAAGCGAGGCACTCGCCGGCCAGGGTCCGCTGCCGACGCTCGCCGGGGGCGTGGGGCTCGGAATGACCGAATGCCAGGTGGTCCAGCGCGCGGGATTTCCCGATACTTTCAACATCTCCGCAGAAGGCACCGAGCGCATCACGACCATGACGGTGCTGCGCGGCGCCTGGCCCGGTCTCTATCGTTTCCGCGGCGGACGCCTCGTATCAATTGAGCGGGTCGACGTGCCGCCGCCGCCGAAGCCGGTCAGATCGGCCAAGACACGAAAAGCCGCGCCGAAATCACAGCCGATGCCAATGCCGCTGCGCGGTGCGCAGCAATAGCGGGCGTTCACGCCTGCGCTGCCTCATAGGCCGTGCTTGCGTCGAGCCATTCCTCTTCCGCCTGGGCGAGCTTGCCGGCGGTTTCCGTGCGCAGTTTCGCAAGCTGCGCGGCCTTGCCGGGATCGCTTGCGAATAGTTCAGCGAGCTTCGCATCGATGTTGTCGATCTCGGCCGCAAGTTTTCTTGTCAGGTCCTCGGCCACGGTGATGCGCTTCTTCAACGCCGCCAGCTCGGCGCGCCTCTCTCCGGATGTCTTGCGTGCTTCTGCACCGGGCTTCCGCTCCGATGCTTCGGCATGGTTGCGGGTGTCGCTGGCCTTGCCGGAGAGGATCAGCCGGCGATAGTCGTCGAGATCGCCATCGTAACTCGCGACGCCGCCATTCTGCACGATCCAGAGGCGGTCGACGCTGGCCTCCAGCAGATAACGGTCGTGCGACACCAGGATCACCGCGCCCGGATAATCGTTGATGGCCTCGATCAATGCCGCACGGCTGTCGATGTCGAGATGGTTGGTCGGTTCGTCGAGGATGACGAGATGCGGCCCGCCGAAGGTGGCGAGGCCGAGCATCAGCCGCGCCTTCTCGCCGCCCGACAGCGTCTCGACCGCCGCGTCGGCGCGCTGCGCGGAAAAGCCGATGGCGCCCGCCTTCGCCCTGACTTTGGCCTCAGGCTCGTCCGGCATCAGCCGCCGGACATGGTCGTAGACGCTGTCCTTGGGACGCAATTCGTCGAGCTGGTGCTGCGCGAAATAGGCGATCCGCAGCTTGTCGGCGCGGGTGATCCGGCCGCTCATGGGAGCGAGACGATCCGCGAGCAACTTGACCAGCGTCGACTTGCCGTTGCCGTTGGCGCCAAGCAGCGCGATGCGGTCATCGTCGTCGATCCGCAGCGACAGGTTGCGCAGCACCGGCTTGCCCGGCTCGTAGCCGACCGACACGCCGTCCAGCGCCAGGATCGGCGGCGACAATGTCTTCTCCGGCGCCGGCAATACGATCGGCCGGACGTCGTCGGCGACCATCGCCGCAGCCGGCTCCAGCCGCGCCAGCATTTTCAGGCGCGACTGCGCCTGCCGTGCCTTCGACGCCTTGGCGCGGAAGCGGTCGACGAAAGCCTGCAGGTGTTTCCTTTGCGCCTCCTGCTTCTTGGCGAATTTGGCGTCCAGCATCTGGCGTTCGCGGCGCTGCCGCTCGAACGACGAATAGCCGCCGCGATAGAAGGTGAGCTTGCCGTTCTCCAGATGGAGGATGGAATCGACCGCGCTGTCGAGCAGATCACGGTCGTGGCTGATGACGATGACGGTGTGCGGGTAGCGGGCCAGGTGGTCTTCCAGCCAGAGCGTGCCTTCGAGGTCGAGATAGTTGGTCGGCTCGTCGAGCAGCAGGAGGTCGGGGGCGGCGAACAGGGTGGCCGCGAGCGCCACCCGCATGCGCCAGCCGCCGGAGAATTCCGACACCGCGCGCGCCTGATCCGCGGTCGAGAAGCCGAGGCCCGACAGGATCGCGGCGGCCCGCGCCGGCGCCGAATGCGCGTCAATGTCGGCGAGCCGCATGTGGATGTCGGCAATCCGCTCCGGGTCGGTGGCGTGCTCGCCCTCGGCCAGCAGCGCAGCGCGTTCGAGATCGGCGGCCAGCACGATGTCGATCAGGCTGTCCGGCCCGCTCGGCGCCTCCTGCAGGAGCCGCCCGACCCGGCACCGCTGGCGCACGGTCAGGCTCCCGGATTCCGACGCGAGGTCGCCGGTGATGACGTTGAATAGCGTGGTCTTGCCGGTACCGTTGCGGCCGACAAGGCCGGTGCGGCTGCCGGCCGGTACGCGCACCGAGGCTTCGTCGATCAGCAGGCGTCCGGCGACGCGGACGGACAGATTTTCAATGGTCAGCATGGTCGCGCGTTGTGGCGAATACGCCGCGAGAGATCAACTTCCATGCAAGGTGCCGATGCCGGTCCGCGGTTCTTGCCGATTCCGGCACCGTCCAGCGTGAAGACGTCATTTGGATGAGGAAAAGAATAACGGGGACGACTCAAGACGCATTGATGACAGTGACTCTTTGAACGAATCACTTGAAATTGATGCGGGGCCAGCCCTCCGGCGGCTCGAGTGGCGTTTTCACCTCAAACCTGAAAGAGGACGCTATGGCGAAGAAGGCCAAGAAGAAAAAAGCGAAGAAGAAAAAGAAGTAGAGTTTACATCGGCCCGGGCGGAGACCTTCCTCCCGGGCCGAATGCTTTTTGCGACCTCGCGGTCGGCTTCCGCCCCGTCACAGCGGCGGAAGCGACCAGTCCGGCTTGCGGGTCTGCGAGGTCAGCATCGCGCGGCCGGCGGTGATGGTGGCGATCACCTTCACGTCCTTGATGGTCTTGGCGCTTACCTCCTGCGGGTCCTTGTCGAGCACGACGAAGTCGGCGTATTTGCCGGCCTCGATGCTGCCGATCCGGTCGTCGACGCCGAGCGTGTAGGCGGCGTCGATGGTGACCATGCGCATCGCTCGTTCGACGTTGCGCACGCGCTCGGCCGGGGCATGGATTTTCCCCGACAATTCGCCAATGCGGTTGACGGCGGTCCAGACCTCGTAGAGCGGGCTTGGCACCCCGACCGGCGTGTCGGAGTGCAGGGAGAGAACGATATTCTCCTTCAGGATCGTGTTCATGCGCGCGGCAAGCGACGCGCGATCGGTGCCGATATAGTCGGCATTCAGGTCGGCGCGCTCCGAGACATAATACGGATTGGTCGAGATCACCGCGCCGAGCGCCTTGACCTGACGGGCCTGGGCGACACTCGAAATTCCAAAATGCTCGAACGAGAAGCGATGGTCGAAGCGCGGCGTCTCCGCCTGCAGCGCGGCGAGGGCGTCGAGTGTGATCTGGTTGCCGCCGGAGCCGTTGGAATGCACGTGAATCTGGAAGCCGGCATTCCACCACGGCCGCATCGCGTCCAGGAAGGCCTCCTTCGAGGAATACATGAACAGGCCCTTGAACCGCTTGTTGTCGATGTAGCCGGGAAATTGCAACTCCATGCCGAGCGAGACGAATGCGTCGTCGGCGTAGAACTTGACGCCGTTGAAGATCAGACGCTCGTTGCTGGTGGTGCGCAGCCTGATGGCCTCCGCGACGGCGCGCTCGCCATACAATTCGGAGAAGGTTGCGCCATCCGCCACATGCACGATGCGTGCGATCGAGTTAGGCTGGCCGAAATACTGCCGGGTCAGCAGGTTTTCGAGTTCGAGATTGACGCCGCCATAGAACAGGTCGCCGGTGGCGGTAATGCCGGCCTGCTGCATCAGCGCGCCGAGATAGCGCAGGCGCCGCATGCCTTCTTCCGGCGTGAGAACTTCCGCCAGCGGCTTCAGCATGATGATCTTGGCGGCTTCGGTTCCGAGGAATTGTCCGTTGGACGAGCCGTCCGGATTCTTGCCGGCGCCGATGGTCTTGGCCACCAGTTCGTTGGTGATGCCATATTTCTGGATCGCGGCGCTGTTGGCGAACACGTAATGCTCGGATGCATCCCAGACGATGATCGGCTGATCCTTTGAAATCGCATCGAGATCGTCGCGATTGAGCAGATCGCCGCCCATCGCCACCACGTCATAGCCCCAGGTCAGCACCGTTGAGCCGGGTTTGGCTTCCTTGACGTATTTCCTGAGCAGCTTTGTCGCGTCGTCCCGCGTCTTCACGCCGGGAAAATCCGGACCATAGGGATTGCGCAGCGGGAAATAGGTCAGCGGCGGCAGACTGATCGCGACCGAGCCCATCACAGGATGGCCGTGCGCCTCGACGAAGCCCGGATAGATCACCTGCTTGGCAAAGCGGCGATCGATGTCGTACGGGAAGCGCTTCATCCAGGGCTGCAGGTCTTCCAGGGTGCCGACCGACAGAATGCGGCCATCCTTGACCGCGACCGCGGTGGCGGTCGGCCAGCCTGGATCCATGGTGACGATCTTGCGCGCGACGAAGATCGTCATCTTCTCGGTGGTCTGCTGCGGCTTGTCTGACATCGACGGCGGCAGCGGCTTCAGCAGCGGGATGTTTGACGGCTGCGGCGTGGCCGCCTGCGTCGGCACCGGGTAAAGCGGCTTGATATTGACCGTTCCAGGTGGCTGGCTTGTCACGGCATCCGCCGCCGGGGCTGGTGCGCTCGTCCCAGGCGCCGGCTGGTTGGCCTGCGCCAGCAAGATCGCCTCGCGAAACAGCGGCGCAAGCTCGGTAATGCAATAGGTGCCCCAGGTCTCCGGCGCGCCGCTCGGCGTCTTGTGGCTGGCGCCGATCCGCGGACGATGCACGCCGTGCGCGTCAGCGGTCATGCGGATGTCGGACATGAACAGGGCCGCGCAAGCTATCGCCGCGGTTGCCCCGACCTTCAGCTTCATCGCCATCCAATGCTCCCTCACCGTGCCGACATCTTGCGTGATTCTTTGGCCCGGCTCACGATTCGAGTATTCCGCTCGCGCTGTGCAGCGGGGATCGCGACATCGTGACGCGTTGGATGCAGCAGCAGAATGGGCGGCGCCGTCTTGTGGATTGCCACCGGTGCGCGAAGGCGCAATTCTTGCAGTCGCAGTTGCGCCGTCATCGACCAGAGGAGTTCGTCATGTGCGTTCCCGGATGTGAAGAAGCAGTGCGCGCGGCGCTGAGCCGGCGTGGATTCTTCAGGGGCGCCGCGGCGGCGACCGCGTTTGCCGCGACGGCCGTGGTGCCCGAACAAGGCCGCGCGCAGGAGCGCCGCTTCAAGGGCGTGGTCGATCTGACACACACGTTGTCGGCAGACTTCCCGACCTTCTTCGGCAAGCCGGGTATCGCGATGGAGCGGCAGGCCTCGCTCAAGCCTGACGGATTCAACGCCTATGTCTGGCACGTCATGGAGCATGCCGGAACGCATCTCGATGCGCCGATTCATTTTTCCGAAAGCGGCGCGACCGCGGACCGCATCGATGCGGCGTCGTTCGTCGTGCCGCTCGCCGTAGTCGATGTGTCACAGCAGGCGGCGAAAAATGCTGATTATCAGGTGACGCGTTCCGACCTCGAGGCTTACGAGAAGAAGCACGGGCGCATTGCCGAGAATGCTTGCGTCGCCATGCATTCCGGCTGGGCGCGCTACGCTGCCGACGGCGCGAAATACACCGGCAAGGACGCGGCAGGAGTCTTTCACTTTCCCGGCTTCTCGCCGGATGCTGCGCAATGGCTCATGACCGAGCGCAAGGCCATCGGACTTGCGGTCGATACCTTGTCGCTCGACCACGGTGCCTCGAAGGACTTCAGGACGCATTACCTGTGGCTGCCGTCCGGCCGCTGGGGACTGGAGAATGTCGCGAATCTCGACCAGGTCCCAGCGGCGGGCGCGACGCTCGTCGTCGGCATGCCGAAAGTGAAGGATGCGACCGGCGGACCGGTGCGGCTGATCGCGCTGGTGTAGCGCGACCCAGAGGTCACAACGGGTCCGTCGGGCTCAGATGGATGGCGCCCTGGCTCCGAACTGCGTCATCGCGACGCCCGAGATCGCGAGCAGCCCGCCGACGATCAGGGCTGAGGTCACAGGATCGCCGAGAAACGAAACGCTCGACATCACGGCGAATACCGGAAGCAGCAGGCCGAACGGTGCAATGCGGCTCATGGAGCAACGGCCAATCAGCCAGAACCAGAGGCCAAATCCGACAATTCCACCGATGAAAATCGTGTAGGCGAGAGCCAGCCAGCCACGCATGTCCGCCGTGACCATGCTCGCGGTCTGTCCCTGTTCAAGGACCAGCGACATCAGCATGACCTGCGGCACCGTGAGCAGCGACGACCAGCCCATCAGCATCAACGGGTCGAACGGGCCGTAGCGCTTGGTCAGTACGTTGGACATCGCAAACGCGAAGGCTGCTCCCACCACAAGCAGCAGCGGAAGCGCGTTGGCCGTAAGTCCGGGCCCCGCCGTCAGCACGACCACGCCGGCGAATGCAATCACCACTCCGGCGCATGTCGTTAGAGATGGCCGTTCCGCGAGCAGCGGCCAGGCCAGCAGGATGGTGAAGGGTGTGGCGAGTTGATAGGCGATCGCCGACATGCTTCCCGAGCCGAGCCCGAGCCCGACATAGAAGAGTCCGAAGTTCAGTCCGCCAAGGAACACCGAAATCGCTGCGACAGGGCCGAATTGTCGGCGTGTGGGCCGCTTGACGAACGGGATGAGCAGAAGTGCGATGACCAGGAAACGCAGCGCAAGGAAGAAGAGCGGCGGAAACTCCGCAACGCCCACCTTGATGGCCACAAACTGATAGCCCCAGAGCAAGGGCACGGCCACCGCGCAGACGATCTGGAGAGCGGTCATGATATCCTTCTTTCAAGACCATTTGGTCCAGATATAGTCGAGCTGAGGGCGCTGGCGTCCATTGTTGTCTCTACTTGATGAAGCGGTCGAGAAGGGCGTCGGCGGTGGATTGCGACGTGGTTCGCGCCGGTCCGGTTTTGCCAGTCACCCGAAGTCCCTCGACGAAACAGACGATGATGCGGGCGGCGCTCGAAGGCTCGACACCATCGGCCAGCTTGGCCGCAGCTTTCGCGCGGGACAAAGCATCGGCCACCCTCAACTCCATGGCATTGAAGAAGCCCGCAATGCGGCGATCGACTTCGGGATCGTGGCCGGCCATTTCCATGGCTGTCGCCACCAGCAGGCATCCGCGCCGGCCCTTGGCACCGCTGGTGCGCTCGACATAGCCGGCAAGGTAGGCTCGCAGGCCGTCGACCGGATCTCTGCCGGGAGCGAGTTCGATATCCATCCGTGTCAGGGCATCGGCGATGTAGCGATCGAGTGCGCGCAGGAAGAGCGAGTGCTTGTCGCCGAAGGCGGCGTAAAGGCTGCCACGCGAGAGCTTCGTCGCACGAAGAAGGTCAGGCAGCGCCGTGGCGTGATAACCGTGCGACCAGAACACATTCATCGCACGTTCGACAGCGGCTTCGGTGTCGAAGCTCCGGGGGCGGCCGCGGGCCGGCTGCGTTGCGGGTTGGCGGCTCATCCACGATATATAGACCATTCGGTCTTTAATTGAAAGTGGCTGCTGCCGACCACGCTGGTGCAGCGCGCGCCTGCCGAAAAGAAAGAAGCCCCGGTCCCTTGCGGGATCCGGGGCTCTCTGCCTCCCGGCATAAAGTCCGCACTGAGGTGAGATCAGTAGCAGACGTTAACGCGCTTGAAGAAGCCACCGCCATACGGCAGGTTGATCCACACCTTGCGCCAGCAGCCATAATGGATCGGGCGGAAGTGGCGATGACCGTGCCAATGACGGTGATGATGATGGCCCTTCCAGCCGGCTTCGGCCGAAGAGGGGGTCGCGAGCGACGCGATGCCGACGGTGGCGACAGCGGCGAATGCGATGGCAGTCATGCGAAGCATTTCAACTCTCCTTCAGTCGGATGCTTGAGTGCATCCTGTGCAGATCAGTCGCGTATCGAGAGCTGGGCGTTCGCGGATGCCGATTAAACTTGTGCAATGAATGCTGCGACATGTGTGCAAAGGTTCGACCGAACGCGCTCTTCACAGACTTGCATTCCAGCAGACTTGCATTCCAGCAGGCCTGCGTTCCGGCAGATTGCATCCCGGCAAAGTCGCATTCTTGAAGCGCCTGGCACCACGCCTGCGGTCGAGCGCCGGGGTGCGGACACGAAAAACCCGGCCTCGATGCGAGGCCGGGTTCAGCACGGCGCCGGAAGGCGCATCGTGCTTAGTAATAGCGGTAGGAACGGTAGTACGACCGATAGCCATAGTACGGCTTGTAGTAGCGATAGCCGTAGTAGGGCTTGTAGTACGACTTGTAGCCGTAACCGCCGTAATAGTGGGCCGAAGCGGCAGTCGGGGCGAGCGCAGCAGTCACGAGCGCCGCACCGGCAGCCAGGCCAAGGATGGTCTTGCGGAACATGGTTTCTCTCCTGTGACGGATGTGATCCTCACATCCTGTTCGTCAGTCGCGCCCCATCCGCAAAAGGTTCGATCCGCGGTGCGCCGGAAAGCCGCGCGAATTCATAGTGTTACGGATTTGTAAGGGTGCGGCCGGACGACGCGGCTCCGCCTTGCCGCGGCGGAAGGGCATGGCTATAAGCCGCTCGCGCCCATATCGGGCTTCATTCCCTGCACCTTCAGAGGACGTCACTCATGGCGATCGAGCGCACCTTTTCGATTCTCAAGCCGGACGCCACTGCGCGAAACCTGACCGGTGCCATCAACGCAGTGATTGAAAAGGCAGGTCTGCGGATCGTGGCCCAGAAGCGCATCCACATGTCGAAGGCGCAGGCCGAGACCTTCTACGGGGTGCATCGAGAGCGCCCGTTCTTCGGCGAATTGGTGACCTTCATGACCTCTGCGCCGGTGGTGGTGCAGGTGCTCGAGGGCGAAAACGCCATTGCGAAATACCGCGAGATCATGGGCGCGACCGACCCGGCCAAAGCCGCCGACGGCACCATTCGCAAGCTGTTTGCGAAGTCGGTCGGCGAGAATTCGGTGCACGGTTCCGATGCTGCCGACACCGCGGCCAAGGAAATTGCCCAGTTCTTTTCGGGAAACGAGATCGTCGGCTGATAGGACTTTTCTATCGCCTGACATGCGCGCCCTGTTGCCCCTGTAATAATACGGTCGTAGAACCCGCGATCGTCAGGGCCAACATGGGGTATTGGGGTGGGATCGCTGTGGGCGGACATGCTGTCGCCGGCCTTCTGGGTCGCGGCGGGGCAGATCATCGGTATCAACATCATCCTGTCCGGCGACAACGCGGTGGTGATCGCGCTGGCCTGCCGGATGCTGCCGCCCAAAGAGCGGTTCTGGGGCATGATTCTCGGCGCCGGGGTCGCGGTGCTGCTGCGCATCCTCTTCACCCTGGTGGTGGCGCAGGCGATGGGCTACCCGTTCCTGAAGCTGATCGGCGGCATTCTTCTGATCTGGGTTGCCATCAAGCTGGTGGTTCCCGAGGAGGATCACGGCGAGGGCAAGGTCGCGGCGGCGGACAATCTCTGGCGCGCGGTCCGGATCGTCGCCATCGCCGACATCGTGATGAGCCTGGACAACGTGATCGCAATCGCCGCGGCGGCGGAAACGGCCGGCATCCGGGTCGATCCGGCGCATGCCGAGCAGATCAAGACCGCGCTCATCATCTTTGGTCTGGTGACCTCGATCCCCCTGATTGTCGCGGGCTCGGCGCTGCTGATGTCGCTGCTGGACCGGTACCCGATCCTGGTCTGGGCCGGCGCGGCTCTGCTCGGCTGGGTCGCCGGCGACATCATGGCAAAGGATCCGGCGCTGGCGCGCATCCTCACGCCGGATCAGATGCATGCGCTGCACTACTGGGCCGCGGCGGCCGGCGCATTGTTCGTGGTCGCGTTCGGCTTCTGGCTGCGGCAATACCAGCACAAGAAGATGCTGGAGGCGCCGCTGGTGGTCGATCCGCCCGGGCCCGAGGAGTTTCCGCACAAGCGGTGAGTTTGAATGCGGCGCCTCCCCAGGAAGCGCCGCGTTTCGCTTGCGGGCCGCTTTCTGCGGCGGGGCGCGCGCAGCCCACGTCGGACTATGCGGCGACCGGATCGATTTCGTTCAACTCGTCGGACATCTCCCGTTCCAGCAAACGCAGATCATAGTCGCGCTGCATGTTGAGCCAGGATTCCGGGGTGGTGCCGAGTAGTTTGCCAAGACGAAGCGCCATCGCCGGGGTGATGGGGGCTTGCTGGTTCAAAATTGAGTAAAGCATGGCGCGCGAAATGCCGAGCCGTCTGGCAAACTCGGTCTTGGGAATACCGAGGGCAGGGAGCACATCCTCCCGCAGGAATTCCCCGGGATGGGTCGGTTTGAGACCTTTCAGGAGAGGGTTGCCGCTCATCAGTGATAGTCCTCCAGGTCGACGTCGACGGCATCGCCATCCAGCCATCCGAATGTGATCCGCCAGTTTCCGCTGGCGTCCACGGCATATCGGCCCTTGTTCCTGCCCTTGAGACCGTGAAAGCGAAAACCGGGAAGGTCCATATCCTCCGGCTTCATCGCAGCATCCAGTCTGGCAAGAATGCGCCGGATGCGGTCCGGGTTCTGGACGCTCAATTTCGAAGCATCTCCACGTTCGGCAAACCGCCGGAGGGACTTGCTTCTGAACGAGCGGATCATGTCTAGTGATACTAGACAACTCCTCGAGAATGTCAAGCAACACTGTACACCTTGTTGTGCGAGCGGATATCCAGGTGCACAAAAGTGCAACTGGTTCATTGTGTGATGTCGTTCTAGGCTGAGGACAAATGAACATTCATCACCCTGTCTCCCTGGCCGTCCGGGCTTCGGCCTGTCCGCATGACTGTCCCTCGACCTGCGCGCTGGAGGTCGAGGTGCATGACGGCGTGCGCATCGGCCGGGTGCGGGGCGCGGATAAGAACGCCTACACCGCCGGCGTGATCTGCGCCAAGGTCGCGCGCTATGCCGACCGCATTCATCATCCCGACCGGCTGACGAAGCCGCTGCGGCGCACGGGCCCGAAAGGCCAGGGCGCGTTCGAGGAGATCGGCTGGGACGACGCGCTCGATATCGTCGCCGAGCAGTTCCTGAAAGCGGAAGCGCGCTACGGCTCGGAGACCGTGTGGCCGTATTTCTATGCCGGCACGATGGGCCTCGTGATGCGTGACGGTATCAACCGGCTGCGGCATGCAAAGAAATATTCCGGCTTCCAGACCACGATCTGTGTCAACCCCGCCTGGACCGGCTTCATCGCCGGCACCGGAAAGCTCGCCGGCGCAGATCCGCGCGAGATGGCGAAGTCCGACCTGGTGGTGATCTGGGGCACCAATCCGGTGTCCACGCAGGTCAATGTGATGACGCATGCGACGCGGGCGCGGAAGGAGCGCGGCGCCAGGATCGTCGCCATCGATATCTACATGAACGGCACCATGGAGCAGGCCGACCTGCCGGTGCTGGTGAAGCCGGGCACCGACGGCGCGCTGGCCTGTGCGATCATGCATTGCCTGTTTCGCGACGGCGCCGCCGACTGGGACTATCTCGACCGCTACAGCGACGCGCCGCGCGAACTGGAAGCTCATGTAAAGTCGCGCAGTCCGCAATGGGCATCCGCGATCACCGGCTGTCCGGTCGAGACGATCGAGGAATTCGCAGCGCTGGTGAAAGAGAACAGGCGCGCGTTCTTCCGGCTGGGCTACGGCTTCTCGCGCTCCCGCAACGGCGCGGTCAACATGCATGCGGCGAGCTGCATTCCAGTGGTGACCGGCGCCTGGCAATACGAGGGCGGCGGCGCCTTCCACAATAACGGCGCGATCTATCACTGGAACAAGGACATGATCGAGGCGCCGGAGCTGACCGATCCGTCGGTGCGCATGCTCGATCAGTCGAAGATCGGCCCGATCCTCGACGGCGACCGCGACGCGCTGTTCGGCGGGCCGCCGGTGACGGCGCTCCTGATCCAGAACACCAATCCGGTCTCGGTCGCACCCGACCAGAATGTGGTGAAGCGCGGCTTTGCGCGCGCCGACCTGTTCACGTGCGTGCACGAACAGTTCATGACGGAAACCGCCGCGATGGCCGACATCGTCCTGCCCGCGACCATGTTCATGGAGCACGACGACGTCTATCAGGCCGGCGGCAGCCAGTACATTCTGCTCGGACCGAAGCTGGTCGACGCGCCCGGCGGGTGCCGCAGCAATCACGAAGTGATCTGCGGTCTCGCGCAGCGACTCGGCGTCAAGCATGAAGGCTTCGACCTGACGCCGCGCGAGATCATCGACTGGACGCTGAAAAAATCCGGCTGGGGCGATCTGGAGCGGCTCGAACGTGAGCGCTGGATCGATTGCCAGCCGCCATTCGAGAAGGCGCATTACCTCGACGGCTTCAAGTGGCCGGATGGAAAGTTCCGCTTCAAGCCGGACTGGCCGACGGTGCCGTTCAAGTCGCCTTGGACCGCGGGTCCGGTCGCGCAGATGCCGGTTCTGCCGGATCACTGGGCGGTGACGGAGAGCGCCGACGCCGAGCATCCGTTCCGGCTGGCAACCTCGCCGGCGCGGCAATTCCTGAACTCGACCTTCAACGAGACGCCGGTGTCGGTGAAGCGGGAAGGGCGTCCAACGCTGATGATGCATCCGGAAGACGCCACGGCTCACGGCATCGCCGATGGTGACCGCATTATTGTCGGAAACACACGCGGCAAGGTGAAACTCCACGCGAAGCTGTTCGAGGGCGTGCGGCGAGGCGTCGTGATCGCGGAATCGATCTGGCCGAATTCCGCCTACGAGGACGGCTGCGGCATCAACTCGCTGACCGGTGCGGATGCCATCGCACCGTTCGGCGGGGCGGCGTTTCATGA
Organism: Pseudorhodoplanes sp.; assembly: GCF_050250235.1. Taxonomy (GTDB): domain Bacteria; phylum Pseudomonadota; class Alphaproteobacteria; order Rhizobiales; family Xanthobacteraceae; genus Pseudorhodoplanes. The sequence goes on from NZ_JBFWPA010000053.1 coordinate 27,434, forward strand.
CAACAAGGTGTGGGTTCGTTTGTCGCAGGTCTGATTTGCGGCGCATCAAGCGCGCCTGTCGAGTGGCAGATAGAAGCGCGGTTCATGGCCCGGCGAGTTGACCCGAGGATCGATGACCGCTTCGCCCGATACCACGCCGCTTAGAACATCCGCCCTGTCCGGCGCGGGCGGTCCCTTCGCCTGGCACGCCGCCACGGTTGAGGATTGTCTGCACCGTCTGGATACGCAGTCAGACGGGCTCTCGTCGGACGAAGCCGCGCGGCGGCTCGCGAAATTTGGGCCAAACCGGCTGCCGACCTCCAGGCCGCGCTCGGCGCTGACGCGGTTCGCCGCGCAATTCCACAATCTTCTGATCTATGTCCTCCTGGTGGCCGGCATCATGGCTGCGCTGCTTGGCCATTGGGTCGACGCCGCAGTGATCTTCGCCGTTGTCCTGCTCAACGCCGCGATCGGATTTGTTCAGGAGGGGCGCGCCGAACAGGCGCTCGACGCCATCCGCACGATGATCACGGCTCAGGCCTCGGTGCTTCGTGATTCAAACCGCACCACGGTCCGGGCCGACGACATCGTCCCAGGCGACATCGTCATCATCGAAGCGGGTGATCGCGTTCCTGCGGACTTGCGTCTGATCCGCGCGCGCAATCTGACAATGGAGGAAGCGATCCTCACCGGCGAATCTTTGCCGGTGGAGAAGGGCGCGATGCCGGTCGATGCCAATGCTGCGCTGGGAGACCGCATCTCGATGGCGTTTTCCGGCACGTTGGTCGCCGCCGGACAGGGCTTCGGGGTTGTCGTGGCGACCGGGCTTTCAACCGAGCTTGGTCGCATCAGCGCCATGCTCGGAGCGGTCGAAACCTTGACCACGCCGCTGGTTCGGCAGATGGACCGGTTCGCGCGTCAGCTGACCGCGGTCATCCTCGCGATCTGCGCAGTGGTGTTCGTGTTCGCGGTGTTCGTGCGCGACTACGCCTGGGCGGAGGCCTTCATGGCGATGGTGGGGCTCGCGGTCGCAGCCATTCCCGAAGGGCTGCCGGCGGTGATGACCATCACGCTCGCCATCGGCGTGCAACGGATGGCGGCGCGCAATGCGATCATCCGCCAGTTGCCCGCCGTGGAGACGCTTGGATCGGTTTCGATCATCTGCTCCGACAAGACCGGCACGCTTACGCGCAATGAAATGATGGTGCGATCGGCGGTCATCGCATCGAGCGAAATCGAGGTCGGCGGAAATGGCTATGAGCCGAAAGGCACATTCACACGCGACGGCGGCACGATTGATCCGATGGAAGACGCAGTGTTGTGTGAACTCGTGCGCGCGGCGCTGCTCTGCAACGATGCGAGCTTGCGGCGGAAGCAGGATGGCTGGATCGTCGACGGCGACCCCATGGAGGGCGCCCTCGTCAGCTTCGCCGCGAAGGCAGGTTACGACGTTGCCGTCACCCGCAAGCAGTATCCGCGCACCGACGAAATCCCGTTCGATGCGCGCCATCGCTTCATGGCGACGCTGCATCACGGCCATGAAGGCGGTGCGGTGCTGTATCTGAAGGGCGCGCCGGAGAATGTGATCGGCATGTGCGGGAGCGCGCTCTGCTCCAGCGGCACCCAGGCCCTCGTGCGCGAGCGGTGGGATCGTGAAATTGAGGCGCTGGCGTCGCGCGGCCAGCGCGTGCTGGCGCTTGCGATGAAGACCATGCCGCAAGGCAGTCGCGATCTCACCTTCAAGGATGCCGAGGCAGGCCTTGTCCTGCTTGGCCTCGTCGGCCTGATCGATCCGCCGCGCGAGGAAGCGATCGTGGCGATCCGCGAATGCGCCGAAGCCGGAATTGGCGTGAAGGTGATCACGGGCGATCATGCGGCCACAGCCGGCGCCATCGCGGCGCAACTCGGCTTGCCCAACCATCGCGCCGTGGTTACCGGGGACCGGCTCGAGGGGCTCGACGAGGCGAGCTTCCGCGAGGTCGCGCACGACACCACCGTATTCGCGCGAACGACCCCCGAGCACAAGTTGCATCTGGTCGAAGCGCTGCAGGCAGATGGCGCCGTGGTTGCGATGACCGGGGACGGCGTCAACGATGCGCCGGCCCTGAAGCGCGCGGATGTCGGCATTGCGATGGGCCGCAAGGGCACGGAGGCGGCGAAGGAGGCCGCCGAAGTCGTGCTCGCCGACGATGATTTCGCTTCGATCGTCGCGGCGGTGCGCGAGGGTCGCACGGTTTACGACAACCTGAGCAAGGTGATCGGCTGGACATTGCCGACCAACGGCGGGGAGTCGATGGCGCTTGTCATCGCAATCCTGTTTGGCCTCGCATTGCCCATGACACCGGTTCAGATCCTGTGGATCAACATGGTGACCGCCGTGGGTCTCGGCCTGACGCTGGCCTTCGAGCCGACGGAACCCGATGCCATGCGGCGTCCGCCGCGTTTGCCCGATCGGCCGATCCTGTCCGCGCTGCTGGTCTGGCGGGTGATCTTCGTGTCGCTGCTGTTCGTCGTCAGCGCGTTTGGGATGTTCTTCTTCGCCCGTGCGCGGGGAGCGCCGATCGAGGAGGCACGCACCATCGTGGTCAACACGATCGTTGTGCTCGAGATTTTCTATCTGTTCAGCGTCCGCTACCTGCACGGCACCTCCTTCACCTGGACCGGAATTGCCGGCACGCCGGCGGTACTGGTTGGGATCGGCAGCATCACGGCAGCGCAGTTCGTTTTCACCTATGCGCCGTTCATGCAGCGGATCTTCGAGACACGTCCGGTCTCGCTCGCGGACGGCGTCGCGATCGTGATGCTTGGTGTCGTGTTCTTCGTTGTGCTCGAAATCGAAAAGCTTGCACGGTGGCGCCTGCGCCCGATCGCGGGCCGGTCATGATCCGCAGGGTCGCCTTTCCTTAAGATTCGGCTCAACATGTGCGACCGCTGGTCAAAGATCAGCACCTGCCACTGTCTTGCTTCAGCCGCATTTCTTCGGTTGGCTCAAGCGGCAATCTGACTTTGGTTCCTTCGCCTCCCGCTCCGCCTCGTCGCGACGTGATCGTTCGGATCCCCCAAAAGCTTAGGTTGTGGCGCCGGTGCGGCTGAAGTTGCGGGCGTCATCTCTGACTGACCAGACCCAGGAGACAGACGATGCCGAAGGGTACCGTCAAATGGTTCAACCCGACCAAAGGCTACGGGTTCATCAAGCCGACCACCGGCGACAAGGACGTTTTCGTTCACATTTCGGCTGTCGAGCGTGCAGGGCTTTCGACCCTGAACGAGGGACAGACGGTTGAGTTCGAACTCGTGACAAACCGCGGCAAGGCATCCGCGGAAAATCTCAAAGTGGCTTAGTCCATTTTCATGAGCGCGGCGCGTCCGCGTTGACTTGCTTCGAAGCCCCGGAATACGGGGCTTTTTTAATGCGCCGGGTGCCGGGGAAGCAGCGTTGCCTCCTCCGCGCTGACGGCGCCGCAGACAATGCATCGTCCGTCGTCCACGCGCACCCGATCCGAAGCAACGAGTTTCAATGCCAGAGGATAGATTCGATGTTCGACCGCAAGCACGCGTGCGGCGAGTGCCGTTTCGGTGTCGTCGGGAAATAACGGTACGCGACCCTGGGCCACGACCGGCCCGGAATCCATCTCCGCAACGACGAAATGCACGGTTGCGCCGTGCTCGCTTGCGCCTGCCTCGATCGCGCGTCGATGCGTGTCGAGACCCTTGAAGGACGGCAGTAGCGCAGGATGAATATTCAGTATCCGATTCGGCCATTGCGCGATGAACCAGGGCGATAGAAGCCGCATGAAACCGGCAAGACAAATGATCTGGATGCGGTGCTGCAGCAGGACGTCGTGGAGCGCGCGCTCAAAGGCCGTGCGGTCCTTGCCGTAAATCGTGTGATCCACGATCGCCGTCGGAATTCCGGCCTCCGCCGCGCGCTGCAAGCCGGCGGCCTCCGGCCGGTTCGACCCGACCAGGGCGATTTCGGCTGGGTAGCCGGCGTCGCTGGCCGCCGCGATCAGCGCTGACATGTTGGAGCCGCGGCCGGAAATCAGGATGGCCGTGCGTTTGCGGGTCATACGTGGCTCTCCGAGCCCCGATCGGCTAGAGTGACAGGTCGAGCACGCCCTCGTAGGTCACGCGGGCGTCAGGCTGGGCCGGCACGACCTTGCCGATCTGCGTCGCGGAATCACCGTGCTGGCGCAGGATCGCCAGCACGGCTTCCACCTTGTCAGGCTCGACGATCAACACCATCCCGATTCCGCAATTGAACGTCCGCAGCATTTCGTGGACGGGAATTCCGCCCATTTCCGAAAGCCATTTGAACACCGCAGGGACCGTCACCTGCGACAGGTCGATGTCCACGCCGAGGGACGGCGGAAGCGCGCGCGGAATGTTGTCGGGAAAGCCGCCTCCGGTGATGTGGGCGAGAGCCTTCACGGCTCGCGTCTGACGGATGGCGGCAAGACAGCTCTTCACATAGAGCCGCGTCGGCACCAGCAGTGCTTCGCCGAGCGGCCGTTCCGGTGCAAATGGCGCAGGATCGGCCCATTTCAGTCCCGACAGGTCGACCACGCGCCGCACCAGCGAAAATCCGTTGGCGTGAATGCCGGAGGAGGCAAGTCCGATCACTACGTCGCCCGCGGCGACATCGGCGCGCGGGAGCACCGAGCCGCGCTCTGCGGCGCCGACCGCGAATCCGGCCAGATCGTAATCGCCCGCCTGATAGAGCCCCGGCATTTCGGCGGTCTCACCCCCGACCAGGGCGCAGCCCGCGAGCCGGCAGCCCTCGGCGATGCCCGCAACGATGCTCGCCCCGACCGCCGGGTCGAGTTTGGAGCAGGCAAAATAGTCGAGAAAGAACAAGGGTTCGGCGCCCTGAACGACGAGGTCATTGACCGACATGGCGACCAGATCGATGCCGATGGTGTCATGCCGGCCGGTCTCGATGGCGATCTTGACCTTGGTGCCGACGCCATCGGTCGCCGCGACCAGGATCGGGTCCTTGAAACCGGCGCGCGCGAGATCGAACAGGCCGCCAAAGCCCCCGATTTCGGCATCGGCGCCGGCGCGAGCGGTGGCGCGGACCAACGGCCTGATCAGATCGACCATGCGGTTGCCGGCATCGATATCGACGCCGGCTTCGCCATAGGTCAGGCCGCGCTTGTTGCCGGACATGCTTATCGAGCCCCGTCGCATCGGTGCGTTGATTTCGCCGCGTGGTAGCGCGGAAATCGCATTATGCGCAATGCCTTGAGCGCGGTTATACTGTCCGAAATGGCCGGCTGCACCGGCCTGATTCCTGCCGGGACCTATCGCCTTGAGTCTGCCCAATCTGATTACCATGGCGCGCATTCTGTGCGTGCCCCTGATCGTCTGGACGATCACGTCCGGTCACATGCTACCGGCCTTTCTCCTGTTTCTGGCTGCCGGGATCAGCGATGCGGTCGACGGCTTCCTCGCCAAGCGCTTCAACATGGCGACAGAACTGGGCGCCCTGCTGGATCCGCTGGCGGACAAGGCGCTGATCGTGTCGATCTATGTGGCGCTGGGCTTCACGGAGGCACTGCCTCGCTGGATCGTGATCCTGGTGGTGTCGCGGGACATCCTGATCGTCGGCGGCTTCCTTCTGGCCATGCTGATCAATCGCCCGATGGCGGTCCGGCCGCATCCGGTCTCCAAGCTCAATACCGTTGCCCAAATCCTCCTCGCGGGAGTGGCATTGGGCTCGCTCGGGCTGAATTTCGACGCCGGCATGGTCTTGCCGGTGCTGATGGGGCTGGTCACGATCTTGACCTTGCTTTCGATCGGCTTCTATGTCGCCGAATGGATACGCCATTTCGGTACGAATGGGACCGCGCACTAGCGGCCAGGGCAGGGACGGCCATCACATGAACACCACGACGACGGGTCCGACCGATGGTCCGCCGCCGCAACTGACCGGTAGCCCGCTCACGCTGCGGCGCCAGCTCATGTTCTGGACCGGCGCGCTGGTGGTTTTCATCGCGCTGCTCTGGCTCCTTGGCGATGTACTGATGCCGTTCATCGCCGGCATGGCGCTGGCCTATCTGCTCGATCCGCTGGTACGTCAGGTCCAGCGCCTTGGCCTCAACCGCGCGATCGCGTCGGTCGTGGTGGTGATGGTCTTCATCTGTCTGATCGCGCTGGCGCTGATTCTGCTGCTGCCGGTTCTCGCCGAGCAGATTGCGGATTTCGTAGCGCGCATTCCGACCTATGTCGAAAGACTGAGGCAACTGATCAGCGAGGCGAGCCAGGGCTGGATCGGCAAATATCTCGGCGAAAAAATGCCGGAGTCGCAAGCCTCTGCCGGAAATGTGGCTGCCACCGCGGCCAGTTGGGCCGGCACGGTCCTTGGATCGATCTGGACCGGTGGAAGGGCGCTGATCTCGGTCATCTCGCTTGTGGTGATTACGCCGATTGTTGCATTCTACCTGCTGCTCGACTGGCCGCGCATGCTCAAGACGATCGACAACTGGACGCCGGTCCATCACCGTGAAACGGTTCGCGGACTTGCGCGGGAGATGGATCGGGCGATCGCAGGTTTTGTCCGCGGCCAGGCCATCGTCTGCATGATCCTCGGCACCTTCTATGCCATTTCACTGATGCTGATCGGCGTGAATTTCGGTCTGCTGATCGGTATCACCGCAGCCATTCTCGGATTTGCGCCCTATGTCGGCACCATTACGGGCTTCCTGCTGGCGGTCGGGGTGGCAACCGCGCAGTTCTGGCCGGACTGGCACATGCCCGCCCTGGCCGCGGGAATTTTCCTGATCGGACAATTCGTCGAGGGCAACATCCTGCAGCCACAGCTGGTCGGGAAGGAAATCGGATTGCACCCGGTCTGGCTGATGTTCTCGTTGATTGCCTTCGCCTATCTGTTCGGCTTTGTCGGGCTGCTGGTCGCGGTTCCGGTCGCCGCTGCGATCGGCGTCCTGATCCGGTTCCTGCTGCGGCAATATCTGGCGAGTTCTTATTACACGGGCGGCAAGCTGGGCTGAGGCCATGGCGTCGCCGCCGCGACAGCTTGCGCTCGCGCTCGATCATGGTGAAAGGCTGTCGCGCGAAGATTTCTTGTCGGGTCCGTCGAACGAGGTCGCGCTTGCCGCGATCGAGCGCTGGCCGGACTGGCCGGTCGGCATGCTTGCCATTGCCGGCCCGGCAGGCAGTGGCAAAAGCCATGTTGCGTCCATCTGGGCAGCTCTGTCCGGCGCCCGCATTCTGTCGGCCCGTGCCATGCAGACGCCGATGCTGCCCGACGCGCTGGCGACCGGCGCGCTCGTCCTTGAAGATTGCGCGCCTGGCGGCTTTGACGAACGGGCCCTTTTTCATCTGCTCAATCTCGTGCGCGAACAGAAGGGCTATCTGCTCATGACCGCGCGGACGGTGCCCACCTTGTGGGAGGTTGCGCTGCCGGACCTTTCGTCACGGCTCCGCGCCATGCCGGCAATTCCGCTGTCCATGCCGGACGATGCGCTGTTGCGTGCGGTGATGGTCAAACTGTTCGCAGACCGTCAGCTCGCGGTGGACGAAAATCTTGTCAGCTATCTGCTCACCCGCGTCGGACGATCCTTCGCCGCCGTGCAGGAGGCGGTGCAGACGCTGGACCGGGAGGCGTTGCAGCGAAAAAGGCCAGTCAACCGCGCTCTTGCCGCCACGCTGTTCCGGGATCCACCCTCCTAACCATCCCAGGCGATTTCGCCTACCATGCGTCACGGCATAGTCACGAATTCGTCTTAGGGTCGGTCTTTTCGGATCATTACCATGCAAGATCGCGCGGAAGCCATTGCTCTGACACAGGAATCCTCTGCTTCCACGCGGCCCCCCGAGGTCCGGGCTCAGAGCCTGATGGAAAGCCCCGAGCGCTTCATCAACCGTGAATTGTCGTGGCTGCACTTCAACCGCCGGGTTCTCGACGAGGCGGCCAATCCCAATCACCCGCTGCTTGAGCGGCTGCGCTTCCTTTCGATCTCCGCGAACAACCTTGACGAATTCTTCATGGTGCGCGTCGCTGCCCTCAAGGGGCAGGTGCGTGAGGGCGTTACCGACCGCTCCCCCGACGGATTGACGCCCTCCGAGCAGCTCGCGCGGATTGCCGAAGTCGTTTCGGTGCTGGCCAGCGATCAGCAGACACGCTGGCGCGAGCTGCGCGAGGAACTTGCCGCCAACGGCATCGTCATCGTCGAGGCGCAGGGCGTGAACAAGCAGGAGCATGACTGGCTGGAAGAGCAGTTCCTGTCCACCATTTTCCCGGTCCTCACGCCGCTCGCGATTGATCCGGCACATCCGTTCCCGTTCATCCCAAATCTCGGCTTCACCCTGGCTCTGCAACTGTCGCGGATCAGCGACGGCAAGGCGATGAACGCGCTGATACGCGTCCCGCACAAGATCGAACGCTTCGTGGCGTTGCCGCGCTCTGCCGACGGGGCGCTGCGGCTGATCACGCTCGAGCAGGTGGCGTGTCTGTATATCGGACAGCTATTCCCGGGATACGCCATGAACGGCGTCGGCGCGTTCCGGGTCATCCGGGACTCGGAAATCGAAATCGAGGAAGAAGCCGAAGACCTGGTGCGTTCGTTCGAGACCGTGCTCAAGCGCCGCCGCCGCGGCTCGGTGATCCGGCTCGAACTCGAACACGCGATGCCGGAAGACCTGCGGCGCTTCGTGCGGCGCGCGATGGCCGTGAGCGAGGATGAAACCTTTCTGGTCGAGGGCATGCTGGCGCTCAACGACTTGAAGGAAGTGGTTTCGATCGACCGGCCCGATCTGTTGTTCGTCCCGTATAATCCACGGTTTCCGGAACGCATTCGCGATCACGGTGGAGACTGTTTTGCCGCGATCCGGCAAAAGGACTTCGTGGTGCAGCATCCCTACGAGTCATTCGATGTGGTCGTGCAGTTCCTGCAGCAGGCCGCACGCGATCCGGATGTGATTGCGATCAAGCAGACTCTTTATCGGACCTCTGCGGAATCGCCGATCGTGAAGGCGCTCGCCGAGGCAGCCGAGGCCGGCAAGTCGGTCACCGCGCTGGTCGAGCTGAAGGCGCGGTTCGACGAGGAGGCCAATATCCGCTGGGCGCGCGACCTCGAACGCGCCGGCGTGCAGGTGGTGTTCGGCTTCATCGAACTGAAGACGCACGGCAAGCTGTCGCTGGTGGTGCGGCGCGAGAGCGGGAAGCTCGCGACTTATGTGCATGTGGCGACGGGAAACTATCATCCGATCACCGCGCGCATCTATACCGACCTGTCCTACTTCACTGATGATCCTGTGATCGCGCGTGACGTCGGGCGCATCTTCAATTTCATTACCGGCTATGCGGAGCCCGCCGAACTCGAAGTGATGGCGGTCTCGCCGGTTTCGCTGCGCAAGAGAATCTACGAGCATATCGACGCCGAGATCGAACATGCAAAGGCCGGACGTCCCGCTGCGATCTGGCTGAAGATGAACTCGCTGGTTGATCCGGGCATCATCGACAAGCTGTATCAGGCCTCGCAGGCCGGCGTTGCCATAGACGTCGTGGTGCGCGGTATCTGTTGCCTGCGGCCTGAACTGCCGGGCCTCTCCGACAATATCCGTGTCAAGTCGATCGTTGGACGTTTTCTCGAGCATTCGCGCATCTATTGCTTCGGGGCGGGCCATGGGCTGCCGCACCCGAAGGCTGTCGTCTATATTTCTTCAGCCGACATGATGCCGCGCAATCTCGACCGTCGGGTCGAGGTTCTGTGCCCGATCACCAATCCCACCGTGCATGAGCAGGTGCTCGACCAGATCATGGTGGTCAATTTCAACGACAACGAGCAGAGCTGGAAAGTCTTGCCTGACGGCACCGCAACCCGCATAAGGCCCGCGAAAGGCGAAGAGCCTTTCAATGCTCAGAAATACTTCATGACCAATCCGAGCCTGTCGGGCCGTGGAAAATCGCTCAAAGAGTCAACGCCGCGCCGCCTCAGCCGCCGCCAGGACCGCCGCTAGCAGGACCGCCGCCGGCGGGACCGGCCGCAACAAGGAGGCCCGGTCTGCGCGGGGCCGGGCGGAACCCCGCAAACCGAAAAAAATGCCGATCGAGGCCTTTCCGCTGGCGGAGACCGCACAAGGCAGGCTCGATCACGGACCGGCTGTCGCGGTCATCGATATCGGCTCGAATTCGGTACGGCTCGTGGTTTATGAAGGGTTGACCCGCAGTCCGACGCCAATCTTCAATGAAAAGGTACTGGCCGGCCTCGGCCGCCAGGTGCAATCCACCGGTCTGCTCGCCCCCGATGCGGTGACCGAGGCCCTGCTGGCCTTGCGCCGGTTCCGCGCACTTTGTGACAACCTGAGGGTCGGACGCGTCTTTGGCATTGCCACTGCCGCCTGCCGCGACGCCCAGAACGGACCGGCCTTCATCGAAGAGGCTGAGCGAATCTGCCGGATCAGAATCGACATTCTGTCCGGCAAGCGGGAAGCCGAGCTTGCCGCGCTTGGCGTCGTGTCCGGGATTCATCAGCCGGACGGGATCACCGGCGACCTCGGCGGAGGATCGCTCGAACTGATCGACGTGCGCGGCCAGAAGATCAGGCGCGGTGTAACGCTTCCGCTCGGCGGCCTCGCCCTGAAGGACGTCTCAGGCCAATCGCTGAAACGCGCCCAGAAGATCGTCGCGAAGGAATTGTCGGACATACCGTTTCTGAAGTCCGGCAAGGCGCGAACGCTATATGCCGTGGGCGGCGCATGGCGCGCGCTTGCCAGCCTGCATATGGCGCAGACCGGCTATCCACTGCACGTCATGCACGGCTATACGCTGCGCGCACGCGAGGCGCTCGAATTCTGCGAATTGGTGGAGCGCGTCGATCCCGAGACCCTGTCGAACATCGAGGTGGTGGCAACAGCACGGCGTCCGCTGCTCGGCTATGCCGCGGTGGTACTCGGCCGGCTGATCCGCAAGGTCAGGCCAGCGCGCGTCGTCGTGTCGGCGCTCGGCGTCCGGGAGGGATTGCTCTATTCGCTGCTCCGTGACCGTGAGAGAAGGAAGGACGCACTGATCGACGCCGCCCGCAATCTCAATCTGTTGCGTTCGCGCTCGCCGCAACACGGCGATGAACTGGTGACATGGACCGACCGCTTCATGGATTCGAGCGGTATCGACGAGACCGCGGATGAACGGCGGTTGCGCCATGCCGCCTGTCTCGTTGCAGATGTCGGCTGGCGGACGCATCCGGACTATCGCGGCGAACAATCGTTGAACCTGATCGCGCACGCGGATTTCGTGGCGCTTGATCATGCCGGACGCGCTTATCTCGCGCTCGCCGTGTATTTCCGCCATGTCGGCATCACCCATGACGACGAATTGTCGCCGCGGCTGAGGGAACTCGCCTCGACCCGCATGCTCGATCGTGCGCGTATTCTCGGTGCGGCGATGCGGGTTGCCTATATGGTGTCGGCATCGACGCCCGGGGTGTTGCCGAAGACTCCGCTTCGGGTGGAGCGCGGCACGCTGGTCCTGCGGCTCCGGGGCCCCAACGCTGCGCTCAACGGCGAGCGCGTCGCCAATCGGATGCGTACGCTGGCGCGGCTGATCGGACGCGAACCGCTGGTGATCGAGGAATAACACTCGCCAGCGCGGCTACGCTGGCGGATGCAAAGGGCATTCTTCAGCGCCTCGCGCCCATTCATGAGTTGCAAGAGGTGCAGAGGCGCAGGGCGCTGATGCTATCCTGATGCCCCCCGGGGGCGGCCATGCGCGGCCGGCCCCGGAGCAGCGGGCCCGACGTGGTCTTACGCGTTCAGATGAAATTCGACAGCGACCTGTCCGCTGCCGCTCGACGGGAAATAGTCGCAAAGCTGCTCGGCCTTGCCGTCGTAGCGGTCCCAGCCCAGCGCGCCGAACAGCATCACGGTATCGGCCATCAGGGCTTCGCCGTTGCACTTGCGGGTATAGTCCGGAAGCATTGCACAGAATTCCGCGAACCGCCCGTCGCGCCATAACTCCAGCACGCGCAAATCCATCTGCCGGTTGAACTCGCTGGAAATGCGGTTCCAGGCTTCAGGCCCGAGTTTTGCATTTTCGAACAGCTGATGCGACAGCGAACCGCTGGCCAGCACCGCGACCTTGTGCCTGGACCGCTTGATCGCGCGGTGCACGGCGGCGCCAAATTTTCGATTCTCGTCAACCGATGCAAATACCGGAGAGGCAATCGGCACCACCGACAGCGTCTTGTCCAAATTCATGTAATGCATCGGGACGATGGTGCCGTATTCAACCGGCATGGTCGGAATCTGGTGGGCAAGCGCCAGCGGTCCGTCCCTGGCTGTTTCCGCGGCGATCATGTCGGCGAGGTCCGGATTGCCCGGAAAGTCGTAAGTCACATCGTTGATCATGTGCGGCGCTTCCGGGCTGGTATAGCTGCCGCGATGCCAGGGATTGGCGTTGATATGGAAGCCGAAATTCGAGATCCAGTGCGTGTCGAACACCACGAAAGTGTCGGCGCCGCGCTCTCGCGCGCGCTGCCCGGTCAGCTTCAGCGCATTGATCGGGCCATCGCGCGTGCCCTTGAGCGGTTCAATGCGTTCCGAAAGCATCAGCGACGGCACATGCGTGATCTTGGCGGCCAGAACCAGTTCGCCCATCGGCGGCGCTCCCGGAAGCAGTTTCAAAAAAACAGCTTAGGAACGCGGGCTCGCACCGATTTGCGATAGGTCAAAGGTGACGCGCTTCATGCGCGCTCCTTGACGCGTTTCACTCAATTTTCCGTACGTTGAGCGGACCAGGCTTCCAGAGCGTTATCCTCGACGGTGATTTTCCGCATGGAGGCGGAACGATTTGCCACCGAACAGCCGTTGAGAGGGCGATATGGAGGCTGTGACATGCCGGTGCGCGCTCTTATCGCGGGAACGGATGCGGCGGAAACGATCGGGGGAACCGCGCAGGCGGACCTGATCTACGGTTTCGACCCGGACGGCCCTCAGGGAGATGTGACGGCAATCATCGCAACGAGAGTCGCGTCCGGCCTCAGCCTTCCTCTGTTCGCGGTGGCGCCCGCAGGCGACCCGTCCCGCCTGTTCGTGGTCGAAAAGGGCGGCACGATCAAGATCATCAACCTAGCGACCGGTGAGGTTGCCGCTAGTCCCTTCCTTGCGATCTCGGACATTCTCACCAATGGAGAGCGCGGTCTCCTCGGCCTTGCCTTCGACCCTGACTATGGCAGCAACGGATACTTCTACGTCAACGTCATCGGCGCGAGTGGCGCGACGGAGATTCGCCGCTATCAGGTCTCGGCCGACGACGTCAATGTTGCCGATCCGTCCAGTGCGACACTGATCATCAGTATCCCGCAGGAGCCGTTCACGAATCACAAGGCCGGCTGGATCGATTTCGGGCCGGATGGCTATCTCTACATCGCGACGGGCGATGGAGGCAGCAGCGGCGATCCGAACAACAACGCGCAGAACCCCGACTCGCTGCTCGGAAAAATCCTGCGCATCGATGTCAACAACGACGACTTCCCGGGCGATCCGAACCGCAACTATGCGATCCCGCCGGACAACATGTTCGTCGGCATTGCGGGCGCCGACGAAATTTTCGCCACCGGTCTGCGCAATCCCTGGCGCGACAGCTTCGACCGCGGGACGGGCGCATTTTACATCGCGGATGTCGGTCAGGGCGCGTGGGAAGAGATCAATCTGGGCCAGCTTGGGGCCAACTACGGATGGCGGGCATTTGAGGGGCCTGCGATCTTTTCCGGCGAGGAGCCGGGTCCCGGTGCTCTGACCGATCCGATCCACGCCTATAACCACAGCATCGGCGTCTCGATCACCGGCGGATACGCGTATCGCGGCGGCAGTGATGGCCTGCAAGGGCAGTATTTCTTCGCCGATCTGTCGGGCCGGATATTCACCCTGCGCTTCGATGGCACCGCGTGGGTTGCAACGGAGCGGACCGGGCAGATCGTCCCTGACGCAGGATCGATCGGCTTCATCACCTCGTTCGGACAGGATGCCTTGGGCAATCTCTATGTGATCGATGGCCGTGACGGCGAAGTGTTCCGGCTGACGCCGGAGGTCACATCGGCAGACGGGAAGGACGTTCTCGACGGCTTCGGCGGGGACGACATGATGTTCGGCGGCGCCGGCAACGACGTCATTCGGGGCGGCGAGGGCTATGACGAGTTGCGCGGTGGTCTGGGCAACGACGCGCTCGATGGCGGAGCCGACAACGACGTTCTCGACGGCGGCCCCGGCAACGACAAGATGACGGGTGGTACGGGCGACGACCTCTATTTGGTCGACAGCAAGGGCGACAAGACAATCGAGCGCGCCGAGGGCGGTTTCGACACCGTGATTGCGTCGTGGTCCTGCAAGGTCGGAAGCAATGTGGAGGTGCTGCAGTTGGTCGGCACGGCTCCACTCTCGGGCACCGGCGGCAATACTGCGAATACGCTGATCGGAAATGCCGGCAGCAATGTGCTGAAGGGGCAGGGCGGCGACGATCGGCTCGAAGGCCGGGGAGGAAACGACGTGCTGACGGGCGGCAAGGACTTGGACAGGTTTGTCTTCAAGGGCGGGTTCGGCGACGATGTGGTGACGGATTTCCAGGGCAACGGCGCGGGGCAAGGCGACGTGATCGAATTCGAATCGGCACGCTTTGCGGATTTCAGCGCGGTGCTGGCGGCGATCACCGATACCGGCAAGGACCTCGTGATCGCCGCAGGAAGCGATTCAATCACGCTCAAAAAGATCAAGGACGTGTCGCTCCTGGATGCGAGCGACTTCGCCTTCGTCTAGGCGACTGCGTCGCTTTCGTTTCCCACCTGAACGAGAAAGAACGCAACTTCCTCGGCGGCCTCTTCCAGCGCTGTGTAGCGGCCCGACTTGCCGCCATGGCCCGCGCCCATATTGGTCTTGAGCAGCAACGTCTTGCGGCCGGTCCCGGTGGCGCGGAGTTTCGCCACCCACTTGGCCGGCTCCCAATAGGTGACGCGGGGATCGTTCAGCCCGGCCGTGACCAGCATCGCCGGATAATTCTGCGCGGACACATTGTCGTAGGGGCTGTAGCTCAAAATATAGTCGAACGCGGCCTTGTCGGTGATCGGGTTGCCCCATTCAGACCATTCACCGGGTGTGAGCGGCAGCGTTTCGTCGAGCATGGTATTGAGCACGTCGACAAACGGGACATGCGCGGCGACCGCCCCGTAGATGTCCGGTGCCTGATTGACGATCGCGCCCATCAATTCGCCGCCGGCCGAGCCGCCGGCCGCGGTGACGCGACCCGGAGCGGCGAAGCCCTGTTCGATCAGATAGCGCGTCACATCCACGAAATCGTTGAAGCTGTTGGTGCGCTTGAACAGCTTGCCGTCCAGATACCATTGATAGCCGAGATCGTCGCCGCCACGGATATGGGCGATCGCGCAGGCAAAGCCGCGGTCGAGCAGCGAGAGCCGGTTGGTCGAAAATCCGGGCGGGATCGCGTGCCCGTAGGCGCCATAGCCATAGACATGCAGAAGGCCCGTGCCGTCCTTGACGAAATCGCGGCGATAGACGACGGAAACCGGCACCATCACGCCGTCCCGCGCCGGTGCCACGAGGCGCTCGGTGACGTATTGCGAGGCGTCATACCCGCTCGGAATTTCGCGGACTTTCAGTGTTTCGAGCCGGCCGTCGGCCAGATGATAGTCGTACACCGTGTTCGGCGTGACCATCGACTGATACTGAATGCGGAGCCGGTCGACGGCATATTCCGGATTGTTGCCAAGTCCTGCGACGAAGCTTGCTTCGGGAAAGCCGACATAATGCTCCTTCCCGTCGCCGTAATCGCGCAGCCTGATCTGCGACAGCCCGTCGGCGCGCTCCTCGATGACCATCAGGTTCCGGAAGGTGGTGAGGCCGAGAATGTAATGGCGGTCGCTGCCGGCGATGACCTCGGTCCATTGCGCCGGTTCCGAAACCGGCGCGGTGACGACGCGGAAATTCAGGTGCGTGTCGTTGGTGCGGATGAAGAGAGTGCCCTCGCGCTCGTCGAGATCGTAGAGGCGATCGGTGATGCGCGGCGAGACGAGGACGGGCCCGGCGGAGAAGTCAGCCAGCGGAATGAGATGGATTTCGTTGGTGGCGTGATCCCCGGTGGTGAAGGTCGCGAAGCGGCGCGACTGCGTGCGGCCGAGACTGACGGTGAATTTCGGGTCCTGCTCGCGATAGATTTCGCGGTCGGCGCCCTGTGGATCGCCGAGCTTGTGGTGCCAGACCGCCTTTGAGCGCCAGTTTTCGTCGGCGTCGGTATAGAGAAAGCTCCTGGAATCGGCGGCCCAGATCAGGCCGTAGCGCCAGTTCTCGATCGTGTCGGGGAGTTCGTCACCCGTCGTGAGATCGCGGACCTTGAGAACATAGCGCTCGGACCCGCTGGTATCGACCGCATAGGCGAGCAACCGTCCGTCCGGGCTGACAGCCTGCCCGCCAAGCCGGAAATAATCGTGGCCCGCGGCCAGCGCGGGTTCGTCGATCATGATCTCATCGGCACCGCCGGTGAATTTGCGCCGATACCATTTCGGGTATTCGCCGCCGGCGTCGAAGGCGTACCAGTAGACGAAATCTCCGTCCTTCACCGGCACGCTGGAATCATCGTCCTTGATCCGACCTTTCATTTCCGCGAACACGGCATCGACCAATCCGCGATGTGACTTCATCGCCGCTTCGAACCACGCATTCTCCGCATGGAGATAGCCGAGGATTTCGGTGTCCGTAACCTCGGGATAACCGGGATCACGCAGCCAGGCATACGGGTCTTCGAGCGTGATGCCGTGGTGCGTGAATGCATGCGGTACGCGCTTGGCGGTGGGGGGATCGGCAGGTGTGTCCGTCATGTTCCGTGACTGTGTTTGAGCCGAACCCGTCGGGCGCCGGAAAACGATTCTCAATCCCGCTCGATCGCCGACACGCGGCCCTTTTCGATCGCGAGTGCGAGCCTGCCGGATTTCAGCGCCAGAGCCTTATCGCCGAACAATTCGCGTCGCCAGCCCTTCAGCGCCGGAACGTCGGCGTGATCCTCGGTGGCGATCCGCTCCAGATCGTCGACGGTGGCGATGACCTTGGCGGCCACCGCGTGTTTCTCGGCGGTCATCCGCAGCAGAACCTTCAGGAGCTCGACGATCGCCGAACCGTTCTGTTGCGGTTTGCCGCGCTCGATGACGGGCAATGACTTGAAGTCACGGGCGAGGCCGCGCTTGACCACGTCCGGGATTTCAAGGCCCCAGCGCGAACGCTCAAATCCCTTGGGCAAGGACCGCAGCGACGAGAGCCGCTCGATCGTGGTCGGCGCCTGGATCGCGATGTCGGCGACGAGATCGTCCTTCAGGACGCGCCCGCGCGGCACGTCGCGCGCCTTGGCCTCGCGTTCGCGCCAGGCCGCAACCTCCATCAGGACCGCAAGTTCCTTCGGCTTGCGGACCCGGGTGCGAAGCCGCTGCCAGGCATTGTCCGGGTCCATCCGGTAGGTCTCTGGCGAGGTCAATACGTCCATTTCCTCGCTGAGCCATTCGGAGCGACCGCGCTTCTCGAGGTCGGTGCTGAGCTTGAGATAGACGTCGCGCAGATGCGTGACGTCGGAAATTGCGTACTCGACTTGCTGCTTGCTCAGCGGACGCCGCGTCCAGTCGGTGAAGCGCGACGACTTGTCGAGCGTGTCGCCGGTGATGCGCTGCACGAGCTGATCGTATGACACCGAATCGCCGTGACCGAGGACCATGGCCGCGATCTGTGTATCGAAGATCGGATGCGGGATCAGGTTGGCGCGATGCCAGACGATCTCGATGTCCTGCCGCGCGGCGTGGAACACCTTCACCACGCTCTCGTTGCCCATCAGATCGAAAAATGGCTGCAGGTCGATGTCGGGAGCCAGCGCATCGACCACGGCTGCTTCGTCCAGGCTGGCGAGCTGGGCGACGCAAAGTTGCGGATAATAGGTCGACTCGCGCAGGAATTCGGTGTCGACCGTGACAAAGGGGTGCTTCGCCATCCGCTCGCAGGCGGCGCGAAGGTCTTGAGTGCTTGTGATCAAGTCCATGTCGTGCAGGTCACCCGCGCACGCGCGGCATCATGATGAATTCCCAGGGAGACGGCATCGCATCGACCGGCATGTCGATCAGGGTCGGCCCGTCTCGGCGCTTGAAGCCGCGCTTCAGTGCCGCGCGCAATTGCGTCGGGTTGTCCACGCGCTCGGCGGCGGCGCCGAAGCTTTCGGCGAATTTTACGAAATCCGGATTGGTCAGGTCGCTTGCAATGGTGCGGCCGCCATACCATTCCTGCTGGATCAGCTTCACATTGCCGAAGGCGTTGTTGTTGAACACTACGGTCACCAGCGGGATCTTGTGGCGTACCGCCGAAGCCATCTCGGTCGCGGTATAGAGAAAACCGCCGTCGCCGGTGATCGAGATCACGGGAACATCGCGCCGGGAATCCTGCACGCCAAGCGCCGTGGCGAAGCCCCATCCGAGATTGTCCTGATAGCCGGGCGAGATGAAGGTGCGCGGTTTGTAGAACGGCATCGCAAGGCGTGCCGCAAAGCCGATCTGGGTCACCTCGTCGACGAAGATGCCGTCCTCGGGCAGTTCGGCCCGTATCGCGCCGAGGATGGCCATCTGCGGGACGAGCTTCGCCATGCGTTTGGCGAGCTTCGCCTGCCGCTCTTCCATCTCGGCCTTGCGCGACTTGCGCCGCGCATTGTGAGCGGGGAGGGCCGCGATCAGCTTGCGAAGCACGCGGGCTGAATCGCCCATCAGCGCTACGTCCGGCTTGCCGGCGCGCTCCGGCTCATCGGGATCTGCCTCGACGCGGATGACCTTCAAGTCCTTGTCGGCGCCCCAGACCGTGAGCTGTTGCAGCAGGCGGGTGCCGACGCCGATCACCACATCGACCTCCCGCCACATCTCGTGCGCCAGCGGCAGCGTGATCGACAGCGGATCGTGACTTGAGAGAATACCCCGGCCGCGGCGATAGCCCAGCACCGGGGCCTGCAACATCGCCGAGAGGCGCTGGACCTCCGTCACGGCATCCTGCGCGCCGCCGCCGCAGACGATCATCGGATTTTTCGCGGCGCCGAGCAGCTTTGCCGCGGCGGTTACGGCATCATCGTCGATCGGTGGCTCGAATACGGCGAGCGGCGCATGGTCCGCGACCGGCTCGGCCCGACCCCAGACATCCATCGCGCATTCCAGCGCCGCGGGGCCCGGCCGGTCCGTGAACATGGCTTGCACCGCAGCCGCGACCATGCGCGGCGCGTCGGCGGCGCGCGGAATGCGGCCGGAGTGGTCCACCAGCCGCTCGATGATGCCGGCCTGGTCGCGTATTTCGTGCAACTGGCCGAGATCGCGCCGGATCGTGCTTTGCGGGATCTGGCCGATCAGGGCCAGTACCGGCGCATTCATCGAATAGGCGGTGAGCAGGGCGGCACCGGTGTTCAGGAGTCCCGGCCCGGGGACCACGCAATAGGTCTGCGGCCTGCCGGTCGCCAGCGCGGCGCCCAGCGCCATATAGGCGCAACCCTGCTCATGGCGGGTATGGACCACCCGGACCTGGTTGCCGGCCTTGTAGAGGGCGTCGAAGAAATGATCGTTGTGAACGCCGGGCAGGGCATAGACCGTGTCAATTCCATGCGCGAGCAGCCCATTAACCACCGCCTGGCCGGTGGTCATCCGGACCGCCTGCGCGCTGGATTTGGGTCGGGCGGCGGTCTTCTTTGTGGGTTTCGGCATTGATTCCGTCGGGTCCCTTCGCGGCCCTCAGAATGCAGAAAGAGGCCGCTCTGTCGAGGCATTCCCTTGCCTTGACAAAGCGCGACCCCCATGCGCTTTTCCCGCGCCTCCAGCCCACATTTGCGCGCCCACACGACCCGAAAGA
>NZ_JBFWPA010000054.1:0-45569 GCF_050250235.1 Pseudorhodoplanes sp.
TTGACTGCGTCCGCTCTTACCCTCCCCCTCGTGGGGAGGGTCGATCGACTGAGCGAAGCGAAGGAGATCGGGGTGGGGTCTTATGATGGGGAAACCTCTTTCGCGTGTGAAAGTCCCCACCCCGCCAGCCTCACTTTGTTCGGCAGGCGACCCTCCCCCCAAGGGGGAGGGTACGACCGTATTCGTGGCAATAACTCGCTGAACGCAAAATAGGACCAATGATGCTCGATCAGCGTGACTGGTACCGCTCCGGCCTCGACCACATCTGGCTGCCCTATGCGCAGATGAAGACTGCGCCGGCGCCGCTGCCGGTCTTGCGCACGCAGGGTACGCGCATCCATCTCGCCGACGGCCGCGAACTCGTGGATGGCATCGCCTCGTGGTGGACCGCATGCCACGGCTACAATCACCCGCACGTTGCGCAGGCGGTGAAGCGTCAGCTCGAAGTCATGCCGCATGTGATGTTCGGTGGCCTCGTTCATGAGCAGCCGATGACGCTGGCGCGCAGGCTGTCGGAAATCCTGCCGGGAGATCTCGACCGTGTGTTCTTCACCGATTCCGGTTCGGTCTCGGTCGAAGTCGCCATGAAGATGGCGATGCAATATTGGCTCAACCTCGGGGAAAAGAAGCGCGATACCTTCGTCTGCTTCCGCGGCGGCTATCACGGTGACACCCTTGGCACCATGGCGATCTCCGATTTCGAGACCGGCATCCATCAGAAATTTGCAGGCCTGCTGCACCGGCATGTCCTCGCGGTTCTGCCGGAGGACGAGGAGACGGAAGCCGCACTTGCGGTACTCCTCGAAAAAAACCCCGATTCACTCGCGGCGATCGTGGTCGAGCCGCTGGTGCAGGGGGCCGGCGGCATGCGCTTTCACGAGCCGTCGGTGTTGCGGCGTTTGCGGGAACTTGCCGATCGTTTCGGCGTGCTGCTGATTTTCGATGAAATCTTCACCGGATTCGGCCGCACCGGCACGATGTTCGCATGCGAGGCCGCCGGAATCGTGCCCGACATCGTCACGCTGTCGAAGGCGCTGACCGCCGGCACGCTGCCGCTCGCAGCCACCGTGGCGCGCCGGAAGATTTTCGACAGCTTCTGGTCGGATGTTCCGATGGCAGCATTGATGCACGGCCCGACCTATATGGCGAATGCGCTGGCCTGCGCCGCGGCGAATGCGTCGCTCGACCTGTTCGAGGATGGCGAACGGCTGCGCCAGGTCGCGCGGATCGAGCAGTGGCTGTCCGCTGGTCTTTCGCCGTGCCGCGATCTGCCGGGCGTGACCGATGTACGCACGCGCGGCGCCATCGGCGTGGTCGAGCTTGAGCGTATTGGCGATCTGAACGCGCTCCGCAGCGCCTTTGTCGCAAGGGGCGCCTTCATCCGGCCGATCGGCAACGTGATCTATCTGGCACCCGCGCTGACCATCGATGAGGAGGATGTCGCGTTTCTCGCGCGGGTCATCGGCGAGGTGCTGCGGGAGGGGGCGACGCCTTGAGCTCTCGTGTCCCGGACGCGGCGCAGCATAAAGCGAAGCGGAATGGTGCGCCGCTGATCCGGGACCCAGAGTTCGACCTCGTTATGCATGGGTCCCGGTTCTGCAGCGCACCGTTACACGCTGCGCTGCGCCCGGGACACGCAAGTGCCTAAACCAGCCCGCAGCTCTTTGCGATCTGTTCGAAGGCGGGATGCTCCTCGCCTGCGGCGAGCCGCGGCAGCGCAATCACCTCGATCGCGGGCAGGAAGCGCGCGATCGTCGCCACCGTCTCGTAGAACGGTACGTGGCTGCCCTCGCTCTCGCTGACCACGATCGCGCGCAGGTCGCATTCCTCCTGGTCCAGCACCTCGGCCGCGGTCAGGGTGTGGCTGATGCTGCCGAGATAGCTGCCGGCAACAAGCAGGACCGGAAGCTCGAGTTCGGTAATCCAGTCGAGAACGGTACTGTCCTGATCCAGCGGCACCATGACCCCGCCGACGCCTTCGACCAGAACCGATCCGTCCGCTTCCTTGATCGCGGTCTCGCAGAACGAGACCAGTTGATCGAAGTCGACCTCCTTGCCTTCGTGGCGCGCGGCCATGTCGGGAGAAAACGGTGCTGCGAACCGCCAGGGCGAAATGTCCTCGATTTCTTCCTCGGTGAGCGGCAGCCCGAGCGCGCGCAGCAGCACGCCGCTGTCGCTTTCGCCGGCCCGTGCCGGGTCGAATCCGCTGATGATCGGCTTCACCGCGTCGATGGGTTCGCCCTGCTTACGCAGATAGCGGATCAGGCCCGCCGCGACGAATGTCTTGCCGACATCGGTTCCGCTCGCGGTGATGAAAATCGATGGCATGGCTGGTGTCCCGGTTGAAGGCGTGTATCTGTCCCAGCGTGCCCGCTTGCAAGCGTCGAACCGAAAGGACACCCGCTACTGTATCGCTCTGGGGCGGTCTGGATTGACGTTCCTAGCACGGACTTGCAGCCAAATACTGGCCGGAACGTCAAATAGGCCGCTCAGCTCAGGATTCGGTGGCGGATCAGGCTTGCCAGCCGCTCGATCGCCTCGTCGGGCTGCGCGGCATTGAATGTCACGCGCAGGCGCGCGGTGCCGTCCGGTACGGTGGGTGGCCGGATCGCGACCACCAGGAATCCTTCCTGTTCGAGCAAGGTCTGGGCCCGCAAGGCGGCCTCGGCCTCGCCGATCCTCACCGGCACGATCGCGCTATCGGCCGCCGGCAGATTGGCCGCGCGGGTGAAGATGCGCGCCTTCTTCACCGGAAGGGCGGCGTAATCGGGATTGCCTTCGATGATATCCAGCGCGGCAATCGCCGCACCGAGCGCCGCCGGCGGCAGACCGGTGGAATAGATCAGCGTGCGCGCGCGGTTGTGCATCAGGTCGATCACCTCGCGGGAGGCACAGAGATAGCCGCCATAGCTGCCGATCGCTTTCGAGAGCGTGCCCATCTGCAGCGGGATTGTGGCGGGAGGATTGGTGGCGAAAGCCGAGCCGCGGCCGCCACCCAGAACGCCGATGCCGTGCGCATCGTCGCTCATCAGCCAGGCGTCGTAGCGGTGTGCGGTTTCCGAAAGTTCGGGCAGGGGGGCCAGATCGCCGTCCATGGAAAATACGCCCTCGGTCACGATCAGCGCATGCTTGAACCGCATCCTTTCGCTTTCGAGCAGGGAGCGCAGATGCGCGACGTCGTTGTGCCGGAATTGCAGGATTGCAGCACCACTCAATCGCGCGCCGGAATGCATCGAGCTATGCGCGAGTTCGTCGATCAGGATCAGGTCATCGCGGCCGGCCAGCGCCGGCAGGATCCCGGCATTGGCGAGATAGCCGGAACCGAAGATGCAGGCCCCATCCGCGCCCTTCATCCGAGCGAGCCGGGCCTCCAGCTCCGTATAAAGCGGATGGCTGCCGGTCACGAGCCGCGAGGCGCCCGCACCTGCGCCGTACTGCTCCGCCGCCGCCGCCGCGGCGCGTTTCACCGCCGGATGCTGGCTCAGATTGAGGTAGTCGTTGCTGCAGAAGGACAGCAGCCTGCGGCCGTTGCGCACCACATATAGCCCGTCCGCCAACTCGGTCTCGACGATGCCGCGGCGCAGGTTGTCACGCTCGCGCTCGGCGAGCTTGTCGCGGGCGAATTGATCGAGGGACCGCATGGCGGCCGGACCATGGCCGGGCCCCCGGTTGGACGCAACCGCAAAGTCGGCGATAACCGGGCCGGACGGGCAGGCAGAAGACTCCCGATCCCTGCGGAAGGTCTGGCCGAAGATGGGCTACGTATTGGTGTTTCTGGGAGGCGGACTCGGCGCGATGCTCCGTCACGCGATCAATCTCGCGACCCCGCGGCTGCTGGGCAGCGGGTTTCCCTGGTCCACCTTTCTCATCAACATTACCGGCTCGCTGATTATGGGGCTGGTGGCCGGCTGGTTCGCTTTCAAGGGCGACGCGCCACAGCATCTGCGGCTGTTTTTCACGACCGGGATCCTGGGTGGCTACACGACCTTCTCGGCGTTTTCACTCGACACGGCGCTGCTTTACGAGCGCGGCGACGTGGGTCTTGCGGCGGCCTATGTGGCCGGTTCGGTGGCGTTGTCGATCGCCGGTTTGTTCGCCGGGCTCTGGATCGTCCGTTCGCTGATGTGATGAAAGCCGGAGCAGAATTGCTGCGGTTTTCGGCAGTGAGATTCGAGCCGACGGCGCCGTTTGACCGAAAGCCGGTAGCGTTCCCAAAATGAATCAAAGAGATAGCCTGCTGCCGCCGTCCCAAATCTTTTGCATACAATAACCCGGAATTGGCCCCGAACTTGCGTAGCTCCTCCCGCCGGGATCGGGGGATGCTGTGCCAGTCAGGATCGAGGCCGAACCTTATCCGCTTCAGATCGACGTCAGCCGGTCTGCACTTGTCATTATCGACATGCAACGCGACTTCCTGGAGCCGGGCGGCTTCGGCGCCGCGCTCGGCAATGACGTCTCGCTGCTCAAGGCGGCAGTCGAACCGATCCGCAACGTCCTGAATGCCGCCCGCGAAACCGGGATGCTGGTCATTCACACGCGCGAAGGGCACCGGCCGGATCTCGCCGACGCGCCGCCGCTGAAGGTCGATCGCGGCGATCCCAAGACCCGCATCGGCGCGCCGGGCCCGATGGGCCGCATCCTGGTTCGCGGCGAGCCCGGCCACGACATCATTCCCGAGCTTTATCCGCTCGCAGGCGAGCCCATCATCGACAAGCCGGGGAAGGGCGCCTTCTACCAGACCGATCTCGAACTGATGCTGAAGAACCGCGGCATCGAGACGCTGCTGGTGTGTGGCGTCACCACCGAGGTCTGCGTCAACACCACGATCCGTGAAGCCAATGACCGCGGCTTCCGCTGCATCGCTTTGTCGGATGGCTGCGCCTCCTATTTCCCGGACTTCCACGCCGCCGGTCTCGCCATGATCAAGGCGCAGGGCGGGATATTCGGCTGGGTCTCGGATTCACAGAAAGCCATTGCCGCGATCGCGGCGCATGCCGCGCGCGCACCGAAAATGCCGTTTGGCATCATCGAAGGGGGAGTGCGATGACCGGTGTTTCCGATACCAGCGCTGAAAAATTCCGTCCGGCCTTGTGGACGCCCGGCGACTGGAACGCATTCTTCGGCTTCGGCACCAACATTCTGGTCAACATGCTGGTGCTGACCGGGTTGCTTCGGTTCGTGCTGAAGATGCCCGACTCGATCGTGTTCGGGCGCATCCTGCCCGCGATGGGCCTGATGATGTTCCTGTCCACGATGTATTACGCGTGGCTCGCCTACAAGCTGGCGCTCAAGACCGGCCGTTCCGATGTCTGCGCGCTGCCCTCGGGCATCAGCGTGCCGCACATGTTCGTGGTCACCTTCGTGATCATGCTGCCGATCTCGCTGAAGACCAACGATCCGATCAAGGGCTGGGAAGCGGGCCTCGTCTGGGTATTCTTCCAGAGCTTCATCCTGATGATTGGCGGCTTCATCGCGCCGTATATCCGCAAGATCACCCCGCGCGCCGCGCTGCTCGGTACGCTGGCGGGTGTATCGATCACCTTCATCTCGATGCGGCCGGCGCTGGAAATGTTCCTGACCCCGCAGATCGGACTGATCTGCTTCGCCATCATTCTGGTGAGCTGGTTCGGCGGCGTGAAATATCCGAAAGGCATTCCGGCCGGCCTGATCGCGATTGCCGCCGGCATGCTGATCGCCTGGGGTTCGACGCTGTTCGGCTTTAGCATCGGCGGCATGAGCCTGGAAAAAGTGACCGGCGCCTTCGCCCATTTCGGCTTCTCGGTGCCGATCCCGGCCTTCGGCCATGTGTTCTCCGGCTTCGAGTTCCTCGGCATCATCCTCGTGACCGCGATTCCGTTCGGCATCTACGATCTGGTCGAGGCCATGGACAACGTGGAGAGCGCGGAAGCCGCCGGCGATCACTTCCCGACCACGCAGGTGCTGACCGCCGACGGTGTGGTCAGCCTGATCGGGTGCCTGATGGGGAACCCGTTCATCAACGCGGTCTATATCGGCCATCCGGGCTGGAAGGCGATGGGCGGACGCATCGGCTATTCGGCCGCGACCGGGCTGATGGTGATCGTCCTGTCCTGGTTCGGGATTGTCGCACTGATGCTGGCGCTGATCCCGCTGGTCGCGATCTCGCCGATCCTGCTCTACATCGGCATGCTGATCGGCGCGCAGGCGTTCCAGACCACGCCGACGCATCATGCGCCGGCGATCGCGCTGGCGCTCACCCCGCATCTCGCCGCCTGGGCCAAGACCCTGATCGATGGCGCGCTGGGTGCCGCCGGTACCACGGCCGCGGCGGTTGGCTTCGACAAGATGGCGATGCAGGGCGTGATCTATCACGGCCTCGAAGTCATGGGCGGCGGCGCCATCCTGTCCGGTCTGATCCTTGGCGCGATCGGGGTGTTCATCGTCGACCGGGAATTCGTCAAGGCGTCCGCCTTCGCCCTCGCCGGCGCCGTGCTCACCTTCTTCGGCTTCATGCATGGGGAGGCTGTCGGCTTTGCGGTCACGCCATCGGTGGCCCTGGCCTACGCGATGGTGGCGGCCTTCCTGTACGGCCTGAGCCGCCAGAGCATCGGGATGACGGTGCCGGCTCCGGCGCCGAAGCCTGCGGCAGCGCCCGCCGAATAGCCGGCCTGGCGGGTCAAGCCGGGGGGCAAGCCGCCATGTCATGGCGCGGCTTTCGCGTCATGACTTGAACCGGACGCACTTCGCGGGCATGTCTGGCGCCATGCCCGACGCGACCGAGTCCTTAAGCCTCCTCAGCCGGGTACCGGTGATCCCGGTGCTCACCATCGACGATTTCGAGATCGCCGTGCCGCTGGCGCGTGCCCTGTGCGACGGGGGGCTGCCCGTGATCGAGGTCACGCTCCGGACGAGAGCAGCGCTGGCTGCCATCGCCGCCATCGCCGTCGAGGTGCCGGATTGCATTGTCGGCGCGGGCACGGTGGTCCGGCATGTCGATGCCGCCTTTGCAATCGACGCCGGAGCGAAATTCCTGGTGAGCCCCGGGACCGATTCGGTGCTCGCCGAGACCTTCACCGAGATCGAAATCCCGGTGCTTCCCGGCTGCGCGACCGTGAGCGAGGCGATGGTCCTGTCCGATCTCGGCTTCGAAGTCCTGAAGTTCTTTCCGGCGGAAGCCTCGGGCGGCGCAGCCTGGCTGAAGGCGGTCGCAGCACCGCTGCCTCATATCCGGTTCTGTCCGACCGGCGGCATCGACATGCGCAATGCGCGCGACTATCTCACGCTGCCCAATGTCATCGCGGTCGGCGGCTCCTGGGTGGTGCCGAAAGACGCGCTCGCCGCAAACGATTTCGCGCGGATCAGGACGCTCGCGCGCGAGGCGTCGGGTCTGCGCGGCTGATGCAGGCCTCGCCGCCGCCGCCACCTCTGCGCCGCAAGCGCCGCGCCCTCGACTGGCCGACGGCCTTGCTGATCGCGATCGTCGTGAGCGCGGCGGGTTTCGTCTATTGGCGTGACGGGTCGGCGCGGTTTTTCGATGTGGTCTGGTCCGACGCCGATCTGTTCGCCTGGATGCTGCCGAATGTGCTGGCGGGCTGCCTGATTGCTGCACTGATCACAGTCCTGCTTCCGCGCGATACGATCGTTCGCTGGGTCGGCAAGGACTCAGGGTTCAGAGGAATCCTGATTTCGGCCGCCGCGGGCATCATCGTGCCGGGCGGGCCTTTCACCATCTATCCGATCGCTGCGGCCTTCATTGGCATGGGAGCGGACGCCGCCGCCGTTGTGACGCTGATCACAAGCTGGACCACCATCGGGCTGAGCCGCTCTCTGGTCTGGGAATTGCCGTTTCTCGGATTTGATTTCGTGGCCTGGCGATGGCTCGCGGCATTGCCGCTTGCGGTTCTCGCCGGTCTGATCGCGCGGGCGATCGAGCGGCATTGGCGCGCGAAGGCGAAGACGTGATCGAACTGATCGTCATCGCGGCGCTCTGGATCATCGTGACTGCGCTGGCGCTCGGTGTCGCGGGGCGCAGCAAGGCATTACTGCGCGAGAGTCTGCGCAGCGGCGGCGGCGAATTCCTGCGGCTGGTGCCGCGAATGGCGATCGGCGTCCTCGGCTCCGGCTTCATCGCCGCGGCGCTTCCGCAGGAGAGCGTGGTTTACTGGCTTGGTTCGTCTTCCGGCTTGCTTGGTATCGCCATCGCCACGATTGCAGGGGCCATGACGCCCGGCGGTCCGGTGGTCGGCTTCGCGGTTGCCGCGGCCGCGCTGAAAGGCGGGGCGGGCGCGCCGCAGGTGATCGCCTATTCCACCGCCTGGGCGCTGTACGCCTTTCCGCGCCTCCTCAGCTATGAATTGCCGATCATGCCGTCGCGCATCGTATGGCTGCGGGTGGTCGCGAGCCTGCCGCTTCCATTCATTGCGGCGTGGCTGGCGATGCTGATCGGGAGGCCTTGAAAATCATCGTCGATCAATGCACCGCGCTGGCGGTACGCGGCATGATCGCGCCGCGATGGCGGATCACCTCGGATGCCAGCCTGTGGCCCGCGATCGCGGCATCGCCCGGATTCTCGTCGGCGAGCCGCGCCGCCATGTAACCCGCGTTGAAGCTGTCGCCTGCCGCGGTGGTGTCGACCGGGACCACCACGTCCGGCACCGGCACGAATTCCTTGTGTCCGCCGGCGGCGACCAGCGCGGAATTCGGCCCGTTCTTGATCGCGATTTCGGCGATGCCGAAGGCCTGCAGCCGCTCGATGGTCGCATCGGGCGAGGGATCGCCCCAGAGCAGCGCCTCGTCGTCGTAGGTCGGCAGCGCGATGTCGACCCGCTTGAGCGCCTCCATGAACACCGTGCGGGTGCGCTGCACGTCGCCCTTCCAGGCGCGCGGGCGGTAATTGCCGTCGAACACCACCTTGGCGCCGGCCTTGCGCGCCAGTTCAAGCAGCGCGAGGAAGCGGCCGAGCCCCTGGTTGGAATAGATCGACAGCGTAATGCCGGAAAAATACACGACCCGCGCGCCGACAATGCTCTCGGCTATCACGGCCCAGTTCGGCAATTCGAACAATTCGCGCGCCGGGGCGGTTTCGCGCCAGTAATGGAAGGTCCGCTCGCCCTTGTTGTCGGTCTCGATCAGGTAGAGGCCGGGAAGCCGGCCCGGCACCCGCAGAATAAGGTCGGTGGCAATGCCTTCGGCGGCGGCAAGCGCCACGATGCGGTCCGAATAGATATCGTCGCCGAGTGCGCTGGCATAGGCGACCGGCAGGCCACGGCGCGCCAGATAGACCGCCGTGTTGAAGGTGTCGCCGCCGCAGGCCTGGCTGAACCGCCCGTCCGGCCCGCGCGCCATCTCGATCATGACTTCGCCGATCGAGACAATGCGCTTGGTCTGATCGTTCATGGGGCCTCTTGGTCGCGTTGGGTGCCGGGGCACCATGAACCGGCCCGCCATGCCTTGCAATCAGACCGACGGAGAGACTGCGCCGGTGAAACCGCGCGGGCGGTGGTCTGGCCCCTTGGCATCTCGAAATGTTATACTATAACAACTGCTGGACTCTGATAACAGATGACCGAGCACCATCATCACCATCACCCGCATGGCCATGCGCATCCGCCCGCCCCGATCGGGCCGTCGATCCTGCGGCTGTCGGTGGTCGAGCGACTGGTCTTCGCCGCCGTTCTGACCGCAATGGTCTGGGCTGCGGTGATCTGGGCGATGCGCTGATGACCGTCCATGTCCCGACGCCGCAATTGCGGTTCCGCGACCTGACGCTGGGCTATGACCGGCACCCGGCGGTGCATCACCTCAGCGGCGAGGTTCCGTCCGGAGCGCTGCTCGCGGTAGTCGGTCCGAACGGCGCCGGAAAGTCGACGCTGTTCAAGGGAATCGTCGGTGCGCTGAAGCCGCTGGCCGGTCGGGTCGATCTGAACGGCCTGTCGGCGCAGGACGTTGCCTATCTGCCGCAGGCGGCCGAAATTGACCGGACGTTTCCGATCCGCGTCTACGACCTGGTCGCGATGGGCCTGTGGCGCACGACCGGCATCTGGGGCGGCTTTTCGAAGGCGGACCGTGCGAAGATTCATGACGCCATCGCCGCCGTCGGCCTGACCGGATTTGAGCGGCGCGCCATCGGCACGCTTTCTGGAGGCCAGATGCAGCGCATGCTGTTCGCCCGGCTGCTCCTGCAGAATGCCAAACTCGTGGTTCTCGACGAGCCGTTCAACGCTATCGATGCGAAGACCTCCGCCGATCTGGTGGCGCTGGTGCAGCGCTGGCACGGCGAAGGCCGCACCATCCTCGCTGCCTTGCATGATCTCGAACTCGTGCGCACCACCTTTCCGCAGACACTGCTGCTCGCGCGCGAGACCGTGGCGTGGGGTGATACCGCGTCCGTGCTGACGGCCGACAACATGCAGAAGGCACGGCATATGTGCGAGGCGTTCGACGAGGAGGCTGCAGCATGCGCGGCGTGAATCAATCTTCTGTCGTCCCCGTGAAAGTCTGCAAGTACCGGTCGCCCCCGCGCAGGCGGGGGCCCATATTTCAGAGTGGCGGTTATAGGTCTCCCTCTTCGCGGGGACGAGCGGACTAGATTCCTGATGCTCTACGCCACCCTCATCGCCCCGTTTGCCGAGTTCGATTTCATGCAGCGCGCGCTGGTGGGCGTGATGGCGCTGGCGCTCGGTGCCGGTCCGATCGGGGTGTTCCTGATGCTGCGCCGGATGTCGCTCGTCGGCGATGCTATGGCGCATGCGGTGCTGCCGGGCGCGGCGATCGGGTTCCTGATTTCCGGTCTCAACATCTTTGCGATGACCGCAGGCGGGTTGATCGCGGGTTTTACCGTCGCACTTCTTGCAGGTTTGGTGGCGCGCTCGACCGAATTGAAGGAGGACGCTTCGCTTGCGGTGTTCTTCCTGATTTCGCTTGCGGTCGGCGTCACCATCATTTCGGTGCGCGGCACCAATATCGATCTCCTGCATTTCCTGTTCGGCTCGGTGCTGGCGCTTGACGATCCGACGCTGATCCTGATCGCCATCAATGCCACGGTGACGCTGCTTGGGCTTGCGATCATCTACCGGCCGCTGGTGCTGGAATGCGTCGATCCGCTTTACCTGCGCTCGGTGAGCAAGGCCGGCGGTCCGGCACATCTGATCTTCCTCGCGCTGCTGGTGATCAACCTCGTGTCCGGCTTTCATGCACTCGGCACGCTGCTGGCGGTCGGCATCATGATGGTGCCCGCCGCGATCGGACGATTCTGGGCGCGCGATATTACCGCGATGATCGTGATCGCGGTGCTGGCGGGGATGTTGTCCGGCTATGCCGGCCTCCTGTTGTCGTTCCATACCGCGGCGCCCGCGGGTCCGGCGGTGATTCTGGTCGCCGGCATCCTGTACGCCATCTCGCTTCTGTTCGGCAGCGTTGGCGGGCTGGTCCGCCAGCTGTTTCCCGGGCGGCACCTCGAAGCCTGACATTTCCGGAGGTCCATCATGCTGACGAGACGCTTTCTGATTGCTGCGGCTGCTGCAGTCATGTTCCCGACCGCGCCGATACCGCTTGTGCAGGCGCAAGAGCAGCAAGCCACACTGCCCGTTGTCGCGACTTTCTCGATCCTAGGCGACATCGTCGGCAATGTCGGCGGCGACCGCGTGGCGGTGAAAAGTCTGGTCGGGCCGAACGGCGATGCGCATGTCTATTCGCCGTCTCCTGCGGATGCGAAGACCCTCGCCGACGCGAAAGTCATCGTCACCAACGGTCTCGGCTTCGAGGGCTGGCTTGCGCGGCTGATCAAGTCGTCCAACACCAAGGCGCCAAATATCGTCGCGGCCAAGGGCGTCAAGCCCCGCAAGCTCGCCGGCAAGCATTCGCACGGTCACGCGCATGGCCATGCCGACGGCGACCCGCATGCCTGGCAGTCGGTGGCCAACGTCAAAATCTATGTTGCCAACATCCGCGATGGGCTGATCAAGGCGGACCCGGCAGGCAAGGCGGCCTATGAGGCCAATGCCGCCGCCTATCTCGCCAAGCTCGACGCACTGGAGAGCGAGGTCAAGCAAGCCGTTTCCAATATCCCGCCGGAGCGCAGAAAGATCATCACCACCCATGACGCCTTCGGATATTTCAAGGACGCCTATGGGGTCGATTTCATTGCCCCGCAGGGGGTGTCGACCGATTCGGAAGCCTCGGCCCGCGATGTGGCACGCATCATCACGCAGGTCAGAAAGCAGAAAATTCCGGCCGTGTTCATGGAGAATATCAGCGATGCGCGGCTGCTGACGCGGATCGCCAGCGAGACCGGCGCCAGGGTGGGCGGAACGCTCTATTCGGATGCCCTGACCGCCGAAAATGGGCCGCCCCCCACTTCCATCGACCACCTCCGGCCCAATTTAGGGACGCTCTGCGCGGCGCTGCAGCGCTGACAGCTTCACCGACCCTTACCCTCCCCCTTGTGGGGTGGGTCGGCTGCGAAGCAGCCGGGGTGGGGGTGGCGTGACAAGCACGCGCCCGCTAAGACCCCCACCCCCGACCCCTCCCCACAAGGGGGAGGGGAGCAGACCGAGCGAGTTCATGTCCGACAAGACCCCCGTCACGGTGCTGACTGGCTATCTCGGCGCCGGCAAGACCACGTTGCTCAACCGCATCCTCTCGGAGCCGCACGGCAAGAAATACGCCGTGATCGTCAACGAGTTCGGCGAGATCGGGATCGACAACGACCTGATCGTCAATGCCGACGAGGAAGTGTTCGAGATGAACAACGGCTGCATCTGCTGCACCGTGCGCGGCGACCTGATCCGCATCATCGAGGGCCTGATGCGTCGGAAGGGCAAGTTCGACGCTATCATCGTGGAAACCACGGGGCTCGCCGATCCGGCGCCGGTGGCGCAGACGTTTTTCGTCGACGAGGAGGTCGGCAAGAAGGCGCGCCTCGACGCGGTGGTGACGGTCGCCGACGCCATGTGGCTGAAGGATCGCCTCAAGGATGCGCCCGAAGCCAAGAACCAGATTGCCTTCGCCGATGTGATCCTCCTCAACAAGACCGACCTCGTGGAGGAGGCCGATTTGCAGGAGGTCGAGGCCCGCATCCGCGGCATCAACCCGTATGCGAAGCTGCACCGCACCACGCGGTCGCAGATCGCGCTCGACGAAGTGCTCGACCGCAAGGCCTTCGACCTCGATCGTATCCTCGATATCGAGCCGGAATTCCTGCATGGCGACGCTCATGCGCATGATCACGGTCATGACCACGACCATGGGCACGATCATCATCACCATGATCATGACCATCATCACGACCATGCTCACGACCATCACCACCACCGCGGCGTGAAGCATTATCATGACGAGGAGATGCAATCGATTTCGCTTGCGACCGAAAAGCCGCTCAATCCGGACAAGTTCTTTCCGTGGATCCAGAAGCTGGTCGCGGAGGATGGCCCGGCGATCCTGCGCTCCAAGGGCATTCTCGCATTCAAGGACGATCCCGACCGCTTCGTGTTCCAGGGCGTACACATGATCCTCGACGGCGATCATCAGCGGCCGTGGAAGGACGACGAGAAGCGCGAGAGCCGGCTGGTCTTTATCGGCCGGCATCTGCCGGAGGAAAAGATCCGCAAGGGCTTTGCGGATTGCGTGGCTTAGTCCCCACGCTGTCGTCCCGACCGAGCGTATACGAGAGCCGGGATCCATAACTCTGATGCGGGTTGTTTGATCCGGACTTTCCTGATTGAAGCTTTGGTGGCTATGGGTCCCGGACAGCCTTCGCTCCGCTCAGGCTTCCGGGACGACCGGGACTTATGAATGACCGACACCCGCTCCCCCACCAACACACCCTCCGTCGCAGACCGCACCCAGCCGGTTGCCATCGGCGGTGCTGTCATCGCCGTACATTTCCTTGGCGACAGGGCTGCCTTCGTACTGGCGGAAGAGGCTGCGCTGATTGCCGGCCGTGACGGCAAGACCGACCGTATCGCGCTGTCCGATGGTGGCATTCTTGCTTCCGCCAGCGATGGCATGCGCCTTGTCACCGGCGACGACGAAGGCAAGGTGACGGAGATCGACGGCACAGGCGCAACGCGCATTTTGTTCGCCGATCCGAAGCGGAAGTGGATCGATCACGTTGCGCTCGGACCGGACGGTGCAACCGCATGGTCGGCCGGAAAGGTTGTCAGCGTCTCGGGCGCCAAAGGCGAGATCAAGTCGCTCGAGCTGAATTCGACCGCCGGCGGCCTTGCATTCCTTCCAAAAGGCTTCCGCCTCGCCATCGCGCATTACAACGGCGCTTCGCTCTGGTTTCCGAATGCGCAGGCCAAGCCCGAAGTGCTCGAATGGAAGGGTTCGCATCTGGGTGTTACCGCTAGCCCGGATGGCCGCTTCCTCGTCACCACCATGCAGGAGCCGATGCTGCACGGCTGGCGGCTCGTCGACGGCAAGCACATGCGGATGTCGGGCTATGCGGCACGCGTGCGCTCGATGAACTGGACCGCAGATGGAGCCTTCCTCGCCACCAGCGGGTCCGACCAGCTCATCCTGTGGCCGTTCTCCGGAAAGGACGGGCCGATGGGCAAGCAGCCGACGATGCTTGCGCCTCATGCCAGGCGGCTTGCGATGGTTGCCTGCCATCCAAAACAGCCGGTCGTGGCGGCCGGCTACGAGGACGGTTTGTTGCTGCTGGTGCGCCTCGATGACGGCGCCGAGGTGCTGGCGCATGCGTCCGATCTCGATACCCCGGTCACCGCGCTGGCCTGGAGCGGCGACGGCCGGCAACTCGCGTTTGCCTGTGAGGACCGTGTCGCGGGTGTGGTAGACTTGTCCTGACCCGTTAGACTTGTCCCGATGCAAATGTCGGAGGCGCACGCGATGATCCGGAATGTTCGGGCTTTTCTGTTCGCCTTCGCAATCCTGTGCGGCCTTGCCGTGCCGGCACTGGCCCTGCCGAAGACGGTGATCATCCTGCGCCATGGCGAGAAGGAGAATAACTTCGCGCTTTGCAGGATCGGCATCGACCGCTCCCTCGCGCTCGCCGCGCAATATCTCGGGCAGGGCGCGAAGCAGTCGCTGTTTGCGACCGGGGAGCGGCCCGCCGCCTTCTTCGCCATCACGCTGCACACGCTGGAACTGGCCTCACCCGCAGCCGCGACCTGGGAAATGCCGGTCACGACGTTCTCCGCGGTGCCGCTGCCGCGGATCGACCTCACCCCGCAGCTCAACCTGCGGACCCAGCAGGCGGTCGGCGCGCTGATGGACGATCCGCGCTATG
Source organism: Pseudorhodoplanes sp. (assembly GCF_050250235.1). Lineage (GTDB taxonomy): Bacteria > Pseudomonadota > Alphaproteobacteria > Rhizobiales > Xanthobacteraceae > Pseudorhodoplanes. The sequence goes on from NZ_JBFWPA010000054.1 coordinate 15,230, forward strand.
ATGGGAAGACGGTCGTGATGGTATGGGAGCATCACCACATCGCCGACCGCAGGCTCGAGCGCAAGTTTCCCGACCAGAAGGTGACGTTGCGCCAGCTTCTCAATCTCGACAAGCTGGCCGACGTGCCCGAAACCTGGCCCGGCCGGACTTACGACTATTTCTGGGTCGTGGAGTACGGGACGACTGGGTCGCGGGTACCCGTGAGTTTCCGCATGGTCAGGCAAGATTTCGCGGCGCCGTTCGACAAGGTGCCGTCGAACGACTGGGGCAAGCGCGCCAAGCTGCCGCTCGGGAACAAGTGCTTGCCGTAAGGAAAGTCGTCCCCGCGAAAGCGGGTACCCATATTCCAGAGTGGTGGTTATGGGTCCTCGCTTTCGCGGGGACGACAACAATCAAGTGCACCGTAAACCGGTGAGCAAAGATCACCGCACCAGCACATTCCTGAACTGCCAGGGATCGCTCTCGTCGATGTCCTCCGGGAAGAGCCCAGGGCGGCCTTCGAGCGGTGTCCAGTCGGTGTAATAGCCTTTCACCGGGCCGAGATACGGCAACTGGATTTCGAGGCAGCGCTTGTAGTCCATCTCGTCGGCCTCGACGATGCCTTCATTCGGATTTTCGAGCGCCCAGACCATGCCGGCGAGGATCGCCGACGTCACCTGCAGGCCGGTCGCGTTCTGATAGGGCGCAAGTTCGCGGGTCTCCTCGAGAGAGAGTTGCGAACCGTACCAGTACGCGTTCTTGGCGTGGCCGTAGAGCAGCACGCCGAGTTCGTCGATGCCGTCGGTCAGTTCGTCTTCGTCGAGCACGTGCCACTCGTCCTGCAGCGTGCCGCCGCGGCCGAACAGCTCGTGCCACGACAGCACCGCGGCGTCGGCGGGATGATAGGCGTAGTGGCAGGTCGGGCGGTACACGGCCTTGCCGTCTTCCATCACGGTGAAATAGTCGGCGATCGAGATCGACTCGTTGTGGGTGACGAGGAAGCCGTATTGCGGCCCGGGCGTCGGGCACCAGGTGCGCACGCGCGTATCGGCGCCCGGCCGCATCAGATAGATGGCCGGCGCATTCGGGTCGGCATAGCGCCGCGCGAAATCGGGCATCCACTTCTCGTGCGTGCCCCAGCCGAGTTCGGCCGGCTGCAGGCCCTCGGACACGAACCCCTCCACCGACCAGGTGTTGAGGAACACATCGCGCGGTTTCGGCGACTTGGTGCGCTGGGTGTCGCGTTCGGCGATGTGGATGCCCTTGACCCCGGTCTGGCGCAGCAGGTTCGCCCATTCCTCGCGCGTCGTCGGATCGGGTACGTTGAGATTGAGGTCGCGCGCGAGATTGAGCGCCGCCTGCTTGACGAAGAACGACACCATGCCGGGATTGGCGCCGCAGGTGGACACCGCCGTCGGGCCGCCCGGATTCTTCCGCTTCGCGGCGAGCGTCAGCTCGCGCAGCGCATAGTTCGAGCGCTCGGCCGGGCCTTTCGTCTTGTCGAAATAGAAGCCGAGCCACGGCTCGTTGACGGTGTCGATATAGAGCGTGCCGAGCGACCGGCACAGCTCCATGATGTCGACCGAAGAGGTATCGACCGAAAGATTGACGCAGAAGCCCTGGCCGCCGCCTTTGGTCAGCAGCGGCGTCAGCAATTCCTTGTAATTCTCACGCGTCACGTGCTTCTGGATGAACGGGATGCCGCGCTCGTCCGCGATCCACTTGTTGAGCGGATCGGGATCGATGATCACCATGCGAGACTTGTCATACTCGAAATGCCGTTCGATCAGCGGCAGCGTCCCGCGCCCGATCGAGCCGAAGCCGATGATCACAGTGGGGCCGTCGATCTTGCCGTATACGGGCCAGTCGGTCATTTCGCGTCACTCCAGTCTTCAGTCGGGAAAAATGAAATGGGCGGGTATCGCGGCCTCTGCGATACCCGCCCAGGAGGCTGCGCGCAAACCTAAGCTGCGCGCGGTGTCGGGCTTTTGACAGCCCCGTTGGACGCCGCCGCGACCAGAGCGCCGAGATCGGACTTCGGTGCGAGGCGGCCGGTGGCGCCGATCATGCCGCGGGCCCCATCGAGCGCGCCGGCATGGAGTTCGAGCGCAAGCAACCGGTCCTTCTGAAAGGGACCGGGCATCGACAGCAGGCCGGTCTTCTCCGCGGAGAAGCCGAACCGGCTGTAATAGGGTGCATCACCCACCAGCAGAATCGCGCCGTGCCCGCGCATGCGCGCTGTGGCGATCGCCTGCTTCATCAGCTTGCCGCCAACGCCCTTGCTCCGGTGTTCGGGGGAAACCGCGAGCGGGCCGAGGAGCAGCGCCGAGCGGCCAAGGCCGGCGGACACGTCCCACAGGCGCACGGTGCCGACAACGGCGCGGCCTTCGGTCGCGACAAAGGACAGGCCATGGGCCGGCAGGCGGTCCTCCCGCAGGCGCGCGGAGCACTTGGTGAAACGGGCCGGGCCGTAGGCGCGGTCGAGCAAAAGCTCGCGCGCCGCCGCATCGGTTTTCCGCTCCTGGCGAATGGCGATCATGGCCAAACTCCTTCCAAGGCCCCGCGCGCCGCGGAACCGCTTCAGTCCTGATTGTTGAGAGGAAAGGAAGCCGGTTTATCGCCGGCTTCCAGCGTCGTGGTCGGATGTGGCCCGATCGCGGAGCGATCAGATGTGGATCGTCTTCAGCGGCGGGAAGCCGTTGAAGGCCACCGACGAGTAGGTCGACGTGTAGGCGCCGGTGCCCTCGATCAGCAGCTTATCGCCGATCTCCAGCGAGACCGGCAGTGGGTAGGGCTGCTTCTCGTACAGCACGTCCGCCGAATCGCAGGTCGGGCCCGCGAGGATGCACGGGGACAGGTCGCTACCGTCGCGCGGGGTGCGGATCGGGTAGCGAATCGCCTCGTCCATCGTCTCGGCGAGACCGCCGAATTTGCCGATGTCGAGATAGACCCAGCGCACCTCGTCCTCCTCGCTCTTCTTCGAGACGAGAACGACTTCGGTCTCGATCACACCGGCATTGCCGACCATGCCGCGGCCCGGCTCGATGATGGTTTCCGGGATGCGGTTGCCGAAATGCTTGCGCAGCGCACGGAAGATCGCTGAGCCGTAGGTGCGAACCGTCGGCACGTTCTTCAGGTACTTGGTCGGGAAGCCGCCGCCGAGATTGACCATCGACAGGTTGATCCCGCGCTCGCCGCACTCGCGGAACACCGCCGCCGCCTGCGCCAGGGCACGGTCCCAGGCATGCTGGTTGCGCTGCTGCGAACCGACATGGAAGGAGATGCCGTAGGCGTTCAGGCCCTGCCGGTGCGCGTGCTCGAGCACGTCCGCGGCCATCGAGGGCTCGCAGCCGAACTTGCGCGAAAGCGGCCATTCGGCGCCCGCGCCGTCGCACAGGATGCGGCAGAACACCTTCGACTCCGGCGCCACGCGCGCGACCTTCTCGACCTCGGCCTTGCAGTCGACCGCGAACAGGCGAATGCCTAGCGCGAAGGCGCGCGCAATATCACGCTCCTTCTTGATGGTGTTGCCATAGGAGATGCGGTCGGGCGTTGCGCCGGCAGCGAGCGCCATTTCGATCTCGGCGACCGAGGCGGTGTCGAAGCAGGAGCCCATCGAGGCCAGAAGCGACAGCACTTCCGGCGCCGGGTTCGCCTTCACGGCATAGAACACGCGGCTGTCCGGCAGCGCCCTGGCAAAGTTGTTGTAATTCTCGCGAACGACGTCGAGATCGACGACCAGCACGGGTCCGTCGTCACGGCGGTTGCGCAGGAATTCGCGGATGCGGTCGGTCATGGTCTTCCCCAAACAGCGCTGCGGGGCGATGCCAGAGGCCCTGGCAAAGCACCCTCTGTATGCGTCTGATGGCGAACCCACGCTGCCGTGCGATGGAGGTCACGACGAGCGGTGTTCGACACCGGACAGTGCTGCCGTGGATTGGTGGGGAGACCCCGCCGCACACCTGGCAATGATGGACAAGCCTTCTCGGTAACCTGACCGGCTTATGGACAGCCGGCGATAGCCAAAAAAGCCCGCTCCGTCGTTGCTTTAAGTCGCGTCCTCAGCGGAGAACTGAGTTCGCCGGTTTCGCCTCCGGCTGCCGGTCAGAGTTCTTGGAGAGACTCTCCGCAGAGAGCTTGGTCTCCCCAGGCGGCTGGCGGGCCTCTTGTCCCGCTACCTACCGACCGACACGCGACCACAGGCACGTGCGAAATTGGGCAAAGGCGGAAATAATCCATTCACGCTGCATGTCAAGCATTACGTGCGGCTGTGACCCAAAAAACTTCAGAGATTACGGAGACGTTAACGTCAGAGCGCGCGCGAGGCCGCGGCGAAGCGGAGCGCGTGCGTCGCGTGTGTCGCAAACGCGGCGTCGATGCGGCAGACGACGACGCCACGCGCCGCATTTGCAGCGTGACGTGCACGCGAGCCGATCGTCTTGCGATGCTGTGAGGGTTCGCTCACCTCGGCCGGCGGACCGCTCGCACCTTGCCGGTGTTGCCGCCGCCGCAGAAGAACCGACCGCTACCGTCCGCCTCGAGCCCCGAAACCGCAACACCAGCCGGCATTTCGAGCCGCTCCTGCACGGCGCCGCTCGCCGGATCGACCCGACGCAAATCACACTGATCGCCCTCCCATGTGCCATGCCACAATTCCCCGTCAGTCCAGGTGACGCCGGTGACGAAACGATTCGACTCGATGGTGCGGAGGATCGCTCCGGTCTCGGGATCGATCTGGTGGATCTTGCGTTCGCGATATTGACCGACCCACAGCGTGCCCTCCGCCCAGGCGAGCCCGGAATCGGCACCGTTGCCCGGCGCTGGAATGGTCGCGAGCACGTCGCCGGTCTGAGGGTCGATCCTCTGGATGAGGTTCTCGGCAATCTGGAACAGATGCCGGCCGTCGAACGCCGTGCCGGCATGTCCCGGCACGTCGAGCGAGCGCACGATGCTGCCGCTGTCCGGATCGAGTGCGCAAATGCGGTCGCCGGCAGCGAACCAGACATGCTGGCCGTCAAAACTCACACCGGCGACCTGCTGCACGTCCGGAAAAGGCCCGTATTCCCGGAGAATTTCCGCCGGCCGCTCGATGATTTTCATTTCAATGCTCCAATAGCGTGGTCCGTGTTCGCATGACCGGAACCTAATCGCTCGGCAGCGTGCCGGTGAGTAACAAGATTGTCGGGAAACCGGGCAGAGGCGGCGTCATCCAGCGCCGCGCGCGCGCGCGTCCGATCCATTGCACCTTGTCTGACGCCGCCAGTTCATCGAGCGCGCGCTGCACGGTGCGCTGGCTCGAGCCGAGCGCCAGCGCGAGCGCCGAGCTGGACCAGGCTTCGCCGTCGGCGAGGCAGGCGAGGACGGCGGCATGCGGCTCCTCGATCGGACGCGCCAGCACGGCCACCGAGGCGGCGCCATGCGGGATCAGGGTGAAGCCGCGCGGCGTCGCCCTCACATCCGCTACGCTCCGCAACGCGCGGCGCAGCCGCCCGATCTCGACCCGCAGGCGTGCACGGTGCGATTCGTCGGCTCGCCTTGCCCGGAACGCCCGGGCCACAAGTGCGTCGCGCGACATATCGCCGGGCCAGGCTTCGCCAAGCGCGCGGGCCAAAGCGAAAAGGACCGGACGTCGGGCCAGCGGGATCGTCGTGCTCTTGTCACGGACGACGTAACGGCAGGCATCGACCACCAGCGCTTTCGACGCCAGCAGGTCCTCGACCTCCGCAAGCAGCAGAGGCCGCTCGCGTCCGCCCTCGACAAGCCGCGCTGCGGGTGTGTCGAGCATGCGCGTTGCACTCGCTACCTCGGCGGTCAGCGCAGGGATGGCCGCGGCCCGCGCGGCCTGAGCTGCGGCGGCGAGCGCAGCACGCGCCGGCTTCGTTCGGATCCGGCGCATCGCAACGTCCGCAATGGCCAGTTGGTTGACCGTTTGCAAAGCCGGCGGCAACGAGGCGGGATCGATGTTGTCGAGCGCCCGCTCGGCCTCCCCGAGGCTGCCCACGAGCAGCATGCGGCGGATGGCGAGATGCTGCGCCAGTGCAGCATTGGTTCGGTCGCCGTGGGCCTCAAGAGTCGCCCGCGCCGCATCGAGCGCGTGCGCGGGCCAGCCGAGGTCGCGCGACGCCAGCGCCACTTCGGCCTCCGCAACGACGCATCTCGCCCGCGCAACGGCCTCCCGGGGACTGAACGCGCGCCCCGCCCGCCGCAGTAATGTCTTGGCTTTGACGAACTCGCCGAGTTGCGCCATCGCGATGCCCCGCAGTGCGAGCGCCGGCGCATCGTCGCGGAGGGCCACGCGCTGCAAGGCACCGAGCGGATCGCCGGCTGCCAATGCGCGTCCGGCGGCTGTAATCAGTGAGTCCATCCGGTTCCGACCGTTCGAAATCCCGTCACACTTGTCACTCTCTCCGTCCGTTGGCGGACCCTAAGTCTGTCGCACGCGCTGCAATCCGGCTGGCAGGTCAGCCGGGAACCGGAAAGGAACGTATCAAATGAAGACGCCCCCCATTGTATCGCGGCAGGACTGGGATGCCGCGCACACCCAAATGTTGGTCAAGGAGAAGGCCGCCACCCGTGCGCGTGATGCGCTGGCCGCGGAACGGCGACGGATGCCGTGGACGGCCGTGGAAAAAGGCTACGGGTTCGACGGACCGGCTGGCAAGGTGAGCCTGCTCGAACTGTTCGAAGGGCGCCGTCAACTGATCGTCTATCGCGCCTTCTTCGAGCCGGGCGTGCATGGCTGGCCGGACCATGGCTGCATCGGCTGTTCTCTGGTCGCCGATCAGGTCGGCCATCTCTCCCATCTGAATGCGCGCGATACGACGCTCGCCTATGTCTCGCGTGCGCCGCAGCCCGACATCGCGCGTCTGAAGGCGCGGATGGGATGGATGATCCCCTGGTACACCATCACGGACTCGTTCGACGCCGACTTCGGGGTGGATCAATGGCACGGCCACAACGCCTTCATCCGCGACGGCGATCGCGTGTTCCGCACCTATTTTATCAACAGCCGTGGCGACGAGGCGCTGGGAACGGTCTGGAGCTTTCTCGACATGACGGCGCTCGGGCGTCAGGAAGCGTGGGAGGATTCGCCGGAAGGCTATCCGCAGACCCGGCCTTACAAGTGGTGGAATTGGCACGACGCTTACGTCCCCGGCGCGTCGCCGGATCCGAAATGGATCGAGGTGTCTGACGCAGGGGAGGCTGCTTTTCGAAAACATGCCGCGGCGGATCAAGAGCCATGACCGACGCCTCTGCGGTGAACGCGATCGGCGGCAGCAGCGGCAATGGCGCGCGTGCCGCACGGGATGCAGCCGGCTGGCTGCACCTCGCAGCGGCACCGACTTTCGCGATCATGGCGCTGTTGACGGCGGTGTCCGGAGGGCCTGCGGATATACTCTATTCCGCGGCGCGTGACGCATCGCCACTGACCGGGATGGTTACGATGTACGCGTTGATGGGCGCCTTTCACGCGGGGCCCTGGCTCAGGCTGATGTCGCGTTGAAAATCGTGAACCGTTCAGCCGGTCAGCGGCTGAAAGGCTCGACCTTCTGGGCGAAACGCACGAACTTGAACATGATGTAGGCGCCCAGCGCGAGGAAGGCGACGTCAAGGATGCGTCTGACCGTCTCGTCGAAACCGAACAGGTTGACGATGGCCCAGCTCCCGGCAAAAGCCGCGCCGAATACCTCGGCGCCGATCAGGATCGCCGCGCTCATGACGGTCATTACGTTCACCCACACGACGCGGCTTCCGCCACGGGGCTTGGTTGCTGTCGGTTCGGCGTTCATGCTTCGGTCCGGTTCGAATGGCGGCGCAATGTCGTCGAAACCGGGCGGCCGATCAAGGCTGGAATTGGGGGCGCCAAGCCCCCATCTGGAAGGCTGGATTTCCGCCGGATTCCCCAAGAAGCCGAGATATTTCAGAGCATGACTGCTTCAAACTCGCCCGCCCGCCCCGCCGTTGCCATCGAAAATCCGCTGCTTGCTCCCTGGATCGGCGAATTCGAGGTTCCAAGATTCGGCGAGATCGAGGCTTCGCATTTCGTTCCGGCCTTCGAGGAGGCCATGGCGCAGCATAACGCTGAAATCGCCGCGATCGCCGGGAATCCCTCGCCGCCGACCTTCGAGAACACCATCACAGCGCTGGAAGATGCCGGCCGCGCGCTCTCGCGTGTCTCCGATGTGTTCTATGTGCTGGCCGGCGCTCACACCGACGATGCCATCCAGGCTGTCGAGCGCGAGATGTCGCCCCGACTCTCCGCCCATCACAACGCAATCCGCCTGAACCAGGATCTGTTCCACCGCGTCGATCAGGTCATGCACAAAGCCGCGGATGACCTCACCGACGAGCAGGCGCGGGTGCTGGAGCGCTACCACACCGATTTTCGCCGCGCCGGCGCGCATCTTGACCGCGCGGCGAAAGAGCGCCTGGCCGCGATCGGCCAGCGGCTCGCCTCGCTCGGTACGGATTTCAGCCAGCATGTGCTGGCCGACGAACGCGACACCTATATCGAATTGGCCGGCGAGCCCGATCTTGCGGGCCTGCCCGATTACGTGCGCGCCGCCGCACGCGAGGCCGCCGAGACACGGGGGCTCACGGGCCGCCACGTCATCACGCTGTCGCGATCGAGCGTTGAACCATTCCTGCAATATTCCTCACGTCGCGATCTGCGCGAGAAGGCGTTCCGCGCCTGGATGGCGCGCGGCGACACTGGCGGGCCAACGGACAACAACGCGATCATCGCCGAGATGGTGGCGCTGCGCGCCGAGCGCGCCAGGCTGCTCGGATACCAGACCTACGCCGACTATCGCCTCGACGATGCGATGGCGAAAACCCCGCATGCCGTGCGCAATCTGCTGGGAGAGGTCTGGCCGCGGGCGCTCAAGCGCGCGCTGGCCGACCGCGATGCCTTGCAGGCGCTGGCGCAGTCCGAGGGCGGCAATTTCAGGATCGCGCCCTGGGACTGGCGCTATTACGCCGAGAAGCTGCGCAAGAAGCTGCACGACGTCGATGAGGCCTCGATCAAGCAATATCTGCAGCTCGACAACATCATCGCCGCGTCCTTCGACACAGCGACCCGCCTGTTCGGGCTGCGCTTCAGGGAATTGAAAGGCGTGCCGACCTGGCACCCCGACGTCCGCGTCTGGGATGTCACGGATCCCGCAGGCAAACATGTCGCCCTGTTCTTCGGCGACTATTTCGCGCGGCCGTCGAAGCACAGCGGCGCGTGGATGACCTCGCTCCGCGATCAGGAGAAGTTCAGCGGCGATGTCCGCCCGCTGATCGTCAATGTCATGAATTTCAACAAGGGCGCCGACGGCAATCCGGCCCTGCTGAGCTATGACGATGCCCGCACGCTGTTCCATGAATTCGGCCACGCGCTGCATGGCATTCTGTCGGATGTGACCTATCCGATGATTTCCGGGACCAATGTCGATACCGATTTCGTCGAGTTGCCCTCGCAGCTCTATGAGCACTGGTTCGAGCGGCCGGAAGTGCTGCGGAAATTCGCCGTGCATTACCGCACCGGCGAGCCGATCCCGGAGGACCTGCTCAAGAAGGTGCTTGAGGCGCGCACCTTCAACCAGGCCTGCGCCACCGTGGAATACGTGTCGTCGGCGCTGGTCGACCTGGAATTCCATTCGCTGGAATCGGCTGACGCGCTGGATGTGCCGAAATTCGAGCGCGAAACGCTCGACAGGCTCGGGATGCCGGAAGAAATCGTGATGCGGCATCGCTCGCCGCATTTCCAGCATGTGTTTTCTGGATCGAGTTATTCGGCGGCCTATTACAGCTACATGTGGTCGGAGGTGCTGGATGCCGATGCGTTTCGCGCCTTCGAGGAGGCAGGCGACATTTTTGACGGGGCGACCGCGGGAAAGCTGCGCGACAACATCTATTCCGCAGGCGGCCGCCGCCGCTCGGACGATGCCTATATCGCTTTCCGTGGCAAGCTGCCGAGCGTGGACGCGCTCTTGGCCAGGCGCGGCCTGGTGGACGCGGTGCCGGCAGGAGAGGCGTAGGCCCTGATTCAAGAGCCTGCTATATTGCCCAAATGAACAGGCAGCAGGCCCTTGAGATTTTGCGACGCGCGGAGCCAGATTTGCGGGCACGGGGCGTACTCCATGCCGCGTTATTCGGGTCGGTCGCGCGGGGTGATGCGCGGCCCGACAGCGACCTCGACGTGATGATCGAGGTCGATCCGGCGGCCGCGATCGGCGTGTATCAGTATGTCGACCTGAAGGACCGTATTGCCGGTCTGTTTGAGGGGGGCGTGGATGTCGTGAGCCGGGACTCGCTCAAGCCGCGTGTCCGGCCCGCTGTCGCCGACGCGATCTATGCGTTCTAAAGCCGCAGACACGGCTCTCCCCTATATTTTGCACCAGATCGAATTGGCTCAGCGCTTTGCGGTTGGGCTGCAGCGTGCGGATTTCCTCGCCGATATTCGCACCGTCTATGCGGTGACCCGATGCCCGGAAATCATTTCCGAAGCCTCGCGGCGTTTGCCTGATGATCTTAAGGCGAGGCATGCAGCGGTCCCATGGAAGCAGATGGCCGGGGCAGGCAATGTTTATCGGCGCGACTATGAGGCTGTCGCCGCGCGTTACGTGTGGGATACGGTCCAGCGGGACCTGCCACCCTTGCGGGCCGTCATTGAGCGTGAGATTGACGCGCCTTAGTCCCTTACCGCGGAAGGCGGACGAATGACCTCGCACACCTCCGGGCATCGCCGCGGCGTCGCCGCCGCGCCGCATTTCGCCGCGGCCGAGACCGGCCGGCTGATCCTGGCCGACGGCGGCAATGCGCTGGAAGCGATGGTGGCCATGGGCGCGTCGATCGCGGCGGTCTATCCGCACATGACCCATATCGGCGGCGACGGCTTCTGGCTGGTGCGCGAGCCGACCGGGCGGGTACGCGCGATCATGGCGCCCGGGCCGGCCGGCGCGAAGGCCAATATTGCGCTCTATCGCGAGCGTGGGTATGACGCGATTCCCGCGCGCGGCCCGCTGGCCGCGCTGACCGTCCCCGGGGCGGTCGGCGGCTGGGCCGCCGCGCTGGACGTGGCGAAATCGCTCGGCGGAAAAATTCCGCTGCGTATCCTGCTCGAATCCGCAATCAGGCAGGCCCGCGACGGCTATGTGGTCAGCCGCAGCCAGCATGCGCTGACGCGGGACAAGCTGCCCGAGATGGGCGAGGCGATCGGCTTCGCGCAGATCTTTCTTGAGGAAGGCAAGGTGCCGGTGGAAGACGCGGTGATGAAGCAGACCGCATTTGCCGCGACGCTCGATCAACTCGCCAATGCCGGCCTCGACGATTTCTATCGTGGCGATGTCGGACGCGAGATTGCCGCCGACCTCGAGCGAATCGGCTCGCCGGTCACGCGGGCCGATCTGGAAAAATACCGCGCCTATGTCGCCGAGCCGTTGTCGGTGCGGCTCGATGCCTGCACGCTCTACAACGCGCCGCCACCGACGCAGGGGCTTGCGTCTCTCATGATCCTCGCGCTGTTCGAGCGGCTGCGCGTGACGGAGGCCGAGGGCTTCGACTTCGTGCATGGCCTCGTCGAATCGACCAAGCGCGCCTTCCGGGTGCGCGATCGCGTGGTCACCGATCCGAACCGCATCGTGGAGCCCCTCGACCGCTATCTGTCGGCGGCTTTCCTCGATGCCGAGGTGCAGCGAATCGATCGCAGGAAGGCGGCACGCTGGCCGGCGCCCTATGGCGAGGGCGATACGGTCTGGATGGGCGCGGCCGATTCCTCCGGCCTCGTCGTCTCGTATATCCAGTCGATCTACTGGGAATTCGGCTCCGGCTGCGTGCTGCCCGCGACCGGCGTGCTGATGCAGAACCGAGGCGCGAGCTTTTCCCTCGACAAGGGCGCGGCCAATCCGCTCGAACCCGGCCGGCTGCCGTTCCACACGCTCAACCCGGCGCTTGCCGTGCTGAAGGATGGACGCGTGATGGTTTACGGCACCATGGGAGGAGACGGCCAGCCGCAGACGCAGGCCATGGTGTTCTCGCGCCATGTGCTGTTCCGGCAGCCGCTGCCCGAGGCGATCGAGGCGCCGCGCTGGCTGCTCGGGCGGACGTGGGGCTCGACCCATACCAACCTGCGGATGGAATCCCGCTTCGACGGTGGCCTGATCGACCGGCTGATGTCGGCCGGGCACGATGTCGCGGTTCTGGATGAGGCATTTTCCGACACCATGGGCCATGCCGGGGCGGTGATCCTGCATCCGGACGGCACGATGGAAGCGGCACATGACCCCCGCGCCGATCCGGGGGCGTTCGGGGTCTAGGCCGGCAAAAGCACTGCCGTTTTTGTTGCTCCGCAAAGCCGTGGGGAAGAAAAGATCATCACCGCAACGCTATATCCCCCGCCTCCAAACCGCCGCGTTCCGTGATATTGTGCTGCAAAATCGCTTCGGTCCCCGGAAACCCCATGATTTCCCGCATTTTCCGCCCATTCGCGCTTGGCCTCTCGGCCGGCCTCTTGGCGCTGGCCTTTTCCGCATCCGCCGCCCGCGCGCATCCTCACGTCTATGTCACCATGAAGAGCGAGATCGTCTATGACGCCGACGGCCGGATGACCGGCATCCGGCATCACTGGACCTTCGACGACATGTTTTCGTCATACGCCACGCAGGGCCTGGAATCGAAGGAGACGGGCAAGTTCTCCCGTGAGGAATTGCAGCCGCTCGCCGAGGTGAATGTCACCTCGCTGAAGGAATTCGACTTCTTCACGCAGGGGAAAATGAACGGCGAGAAGGCCGAGTTCGAGCCCCCGGTCGACTATTTCCTGGAACAGAAGGACGATCTGCTTACCTTGCACTTCACGCTGCCTTTGAAGAAACCGGCGGCGACCAAGGATGTGGATCTCGAGATTTACGATCCGCTCTATTTCGTTGCTTTCGAATTTGCTGAGAAGGAGCCGATCACGCTGAAAGGTGCTCCGGCGTCGTGCAAGCTTTCGACCTTGAAACTTGGCGACGAAAGCCAGTCGAAAACCTTGAGCGAATCGATCTTCTCCCGGCCCGATCCGAACAACCCGTTCGGGGCGCAATTCGCCAACAAGATCGCCGTGAAATGCTGACAGGCCAGCGGCCGGCGGGACATATCGTTCTGTTGATCGGCGCGGTGGCCGCTGCCGCATTGGCTGTGGCGCTCATCAGCGACCCGGCTTTCGCGCAGGCAAATCCGTTTGGCGCGCCACGCACCGCGCCGCCGCCACCGGACGGCATCGTCGGCTGGCTCCTGGCCAAGCAGTCCGAATTCTATCGCGGTCTGTCGGGCGCGATCCGCGCGGCCAAGAAGGATGGCAGCGCAGTCTGGGGGCTGTTTGCCTTGTCCTTCGCCTATGGCGTGTTCCATGCTGCCGGCCCCGGCCACGGCAAGGCGGTGATCTCCTCCTATGTTGTCGCGAACGGCGAGACCTGGTGGCGCGGCGTCGTGCTGTCCTTCGCATCTGCGATACTGCAGGCGCTGGTGGCGGTCGCGATCGTGGGCATCGCCGCGGTACTGCTCGGCGCCACACGCCGTACCATGGACGGCACCATCTGGTGGATCGAGGTTGTCAGCTACGGTCTGATTGCCGTGCTCGGCGCGCGGCTCCTTTGGGTCAAGGGACGGGCGCTGATCGGCGCATGGCAGAAATATCGCGCGGGGTCCGAAGCTACGCGCGCCGGGGATCAGGGCCACGCGCATGCGCATCACGCACATGCCGCTCACTCTCACGCGGCTCACGCGAAGGGTCACGATCACCATCACGACCACGATCACAGTCACAAACACACCGCCGCCTGCAGCGGCCATCACCACAACCACGATCACCACGACCACGCGTCGGCCTGGGGCCATGCGCATGCACCGGAGCCGCAGGAACTGGCCGGTCCCGGCGGCTGGAGGCGCGGGCTGTCCGCCATCGTCGCGGTGGGGCTGCGACCCTGTTCCGGTGCAATCTTGGTTCTCGTCTTCGCGCTGGCGCAGGGGCTGTTCTGGGCCGGGGTCGCCTCAACCTTCATCATGGGCCTCGGTACCGCGATCACCGTGGCCGCGATTGCGACGCTGGCGGTCGGCGCGCGCGGGCTCGCCCAGAGATTTGCCTCCGCGCGGCCGGGGCCGGGCATGCTGGTCCTGCGCGGTCTCGAAGTAGCCGCAGCACTTCTCGTCTTCGTCTTCGGAATAGCCCTCCTGACCGGCTATATCGCCAGCGAACGGATGTTCGCCTGAGGCGCGAGGCGCCTCTATAGTCCGCGGAAAAGATGGCGGACATCATGCTCGCACTCGCCGACGGGATCGACTGGCTGAATAAGAAGATCGGCCGCGCGGCGGCGTGGCTGTGCCTTGCCGTGGTCGCGATCCAGTTCGCGGTGGTGGTGCTGCGTTATCTGTTCGGGATCGGTTCGATCTGGCTGCAGGAATCGATCGGCTACAGCCACGCCGCGATGTTCCTTCTGGTCGCGGCCTGGACGCTGAAGAATGAAGGGCATGTGCGTGTCGATATCTTCTACGCGCAGGCGACGCCGCGCAGGAAGGCGATCGTCGACCTGTGCGGAGCGCTGTTTCTGCTGATCCCGTTCGCGGCGGCGATCCTGTATTTCTCGCTGCCCTATGTGGCGCGCTCCTGGGCGATTTTCGAAGGCTCGCGCGAGGCGAGCGGGCTGCCCCTGGTGTTCGCTCTGAAGACACTGATTCCGGTCTTCGCCGCGATGCTGATCCTGCAAGGTGCGGCGCAGGCGATCCGTGCGTGGTCCGTCCTGTTCCGCCAGGCCCCGGCCTGACACGATGGCGGAACTGCTCTCGATTCTTCTGGTTGTCGCGATCTGCGTCGCGCTGTTCGCAGGGTATCCGGTTGCCTTCACGCTCGGCGGGTTGTCTCTTGTCTTTGCCCTTATCGGCAGCGTCTTCGATATCTTCAGCTTCGGTTTCCTGGGCGCGCTCCCCCAAAGAATCTTCGGGGTGATGACCAGCGAAGTGCTGCTGGCGATCCCGCTCTTCATCTTCATGGGCATCATGCTCGAGCGCTCCCGGATCGCCGAGGAGCTTCTCGAAAGCATGGGACGTTTGTTCGGCGCGCTGCGCGGCGGACTGGGACTGGCGGTCGTGCTCGTCGGTGCGTTGCTGGCTGCCTCGACCGGCATCGTCGGCGCCACCGCGGCAGCCATGGGTCTGATCGTGCTGCCGGTGATGCTGCGGCACGGCTATGACCCGCGGCTTGCATCCGGTATCGTTGCCGCATCGGCGACGCTGGCACAGATCATCCCGCCCTCGACCGTGCTGGTGGTGCTGGGTGACGCGCTCAACAACGCCTATCAATCCGCCCAATTGTCGAAGGGCGTTTTCGCGCCCGCGTCCGTGACGGTGAGCGACCTGTTCGCGGGGGCGCTTGTGCCGGGACTGATGCTGGTCGCGCTCTACATGCTCTACGTGATGGCGGTCGCGATCGTCGCGCCGCAATCCGCGCCTGCGATATTGCCCGATCCGGAAGCACCGCGTGGCGCTGCCTTGGCCCCCCGGCTCGCTGCAGCGCTGTTTGCACCGCTTGTCCTCATCCTTGCTGTGCTTGGCTCGATATTGGGCGGCATCGCGACGCCCACCGAAGCCGCGTCGGTCGGTGCGGTCGGCGCCGTGCTGCTGGCGGCTTTGCGCGAAACCGGCTCTTTCGGAAAGGCGCTGATCGAGACCGTGATTAAGACCGCGCAGATGACCAGCATGATTTTCGTCATCCTGATCGGCGCCACCATGTTCGGCCTGGTGTTCCGCGGCTTCGGCGGCGACGACCTGGTGCATCGCGCGCTCAGCGATTTGCCCGGCGGCACGGCCGGCGCGATTCTCGCGGTGATGGTCGCGATGTTTCTCCTCGGCTTCGTGATGGATGCCTTCGAGATCATCTTCGTGATCGTGCCGATCGTCGGGCCTGTCCTGCTTGCGATGCCGGGCGTCGATCCGGTGTGGCTTGGCATCCTGATGGCGATGAACCTGCAGACCTCGTATATTCATCCGCCGCTCGGTCCGACATTGTTCTTCCTGCGCGGCGTGGCGCCGGCCGAAATCACCACGCGGCATATATATGTCGGCATCGTCCCGTTTGTCGCGATCCAGCTTGCGGCGCTGATCGTGCTGTGGTTCGTGCCGCAACTGGCGACAGCGCTGCCGCGCGCGCTCTATGGTGGGTCATGAAAGCCGGAACGATCTTCGATCTCACGGGCGATGTGGCGCTGGTAACCGGTGCATCGTCCGGGCTCGGCGCCCGCTTTGCCGAAGTGCTGGCGGCGAACGGCGCCAGAGTGGCACTCGTCGCGCGCCGCAGGGAGCGGCTCGATAGCCTGCGCGAGAGGATCGTGGCGGCTGGCGGGACCGCCATTGCGGTCGAAGCCGACGTTCTCGACCGCGCGGCGATGCTGCGGACCTTCGATCGAACCGAAGCCGCGTTCGGAACGGTCACGGTTCTCGTCAACAATGCCGGCGCCGCGCAAGGCGTGCGTGCGCTCGACATGAGTGAGGAGGAGTGGCGGCGCATTCTGTCGCTGGACCTCGATTCGGTTTTCTTCTGGTCGCAGGAAGGCGCGCGCCGCATGCTTGCCGCTGGCGCCAAGGGATCGATTGTCAACACTGCTTCGGTGCTTGCATTCGGTGTCTCGAAAGGCGTCGCGGCCTATGCCGTAGCGAAAGCCGGGGTGGTACAATTGACCAGGGCGCTGTCGCTGGAACTCGCCTTCAAGGGCGTGCGGGTTAACGCGATCGCACCCGGCTGGTTCGTCACCGAGATCAACCGGACTTTTCTCGAAAGCGAGAAGGGTCAGGAGATGAAGCGCGCGATCCCGATGGGGCGCTTCGGCAGCGAGGGCGATCTCGACGGGGTGCTCCTTCTGCTCGCGTCGAAAGCGGGCGGCTACATCACCGGCGCGACCCTCATCGTCGATGGCGGGCAGGTCATCGAGGTCGGCTAGGCTTTCCATTGTCGCGCAATCTGACGGCAAACCGCTTCACACTTTGCCGGATTGCGGTCCGACCCATCAGGGATCGGAATGCGTCCGTTGCATTCAATTGACTTGATGTGAGGGGGCGTGCGGATCACTGTGCCGCACCACAACGGAATGCTCAATGGACGGCCTAGCCGGAAGCCGCCCCAGCCTCGTCGATTCCTCCTATGCCTGGCTGCGGCTCGGTGTCGCGCTTCTGCTCGGCACGATCGGCAGCGTCGGGATGTGGTCCTATGTCGTCGCGCTGCCGTCCGTGCAGGCCGAATTCGGTGCGACGCGCGCCGATGCCAGCCTGCCCTACACGCTGGCGATGGTCGGGTTCGCGGTGGGCAATCTGCTGCTCGGCCGGCTGGCCGACCGGTTCGGCATTCTTGCTCCGATCCTGCTCTGCATCGCGTCGCTTGGAATCGGTTATGTCAGCGCGGGTCTGGCGCCGACCTTGTGGGTTCTGTCCGCCGCGCATGTTCTCATCGGCTTCGGCAGCGCCGCCTTTTTCGGCCCGCTGATCGCCGACCTGTCGCACTGGTTCGAGAAGCGGCGCGGAATTGCGATCGCGATTGCGGCGTCGGGCAATTATGTCGCCGGCGCGGTGTGGCCCCCGCTCGCGCAGCATTTCATTGCGGCCGATGGCTGGCGCATGGCCCATTTGGGCATCGGAATATTCTGCGTCGTCGCAATGCTGCCGCTCTCCCTGATGTTCCGCCGCCGCCTGGATGGCCACGCCGATGGCGGCGCGCAAGCGCGTGGGTTTGTCGCGCCGGATATTGGAGTGTCGCAGAACACGCTGCTGTTGCTGTTGTGCATCGCGGGCCTCGCGTGTTGTGTTGCGATGGCGATGCCGCAGGTGCATATCGTCGCCTATTGCGGCGACCTTGGATATGGTGTTGCGCGGGGCGCCGAGATGCTGTCGCTGATGCTCGCCTTTGGCATCGTCAGTCGCGTCGGCTCCGGCTTCATCGCCGATCGCTTCGGCGGTGTGGTGACCTTGCTGATCGGCTCGGTCATGCAGGCGGCGGCGCTGTTCCTCTATCTTCTATTCGATGGCCTGACCTCGCTCTTTGTGATCTCGATCCTGTTCGGACTTTTTCAGGGCGGCATCGTGCCGAGCTATGCCGTTATCATCCGCGAATATTTCCCTCCGCAGGAAGCCGGCTCCCGCGTCGGCATGGTGGTCATGGCGAACGTATTCGGCATGGCGCTGGGCGGCTGGATGTCCGGCTGGATTTTCGATCTGACCGGTTCGTATCGCGCAGCCTTCCTGAACGGGCTTGCCTGGAATTTGCTCAACCTGTCGGTTGCTTTCTGGCTGCTGCGCGCGGGACGGCCGGGTGCGCGGGTCGCGACCGCGTAGGCACGCTCCGTCCTTCGTGGTGCGACGAGGTCGAAAACGCGGGGGGACGGCTACCCGGCTGCGGCGCGCTTCGCCCAGTCAGGCACCGAAGCGTCCTTGTGCATGATGCCGAGATAGAAGAACCGGTGATCCGGAGTGAGTTGCGGAATTTCGTTGTTCACAAACACCGTCTTCAGCCCCGCCTCGTCGATCATGTTCCGGAAGGTCGCCGCGGTGGAACCGTTGTTGTTCTCCTGCAGCACGATCACGCCGTCGGGTTTCAGAAACCGGCCGACGTCCTTCAGGAATTCGCGATGCAGCCGCCAGCCGGGATCGTGCGCACGCAATTCAGCTTCGTAATAGCCATCGTCGAAATGCGGCGGGTTCGACACTACCAGGTCCCATGTCTCGCTTGCCGGGATATCCTTCAGGTTGTCGGATTCGTAAACCGACACGCGTGGTTCCAGCCTGTTGGCGGCGACGGTGCGGCGACAGGCCTCCACCGCCTCGGGATTGATGTCGGCCAGGCACAACGTCTCGCACAGGCCGTGGGCCATCATCGACAATCCGATGAAACCCGGTCCGGCGCACCATTCGAATGCCCGCTCCTGCCTCGGCATGCCCCAGCTTTTCAGAAGCGGGATGAAGTCCTGTCCGAAATAGGTGCCGCCGCCGTCGAGGTGCTTCTTGTATTGCACGTGAATGTCGCCATAGCGCACCGTCCGCCACGGTGCGAACCGGCGCTTGAACGGCTTGTAATATTGCCGCTTGAAGGTCTTCCAGGGATTGGCCACGTGGCGACGCCTCGCAAAGGGGCTGGACCATTGCGCGGCGGATTTTTTCTGTCAACGCGCAGATGCGGCGCTGCGATCAGTGCTTGTAACTGTCGTCCAGGCGGTCGAGGCGACGCAGCATCGCCGGCCATTCCACTTCCCCAAAGGGAGCACCTTCGCTGCCGAATCCCTGCGCAGCGGTTTTTCGACTCACGTCCTCGGGCGGGAAATTCAAGGGCGCGCCTGTCGCCATGGCGGCGAGTTGCGCCTGACAGGCCCGTTCGAGGTGATGCAGGATGCTGAACGCTTCCGGCACGTCGCGGCCTGCGACCAGCAGACCATGATTGCGCAGGATCATCGCAGGATGCGATCCAAGATCGCGCACCAGCCGCACGCGCTCATCGAGCTCGAGCGCAAGCCCTTCATAATCGTGATAGCCGATGCGGCCGTAAAAGAATTGCGCGTGTTGCGACAGCGGCAGGAGGCCGTCTTTCAGCATCGAGATCGCCATCCCGGCCGTCGAATGAGTATGGATGACACAGCCGGCGTCATGGCGCGCTCCATGCACGGCGGAATGGATGACGAAACCGGCCTTGTGGATGCGCGCGCTGCTGCCGTCGACGACATTGCCGTCGAGATCGATCCGCACGAGGTTCGAGGCCATCACTTCGTCGAAGGCGTAGCCGAAAGCGTTCAGCAGAAAATGGTCGGTGCCCGGCACGCGCGCTGAAATATGTGTGAAGACGAGGTCGGTCCAGCCCGACAAGTGTACCAGGCGATAGCAGGCCGCGAGCGCGACGCGCGTGTTCCATTCCGCTTCGCCGATGTCGCGCGGCCGTTGCACGGCATGAAGCATGGCCATGGCCTTCTCCTCCCGGAAGACCGCAATATTGACCACAAGAACCGGCTTTGTCGTGTGCAATCGCGACCGGTCTCTCGCTACCGGGCGCCCTGCATGGGAGATACGCTGAGGGACCGAGGCGGCGGGCTTGCACATCACGCCCGCGTCGCACAAAATGTCCCTGCCCGAATCCGCCTCGGCAGCGGCACCTCTGAACCCTCGACAAATGACGGGGGTGCCCTTAAAAGGTCAGCATTGCTGACCTATTTGCCATGTTGCTCAAGTTTAACGAGCCGCCCGGGCTAGCGATCGACTGTCCCGGTGCGCACATGAGGCCAAAGGATCGCGCGCATGAGTCTGCGGCAGGTCAGTCTCGACGATAAATACGACCTGACGAAGCGGGACGTCTTCGTCACCGGTTACCAGGCGCTGGTGCGGCTCTGTCTGATGCAGAAGGAGCGGGACCGGTCTGCAGGTCTGAACACCGCGGGCTACGTCACCGGCTATCGCGGTTCCCCGCTCGGGGGTCTCGACAACCAGTTCATTCGCGCGCGCAAATTCCTGACTCCGAACGACATCATCATCCAGCCCGGGCTGAACGAGGACCTTGCCGCAACGGCGCTCTGGGGAACCCAGCAGGCCGAACTGCGGGGTGAAGGCAGGTTCGATGGCGTGTTCGGCATCTGGTACGGCAAGGGTCCGGGCGTCGACCGCACCGGCGATGTGTTCCGGCATGCGAATTTCGCCGGCTCCTCGAAGCATGGCGGCGTGCTGGCTCTGATGGGAGACGATCATACCGCTGAATCGTCCACCACGGCCCACCAGTCCGAGTATCACTTCGTCGACGTGATGATCCCGATCTTGAATCCGGCCGGTGTGCAGGAGATCATCGATTACGGACTTTACGGCCTCGCCATGTCGCGCTTCTGCGGCACCTGGGCGGCCCTGAAATGCATGCATGAGACCGTCGAATCGACTGCGGTGGTGGATGGTTCGCTCGACCGTGTGAGGATTGCGATCCCGCAGGACTTTGTGATGCCGGAGGGCGGGCTGAATATCCGGCTTCGCGACACGGTGCTCGGGCAGGAAGCGCGGCTCTACGACTACAAGCGTGACGCCATGCTGGCCTTCATCCGCGCCAACAGGCTCAACCGGATGATTACATCCGGCGGCCCGAACGCGAAGATCGGCGTCATCACCACCGGAAAGGCCTATCTCGATGTGCGCCAGGCGCTGGACGAGCTTGGCATCGACGAAGTCCGCTGCAATCAGCTGGGCCTGCGCATCTTCAAGATCGGCTGTCCGTGGCCGATTCCCCGCGACGAATTGATCGACTTCGCCAGGGGCCTCGATCTGATCATTGTGGTCGAGGAAAAGCGCTCGCTGGTCGAAGTGCAGGTGCGCGAAGAGCTGTACGGCACCGCCAACCAGCCGCTCTGCATCGGCAAGAAGGATGAGCGCGGCAACTGGCTGTTCCCAATCAAGGGCGCGCTCGATCCGAACGAGGTCGCGATCACCATCGGGGACCGCCTCCTGGCACGCGGCCATGACGACGGGATCGCGACGAAGGTGTCGCAACTGAAGCAGGCGCAGCATGCGCTGTCCGAGTTGCAGGAGGTCGCGGCGCGAACGCCGTATTTCTGCTCGGGCTGCCCGCACAACACGTCGACCGTCGTGCCTGAAGGCATGCGGGCCTATGCCGGCATCGGCTGCCACTACATGGCGCAGTTCATGGACCGCAATACGCTCGGCTACACGCATATGGGCGGCGAGGGTGCGAACTGGGTCGGCGAGGCGCCGTTCTCCAGCCGCAGCCATGTGTTCCAGAATCTCGGCGACGGCACCTACAATCATTCCGGTTATCTGGCGATCCGCGCCGCGATCGCCTCGGGTGTGAACATCACCTACAAGATTCTCTACAATGACGCGGTCGCGATGACCGGTGGCCAGGCGCACGAGGGCTCGCTGACCGTGCCTCAGATCGCGCGCCAGGTTGCCGCCGAAGGCGTCAGGCGCATCGCCATCGTCAGCGACGATCCGCGCAAATATCCGAGCGGCATCGACTGGCCGCGGGGCATCACGTTCCATCACCGGGACGATCTCGACGAGGTGCAGCGCGAATTCGCGGCCGTGCCGGGCACGTCGGTGCTGATCTACGACCAGACCTGCGCCGCTGAAAAACGCAGGCGCCGCAAGCGCGGCATGTTTCCGGACCCCGACAAGCGGGTGATCATCAACGAGCTCGTCTGCGAGGGCTGCGGCGATTGCGGCGTGAAAAGCAATTGTGTCTCGGTGCAGCCGCTGATGACCGAATGGGGCCGCAAGCGCACCATCGACCAGTCAAGCTGCAACAAGGATTATTCGTGCGTGAAGGGCTTCTGCCCGTCCTTCGTCACCGTGCATGGCGGCAAGCCGAAGAAGGCGCTGCCGCTGGATCCGACACTCAACGCATCGACTTCCACCGTGCAGGAGGATGCGAAGAAGGAAGATCTGCCGTCCCCCGTTCTCCCGAAAATTGGCGAGCCCTACGGCATCATCGTCACCGGTATCGGCGGCACTGGTGTTGTCACCATCGGCGGCGTGCTCGGCATGGCGGCGCATCTCGAAGGCAAGGGTGTCGGCATCATCGACATGGCCGGGCTTGCGCAGAAGGGCGGGGCGGTCTACAGTCACATCCGTATCTCCAACAAGCCGGAAGACATTCACGCGATCCGCATCGCCGCGGGTGGCGCCGATCTCGTGCTCGGCGGCGACGTCGTGGTGGCGGGCAACAAGAAGGTGCTGGCCGCGGTCAGGCATGGTGCGACCCGCATGATCGTCAATCTTGCCGAATTCCTGCCCGGCGATTTCACCCGAAATGCCGATTTCTCGCTCCCGATGGAGCGGTTGAAGCGTGCGATCATCTCGGCTGCCGGCCGCGACCAGGTCTCCTTTGTCGATGCGACACGGCTCGCGACCGCACTGATGGGCAATTCGATCGCGGCCAACATGTTCATGGTTGGCTATGCGTACCAGATGGCGGCGTTGCCGCTTTCGGCCGAATCGATCGAGACGGCGATCGCGATGAATGGCGAGGCGGTTGCGATGAATCAGGCTGCCTTCCGCTGGGGCCGCCGCGCCGCGCTCGATGCCGCGGAGGTGGAAGGCCTGATCCCGGACGCGACTGCGGACGACGACAACCGCAGGCTTTCGCAATCGCTGGACGAGGTGATCGCGCGGCGCGTAGCATTTCTGACCGAGTACCAGAATGCAGCCTATGCGCGGCGCTACGCGGATGCGGTTGCGAAGGTGCGCATGGCGGAGGAGAAGCGTGTGCCGGGCCGTACCGGTCTTGCCGATGCGGTGGCGCGCAACCTGTTCAAGCTGATGGCCTACAAGGACGAGTACGAAGTTGCGCGGCTTTATACCGACGGCAATTTTGTCAAGCAGGTTGCGTCGACTTTCGAGCCCGGCAATCTGCGCTTTGAATTCCATCTGGCGCCGCCCTTGCTGGCGCGCGTGGACAAGGTGACCGGCGAGCCGCGCAAGATGAGCTTCGGGCCGTGGATGATGAAGGCGTTCGGACTGCTGCGCCGTTTCAAGGGCCTGCGCGGCACGGCGTTCGATCCGTTCGGTTACACCGCCGAGCGGCGCAACGAGCGCAAGCTGATCGCCGATTATGAGGCGGTGCTGTCGGAAGTGAGCGACAATCTCACCACGGACAATCATCCGCTGGCGGTCGGGATTGCGGTCCTCCCGGAAAAGATCCGCGGCTTCGGGCATGTGAAGGCGCGTCATCTGACGGCCGCAAAAGCCGACGAGGCCGCGCTGCTTGAGCAGTTCCGGTCGGGCGGCGCGTCGATGCTGAAAGCCGCGGAATAGTCAACCGTTCATCCGCCGATCGGTGGGCTTGACCGGCCCAACGCCCTGATTTCTTATCATGAAGACGGTACAAGCCGGCAAACGGCGGGCCGTCGCGCGGGCAGGCGCGATCCGGGAGGGATGGCTTTGGCGACGGCGCAAGAGACGGCGCGAGACGCTGCTGCGGATACCTTTCCGAAGCTGTTGCTTCATCATGCGCAGGTGCGGGGTGATCGTCCCGCATTGCGGCATAAGGATATGGGCATCTGGCAGACCTGGAACTGGTCGGATCTCGCCCGCGAGGTTCGTGCGCTGGCGCTCGGGCTTTCGAAACTCGGTGTAAAGCGCGGTGATACCGTCGCGATTGCCGGCAACAACCGGCCCCGCCTCTACGAATCCATTCTTGCGGCACAGGCGCTTGGCGCGATCCCGGTCCCGGTCTATGCCGACGCGGTGGCAACCGAGATGGCCTATGTACTCGATCACGCCGATGTCGCCGTCGCCGTGGTCCAGGATCAGGAGCAGGTCGACAAAATCCTGTCCGTACAGGAGCAACTGCCCAAGCTGCGCCATATTGCCTATGACGAGACGCGCGGCCTGCGCGATTACGATCATAGCCGTCTGCATGGTCTCGGCGTCATGATCGCGGAAAGCGAGGCGATCATCGCGGGCGATCCGGATGCCGCGGCGCGTATCGATCGTGAGATTGCGGCCGGCAGCGCGGCCGACCCGTCGATCATCCTCTACACTTCCGGTACTACCGGCCGTTCCAAAGGGGTCGTGTTGTCCGCCGGGCGCTGCATCGCGGCAGCGCAGGATACGGTGACCTTCGACAAGCTCACCGATCAGGATGTCGTCCTGGCCTATCTGCCGCTGGCCTGGGTCGGCGACCATTACCTGAATTATGCGCAGGCGCTGGTGGCGGGCTTCTGCACCGCCTGCCCGGAATCGCCCGACACCGCCCAGCAGGACCTGCGCGAGATCGGACCGACCTTCTATTTCGCCCCGCCGCGGGTGTTCGAGAATCTGTTGACGCGGGTGATGATCCGTATGGAGGATGCCGGCTATCTGAAGCGCCGCATGTTCCATTATTTCATCGGCGTGGCGCGGCGATACGGCGAGAAGTTGTTGAACGGACAGCCAGTACCGGCCGGAGGGCGACTGCTCTACGGGCTCGGCGAATTTTTCGTGTATGGTCCGCTGAAAAACGTGCTCGGCTTTTCGCGGGTGCGCGTTGCTTATACGGCGGGTGAGGCGATCGGGCCGGACCTGTTCTCGTTCTATCGTTCGCTCGGGCTCAACCTGAAACAGCTTTATGGGCAGACCGAAGCGTTCCTGTACGTGACCTGCCAGGCTGACCGCGACATCCGTGCGGACACGGTCGGGCCGGCGGCCCCCAATGTCGACATCCGCATCTCGGATTCAGGCGAGGTATTGTTCAAGTCGCCCGGCATGTTCCTTGGGTATTTCAAGGAAAGCGAGAAGACCGCGGAAGCCCTGACGGAGGACGGCTATGTGAAGACCGGAGACGCCGGCTTCTTCGATCAGTCCGGACACCTGAAGATCATCGATCGCGCCAAGGATGTCGGCAAGCTCTCCAGCGGTGCGCTTTTCGCGCCGAAATACATCGAGAACAAGCTGAAATTCTATCCGAATATCCGCGAGGTGGTTGCGTATGGCGATGGCCGCGATTTCGTCACCTGCTTCATCAACATCGACATGACGGCAGTCGGGAACTGGGCCGAGCGCAACAATGTGGTCTACGGCTCGTATCAGGAACTTGCCGGCAATCCGAGAGTCTACGAGCAGATCGAACAGCATGTGGCCGAAGTGAATCGTTCGCTTGCAAGCGAAGATGTCATGGCGGGTGCACAGATCAGGCGCTTCCTGATCCTGCACAAGGAACTCGACGCCGATGACGGCGAGATCACCCGCACGCAGAAGGTCCGGCGCGGCTTCGTTGCCGAACGCTATGCGCCACTGATCGACGCACTTTATGACGGATCGAAGGAAGCCGACATTGCGACCGAGGTGACATTCGAGGACGGCCGCAAGGGCATGGTGCGGGCGCGGGTGAAGATCGTGGACATGAAGACGGAGCTGGTGCCCGCGCGTACGGAGAGAGCGGCGTGAGGGCACCATCCCGGATCGACATTGCCGCCGGTGAGGTGCTGCTGGCAGTGGATGGCGTCTCGCTGTCCTTTGGCGGCGTCAAGGCGATCCGCGATGTGTCGTTCGACATCAGGAAGGGCGAGATTCGCGCGATCATCGGCCCGAACGGCGCCGGCAAGACTTCGATGCTGAATGTGATCAACGGTTTCTACACGCCGCAGGAAGGCCGGATCACGTTCAAGGGTCAGACCCGCGCGAAAATGCGCCCCTACGACGCGGCCAGCGGCGGGATTGCGCGCACCTTCCAGAATGTCGCGCTGTTTCGCGGCATGACCGCTCTCGACAACATCATGGCCGGCCGCACCCTGAAGATGCATCGCGGACTGTTCTGGCAGATCATCCGCTTCGGTCCCGCGCTTGCGGAAGAGGTCGAGCACAGAAAGCGCGTGGAGGAGATCATCGACTTCCTGCATATCGAGCATATCCGCAAGGTGCCGGTCGGCCGGCTGCCCTATGGGCTGCAGAAGCGCGTCGAGCTTGGGCGCGCGCTGGCGATGGAGCCGGATTTGCTGCTGCTCGACGAGCCGATGGCCGGCATGAACCTGGAAGAGAAGGAGGACATGTCGCGTTTCGTGCTCGACGTGAGCCAGTATTTCGGCACCACGATTGCGCTGATCGAGCACGACATGGGCGTTGTGATGGATCTGTCCGACCGCGTGATCGTGCTGGATTACGGCGTCAAGATCGCCGACGGCACGCCCGACGAGGTCAAAGCCAACAAGGCGGTGATCGACGCCTATCTCGGCGTGGCGCATTGAGGGCGATCGATGGACCTCCTGTACAAGATATTCATCGATCCGTTCGTGCAGATGGGCGGCGCGCCGGACCTGCTCCTCCAGACGCTGTGGGAAGGGCTGGTCTCGGGCGTGCTGTATTCGCTGATCGCGCTTGGCTTCGTGCTGATCTTCAAGGCCTCCGGCGTATTCAATTTCGCACAGGGCATCATGGTGGTGTTCGCCGCGCTGACGCTGGTCGGCCTGCACGCCAAAGGCGTGCCCGCCTTTCTCGCGCTCGCGCTCACCATCGTGGTGATGCTGGTGCTTGCCATCGGAGTCGAGCGGCTGATGCTGCGCCCGCTGGTAAACCAGCCCGACATCATTCTGTTTATGGCGACCTTCGGGCTGACCTATTTCCTGATCGGACTCGGCGAGATAATCTTCGGCGGCGAACCAAAGGTGATGATCACCGACGAACTGTTCCTGCCGAAGGGCGCTATCGAATGGAAGGTGTTCGGCGGGTTCGTCTCGTTCCAGAAGCTCGACATCGCCGCGGCGATCATCGCCTCGATCATGGTGGCGACGCTGGCTGTCTTCTTCCAGAAAACGCGCATCGGACGCGCGCTGCGCGCGGTGGCCGACAGCCACAAGGCCGCGCTTTCGGTTGGCATTTCGCTCGAGCAGATCTGGGTGATCGTCTGGTTCGCCGCCGGCATCGTCGCGCTCGCGACCGGCATCATGTGGGGCGCCCGCTCCGACGTGTCGTTCGCGCTGCAGATTCTGGCGCTGAAGGCGCTGCCGGTGCTGATCCTCGGCGGCTTCACCTCGATTCCTGGCGCGATCGTCGGCGGTGTCATCATCGGCGTCGGCGAGAAGCTCGGCGAATTCTACTGGGGTCCGTTGCTCGGCTCCGGAATCGAGAGCTGGCTTGCCTACATGATCGCGCTGGTCTTTCTGCTGTTCCGTCCGCAGGGGCTGTTCGGCGAGCGGATCATCGAGCGGATATGAGGGCGCGCTGATGTTCTACCGCGAGACCGGACAGTACAAGACCAACTACGCCGCCGACATGGCGCTGTTTCCGATCCGGCAGGACCGGATCGGCATGGTGCTGATCCTGATCGTTGCCTTCGTCGTGATCCCGCTGACCATGTCGAGCTTCACGCTGTCGGCGGTGATGATCCCGATCCTCATTTTCGCGCTCGCCTCGATCGGGCTCAATCTGCTGACCGGCTATACCGGGCTGATCTCGCTCGGCACCGCGGGATTCATGGGCGTCGGCGCCTATGCGACCTACAAACTTACCACCCTGTTTCCCGACGCCAACATCGTGCTGCTGATCCTGCTGTCGGGCTTCGTTGCCGCGGCGGTCGGCGTGGTCTTCGGACTGCCGTCGCTGCGCATCAAGGGTTTCTATCTCGCGGTCGCGACGCTTGCGGCGCAGTTCTTTCTGTCATGGTGTTTCGTGCGCGTGCCCTGGCTTGTGAATTACAATATCTCGAACGCGATCGAGGTGCCGACCCGCACCATGTTCGATATTCCGATCACGGGGCCGAACGCCACGCCGGTCGCGCGATATCTCGTGGTGCTGACGGTCGTCGTCGTGATGACCTGGATCGCCTCCAACATCGTGCGCGGCCGCATCGGGCGAAGCTGGATGGCGGTGCGCGACATGGACATCGCGGCGGAACTGATCGGCATCCGGCTCTATCGCACCAAGCTTCTCGCCTTTGCGGTGTCCTCCTTCTATTGCGGCGTGGCCGGCGCGCTGATGGTATTTCTGTGGCTGGGCGCCGCCGAGGCGGATTCGTTCAACATCAACCAGTCTTTCATCATCCTGTTCATGGTGATCATCGGCGGGCTCGGCAGTCTGGTCGGGTCCTTCTTCGGCGCCGCCTTCATCTGGGGCCTGCCGATCGTGCTGCGGGCGGCGCCGGAGTTTTTCGGGATCAGCGTTCACGCCGCGACCGTGGAACACCTGCAGTTCATGGTGGTGGGCGCTCTCATCATCTTTTTTCTGATTGTCGAGCCGCACGGCCTTGCGCGGCTCTGGCAGATCGGAAAGCAGAAACTTCGGGTGTGGCCTTTCCCGTACTGAAAGGGCAAACTCGGGTCAAACCCGCGGGCGGTATCTGCTTCGGGGAAACAAGACGACCGGCTTGAGCGCCGGCGAGACAAAGGGAGAAACGCAATGGGTCTCAAACATATTGCCCTGGGAGCGGCCGTCGCAGGCGTTCTCGGCGGCGCAGCTATTCCAGCTCCGGCAGTCGCGCAGGACTCGATTTATGTGCCGCTGCTCACCTACCGCACCGGCCCGTTCGCGGGCTCCGGCATCCCGATTGCCAACGGCATGAAGGATTACCTGGAAATGCTGAACGAGCGCGACGGCGGCATCGGCGGCGTCAAGCTTACCGTCGAGGAATGCGAGACCGGCTACGACACCAAGAAGGGTGTCGAATGCTACGAGCAGGTGAAGTCCAAGAAGCCCGTCGTGGTGAACCCGTATTCCACCGGCATCACGCTGCAGCTCATCCCGAAGGCCGCGGTCGACAAGATCCCGGTGCTGTCGATGGCCTATGGCCTGTCGGCTTCGGCGGTCGGCGACCAGTTCCCCTGGATATTCAACCCGCCCGCGACCTACTGGGACGGGCTGTCGATGATCTTCCGCTATATCGGCGGCAAGGAAGGCGGCCTCGACAAGCTGAAGGGCAAGACCATCGGCTACCTTTTCTTCGACGGCGGCTATGGCCGCGAGCCGATCCCGCTGCTCGAGCAGTTCGCCAAGGATTACGGTTTCAACGTGAAGCTCTATCCGGTGCCGGCGACCGAGATGCAGAACCAGTCGGCGCAATGGCTGAACGTGCGGCGCGACAAGCCGGACTGGATGATCATGTGGGGCTGGGGCGCGATGAACCCGACCGCGGTGCGTGAAGCGACCCGCATCAACTACCCGATGGATAAGTTCGTCGGCGTCTGGTGGTCGGGCGGCGAGGACGACGCGCGCGGCGGCGGCGAGGCCGCCAAGGGCTATCTGACCCTGAATTTCAACGGCCTCGGTACGCAATATCCCGCATTGCAGGACATCAAGAAGCACGTGGTCGACAAGGGCAAGAGCCAGGTGGTCGCCGACAAGTTCGGCGAAAATCTCTACAATCGCGGTGTCTACAATTCGGTGCTGATCGCCGAAGCGATCCGCAATGCGCAAAAGATCACCGGCAAGAAGGCGGTGACCGGCGAGGATGTGCGGCGCGGCTTCGAGACCATGAAGATCTCGGCGGCGCGCTGGAAGGAACTCGGCCTGCCGGATTTCGGCGCTCCGGTCGAGAACGTGTCCTGCACCGATCATAACGGCCATCATGCCGCCTACATGCAGCAATGGGACGGCACCAAGTGGGTGAAGGTCTCGGACTGGATCGTACCCATGAAGGAGCGGGTGCGCCCGCTGCTGGAAGCCGCGGCCAAGGACTATGTCAGCAAGAACCAGCCCTGGCCGAAGCGCACGGAGCCTTGCGACAAGGCGTCGTGAACTTCCCTCTCGCCGCTCTCCTCACTTTCACCCTCCCCCTTGTGGGGAGGGTCGACAGCTTGCGCGGAAGCGCAAGCAGTCGGGGTGGGGGTAGAAGTTTCACTCGTCGCTATCATCGCCACCCCCGCGCGCGTCGCTCGCCCACCCACCCCCCAAGGGGGAGGGTTAAGAGAAGTTTCAG
>NZ_JBFWPA010000055.1:0-44998 GCF_050250235.1 Pseudorhodoplanes sp.
GGGATGTAACGCGCGGCTTGCTTTCTTCCCCACCCCTCTTGCGGGGGAGGTCGACGGCCGAAGGCCGTGGGGAGGGGGGTGAGCCGCAGCGACTGAGTCTGCCGTTTACCCCCCTCCCCAACCCTCCCCGCAAGGGGGGGAGGGAGCACACTGAGTGTGCGGCCACGCTTGATGCGAAATTACGGCTTCAAAATCGCCTTGCCCATGATCTTGCGAGCGGCGATGTCCTTCAGCGCCTGCGCGGTTTCACTGAGCGGATAGACCGCATGGACATGCGCGGACAATTTGCCGTCGGCGCACCAGCGCACCACCTGCGCCATGTTCGCTGCCTCATTGTCGGGCTCGCGCGCGACGAACGCGCCCCAATGCACGCCGACGATGTCGCAGCTCTTCAGCAGCACGAGATTGAGCGGGATTTTCGGTATTTCGCCTGCCGCAAACCCGATCACCAGATAGCGGCCCTCCCAGGCCATGGAACGCAAGGCAGGCTCGGCATATTTGTCGCCGACCGGATCGTAGACCACGTCGATGCCATGATTTCCGCCGAGCCGCTTCAGTTCGGCGCGCAGATCGCTGGAGCCGTAATTCACCGTCTCGTCAGCGCCATGCTTCTTCGCAAATTCGCATTTCTCGTCCGATGAGGCGCAGGCGATGACGCGCGCGCCCATCAGCTTTCCGATCTCGACCGCCGCAAGACCCGTGCCGCCGGCCGCGCCCAGCACGGCGAGGGTTTCGCCCGGCTGCAGCTTGCCGCGATCCTTCAGGGCGTGGATTGTGGTGCCGTAGGTCACCGAGAGGCCGGCCGCGCGCTCGAGGTCGAGCGCGTCAGGCAGCTTCACCAGCCGTGATGCTTTCTGGACATAATATTCGCGCGCTGCGCCGTATGCGGCATAACTCATGACGCGATCGCCGCCCTTGAAGCCAGTGACGCCAGGGCCGACCGCATGCACGGTTCCGGCGAACTCAGCCGCGGGCGAGAACGGGAAGTCCGGCTTGACCTGATATTTGCCGGCAATCAGCAGCGTGTCGAAGAAGTTGAGCGCCGCGGCCGCGACCTTCACCACGACTTCGCCCGCGCCGGCATCGGGTTCGGGAAGGTCGCGAAGTTCAAGTTCGTCGGGCGTGCCGTAGCGGCTGCAAATGACGGCTTTCATGTCCACAAAAGTTCCCTGCACCTGCGGCGAATGTGCGCACCGCACCAGCGAGATTCCCACACGCCATCACATCGCCGATTTTCACTTATTATTGCAAACCTTCGTTTGTGCTAACCTGTTGTCGGCCATTCCGAATCTGTCTGGGTTTCGAAGATGCGCGGTCTGAAAAAATTCCCTGTAATCAGCATGCTAGGCGCGGTCGCGCTGCTATCCGCAGGTGCTGCGAGCGATGTGGCGAAAGCACAATCGGCCGCGCAGCTATTGGCCGAGTTCGGCGACTGGGGTGCCTATACCGCCACCCCCGGGGGCAAGAAAGTCTGCTTTGCGCTCGCCAAGCCGGCGTCGTCGGAGACCAATCCGCCGAATCGCCCGCGCGATCAGGCCTGGCTGTTCGTCTCGACCCGGCCGGCGGAGAAGGTGCGGGAGGAGGTGTCGGTCATCTTCGGCTATCCGTTAAAGGCCAACAGCGACGCCTTGATCGAGATCGGTTCGACCAACTTCGCGATGTACACCCAGAATGACGGCGCCTGGGTGAAGAATGCCGCCGAGGAGGCGCGGCTTGTTGACGCCATGCGCAAGGGCGCCGAGGTGACCGTGAAGGGAGAATCCGGCCGCGGTACCAAAACGACGGATGTGTTTTCGCTGAAGGGCGTGTCGCAGGCGCTGGACCGCGCCGCGCAGGAATGCCGGTAGCAGCAGCGCAGCTCTTTCGATTTGGTCATTGCCGGGCTTGACCTTTCGTGTCCCGGACGCGGTGCAGTAGGTAGCAAAGCGAAGTGGTGCACCGCAGAGCCGGGACGCACTGTCACCGGCATGGGTCCCGGTTCTGCGGCGCACCGTTTCACGCTGCGCCGCGCCCGGGACGCGAGATTCGGCAAATCGCGGCCGCTCCCCTATATACCCGGCCATGACCGCCGCCCCCGCCATAGCCCCGCTCGAAAAGACCCCACTCGAAGTCTATGTCGCGCCCGACAAGCCCTCGCTGGTCGGCGCCTCGCGCGCGCAATTGGCCGACATGCTGGGCGGAATCGGTGTTCGCGAAAGCGAGCGCAGGATGCGCGCGCAGCAGATCTGGCACTGGCTTTATGTCCGCGGCGCGCGGGGTTTTTCGCAGATGTCTTCGATCTCGAAGGAGGTGCGCAGCGCACTGGAACAGCATTTCACGCTGGAGCGGCCGGAGGTGGTCACCGAGCAGGTGTCGGCCGACGGCACCCGGAAGTGGCTGTTGAAGCTCGCGGGCGAAACGCCGGGCGAGCGTCCGCATCTGATCGAGACCGTCTACATCCCGGAGAGCGACCGCGGCACGCTGTGTGTTTCGAGCCAGGTCGGCTGCACGCTGACCTGTTCGTTCTGCCACACCGGCACGCAGCGCCTCGTTCGCAATCTCACCGCCGGCGAGATCGTCGGCCAGATCATGGTGGCGCGAGACCGGCTTGGAGATTTTCTCGGGTCAACCCGCGCGACCGGCCCCGGCCTTCCGACCGAAGGCGAGCGCTGCGTCTCCAACATCGTGATGATGGGGATGGGCGAGCCGCTGTACAATTTCGACAATGTACGCGACGCGCTGCTCGTGACCATGGACGGCGACGGGCTTTCGCTGTCGAAGCGGCGCATCACGCTGTCGACCTCGGGCGTCATTCCGAATATCGCGCGCACGGGTGCCGAGATCGGCTGTTCGCTGGCGATTTCGCTGCATGCGGTACGCGACGACCTGCGCAACGAACTGGTGCCGCTCAATCGCAAATTTCCCATCAGGGAATTGCTGCAGGCGTGCCGCGACTATCCCGGCGCCTCGAATGCGCGTCGCATCACCTTCGAATATGTGATGTTGAAGGGCGTCAACGATTCGCTCGCTGACGCAAAGGAACTGGTGCGTCTGCTGAAGGGCATCCCGGCCAAGATCAATCTGATCCCGTTCAATCCATGGCCCGGCAGCCGCTATGAATGCTCGGACTGGGGGCAGATCGAGAAATTCTCGGAAGTTGTATTCAACGCCGGGTATGCCTCGCCGGTGCGCACGCCGCGCGGCCGCGATATTCTGGCCGCCTGCGGCCAGCTCAAGAGCGAGACCGAGAAGCTGTCGGCCCGCGAGCGCATGGCGCTGCGCGCCATGGCAATGACGGATTGATGCTTCCGCCGGCTTTACCTCCCCCCGCAAGCGGGGAGGGAGTCGACAGGCCGGCACCTGCGGCTCTAAACAGAACGAAGATTCGTGGGGCCACCGCATGTTCATCACCCGCTTCTTCGTCATCCTGTTTTCGCTGATCTTTGCGCTCCTCGCCGCCGGCATCGCGCTGGCGATCGGCGTCATGGCGCCGGAACTTGTCACCGTGAGTTCAGACCCGATCGAAAAATTCGCCTTTTTTGCGCTGGCGTTCTTCTCGACGAGCTTCGTCGGTGCGACCGCCTTCGTCCCGGCACTGATCCTGGTTGCGATCGCCGAGACTTTCGATATCCGCTCGATTTTCTATTACGCCATTGGCGGCGGGCTGATCGCCGCGATTGCGTGGTATATGTCAGATATCTCGATCCAGCTCGAAAATACGACAGACCTGTCGCCGGTCACCTACGGGCTGCAACTCGTGTCGGCATCCGGCATCATCGGCGGTTTCGTCTATTGGCTGCTTGCCGGTCGCAAGGCCGGCCGTTGGAAGAACCCCTACGCGGCAACGTGACCCGTTGGACACGCTCCTTGCAATCAAGCTTGCCTACACCGCCTTCATGGCGGTGCTGATCCCGGTCTATCTCCGTCAATACGGCCCGACCAACTTCCTGTATTTCTGCGACTTGGCGCTTCTGCTCACGCTGGCGGGGCTGTGGCTCGACAATCCGCTCTTGATTTCGATGTGCGCGGTCGGCCTGCTGCTGCCGCAGACGCTGTGGGTGATCGATTACATCTTCAATCTGTTCGGGCTGCACACCACCGGCCTGACCGACTACATGTTCGATCGCGAGCGCTCGCGGTTCCTGCGCGGGCTGTCGCTGTTCCACGGCTGGCTGCCGTTTCTTCTCGTCTATCTCGTCTGGGAGATGGGCTATGACAGCCGCGCGTTCCTCACGTGGACGATCGTGTCCTGCATCGTGCTGCCGGTATGTTATCTGTGGATGCCGAAGGCGCAGCCCGATCCGGGCATGACGCCGGTCAACATCAATCTGGTCTGGGGTTTCGACGATCGAAAGGCCCAGACGTGGATGTCGCCGCATGCGTGGTTCGCGCTCTTGTTCTTCGGCCTGCCGGTCGGCGTGTATTGGCCGACGCATCTGCTGCTGCAATTCTTCTTCAGGCCGGCGGGGTGAGGCGGCGCTGCCGCGTGATGAAGCTCGCCGATTTCAATTCGGCTTGATGCCGGCATCCTTCGCGACCTTGCCCCATTTGTCGATCTCGCCCTGGATATAGGCCGCGAATTCCTCCGGCGAGTTGCCGACCAGGATCGCGCCCTGCGGCGCGAGCTTGTTCTTAACGTCGTCGCTCTTCAAAGCCTCGACGGTGGCCTTGTGCAGCTTCGCGATCACCGCAGGCGGGGTCGCGGCGGGCGCCACCATGCCGTACCAGTTCTCGGCCTGGATCTGCGGCAGACCGACTTCGCCGGTGGTCGGCACATCCGGCAGCGACGGCACGCGCGCGGTGCTGCCGAGCGCGATCGGCTTGACCTTCCCGGCCTTGACCTGCGGCAGCAGCACCGGAATGTCGAGGAACACCATGTGCACCTGATTGCCGATGATGTCGTTCACCGCCGGCGCCGCGCCCTTGTAGGGCACATGCAAGATGTCGATTCCGGCCGCGCTCTTGAACAATTCGCCGGCGAGATGCGGCATCGAGCCGGGGCCGGTGGAGGCGAAGTTGAGCTGGCCGGGCTTTGACTTCGCCAGCGCCAGCAGTTCCTTCATCGAGGTGGCCGGTACATCGGTCGCGACCACGAGCAGTTCCGGCACCTTGGCAACGAGAGTGACCGGCTTCAGGTCCTTCAGCGTGTCGTAGGGCAGCTTCTGCTGCAGGCTCTTGGAGATCGCCAGCGCACCGGCGCTGGTGATGGCAATGGTGTGGCCGTCGGGTTCGGCCTTGGCAACCGCGTCGGTGCCGATCACGCCACCGGCGCCGCCGCGATTGTCGATTACCACCGGCTGACCGAGCAGTTCAGACATTTTCGGTGCAATCACCCGCGCGATGGTGTCGTTCGGCCCGCCCGCCGGGAACGGCACGATCAGCTTGATCGGCTTGGTCGGAAACTCCTGGGCGTGGGCGGGCAGGGCGAAGGCGACGAGACCGACGACCGCGACTGCGCGTGCGAGACAATTCAAGGCGACCTCCCGTTCTTTGCCCGAAGGCTATTGTCGCGCATCATGCAATGCGGCTGCGGGATTGGCGAGTCTATCCGGTGGCGTAGCGCTGCAGGGTCGGCCCGATCTGCGCAACGATGTCCTCTCGCGACATTGCGACCACCGGCGGAATCCGCAGCACGTAGCGGCACAGCGCGAGACCAAGAAGCTGACTCGCAACGAGGCCGGCCCGGCGTTCGGCGGTGTCGCGTTTGCCGACAGCGGCAATCGTTGCGCCGACCTGCGCGGCGAAGACCTCGCGGACTTTCTGTGCCGCGAAATCGTTGGACGCGGCCGAGCGCAGCATGATCGCCATGCCGTGACCGCCGGCATCCTCCCAGATCGTCAGGAAATGGCGGATCAGCGTTTCGCCGATTTTTGTCGTGTCGACTGAACGCAAGTCCGGCAGCGCGAGGTCAATCGCGGCGGCACGGGCGAACAATTCATCCTTGGTGCCGAAGTAGCGGATCACCATGGCCGGGTCGATCGATGCCTGCGCGGCGATGGTGCGGATCGTCGCAGCATCGTAGCCGCGCTCGGAAAAAACCTCCCGGGCGGCGTTGAGAATCGCCGCGCGCGTCCGGTCGGATTTGTTTGGTTTTGCTGAGGATTTTCGGGTCATTGCCAAAATATGCCAACGCTTGTTGACAAATGCAATCGCTCGCACGTATATAAGTCAACAAATGTTGACATTTTGGAGTGGAACGATGACCGAAACCACCGACGCCCTCATCATCGGAGCGGGTCCGACCGGCATGGCGCTGTCCATCGCGCTTCATCAGGCGGGTACCGACCATGTCCTGATCGACCGGCTTGATCAGGGACAGAACACCTCGCGAGCGGCGGTGATCCATGCGCAGACGCTGGAATCGCTGCACACGCTCGGCGTTGCCAAACAGCTCGAGGACCTTGGCCTGAAGCTGACAAGGTTCACGATTCGCGATCGCGACCGTGCACTGCTTCGCCTGCGGTTCGATGAATTGCCGTCACGCTACCGGCATCTCCTCATGCTGCCGCAGAATGTCGCCGAACAGGTGCTGGCCGATCGCCTCGCGGCGCTGGGCGGCGGCATCCGCCGTGGCGTGACCGCGACCGGAATAGTCCAGGACAAGGACGGCGTTCGCGTCACGGTCAACGAAGGCGGCATGGAGCGGATCATCGCCGCGCGCTATGTGGTCGGTGCCGACGGCATGCACAGCATTGTGCGCGACGCGACCGGAGTAGCGTTCGACGGTGCCGCCTATGCGGACTCTTTCGTACTTGCCGACATCCATATGGACTGGCCTCTCGGTCGGGGCGAGGTCTCGCTGTTCTTCTCTCCGGAAGGACTTGTCGTCGTTGCGCCATTGCCCGACGGCTCGTTCCGTATCGTCGCAACCATGGAGGACGCGCCCGAGCTTCCGTCGATTGCCGATATCCAGGCGCTGATCGACGCCAGGGGACCGCGGGGCACGAGAGCGGTGGCTCGCGACGTGGTGTGGAGTTCACGCTTCCGGGTGCATCATCGTCTCGCGCGATCTTACCGGCAGGGACGTCTGATCCTGATGGGCGATGCCGCGCATGTGCACAGCCCGGCCGGCGGACAGGGCATGAATACCGGCATGATCGACGCGATCGTGCTAGGGCAGCTGCTTGCCGATGTGGTCAAGGGGGCGCGCCCGGAAGAAGCGCTTGATCTTTACGGCGAGCTGCGTCGTCCGGCGGCCGAGGAGGTGCTGACGCTGTCCGGCCGCCTCACGGCGATGGCGACGATGCGCAATCCGCTCAGGCAGTTCGTGCGCAATCTCGCGCTGTCGGCGATCAACCTCGTTCCGTCGGCACGGCGGCGGATGGAGATGAATCTGTCCGGTCTGGCGCGTGCGTCGCTCGCAGTCCTGCCGGCTAGTTCGCCCGCGCAAACAGCAGCCGCGCCGCAAATGCGCCCATCAGCCCGGCGAACAGCCAGTCGAATCCACGCATGAGGCGAGGCGAGTTGCGCATCGTCGCCGCGAAGCGTTCGGCGCCGAGGATCATCGGTGCGCAGACCGGCGGGGTGAGCAATGCGTAGAGCAGGCCGAGCATCAGCAGCCGGACCGGTGCATCGGGATCCGACGCCGACACGAATTGCGGCAGGAAGGTCAGGAAGAACATCACGATCTTCGGATTGAGCAGGTTGACCCCGAACCCCATCGCAAAGGCACGATAGAGGCTGGTCCGGACCGGCGGCCCGCGCCTGAGCGACAGCGACGAGCCGTGCCGGATCGCCTGCACCGCGAGCCAGAGCAGATAGCCTGCGCCCGCGACCTTGATGACGGTGAAGGCGGTGGCGGAGGCGACAAGGAGCGCGGACAGGCCGAACGCGGCCAGCATCGAATGCACCAGCAGGCCCGCGGTCGCGCCCAGCATCGAGGCGAAGCCGCGGGCGCGTCCGCCATTGATGGTCTGGCCGAGGAACAGCGTCATGTCGGGACCGGGCGTGACGATGAGAACGAGCGAGGCCAGGACGAAGGCCGACAGAATTGCAGGCTCGGGCAAAACGCTCATGATCGGAAGGGTCCTGATGGCGTGAGCCCGCCATTTCGCACAAAGCGCGCCGAAATGAAAACCGCCGCGCAGCGTGCGCGGCGGTTGACGTGACGGCGCCGCACGCCAGCAGAAAAGGCGGCCGCGTTACGAAAGGAAAGTCCGTCAGCTCTTCATCTTGCTGAAATGCGCCTTCTGCTGATCGCTGAGCGCCGCGTAGAAATCCTCCAGCGCCGGCTGGATCACCCTTGCCGCCTCGATCATCGCCTCGATCCGGGTCTGGGTCGCGGACAGCCGTTCGCTCGGCGAGGCCGGCGGATCCTCCGGACAGGCTGCCTTCATGATGTCGATCGCCTTGAAGGTGGCGTCCTCCAGCGCATCGAGCAGGTCGAGCTGGTCGTCGGTCGGCGACACCGTCTCCTGAATCCTCGTGATCGGGAAATTGGCGAGACCGGGCTTGTCGCCACTGCAGGCACTGGCATCGGCGCCCAGGCGATCCTGCGCTTGCGACGTTGCGAGCTTCGGACCGATCGCCTCGAAGCGCCGCTGCTGGTCCGCCGACAGCGAGTCGTAGAAGCTCTCCAGCGCCGGCCGCACGATCTTGAGCGCTTCCAGCGTCGCTTCGAGCCGCTCCAGCATCGTCTGCAGACGCTCGACCGGATTGCGCGGCACGCTGCGCGGACAGGAATCGCGCATTGCGTCCGCGGCCTGCACCGCCGCATCGCGCAACGCGTCGAGCAGATCCTGCTGGTCGGAACTCAGATTGAGCGACGACTGGATGCGATCAAACGGCCACGCCGTGACGCCGCGTCCGGTTTCGCCGCAGGCGCCTTCTCCGGCGGTCGCCTCGGTGCGCCGTGCCGGCTCGTCCTGTGTCCGATCCCGCTGCGCCGCCTGACCTTGCGTACGGCCGGCAGCCGCTCCGGCTGCGGGCGCGGGGCTGGACGAAACCGGCTGATAGGCCGAGGCTTCCGCCACGTAGCTTGGCTCCTCCGCCCACCAGATGCCGTCGAACAGGTCGTCATAGGCGCTGGCCCAATACCCGCCGTAATAGCCGGCGGGCCAGAACGTGTAATTGAACAGGTCGACATAGGCGTAAGGCCAGAACACCGCGCCGCCGATGCCGAGGCCGATGCCCCACGGCACGAAAACGGCGCGCAGACCCCGCCGCCAGGCGCGGTCCGGTGCCCAGCGCGCGAAGCGCACGCGGGCAAAGTCGCGGTTACCGAAGCCGCGCCCGAAGCGGCCGCCCCGGGCGGCGTCGCGGGTGAACTTGTTCTTCATGCGGTGGTCGGCGCGGTCCTTGGCCCGCCGGACATCGGCGATCTTCCGGGCCTGATCGCGCTGCGCGCGATCTCTGGTGCGATCCTGCCGCGCCTTGTCCCGCTGTGCGCGTTCCTGAATCCTTTTCTGCTGGCGCTCACGCTGTTGCGTCTGGCGCTGGCGGTCGCGCTGTTGTGCGTCCTGTTTGCGCGCCTTCTGCTGCTGCTGGCGGTCCTGCCGCTTCTGCTGCTCGGTCCGTTGACGGTCCTGGCGCTCCTGCTGCTGGGCTTTGTGGCGGTCACGCTGCTGCTGCTGACGATCCTGCCGCTGCTGCTGCTGGGCCTTCTGGCGCTCGCGCTGCTGCTGCTGACGGTCGCGCAGCACGCGCTGCTGCTGCTGACGTTGCTGCTTTTGCGTGCGCTGCATCTGCTGACGCTGCTGCTGCTGGACACGCTGTTGCTTCTGCCGCTGCTGCTGCTGCACCCGCTGGTGCTGCTGACGCTGCTGCCGTTGCACGCGGTGCAATTGCTGGCGTTGCCCGCGGTGCTCCTGGCGCAGGACGCGCTGCTGCTGACGATGCTGGACACGCGGCTGCTGAATGCGGGGCTGCTGGATGTGACGGCCGCCGCCGCCACCGCCACGGCCAAAGCCACCGCCGCCGCGGCCGCCCCCGCCTCCACCGCCGCGGCCATCCCTGCGCGCGCTGACATTTTGCTGCGCGCTGAAATCGGTCGGGCCATCGGCGGCGGCTCCGGACGGTGCGGCAATGGCCGGTCGGGTTCCAGCGAACGATGGGAGGGAGAGAAACGCAATCGCGACGATTGCAACACCTGTCAGCCGTGAGATCGAGGCCATGATCAACGTCCCGGTAAGCGGTTTTGGCCAATGCACACGACCTCACCGGCGGCGGACTTGACCTTGGTCAAAAAGCCGCAAGAAAGAATGCCATTTTGTGAATATGAAAATCAGGCGGTCGCCGCTTTCGCGGGCGTGCGATCCGGCTTGCCGCGGAAGTGCGGTATTACCTCGCTCGCGAACAGCTCGGTGCTCTTGGTCACGAGGTCATGCGGCAGCGTGCCGAACTGCATGGTGGGGAGCAGATAGCCGAAGCCGATCTGCGCCTGATATTGTTCGAGCTTCTCGCGCAGCGTTGCCGGGCTGCCGCACAAAAAGATCGCTTTCTCCATCAGGTCGTCGATGGTCTGCACGCCGCCCGAGAGCGTGCGCTTGGCCGCGATCACGCCCTGCATCGAAGCGAGCGAGAGATAGCCGGGCGGCAGCAGCATCTCCTGTGGCATGCGCAGCAGCTTGTTGAAGAAGAACTCGATATGGGGCTTGGCTTCGCGCCGCGCGATCTCGTCGGTCTCCGCGCAATAGGTCGGGATCGCCCAGCCGACATTCTCAGGGCCGGCCTGCCAGCCCTGCTTCTCCGCGCTGTCGCGATACATCTGCATGTAGCGGGCGAGCGCCTGCACCGGCGAGAAGGTCTGCAGATAGGTGTATTTGCGCGACGGATGCGTCGCCCATTCGATGGTTTCGCGCGAGCCCTGCGAGGGAATCCAGACCGGCGGATGCGGCTGCTGATAGGGCCGCGGCCACACATTCACGTAGTTGAAGTGATAATACTTGCCCTCGAAGGCGAACGGGCCGGGTTTCGTCCAGCCCTGGATGATGAGGTCGTGCGCCTCATGGAAGCGCTCGTGCGATTCCGCCGGGTTCGCGCCCCAGGCGTGATATTCAGCGCCGATGCCGCGCACGAAACCCGCAACGAGGCGCCCGCCGGTGATGGTGTCCAGCATCGCGAATTCTTCGGCAACGGTCAGCGGATTGTTCAGGAGCGGCAGCGCGCGGCCCAGCACCGCGATCTTGCAGTTTTTTGTGCGGCGGGCCAGCGCGCCGGCCATCACGCCGGGGATCGGCATCATGCCGTAGGCGTTGGAATGATGCTCGTTGACGCAGACGCCGTCGAAGCCCATGGCGTCGGCGTATTCGAGCTCGTCGAGATAGCGGTTGTAGAGCTGATGACCGATCTCCGGGTTGTAATAGGAGTTCGGCAGCGTCACCCAGGCGGAATTGTGATGCTTGTCGTAATCGGGATCGAGCGCCGCATAGGGCATGAGGTGGAAGAAGAAGAATTTCATCGCGCCTAACCTTGCTTTTCTTAGCCTGCGCTTCCCCGCTCCGGTCGTCCCCCGCGAAAGCGGGGACCCATATTCCAGAGCGGTTATGGGCCCCCGCCTGCGCGACCAACTTGGTTCTTCCCGATAAACCCGGTCATCAGGCTCGCCAATTCATCCGCCTTCTCGATCTGGAGCGTGTGGCCGGCATTCTTCACCACCTCCAGCCGCGCGCCGGGAATGAGCTTGCTGTAAGCTTCCCCATAAGGCAGCGGGAACACCTTGTCGTCGTCGCCCCACACGATCAGCGTCGGCACCGTGATCCGGTGCAGCCACTTGTAGAGATCCGGATTGTAGAGCCGCGGCTGCCAGCCGAGCTTCGCCGTTGCGAGCCGGTTCTTCATCTCGGTCATCAGTTCGTCGTCGCCCGGCGTCTGCGCCAGCATCGCTTCGGCAAATTTCGGATCGTGGAAGATGTTGCGGATGAAATCCTCGCGCGACCACATGAAGATGTCGCCCTTTGGCACGCCCTTGACGTGAATGCCGGCGGCGCAGATCAGCGTCAGCGTCTTGAGCGCGGACTGGTCGCGCACCGCGATTTCGGATGCGATCCAGCCGCCGAGGGAGACGCCGGCGAGATGGAGCCGCTCCAGCTTCAATGCCTCGATCAGGTCGAGATAGAAATAGGCGAGGTCGCCGACGTTATCGAGCCAGTCCGGGGTGTCGGAGCCGCCGAAGCCCGGATGTTCCGGGACGATCAGATCGAAGCGCTGCGACAGCGTCTCGAAGAACGGCAGCCAGGCCGACGCGCTGCGCGCGCCATGCAGGAACAGGAGCGGCTCGCCGGTCCCGCCGCGCATGATGCGGACCTTGCAGCCTGCGACGGTCTCGAAGCTTTCACGATACGGCAAGGGGCAACCTCCGGCAGCGTGTAGCGTTAGCGCGGCGGCGGTATTCCGCCAAGTGGTGGGCAGCACACGAGAATTGCGCTAATGAGGGGTGTCTTTGCGGCTCAATCCTGCGAAAGCGGAATCCGGCACCGGATAAGGCTGGGCTCCGCCGTCGCGGGGGCGAGCGGATGGAACGGGAGTGGTACGTGGCGCTGGAAATTCCCTTCACGCTGTCCGACCTCGCCGTGATCGTAAGCGAGCGCGCGACGGCGAGCGCCGAGGCGTCCTATACGCGCAAGCTGCTGGACCGAGGGGTCGAGCATTGCGCCAAGAAGCTGGGCGAGGA
This sequence comes from Pseudorhodoplanes sp., assembly GCF_050250235.1. Taxonomy (GTDB): domain Bacteria; phylum Pseudomonadota; class Alphaproteobacteria; order Rhizobiales; family Xanthobacteraceae; genus Pseudorhodoplanes. Next base: position 12,590 of record NZ_JBFWPA010000055.1, read on the forward strand.
GGCGGTGGAGATGGCACTCGCGTCAGTGACCGAGGATCGCGAGCGCGTGATCGGAGAAGCCGCCGATCTACTGTATCATTTTCTGGTGGTGCTGCGGGCGCGCGGTATCGAACTTGCCGAGGTCGAGGCAGTGCTCAAGAAGCGCTCCGGTCAATCGGGCCTGGCCGAAAAGGCATCGCGTGTCCAGGACCGCCGTCCCCCGGACTTGTGATCGGCCATGATGGAACAGCGAACCGAACCCGAGGTCTCTCCCTACCGCGTCTTCAGCCGTACCGAATGGGCGGCGCTGCGCGCCGACACGCCGATGACGCTCGGTCCGGAGGAGGTCGCGACGCTGCGCTCCGTGCATGACCGCCTCGACATGAAGGAGGTCGAGGAAATCTATCTGCCGCTTTCGCGTCTCTTGTCGATGTATGTGGCCGCCTCGCAGCGTCTGTTCCGGGTGCAGCAAAGCTTTCTCGGCACGGAAGACTCAAAGGTGCCCTACATCGTGGGCGTTGCCGGGTCGGTCGCGGTCGGAAAGTCCACGACCGCGCGTGTGCTGCAGGCGCTGCTCGCGCGCTGGCCGAACACACCCAAGGTCGACCTCGTCACCACCGACGGCTTCCTCCTGCCGAACGCGGTGCTCGAACGCGAAGGACTGATGGAGAAGAAGGGCTTTCCGGAAAGCTACGACCTGCCGGAATTGCTGCGGTTCCTGTCCGGCATCAAGGCGGGACGACGGCCGATGCGCGCGCCGGTCTATTCGCACATCGTCTATGACGTGGTGCCGCATGAATGGATCGAGATCGATCGGCCGGACATCCTGATCGTCGAGGGATTGAATGTGCTGCAGACCGGCCGCCCTCCAAAAGATGGCAAGGCGGTGCCGTTCGTGTCCGACTTCTTCGATTTCTCGGTCTATATCGATGCTGCCGAGAATGTGCTGGAGCGCTGGTATGTCGAGCGCTTTCTGGCGCTGCGGCTGACCGCCTTCCGCGATCCGATGTCGTATTTCCACCGCTATTCGCGGCTGTCGGATTCGGAAGCCGTGACTACCGCCCAGGGCATCTGGAGCCGAATCAACCTCGTCAATCTGCGCGAGAATATCCTGCCAACGCGCCAGCGCGCCGACCTGATCCTCACCAAGAACGAGGGTCACCTGATTGACGAAGTGGCGCTGCGGCGGCTTTAGGGTCGCGTGTCCCGCGCACAGCAGCGTCCCGGACATCAGGGCGGCTTAAGCCGCCTTGGCGGCCATCCCGCGATAGTCCGCGAGTATTGCTGCGAGCTTTTCACGATCGAGCGGCTTCGACAGGAAGGCATCCATGCCGGCGGCGAGACAGGCCTCGCGATGCTCCGGCAGCGTATTGGCTGTGAGCGCCACGACTGGCGTGCGGCGGGTGCCGCTGCGGGCCTCGATCGCGCGAATGCGCCGGGTCGCTTCGATTCCGTCGATGCCGGACATCCGAATATCCATCAGGATCAGGTCGAAAGGCAGACCTGCTTTCTCGGCAGCGAGGAACGACTCCATCGCGGCGTGCCCGCTCGCCACCACGTGCGGGCGGTGGCCGAGCTTTTGCAGCAGCGCGCGCGTCAGCAGCGCATTGATCTCGTTGTCCTCGGCGACCAGGATCGACAGCCCGTCCTTGCGCGCTGTTCCGAAATTCGGCAGCGGGCCGGATTCCTCCGCGATCTGCGCAAACCCGTCACGGCCGATGCGCAGCCGGTCGGCGAGCGAGGCGGCCCGAACCGGTTTGACGAGATAGCCGGTGAAACCCCCGGCCTTCAGCGCGTCGAGTTCGTTGCGCGCAGTTGGCGTGATGGTGACCAGCCGGCACGGAATTGCGCGGCTCGCGGCAAGCAGCGTGCCGATCGCTTCAGCGCCGAGCGCATGGTCGATCAGCAGGGCACTCCACTCGCGCTCCGGCAGCAGCGTGTGCGCCACCGCCTCGTTCGGAGCGATCGCAACGCGTGCGCCCCATCGCGTCAGCCGTCGTGCAATCAAGGCCGCCTCGACATGTGAGGGTGCGACAATCAGGATTGCGCGCCCGGACAGATCGGGCGCGGCGAAGCCCGGTATTTGGCTTGGGTCGCTTGCTTCGGACAGCGGCAACACGACTTCGAACAGGGCGCCGGCGCCAGGGGCGCTTTCGAGGCTGATGCGCCCCTGCATGCCTTCGACGATGCGTTTCACGATCGCAAGCCCGAGGCCCGCGCCATCCGTCTGGCCGGCGCCGGCTTCGGCCTGTTCGAATTCGCGGAAAATCTTGTTGTGGTCCGCAGGCGCGATCCCGATCCCGGTGTCGCGCACCTTGAACGAGATCTCTCCCGGCCAGTCGCCTGGCTCGACCACGATCGCAACACCGCCTTCGGCGGTGAACTTGACGGCATTGCCGGCAAGATTCAGCAGCACCTGCTTTAATCGTGTCTCGTCGCCAATCACCCGCGCCGGCAGCCGCTCGTCGACATAGCTCGCGATCTCGAGGCCCTTGCCCTGCGCGCGTATCGACAGAAGCTCAGTCAGATCTTCGATCATTGGATGAAGCGGGAACGGTCGCGCCTCGAGGTCAAGGCGACCGGACTCGATCTTTGAGAAATCGAGGATCTCCTCGATCAGTGCCAGCAGCGTGTCGCCGGAGGACTTGACCGCGCGCGCATAGGTCGCCTGTTCCGCGGAGAGCCGGGTATCGAGCAACAGATCGGCCATGCCGATGATGCCGTTGAGAGGCGTACGGATTTCGTGGCTTGTCATGGCGAGGAAGCGGGACTTCGCGCGATTGGCTGCTTCCGACTGGTCGCGCGCGTCGGCGAGCGCGGCTTCCGACATCATGCGGTCTGTGACGTCGCGGCCGACGCACTGGATTTCGCTCTCGCCGTCGTCGGCGCGCACCGCGCTTTCGTGCCAGGCGATCCAGCGCGGACCGCTGGGGGTTGCGATCATCTGGTCGTAGACGCAACTGCCATTGGGCAGCGTCGCGACATCGCCCTGTTCGAGAACCCGCACGGAGAACTCCGAGCCGCGCAGCGAAGCCGCGCTCTCGCCCGTCAGCAGGCAGAAGGCTTCGTTGGCGAAGGATACCATGCCGTGCCGGTTGCGCCGCACGATCAGGTCGCCCTGCAGGTCGAGAAAATTTCGCTCGCGATCGTTGGCGCGCTGCAGGCGCAAAATCCGCTCGGACAGGTTTCCGTTCCGGCGCTGCATTCGCAGCGCGCGCGCCCGCCAGACGCGATTGCGATGAATGAGGAACGCCGCAAAGGTACTGAGGAAGGCAAACAGCGTCGCAAGGCCGATCGCGAAAAGTGCGGGATCGTATTTGGAGTTGCCGCTCGTGGCCGACGACATCAGTCCCAGGCCGATCCAGACGCCGACCAGCAGCAGGAACGCCATCCGCGCAAAGCGAAAGACGAGCGGCCGCAAGGTGGTCCACCTGAGGAATGATCGCATGTCCGACGTCCCGTCCTGGCCGCCCTTTGAACGGACGGCGCTTTGCCCTTGGGGAAGAGTGGCGCGTGTGGAGTTGCGATTGGATTGATTTCGCCCGCGGGGCAGTCTGATCCGCGGGATGGCGTCAACGCGCGCTTGCGCGGACGCCTAAAATTTTATCGATCGGCGGCGTGGAGAGCAGGCTTCATACCGGCCTGATTGCGGTGTTGCGCCTCGTTACGGCCCCCGCGCTTGCAAGTATCGCATCTGGCGACCTGCGAGGCCGCCAGGCATCAGGCCGCCCGCCGCATCTCGTCGCTGAGTGCGCGATAGGACAGGGCTTCCGCGAGATGGATGCGCCCGACATGCGCGGCCCCGTCGAGATCGGCGAGCGTGCGCGCGACGCGCAATGTGCGATGATAGCCGCGTGCCGAAAGACGCATGGCGTCGGCGGCATCGCGCAGGAGCGCAAGACCGGACTTGTCCGGCTTTGCGATCTCCTCCAGCACGGTTCCCGAGGCGTTTGCATTGATGCGGATCTGTTGCAGGCCGAGAGCCGCGTAGCGTTGCGCCTGGATATCGCGGGCGCGTGCGACCCGCGCGGCAACCTCGGCCGAACCTTCGGACGGGGCGGGAAGGATCAGATCGGCGGCGGTCACGGCCGGAACCTCGATGTTCAGGTCGATGCGGTCGAGCAGCGGGCCTGACAGCCGCCCCTGATAGTCGGCGGCGCAGCGGGTGTTCATCGCGCGACGGCAGACATAACCCGGATCGCTCGCATGGCCGCAGCGGCAGGGATTCATCGCCGCAATCAGCATGAAGCGCGCCGGATAGGTGATGCGATGGTTGGCTCTGGCAATCGAGACTTCGCCGGTCTCCAGCGGCTGGCGCAGCGAGTCGAGCGCCTGGCCCGAGAATTCGGCGAATTCGTCGAGAAACAATACGCCGCGATGCGCCAGCGACACTTCGCCCGGCCGTGCGCGCAAACCTCCTCCGACCAGCGCCGGCATCGAGGCGGAATGATGTGGCGAGCGGAACGGGCGCCGGTTGGTGAGGGAGCCGCCTTCGATCTCGCCGGCAACCGATGCGATCATCGAGACTTCAAGCAATTCCTCGGGGGTCAGGGCGGGGAGAATCGATGGCAGCCGCGCCGCCAGCATCGATTTGCCGGCCCCCGGAGGACCGATCATCAGCAGGTTGTGCCCGCCGGCCGCGGCAATTTCGAGCGCACGCTTGCCGCTCTCCTGCCCCTTGATGTCGGCGAGATCGAGCGGGGAGTCTTCGGTTTCGCGGATCCTGGGCTGCGGCCGCGTCAGCACCTGCGTGCCCCTGAAATGATTGGCGAGCTGGATCAGCGAAGACGCCGCCACGATATCCATTTCCGGGCTCGCCCAGGCGGCCTCGGCGCCGCAGGCTTTCGGGCAGATCAGACCTTCGCCGCGCGCGTTGGCCCCGATCGCCGCCGGCAATACGCCCGCCACCGGTGCGATCGAGCCATCGAGACCGAGCTCGCCCAGCACGGTGAAGCCTGCGACCGCGTCATGCGGGATCGCGCCGATCGCCGCCATCAGGCCGAGCGCGATCGGCAGGTCGTAATGGCTGCCTTCCTTTGGAAGGTCGGCGGGCGCGAGATTGACGGTGATACGGCGCGCCGGTAGCGCCAGCCCGGATGCGATCAGCGCCGAGCGCACCCGCTCACGCGCCTCCGACACGGCCTTGTCTCCGAGGCCGACCACATTGAATGCGGGCAGCCCGGGCGCAACCTGCACCTGCACGTCGACCGCGCGTGCCTCGATGCCCTGGAACGCAACCGTTGAAACCCGCTGGACCATGCCGTCAGCCCGCCGCCTCATCCCCTGTGCAAAAGGTAGCGGAATCCAATACCTTTGACAAGAACATTTGCAGAACAAAACGACTCAGCTACCTTTTTCGCCAACAGGATGGGAGTTGAGCATGGTCGACCTGAAAGCGGTGCGGATGGAGCTTGAAGTTGCGCGGCGGGCACGGCTCGCGGCGGAAACCGCGGGCTTCGATCTTGAGCGCGTGATCGAGCGGATGCAGGCCGGACGCACGCTGCAGCAGATCGAACTGGAGGAACTGGCTTCGCTGGAGGTCGCGGCATTCGAAGCGCGCAGGCGCGAAACGGTCGGTGCCGCCCCGGATGCCCTGGCGTTCCGACACGCGGCCTGAGTTTTGGTCCGGCGGCGAGGGGCTACACCAGCCAGAGATCGGCGATGTCGGAGGCTCGCTCGGGGGTCGCCGACGTATCGGAAAAGGGGAACATATCGCCTTCTAGAAGCGCTGCCATACTGGCGGAACGAGCCGGGGTCTGCGCGAATTCAAACTCGGCGGTCAGGTCGTTGCTAAACATCAGAGTCTGCTTGCTGAAGTCTGCTGGCCCTTTCATGCCGGAGAGGCGGCTGTCAAAATACCATTCCTTGCCATTCTGATAACTCACGGCATAGGCCTCGATTTCGATCGCGTAGCTGTCTGCAGGGTTCCAAGGCAACGACTTGTTGTAGGTCGTCTTGTTGAGAGGAATCTCGCCTTTGGCATCGCTGAATATCTTCAGGGCGTCAGCCGCGCCCTTTGGCGGCTTTGCCGAACCGAACAGGCTGGAAAAGGAAATATCTGCGGATGACGTGCTGAACGCGGACACTAACGAAGTCCTCACAACCGTCGCTCCGGTATCCTCGTTCGTGACACTGTACAGGACAAGGACGTCCTTCTCGATTGACCGGCTGAGGTCAAATTCGAAAGTAGCATTTGGATTGATGCCTCCGCTCACAACCCGGTTGACGATGGTCGGAGCATCGACACTCAGCTTAGCTTGCGTAAGTGTAGTCTGCACGTCGAACTTAACGTCGACATAGCGGTTGATCCAGGCGACTTCCGCCGCGACATTCTTGGCCGTGAATGTCTGACCGGCAAGCTTGCTCAGATTGCTTTGCAGCGCATCAAGAAATTGCTGTTCTACTACGAGACAGCTTTGCGACGCCCACGAAGGGAACTGAGTATACTTCGGGTTGTTGAACGTGCCGAGGTGCATGATAACCGCGGTTTGATCCGGGTTCGGTTGGAAATTTTTGAGATCGAATGTCAGAGGATACTTCTCGAAGTTCCGAGACTGATTGGCGGCCGGTGCGCCCCCTTTGACGTTCTCGAAAACAAGATTCTTTAACGGGAAGGCGTCATCCACCGATGCGCGTCCGGTCATGGATGCCAGATTGGTGACAAGCTCGCCGTGATTGAAAATCTGCCCCGTGATCGTTCCAGCTTTCGTGACGCCGCCGACTTGCTGCTGCCTGAATGTGAAGACCAGGTCGTATTCGGGGGCGTCAATCAGCGCCTGTCCCGACGAATCGTCGATCGTCACCGCACTGCCAGCGCTCGTTGCATTGCTCAATTCGACCGTGAAGGCCTTGTCCTGGGTGATGAATTGCTGGGTCACCGGCACTTGGATGGTCGCGGCTGTCTGACCCGGCTGGAAGGTGATGGTTCCGCTCTTGCTGGTGAAATCTGTCCCGGCCAAAGCGGTACCGGGCTTGGTTGTATAGTTGACCGAGACGATGCTCGTTGCCGGAGCACTGAGTGTGACTGAAAATTGGGCTGTCAGCGGGTCCGGTGAGCCGATTTTTACCGGTGGCGCGTCGGAAATCTTGATCGATGGTCCGCCCACCGTGAACGTCCCGCCGCCTCCGCCATAGGGCGTAACCCAGCCTCTGTCCGGGTTATTATCAATGTAATATATGACACTGAACCCAAACGATAAGCTGATGGAGCTCGGGGCGTCAGGAGCGACCGTCAACGCTCCTGACCAGAAAGGCACTGGATTATGATGTTGGTAATGTTCGTGACTGCCGACAATCGTGTAAAGGTAGACCGGTTCGACAGGCGATAGATTTCCGGTAATCGTATATCCCGCGCCCGCCCCAGGATTGGACGTGTATGCGACGACGACCTGGATATCATCACCGGTGGCCGAAATGACGGGTTGCTCATAGGTGAACAAACTACCGAACGAGTAGGTAACCCCGCGTTGCAGCGTGATGGATTTTGCGGTCAGCGTTGGCTGCGTGGTGAAGCCCATGCGGAAAGTTCCACAATGACTGGCAGCTCAAACTTAGGGCATAGCGGCTGACGACATGTGCGCCATCGCTATCAGAATACAGCTTCCGCGCATGATCCCAATGAAGGCGTACATGCAACCAAAGGTTGGCAGATCGCAATTAGATTGTCCAGAGCGTTTCACTGTCAGCAGCGCTGCTGATTGGCGTTGAACTGAAAGAAGACGCGGGGGGACGGAAATACCTGCTTCCGGCAGGCTGCGTCAGTCTCAGTCCGGCTTCGTCTCCCCCGACGCCGACGCCGCTGCGGTCCGCATCTGCAACTCGTCGACCAGCGTATCGAGGCTGTGCGCGAAAGCCTCCAGTTCGAAATTCTGCGGGTCGTCGTGCTTGTTGCGAATGCCCTCGTCGAGCACCGAATGGAAGGTCGGAATCATCCAGAAGCCGGCGCGCCGGCTTGCCACCGTGTAGACCAGCGCGAGCGAATCATACTGCGCCTGAGAGAAGCCGGGCTTGGGCGCGAGAAAATCGTTGCGGCTGCCATAGCCCCTCAACGCGCGCCGCGGCTGGATCAGCTCGACATGCAGGAACAGGCCCTTCAGGGCCGGCCCGAAATTCTTTGCGGTCTCGAACTTGGTGGCACGCCATGGCACCGTGAAATCGTGCGCAAGAAAGATCTTGCCGCCGCGATTGATGAAGACATGCGCGCGTTCGATGTCGTTGGAACATTCGTAGCGCCGGAGATTGTTGATCCTGGGATCGTCGTCGATCGACAACGGCCAGGGCTGGGTGCGGTAATTCGGCGTCGATGTGTCGTGGAAAACGATATAGGTCGCCGAGCGTGCCAGCGGGTCGTTGTCGTGGGCATGCGAGACGGGCTGCGCCAGGGTGTCGATCAGGTCCTGCGTCGCGCCGCGGTCACGCAGCAATGCCGAAAGCGTCTCCGGGGACGGAAGCCCGGTTTCGCCGCCGACTCGCTTTTCCAGCGCCGCCGGCAACGCTTCCATCGCGGGGCCGAGCCGACCGACCGGCTCGACCGGATGCAGCAGGCAGCGCGCCTGTTCCGCCGGCGTCCCGGCAAACAGCTGCAGATCGTGATCGAACTTGCAGAAACCTTCGATCTGCCCGCCCTTCAGTATCACCGGCGGGCGCTTTGCGAAGCGGCATTTGCCGGCCGATGACATCTCCATCGCAGTCGCGGCGGCTGACGCGCACAGGCCTGCAACAGCAACGGCCGCGGCCAAAGATGAAAATCTGTTCAAGCTATCGGCTCGCTATTCGTCCCTGACCCAAACTAACGCAAGCGCGATTGCAATGACAATCGGTCAAAGGTTGTCGACCTTGCCGCATCCCGCAGGCCATCCCCACCGGCAACGCGATTCAGCCTTTCCGCCTCTTCTCGATCGCATCCCAGACCAGGGCGGCAATGTCCGGGCCGCCGATATTTCGGATCGCGCGGATGCCGGTCGGGGAGGTGACGTTGATCTCGGTGAGATAGCCGTCGATCACGTCAATGCCGACGAAGATCAGCCCGCGCTCCTTCAGCGCCGGCCCGAGCCGCGCGCAGATCTCGCGCTCGCGCGGCGTGAGCTGGGTGTCCTTCGGTGAGCCGCCCCGCACCATGTTGGAGCGCAGATCGTCAGGCGCCGGCACGCGGTTCACCGCCCCGGCATATTCCCCGTCCACGAGGATGATGCGCTTGTCGCCATGCTTCACCGCGGGCAGGAAGCTCTGCACCATCCATTGCTCGCGGAACGTGGTGGCGAACAGGTCATAGAGCGATCCGAAATTCAGATCGTCCCGGGTCAGCCGGAACACGGCCGCGCCGCCATTGCCGTAAAGCGGCTTCATCACGATGTCGCCATGCTGCTCGCGGAACGCCCTGATCTCGGCAAGGTCCCGGGTGACCAGCGTCGGCGGCATCAGATCGGAGAATTCGAGCACGAAGATTTTCTCCGGAGCATTGCGCACATGCGCCGGGTCGTTGACCACCAGCGTGTTCGGGTGCACGCGCTCCAGCATGTGGGTCGTCGTGATATAGGCCATGTCGAATGGCGGATCCTGCCGCAACAGGATCACGTCGAAGGACGAAAGTTCGGTGCGCCGGCCCTCGCCGAGCGAGAAATGGTTGCCGGGCTCGTCGCGAACATCAAGCGGCTGCACTGTCGCGAACACGCGGTCACCGCTCTGGGCGAGCTTGTCCGGCGTATAATAGGACAGGCCATGTCCGCGCGCTTTCGCCTCCAGCAGCAGAGCGAAGGTTGAATCGCCGCGGATGTTGATCCGCTCGATCGGGTCCATCTGGACGGCGACATTCAGGGGCATGAGAGCTGGGTTTTCTCGGAATTTCGTTCAGGATTTCGGACGGTTCGGCGCGATGTCCGGACGCAAACCTGTGGTTAACAAATACCTGCCATTCTCGACCGCCATCCCATATTCACGGATTCCGCGCTGTGGCATTTCCAAGACTGACCATCGCGACCAAGCTCTACGCCATTTTCGCGTTGCTTGCGACCGTCTCGGGCGTGGTCGCGGCGCTGGCACAATGGGGTGACAGAGCGTCGGTGCCGGCGCCGCTTGACTTCGCCGGGCTGATCACGGCGCTGGCCATCCTGCTGGTTCTGCTCGCGGCGGGCGGAGCGGTTGTGGTGCGGCGCATTTGCATCCAGCCGCTCCGTGCCATCACCCGCGTTACCGAGCAGATCGCGGACGGCCAGACCGAAGTGATGGTGCCCCATCGGGGGCGATCCGACGAGGTCGGGGCGCTGGCGCGATCAATTGGCAGTTTCCAGGCGGCGATGCGTCACAACGCGGAGCTGAACACGACGGTCCGCAGCGATGCCGACGCACGGGAGAAGCGGCAAGATCAGATCGCAGGTGAAATCGAATCGTTCTCGGCGGAAGTTGATGTGACGCTGCGCAAGCTCATGAAAATGTCCGGCAGGGCCAAGAAAGCCGCCACCGAACTGGGCCAGGCGGTCGAAATCACGGTAGACCGGACCGGGCGCGCCACGCAGGCCTCCGAGGAGTCGAATGCCAACGTGCGCGACATCGCCTCGGCCGCCGACGAACTCGCGATGTCCGTGCTCGAGATCGAGCGTCAGGTATCGCAGTCGAACGACATTGCCATCAAGGCTGTCGCCGAAGCCGAGGCGACCAACGAAACGGTTCGCGAACTCAGCGAGGCCGCCGGCCGGATCGGCGATGTGATCCGTCTGATCAACGATATTGCCGAGCAGACCAACCTGCTGGCGCTGAATGCCACGATCGAGGCGGCGCGCGCGGGCGAAGCGGGGCGAGGCTTCGCGGTCGTCGCGGGAGAGGTCAAGGCGCTGGCGGGGCAGACCGCCAAGGCGACCGAGGAGATCGGGTCGCAGATCGTGGGCATGCAGCAGGCGACCGACCGTTCGATTGCGGCGATCGGTGCGATCAAGACCACCATTCGCGATATCGGCGACATATCGAGCGCGATCGCCGCCGCGGTGACCGAACAGGGCGCCGCGACGCAGGAAATCGCGCGCAGCGTGGAAACCGCCTCGCACCGCGCCGCCGACACAACGGATCAGATTGGCAAGGTTACCGAAGCGACCGAAATCAGCCGTGTGCATTCTGTCGCGGCGCAGGATGTCTCCGACACGCTCGATCGGCTCGCATCGGAGATGCGCAGCCAGATCGACCGGTTCTTCGAGCGGCTGCGGGCGGCGTAGGGCGACCTCACTCCGTCTCGAACGCGCCCTGAATGTGACGCGGCAGCGAGCGCGGTGCGACCAGTACGGCATCGAAGCGCATGTCGCATGTCGCATCGCCGGGATTGGCAGCGAGCCATGCTGCGGCCGCGGATGCGATCCGCCTCTTCTGGCGATCGGTGACGGACCATGCAGCATCGTCGAGCGAGGGGCGTGCTTTCACCTCCACGAAGATCAGAAGCGCGCCGCGTTTCGCGACGATGTCGATTTCGCCGGCCGGACAGCGGAAGCGGCGCGCGGCAATCCGAAAGCCCTTGGCGAGCAAGAGTGCGGCGGCGCGGCTTTCCGCGGTCAGTCCGAACCTGAACGCGGTCTGCCGTTCGGGCGACGGCGGTGCCTTGCCGGATGCCCCGCCCGATCTACGCGATGGCATCGCTGCGCTCCTTCGCCAGTTCGAGCGCGCGGCGGTAGACGTCGCGACGTGGGAGTCCGGTCGCCGCCACGATCTCGCCGACCGCGTCCTTGACCGAGACGCGCAGGAGGGCCGCGCGCAGCATCGCGTCGATTTGGTCGGTGCCAGGAGCTTCCTCTTCGCCCGGCGGCGCGATCACGATAACGAATTCACCGCGGGTTTCCGCCTCGCCGGCATAGTGAGCCGCAAGCGCCGGCAATGGCGCGCGCCGGACTTCCTCGTGCAGCTTGGTCAGTTCGCGGCAGATCGCGGCTTCGCGGTCACCGAACGTCGCAGCCAGGTCGCGAAGCGTCGCTTCGATACGTGAACCGCTTTCGAATAGCACGAGACTCGCCGGAACCCGCGACAAGATTGATAGGCGGGAGCGTCGCTGCGCCGCCTTCACCGGGAGAAAGCCCTCGAACAGGAAGCGGTCGGTAGGCAGGCCCGATGCCACCAGCGCCGCCAGAACCGAGGAAGCGCCGGGCAGAGCCGTCACGGCAAGGCCGGCATCACGCGCCTCGCGCACGAGCTTGTAGCCGGGATCGGAAATTGCCGGCGTGCCGGCATCGGAGATCAGCGCGATCGCAGCGCCGTCGGCGATGCGCCGGAGCAGGGCGGGACGGACCGCAGCCGCATTGTGGTCGTGATAGGGCGTCGTCGCCGTAGCGATGCCGTAATGCTCGAGGAGCTTGCGGCTGACGCGCGTGTCCTCGCAGGCGATCAGATCGGCACCCGCAAGGGTCTGCAGCGCGCGCACCGTGATATCCCCAAGGTTCCCGATCGGCGTCGCAACGAGATAGAGCCCGGCTGCAAGCTGTGACGCCGGATACGGCATGCCCGCGATGTAAAACCCGCGCCGGGGTTGCGTCATGGCAACACCGCCGAAAACACTGCCCCGTTCATGGTGCCTGCGTGGTTAACCATTTTATGACAATATGCCAGATTGCGCTCGTGGGCGCCTCGTCCAGCCTCGCGTTCCGTTCCTGAATCTGGCTGTGTCTTGCCCAATGCGAAAGCCTCTCCTTCTGTCACGGCGCCATTTCGGACTGTCGGCTCTGTCGGTGGCGGCAGCCGGGTTGGCCGGCTGTGCCGGCAACAATGGAGGCGGTGCCAACACCGCGCTGGGCGATGCGACGGGCATACCCGGCGGTCCTGTGCAGCCGGGAGCCGAAATCGGCGGCGGACAATACAGGGTTGCGTTGATTCTGCCGCTGTCGGCCGGCGGCAATGCCGGGCTTGCCGCGCAATCCATGAAGAACGCTGCCGAGATGGCGCTTGCGGAATTCTCAAATCCCGACATCCAGCTTCTGGTCAAGGATGATGGCGGAAACCCGCAACTGGCCCGCATGGTGGCGGGGCAGGCGATGGATGAGGGCGCACAGGTCATTCTCGGTCCCCTGTTTGCGCAAACGGTGCAGGCGGCAGGAGCGGCGGCACGGCCGCGCAACATTCCCGTAATCGGATTCTCCACCGACGCGAGCGTGGCGGCGCGCGGCGTGTATCTGCTGAGCTTCCTGCCGGAGACGGATGTGGTGCGCGTGCTCGGCTATTCGTTCGCAACCGGCAAGCGTTCCTATGCCGGTATCGTGCCCGAGAACGCCTATGGTTCGGTGGTGGAGGCGACCTTCCGGGAGGAAGTGGCGCGGCGGGGTGGCCGCATCGTCGTTCTCGAACGCTATGACAAGGCGAAACTGCAAGCCTCGATCGGCGTCGTGGCACAGGCGGCGCGGGGGGCGGACGCGATTTTCATTCCGGATGGCGGCGATGTCGCTCCCGCGATCGCGCAGGGATTGGTCAGCGCCGGTGTCAACACCAGGCGCGCGCAATTGCTCGGCACCGGATTGTGGGACGATCCTCGCATCTTCAATGACGGATCGATGCTGGGCGGCCTGTATGCGGCGCCCGATCCCGCCGGCTTTGCTGGTTTCGCGCAGCGCTATCAGGCCCGCTATGGCGGCGAGCCGGTGCGCACCGCCACTCTCGCCTACGACTCGACCGCGCTGATCGCCGCGCTGGTGCGCGCGCAGGGCCCGCAGCGTTTCTCCGATGAGGTGCTGACCAATCCGTCGGGCTTTGCAGGGATCGACGGAATTTTCCGTTTCAAGCCGGATGGCACCAACGAGCGCGGTCTTGCGGTGATGCGGGTCGCCGCCGGCGGCGGACAGATTTCAAGCCCGACGCCAAAATCGTTCGGCGGATCGGGGACGTAGTTCCTTCCTGTCCCCTTCGCGTTCAGGGAGGAATCAGGAAGCGCTACGCTGCCAGGTCCGCAACCACCGCATCAAGGATCGGGAAAGCGGCTTGCGTCACGCGCAGATGCCCGCCGGTAGTGGTCTCGACGGCGCCCTCGGCGGACAGGATGGCGATGCGCTTCTGGTCGAGCGGGCGTCCGGACAACGCTTCGTAGCGCTGCGGATCGATGCCCTCGGCCAGCCGCAACCCCATCAGCAGATATTCATCCGCGCGCTCCTCGCGGGTCAGCACCTCGTCGACCACCAGACCGTGACCGAAGGCCTCGACGCGCATCAGCCAGCTCTCGGGCCGCTTCTCGGTCGCCGTCGCAAAGCGGCGGCCGTCTTCCTCGATGCGGCCATGGGCCCCGGGACCGATGCCGGCATATTCGTCTCCGCGCCAATAGACGAGATTGTGCCGGCTTTCCGCCCCGGTCCGTGCGTGGTTCGAAATCTCGTAGGCAGACAGGCCGGCGGCGCCGCAAATCTCCTGGGTCAGGTCGTAGAGTTCGCGCGCGAGGTCGTCGTCGGGCGTGATCAGCTTGCCGCTCCGATGCAAGGTGAAAAACGGCGTGTCGGCCTCGATCGTGAGCTGATAGAGCGACAGGTGCTCTGCCGCTTCCGCGATGGCGCGCCGCAATTCCTGCGCCCAGGCATCCGGCGACTGACCCGGCCGCGCATAGATCAGGTCGAAGGAATAGCGGTCGAACACCGAGCGCGCGATCGCGACGGCTTTCAGCGCCTCCTCGACGGTATGAAGCCGGCCGAGTTCCTTCAGCGACCCGTCATCGAGCGCCTGCACGCCGAGGGACACGCGGTTGACCCCGGCCGCGCGGAATCCGCGGAAGCGCCCGGCTTCCACGCTGGTCGGGTTCGCCTCCAGCGTGACCTCGACGTCGGGTGCGACGGTCCAGTGTCGGGCGATGCCATCAAGAATCGCACCCACGGTCTCCGGCTGCATCAGCGAAGGCGTGCCGCCACCAATGAAGATGGTTGAGACGGTGCGCCCCCTGGTCCGAGCGGCGATCGTTTCAATCTCGCGCAGATAGGCGGCAACATAGCGGGACTGGTCGACGCCGCCATGGCGCACATGGCTGTTGAAGTCGCAATACGGGCATTTCGACAGGCAGAACGGCCAGTGCACATACACACCGAAGGCCCGCGCGGAAGGAATCGTTAACGTCATGTTAATGATTTTAGCGCTTCGCGCGCCGTTTCGAAAGCGAACAGACGAGCATCGATAAAATCGTAATCACTTGGAACTTGAATGCGGCGCCATAGGGGAGCGGCCGCAAAGGTCGCCGGCAGGGGGTGGATATTCTCATGACGACCGTGAATTTCAATCTGAGCTCGGCGCTTCAGACCACGCTGGCGGGTGCCGGCAACGACACGTATGTCTATGCGTTCGCTTTCGGCTCGGCGACATCGGGGGGCACTGTTGATCTGGTCACGTCCGCGACCCTTTTCGAGAAGGGTGCGATCAGCGCCACCTCGATCGACGTAACCGCTGGCAGCTTCTACAGCGGCGATATCTATGTCGTGATCCAGCAGAATGGCGACGGCAATCTGCTGAAAGAAATTTCGAGCATCAGCGACGTCATCAACAACGCCGCGAGCAAGAACTATTCCTATCAGCTGTTCGAAGCGACGCTGTCCGGAAGCCAGTACGATCTAGGCGACATCTCGGCGGTCAACACCTTCGGATTCACGTCTACCTATGAGGTGGTGTACCAGAATGGCAGCGACACGCGCGGCTTCAGCACCAGCGGCAGCGACATTTTCGCCGCGCTTCCGGCCGACGCAGTCAGCGACTTCAGTCCCAACGCGTTTCCCGATCCCGAGATGCTGGCAACCGGGCCCGCAACCGCAGACAATGCGAGCCCATGGCCATCTTCCGTCTGGCAGACCTATATCAATTCGCTGAAAGCGAACGCCGCGGCTCTCGCCGAGATCAAGATCGTCTATTCGTTTGGCGGGTCGCCGCTGCAGGCGGACGCGATGCTGAGCCAGTATGGCGTCCAGTACGTCACGAAGGATGCATACGGAGAGGACTATTTCTGGCTGGTGCCGGACACCAGCAATGGTGCCACCAACACCGACTGGATCAGGATCCCGGCCGCCGATCTCGCGCAGAACATCTTTGTCCAGGGCGGGTCGCTTGAGGTCCACCAAGGCAGCAAATCCGGCAAGGTCGTCACTTACGACAGCTTTACGCCCAATAATGCCGATGGAGGCGTGGCGAAGCATTTCGTTGCAGGATTCGACGCGGGCTTCTGGGGCAGTTCGGGCACCTCGCCGAATTCGCTGGACACCACCCAGCTCAATTTCAACAAGGGTTACAACTGGTCGGTCAATTATGCCTACGATGCCATACTGCTCGATGGCGTGGGTGCCGCCAGCTTCACCAACAATGTGAAGCCGGCGAATCCGTCCGGCGGCGACTTCTTCTACGATCCCTGGGCCCAGCAATTCGTCGGAAATTCCAACGCCTATGGCTATTCCTACAGCGATCTGGTTTCGACGGGAGGCGTCAATCCGCAGATCGCGCTGTGGGACAGTGTCGCCGGCGCCAATGTCGAAACGATCAACATCACCCTGTACGACACCGGCGAAACGCCGTCGACGGGCTACAAGGCAACCAGTTCCGGATGGATCGCGCCCGATGCGGGCGGATACAAGGCCGCAACAACGGCAAACACGAACCAGATCGGGTTCGACTTCAACTTCTCGGTCGGCAGTACGATCTACGCACCGGACGATGATACGCCGATCGTGCTGAAAATCTACGCCCCGCAGGCGCCGGGCGCAGATGCCGACGGATTCATTTCACTGGACGTGACCGGCGGCGTCGGAGCGGGTGACTGGTTTTACTACATCATCCAGCCCGATGCCACGAACACCTGGTCGTTCCAGGTCAGCAATGCGACCGGTGAAAGCGGGTTCTTCAACATCCAGAACCTGCCGGGTACGGCGGACGGATCGGTGAGCTGGTATCAGCTCGTTTTCGGCGATGCCACCGCCCAGTCCATCTACAACATCTATGCCACGACCGATGTGGGTGGAGGCATCACCGATCTCGTGGTCGACCACGGTATCGAGATCACCGAGAATCCGAACGGCAGCTACACGCTCGCTTTCGCGCCCGGCGGTCACATGTTCTACGACATCGACACATTCGCGGCCCCGCCCACGGAGCACGCAAACAGCGCCGGTGCGACCGTCATCGGTTCGAAGAAGGCGGACTTCGTCAACGCGCTGAATTCGGTCGGTGACCAGCAGCGTCCCACCAGCGGTGCCGACACGATTTTCGGCCATCACGGGTATGACCAGCTCTCGGGCCTCGCGGGCAACGACACGATCGACGGCGGCAAGGGCGTCGATTTTCTGCGCGGCGGTGACGGCGACGATATCCTGCAGGTCCGCGGCAAGGAGGGCATCCACGATATGTTCGACGGTGGGTCCGGGACCGATACGCTGCAATTTCTCGGAGACGGTTCGGTCACGCTGGCGGGCTTCGACGCGCGGGCATCCTCGATCGAAGCGCTCGAAGGCAATGGCCGCGGATTGTTCGGCACCGGCGACATGGACGTCTTCGATCTGAGCGCGCTCAGCGCAATGACCGGTCTGCCGTTCATCGACGCCAAGGGCGGCAACGACATCCTGATCGGCTCAGCCTTCGCCGACGATCTGCGCGGCGGGGCTCATGACGATATCCTTGATGGGCGCGGCGGCAATGACATTCTGGATGGTGGCGGCGGCTTCAATATCTACGTCTTCGGCGACGGCTACGGTTCCGACACCGTGGTCAGGTTCAATGCCGGCAAGGACGTGTTCGACTTCAGAGGGGTGTCCGGTGTCAGCAGCTTCGCCGATCTGGTGCTGACTGAAATAGATCGAAAAACCGTACTGATCGATTTCGACGACGTCCCCGGCGGCGACACGCTGACGGTTCACAAGACCACGATCGAAATCCTGACCGCGAATCAGGGAGATTTCCTGTTCGCCTAGGTCGTGCGTCAGGTCGGAGGGTCGTAGTCCGAAGCCTCATTGCTTCAGGCACGCCTCCGCAAGCTTCATGAAGGCGCGCGCGCGATGTGACAATCCCTGGCCGCGCGGCGGCAGGCCGTGCTTTTCGTCCGACGTCATCTCGCCGAAGGTGCGGTCGTGCCCGTCGGGGAGGAACATCGGATCGTAGCCGAACCCGGCCTCCCCGCGTGGTGGCCAGACCAGCGTGCCCTCGATGATCGCCTCGAAATCTTCTGTATGGCCGTCCGGCCAGGCCACGCACAGCGCGGAGACGAAATGCGCGGTGCGGCGTGCGGGCGTGAGCGCGCCATGATCGCGCAGCATCTGGTCGATCCCCTGCATGGCGCGCGCGAAATTCTTGTCAGGTCC
Source organism: Pseudorhodoplanes sp. (assembly GCF_050250235.1). GTDB lineage: Bacteria > Pseudomonadota > Alphaproteobacteria > Rhizobiales > Xanthobacteraceae > Pseudorhodoplanes. Next base: position 30,829 of record NZ_JBFWPA010000055.1, read on the forward strand.
GGCCCAGCGGGCCGAGTGAATGCCGGGCGATCCGCCAAGCGCGTCGACCACAAGTCCGGAATCGTCGGCAAAGGCGGGAAGGCCGGACGCCTGCGCCGCTGCATGGGCCTTGATCGCGGCATTCTCGGCGAAAGTTGTGCCGGTCTCATCTGGCTCGGACAGGTTCAGTTCGGCCGCCGACACCGCCTCGACGCCGTACGGCGCAAGCAATTCGCGCATCTCGCGCAGCTTGCCGGCATTGTGAGTGGCGATGACGATCTTGCCGGTGATCTGCCTGTGGTTTGAATTTTCGGTCATGGCCGGGCTCGTCCCGGCCATTCACGTCCTTCTTGTGGCGCCGAAGGCGTGGATGCCCGGCACAAGGCCGGGCAGGATGTGGAAGAACTGGAGCTACTCACGTCACCGCCAGCTTCTGCAGATCGATGAGCTTGCCGACACCCTTGCGCGCGAGCTTCAGCAACTCCAGAAACTGCTCCTCGCTGAACGGCGTCTTCTCCGCGGTGCCCTGGATCTCGATGATGCCGCCCGCGCCAGTCATCACGAAATTGGCGTCGGTCTCGGCGTCCGAGTCCTCGGCATAGTCGATGTCAAGCACCGGAGTTCCCTTGTGGATGCCGCAGGAGATTGCGGCGACATGGTCGCGCAGCACATCTGTCTTGATCATGTTGCGCGTCTTCATCCATTGCAGGCAGTCATAAAGCGCGACCCAGCCGCCGGTGATCGAAGCGGTACGGGTACCGCCGTCCGCCTGAATCACGTCGCAGTCGATGGTGATCTGGCGTTCGCCCAGCGCAACCAGGTCGACCACGGTGCGCAGCGAGCGGCCGATCAGCCGCTGAATCTCCACGGTGCGCCCGCCCTGTTTTCCGGCAGTCGCCTCCCGCCGCGTGCGTTCCGAGGTTGCGCGCGGCAACATCCCGTATTCGGCGGTGACCCAGCCGCGGCCCTGGCCCTTGAGCCATGGCGGCAGACGGTCCTCCAGGGTCGCCGTCACCAGCACATGGGTATCGCCGAATTTCACGAAACAGGAACCTTCGGCATATTTGACCACGCCGCGTTCGAGCGCGACGGCACGCATTTCATCCGGAGCCCGGCGGCTTGGCCGCATCGTGAAGTCCTTCTCGCATTTGCAACTTGGCTATCGCGCTTTTAGGAGGCACGGTCGCAGCCGACAAGCACGGATTCGCCGGAAAAGCGGCCAGAAACACAAATGGCACTAATGGACAGTCTGTTACGGCCGATCCGCGCCTTCCGCCCGGCCTATGTGCCGCTGGTCATGGTCTATTTCGCGTATGGGGCGCTCGGCCTGATCGACGTCACGCGCGACTTCTGGATCAAGGAAAAGCTGCAGCTGTCGCCCTCCGATCTGGCCAGCATCGGCGTCTGGCTGACGTTGCCCTGGACCATCAAGATGGTGTTCGGCGAACTGGTCGATTGCGTGCCGATCTTCGGCTCGCAGCGGCGCGTCTACATAACGATCGGCGCTCTGTTTACCGCTTCGGGGCTCGTTACGCTGGCTGGTGCGGCCGGCGGATGGCTCATATTCCTGCGCCCCGACCAGCTTTACGTGCTCGGCACCCTTCTGATCGTTCTCGGCACGGTGATCCAGGACGTGGTCGCTGATGCGATGTCGACCGAAGTGGTGAAACGGCTGGATGCGAACGGCGCGCCCAGACCCGAACATGATGTGCGCTCGGAACTCGGCATGGTGCAGGTCATTGGCCGGCTATCCCTGTCAGCCGGTATTGTCGCCGTGGCCGGATTGTCCGGTGTCCTGGCCTCGATATTCGACCGCGAGACGGTGTTTCTGATGGGCCTCGTCATTCCAGCGGTGTCGCTTACCGGCATGTTCATGATCGAGCAGGAGGTGGCGGCGCCGCGTCCGATCGACTGGCGCATTCTCGGCGGCGGCATCGTCTTCGGTGCCGTCGTGCTGGCGCTGGCGCTCGGCGGCATCCCCTATGCGCAGGAGGTGATCTTCACCATCTCGATGACAGTGATCTGCACGATGCTGGTGTTCGTCACGCGTGAACTCGATCACAAGTCCCGCATGGCGATCTTCTATACCAGCATCATCATCTTTGCGTTTCGTGCAACTCCCTCGGTCGGCGACGGATATTTCTGGTTCACGCTCGACATCCTGAAGTTCGATGAACAGTTCTACGGCGCATTGCGCCAGACCGGCGCGGTGCTCGCCATCCTCGGCATGTGGCTGTTCGCCCGACAGCTCACCGAATATTCGGTCACCCGGACGCTGTTCTGGCTGGCCGTCATTGGTACGGTGCTGTCGCTGCCGAGCATCGGGCTGTATTACGGGCTCGCCGACTGGACGGAACGGATGTTCGGGATCGGTGCGCGCTCGATCGCGATCATCGACACCGTCGCGGCGTCGCCGTTCGCGCAGCTGTCCATGATCCCGCTGTTGACGCTGATCGCTTTCTATGCGCCCGCGGGACATCGGGCGACCTGGTTCGCCCTGATGGCGTCACTGATGAATCTGGCGCTGGTGGCAGGTCAGCTTCAGACGAAATACCTGAACCAGTTCTTCCCGGTGCTGCGGGGCGAGTATGGCGAACTGGGTGGCCTCCTGATCGTGGCGACCCTCCTCTCGTTTGTCCTGCCGATCGGCGTGATCCTGCTGTTTGGACGCAAGGTATAGGGGGGGCCGCTTGAAAACACCGTGCCAAATCGGCAAGTCTTCCGGTTGAAGGAGTCCCGCTGTGGCGTCACACGACATTCCGGTCGGTGCGACCCAGGTCTCGCTGGCTGATCTGAGCGAACGATCGCGCGAAATCTTTCGCCAGATCGTCGAAAGCTATCTTGCGACCGGGGAGCCCGTGGGCTCGCGCAATATTTCGCGTCTGCTACAGGTTTCGCTGTCGCCGGCTTCCGTGCGCAATATCATGTCCGATCTTGAACAACTCGGGCTGATCTATGCGCCGCACACCTCGGCTGGGCGCCTGCCCACGGAACTCGGCCTGCGCTTCTTTGTCGATGCACTGATGCAGATCGGTGATCTGAACGAGGGCGACAAGCGCGCAATCGAGGCGCAGGTGGCAGGGCGGGGCCAATCCTACGAGAATGTGCTGATGCAGGCTTCCGGCCTCCTGTCGGGCCTGACCCGCGCGGCGGGCGTGGTGCTGACCGCGAAGCTCAACCCGCATCTGAAACACATCGAGTTCGTGCGCCTCGAGCCGGAACGCGCGCTGGTGGTGATGGTGGCGGAAGACGGCCAGGTCGAAAACCGCATCTTGAATGTGCCGGCGGGCCTGCCGACGTCGTCGCTGATCGAGGCGTCGAACTTCCTCAACTCGCGGATCCGCGGAAAGACGCTGGCCGAGGCGCGCTTCGAACTCGAGCAGGCGCTGGAAGCCGGCCGCGCCGAGCTGGATCAGCTGACCCAGAAGATCGTCGCCGCCGGCTTTGCGAGCTGGTCGGGCGGTGACAGCGACGACCGCAAGCTGATCGTGCGCGGGCAATCGCATCTGCTCGACGACCTGAAGGCGCTTGATGACCTCGAGCGGGTTCGCCTGCTGTTCGATGACCTGGAAACCAGGCGCGGGGTGATCGACCTTCTGGGCCGAGCCGAGCGCGCCGACGGCGTCCGCATCTTTATCGGCTCGGAGAACAAGCTGTTCTCGCTGTCCGGCTCCTCCACGATTGTCGCACCCTACCGCGATTCGGCGGGGCGGATCGTGGGCGTGCTTGGCGTGATCGGCCCGACCCGCCTGAACTACGCCCGGGTGATCCCGATGGTGGATTATACGGCCAAGGTGGTGTCCCGAATCCTGTCCGGAACTTGATTTTTCCGCCATGAGTTCTGATATGGCGCCGAAAGCAGCAAAATCGACCGGACGCACGCGATGAACGAAACGCCACGGCCCGACGCGCAAGCCGAACCGACCGCCGAACCCAAGGCATCCGAGCCAAAAGCCTCGAAACCTTATGTCGACCCCTCATTGCTGGTCGATGAGGCCGCAGAGATGAAGGACCGGCTGCTGCGTACGCTGGCCGAGATGGAGAATTTGCGAAAGCGCACCGAGCGCGAAGTCGCCGATTCGCGCCAGTACGGGATCGCGTCCTTCGCGCGCGACGTTCTCGGGGTGGCCGACAATTTCCGCCGTGCACTCGACGCGATCGGGCCCGAGGTGCGCGCCGGAGCGGATGCGGCAGTCGCCGCGTTTATCGAGGGCGTGGAACTGACCGAACGGGAGTTGTTGAAGGCGCTCGAAAAGAACGGCATCCGAAAGATCGAGCCGCTGGGCGAGAGGTTCGACCCGAACCTGCATCAGGCGATGTACGAGGTGCCGGATCCGTCGGTGCCGTCCGGCAGCGTGGTCCAGGTGATACAGCCGGGTTACGTGATCGGCGAGCGCATTCTGCGTCCGGCGATGGTCGCGGTGGCCAAGGGCGGTCCGAAGCCTGCACCGGCCTCCGTCGCGAACGACAACGCGGGCAAGTAGTCATCCGGTTTCGTCATGTCGGGCGCCCGCGGCGCTCACGCGAGTCCAGGCGCGCCCGGAGTGACGGCGGCAGTCACTCCCGGGCATTGATGCCGTCACGCACCTCGCGAAAGCGCATGAAATTCTCCGGCCAGCTTGCCTTCGGCGAGACGCCCACCATGCGCACGAATCCACCGCCGCCGAAGCGCATCCACTGCACGATCACGACGTCCCTGTTCTCGATGGACTGGCCTTCCAGCCTGATCTCGTAGCCCGGCTGCCCGCCGATGCGCATGGATTCCTGCGACAGCAGCCGCAGGTTGTTGAAGCCCTGGATGGTGCGCAGGACATTCTGCGCGAAGCTCGCGCGCTCATCGGGCCGCGTCGGCGCGCCGCCGCCGACCGAGATCATCACGATGGCTTCGTCGTCGGCCGGCGCGCCGCGATCCCGTTCGGTGAGCATCACCGCCCGGCCGGGTACGATGAGCTTCACACCTTCGAAATTCGCGCGCTCGGTCAGCCGGAACGGCAACTGGTCGAGGATTTCCTGCGGCGGAATCGCGGCGCGCAACACCACGCTCGAGAGCGCCTTGCGGATCACCTCTTCGGAGTAAATCTCGCGTGCCTCAACCGGCACCTGCGCCGTGACGATGAACGAGAAGGCCATGTCGGTGTCGTTGCTGGTAATCGTGCGGCGCGTGATCATCAGCCATTTGCGAAACTTCACGCCCTCGGCTTCCTGGTCCCCAACCACCAGGTGGGCTGCACCGTTCTCGGTCAGCATCAGCTCGCGCTTGGCGTTGCTGACACCGGGAATGTTGATCGCTCCGGAATTCATCGACTTCAGGAACTGCTCATAGGCATCCCCGGGCACCTGGCTGAGAACGATGACGGCTTTGCGGTCGCGATCCTCAAATCCGGGAAAACCCGCGCTTGCGGTCATGCCGGGGGGCGGGACCAGGCCGATATGCGAGCCGGCCGGGTAGACGACGTCGGCCGCCTGCGCGGGGCCGGACGGGACAAGCGCAGTTCCGGACAGCAAAAGGGAAAAAAGCAACAGAACTGTTCGCAGCATCATTGAATCTGATTTTTTCGGTTTTGCGTTTCGCCGCAGAGCCGTGGCATGGCGGGTCTCGGACAGGCCGGGCGACCGCCGCAATCTACCAGCAAATCGGTTCATTGAAAGGCGCGATCCCGACATCTTTCAGCGAGCGCCGGAACGGGCGATCGTTGCCGTGAATGCGATCGTTGTCGTCCAGTAGGACGGGTTGCGACAAAGCGAAAGGAACTCGTCGAGCACCGCTCGGGACACGCCGCCTTCGCTTTGCAGCTTGTCCGCAACTTCGCGGATGCCGCAATCCCACCACTGCGCAAAGCCCGAGCCGCCATTATAGAGAATGGCGTGCCCTTCGGAGCCGATGTCGGTCAATCGCTCCTCTTGCAGCCACGCGGGAATTTTCCGACCGACGTAATAGTCAATTTGATGGATCGCCGCCCAGGCGATGAATTGTTCCCAAAAGCGCTTTTGCGATGGCGGGTCGACGGTCCATGTCGGATAGAAGTCGGGCTCCTGAACGAACAGCCAGCCGCCCGGCTTCAGCCAGCGCACCATCCTGGTCACGACCGCGCGCCGGTCGGGCAGATGATGCAGAAGCGCGCGAATGGCCACGAGGTCGAACGGCGCGCCAGGCGGTTCGTCGTGCACCACATCGAGTTTCCGGACTTCCAGATTGCCGCCTGCGATTCCGTCCATCAGGTCGGTGCGAATATCGCTGGCGACGACATGGCCGGTGGGTCCGACACGTTGCGCGAGCCACTGCGACAGCGAACCGTTGCCGGCGCCGATTTCCAGGCAGCGCCAACCCGTCGTGACCCCTGTCTTCAGCAGGTGAAACCTGCTCGACGGATCGAGCAGGTTCGACATCAGCCGCAGCCGGTCGGGTTCGCCCTTCAGGTCGTGTTGCCAGACATATCCAGACATGACAGCCTCGACCGCCGGATCGCCCTGTTGTCCATACCTGCCTGACTAACGAATTCCGGACCGGATTGCGACCAGCGGAAGCAGTCATCATGATCGCGACCCTGATCACGGTCCTCGACCTCTGCGGCGTTGCGGTGTTCGCGGTCACCGGTGGGCTGGTGGCCTCCCGCAAGCAGATGGACATTGTCGGCTTCGCCCTGCTCGCGACCGTCACGGGTATCGGCGGTGGGACTCTGCGCGACCTCGTGCTTGGGGTGACGCCGGTATTCTGGGTCCAGCAACCGGTCTATATCGCGGTCTGCGTGGCGGTGGCGGCGATCGTATTTTTCACTGCCCATATCCCGGAATCTCGCTATCGGCTTCTGCTCTGGCTCGACGCCTTCGGTCTGTCGTTTTTCTGCGTGGTGGGGGCGGACAAGGCGCTGGCAGCCGGGGCCGGCCCGTTCGTCGCGATCGTCATGGGGGTTATCACGGCGACCTTCGGCGGGGTGGTTCGCGACGTCCTGGGCGGCGAAATCCCGGTCATCCTGCGACGGGAGATTTATGCCACCGCGGCCCTTGTGGGGTCAGGCGCATTTGTCGCTGCCCTTGTTCTCGGAATCCCCGGTGTGGCGGCGGCTCTCCTTGGTTTTGCGGCCTGTCTCGCCATTCGCGGCCTGGCGCTGCAACGCGGCTGGTCGCTGCCGGTCTACCGGGCGCGACCGGGGCGCAGTCCGGATGAAACCGATCGGCGTTAGGGAAAATGAAACCGGCGGGGGACAGACCGTTGCCGGGCGGCCGGGACTGGCGGGCCGGAACGGCCGGAAAGTCGTTGCGGCGCAGAGTCCTCGAGGCCCAAAGTCCTTGCGGCCTATGACGCCCCTCCTATATGAGCCAAGACGCCGCAGGGCTGCGGCGATGATCATTTTAGAGGGGGTCGGTTTACGGACGCGCGGCGGGGATGACCCGTCGAATCCCACGGTCCATCCGGGTGCCGGTTCAGGGCCCGGCCGATCTGCCTGAAAGAGAGGAAAGAACAATGTCAAAGGTCATCGGTATCGACCTCGGCACCACCAATTCGTGCGTGGCCGTGATGGAAGGAAAGACGCCCCGCGTTATCGAGAATGCCGAGGGCATGCGCACCACGCCTTCGATCGTCGCATTCAGCGACGACGGCGAGCGGCTGGTCGGCCAGCCTGCGAAACGCCAGGCGGTGACCAATCCCGAGAGAACCATTTTTGCGGTCAAGCGGCTGATCGGCCGCCGCTACGATGACCCGACGGTGGAGAAGGACAAGAAGCTTGTCCCCTACAAGATCACCAAGGCCTCCAACGGTGACGCCTGGGTCGAGGTCGACGGCAAGACCTATTCGCCCTCGCAGATTTCCGCCTTCATTCTGCAAAAGATGAAGGAGACGGCCGAAGCCCATCTCGGCCAGAAGGTCGATCAGGCCGTCATCACCGTTCCCGCCTATTTCAACGATGCCCAGCGCCAGGCGACCAAGGACGCCGGCAAGATCGCGGGCCTCGAAGTTCTCCGCATCATCAACGAGCCGACCGCAGCGGCTTTGGCCTACGGCCTGGACAAGCAGAAGCAGGGCACCATCGCGGTCTATGACCTCGGCGGCGGCACCTTCGACGTGTCGGTGCTGGAGATCGGCGACGGCGTGTTCGAAGTGAAGTCGACCAATGGCGACACCTTCCTCGGTGGCGAGGATTTCGACATGCGGCTGGTCGGCTATCTGGCCGACGAATTCCAGAAGGAGCAGGGCATCGACCTGCGACGGGACAAGCTCGCTCTGCAGCGCCTGAAGGAAGCGGCCGAGAAGGCGAAGATCGAGTTGTCGTCCACCACGCAGACCGAAATCAACCTGCCATTCATCACGGCGGATGCCTCCGGTCCGAAACATCTGACCATGAAGCTGACCCGTGCCAAGTTCGAGGCGCTGGTCGATGATCTGATCCAGAAGACGGTCGAGCCGTGCCGCAAGGCGCTGAAGGATGCCGGTCTCTCTGCATCCGAGATCGGAGAGGTGATCCTGGTCGGCGGCATGACCCGTATGCCGAAGGTCCAGGAGGTCGTGAAACAGCTCTTCGGCAAGGAGCCGCACAAGGGCGTCAACCCGGACGAAGTCGTGGCGATCGGCGCCGCGATTCAGGCCGGCGTGCTGCAGGGCGACGTCAAAGACGTGCTGCTGCTCGACGTGACGCCGCTGTCGCTCGGCATCGAGACCGAGGGCGGCATCTTCACCCGCCTGATCGACCGCAACACCACGATCCCGACCAAGAAGAGCCAGGTGTTCTCGACCGCCGCCGATAACCAGAACGCGGTGACCATCCGGGTGTTTCAGGGCGAGCGCGAAATGGCGGCCGACAACAAGATGCTCGGCCAGTTCGACCTGATGGGCATTCCGCCGGCGCCGCGCGGCGTCCCGCAGATCGAGGTCGCCTTCGACATCGACGCCAACGGCATCGTCAACGTCCAGGCCAAGGACAAGGGCACCGGCAAGGAGCAGCAGATCCGCATCCAGGCGTCGGGCGGCCTGTCCGAAGCCGACATCGAGAAGATGGTGAAGGACGCCGAGGCGCATGCCGAGGACGACAAGAAGCGCAAGGCTGCGGTCGAAGCCAAGAACCACGCCGAGGCGCTGGTCCATTCGACCGAGAAGGCGCTGTCCGAGCACGGCTCCAAGGTGGCAGAGAATGATCGCCGTGCGATCGAGAATGCGCTCGCCGATCTGAAGGAAGCGCTGAAGGGCACCGACAGTGACGCGATCGCGGCCAAGTCCAACATACTGGCGCAGGCTTCGATGAAGCTTGGCGAGGCGATGTACAAGGCGCAACAGGACGGCGGATCGGATGGTCCGGATGCGTCCGGTGGCACCAAGAAGGACGATGTCGTCGACGCGGAATTCACCGAAGTCGACGACGACAAGAAGAAGTCGGCGTAAGCAGCCGCGGAGAAGGATTGATGGCCCTCATCCTGAGGAGCGCGGCGCGCATCTCGAAGGATGGGGGCCATTGTTTTCTGGGGCACCAACGAAATCTCGTCCTTGGGTACGCATCGTCGCGCGGTGCTGCTCAGGATGAGGTCTCGATTTCGTGGTGATAGTTATCGATGGCCAAGACTTGCTATTACGAAACCCTCAGCGTCGCGCGTACCGCGACGGATTCCGAGATCAAGACCTCGTATCGCAAGCTCGCGATGAAGTGGCACCCGGACCGCAATCCGGGCGACAAGGCGGCTGAAGGCAAGTTCAAGGAAATCAGCGAGGCTTATGACGTCCTGAAGGATGGCGACAAGCGCGCGGCCTATGACCGCTTCGGCCATGCCGCCTTCGAGCAAGGCAATGGTGCCAGCGCGCATGGCTTTGGCGCCGATTTCGGCTCGGCTTTCTCCGATATTTTCGAAGGCATATTCGGCATGGCGGGCGCTCGCGGCCGCGCCTCAGGGGGCCGCGAGCGCGGCGCCGATCTCCGCTACAATATGGAGATCACGATGGAGGATGCCTATTACGGCAAGACCGCCGAAATCCGCATTCCCACCTCGGTCACCTGCGAAGCCTGTTCGGGCTCGGGCGCGAAGGCTGGTACGCGTCCGAAGACCTGCTCGACCTGCGGCGGGCAGGGACGGGTGCGTCACGCCCAGGGCTTCTTCACGCTCGAGCGGACCTGTCCGGCCTGTCAGGGCCGCGGGCAGGTCATCGAGGACCCGTGCCCGTCCTGTTCCGGCTCCGGGCGCGTGACGCGTGACCGGATGCTTTCGGTCAACATTCCGCAAGGGGTCGAAGACGGTACCCGTATCCGGCTGGCGGGCGAGGGCGAAGCGGGCTTGCGCGGCGGCACGGCGGGCGATCTCTATATCTTCCTGTCACTGGCCTCGCACTCGATCTTCCAGCGCGATGGCGCAGATCTCCATTGCCGGGTACCGGTATCCATGGTCACGGCCGCACTTGGCGGCGAGTTCGAAGTGCCGTCCATCGATGGTTCGCGTAGTAAGGTTAAGGTCCCGGCGGGCACGCAATCCGGACGCAGATTCCGCCTTCAGGGCAAGGGCATGCCGGTCCTGCGTTCCAAGCAGAGCGGCGACATGTACGTGCAGGTGGTCGTGGAAACGCCGCAGAATCTGACGAAACGCCAGCGCGAATTGCTTGCCGAGTTCCACAAACTGTCGTCCACCGAGACGCAGCCCGAGGCGGCCGGCTTCTTCGCCCGCGTCAAGGAATTGTTCGATCTTGGGTCTCGCCCGCAATGACCAAAGCCCCCGGGTCCTGGGGCTGCCCTTGGCGGCCGGATACAAAACGGCTATGCCTTGTGCGGGTCACAATAGTTTCACAAACGTAACGGCAATGCGTCCGCAATCCTCCCTCGCTGAAAAGAAGGGCCTGCGTCTCGACGACGAGGTCCGGTTCATTCGCTCCTGGCTGCAGAAGCCGTTGGCGATCGGCGCGGTGACTCCGTCCGGGCGGGTATTGGCGCGTACCATGGCTCGGTATGTCGACACCTCGATACCGGGTCCGGTGATCGAGCTTGGGCCGGGGACAGGTCCGGTCACCGAGGCGCTGGTAGCGCGTGGCGTTCCCCAGAAGCGTTTGGTGCTGGTTGAGTTCAATCCCGGCTTCTGCCGGATTCTGCGCTCGCGGTTTCCGGAAGCTACGGTCGTGCAAGGCGATGCCTACAGCCTGCGGCGCACCCTTGGCGATGTTCTGGAGGAGCCGGCGGCGGCGATGGTCTCCGGGCTGCCGCTTCTCAACAAGCCGATGCGCACACGCATCCGCCTGATCAACGAGGCGTTCGGCCTGATGCAGGAGAATGCACCGTTCGTGCAGTTCACCTATTCGATGGCAGCACCGCCAATTCCCAAAGGCCTGTCACGAGTCGCGGCCGAAGCCTCCGAGCGCATCTGGATGAACCTGCCGCCCGCGCGGGTATGGTCCTATCGCCGCGCGCTGGTGTCGTAGCCTCCTTGCGCGCGACCGGCGCCCCGTTCTGCCCGGCGCTTTCGTCTATTTCCAGTCGTTGCCCGGCATGATCCGGCGCATGTATTGATCGAAAAGCGGCACGGTAAATGCCGTGTCGCCGTGGCTCGGGCTCCAGATCATACCCTTTGAGATCAATTGACTTCGCGTCGGACCAAGCGACGTGACCTCGCGATCAAGCTCCCAGGCGATATCACCCGAGCGATGCGGTCCCGGGCCCAGCTCCGCCATGGCCCGGAGATACCTTTTCTCCAGTGGGGTCAGCCGGTCGAAACGTACGCGAAAGAAGCTCTCGTCCAGGGCGGCCACCGCCGTGGTCGAAGCCAGTTCGACATCATGCAAGGTCATCGGCGAGGACCGTGCGGCGTCCCATGAATGCTTGCCCCATTCCTGCAGGAAATAGGGATAGCCGTGGGTCTCCTCGAAAATGCGGTGGAGCGCGTCGTCGGTGATGTCCACTCCCTGATCGTTGGCCGGCTTTGCGATCGCAAGGCGCGCCGCTTCCTCGGACAGCGGCCCCACCATGGGAAAGTCGAACAGGCGCTCCGCATAGGACTTGGCGCGGCCCATGCGACCGGGCAATTGCGGAAGCCCCGCACCGACCAGTACGACCGGCAGGCTGCGCTGCGATGTTCGGTGCAGCGCTGTAATCAGGGCGGCGAGTTGATCCTCCTCGACATATTGCAGTTCGTCGATGAAAAGACCGAGCGCGGTCTCGGCCGCCTTCGCCGCATTGCCGCTGACTTCCAGCAACGCCTGCAGGTCGTTTTCGAGGTCGCCGTTGTCGGCCAGACCCGGTTCGGGCTCAAAATCGATGCCGACCTCAATGTCCTGATAGCTGACCTTCAGCGCCTTCGCGAAGCCGGCAAGCCCGCGCAACGCGCGTTGCGCCATGTCTTTCGCCCGGCTGCTGCGGGACAGCCGCAATAGCGCCTGACGCAGCTGGGGCGCGAGCATCGCCGGCAACGATCGGCCCTCCGGCGCCTCAACCCGAACGGTGCTGATGCCGGAAGCCTCCGCATCGTCGCGCATGCGGTCGAGCAGAACGGTCTTGCCCACCCCGCGCAGCCCGATCATCAGGATGCTTTTCGCCGGGCGGCCCGCGCGCACACGCTCCAGAGCGATACGCACGATTTCTCGCAGTTCGTCTCGGCCCGCCAGCTCCGGGGGCGGTGTGCCGGCTCCGGGTGCGTAGGGATTTCTTATGGGATCCATCGCATCCAATTTATATGGAGATTATCGAGTTTACAATATTGTTGTAAACTCACTAATCCGACTATAATTCAGTGTCCTCGCCGGACGAGCAGGAGGATTTCCATCGGCTGCGAACGCCATTAGTGTCCTTTCTCCATGTCGCCTCCCAAAATCCTGGTCTTTGCTGGCTCGATCCGCTCCGGCTCGATGAATGCCCGGCTGGCGGCGCTGGCGGCCAAGGAATTTGCGCTCGCCGGCGTAGACACCACGCATATATCGCTGCTGGATTTTCCGATGCCGATCTACGACGGCGATCTCGAAAGCCGCTCCGGACCGCCGGAGGCCGCCATCACGCTGAAGCGGATGATGCAGAGCCACCAGGGTATCTTCATCGCGAGCCCCGAATATAATGCATCCGTGACGCCGCTCCTGAAAAATTCGCTCGACTGGGTGTCGCGCGTGCGCGAGGGCAAGGAGGCGCCCCTCGCGGTGTATCGTGACCGCGCCTTCGCGCTCGGCGGTGCCTCCAATGGCGCTTATGGCGCGATGCGCTCGCTGATGGCGTTGCGGCAGGTGCTGGAACAGGGCTGCGGCGCCCTGGTGATTGCCGATCAGGTCGCGGTGTCCCGTGCGGGCGACGCCTTCGACGAGATGGACAATTTCAAGGACGAGGCCAATGCCAAACGGCTCAGGACCGTGGTGCGGAGCTTGATCGACCTCGCGGGGCATTACGCATGACGGCAGCAAGCCCGAAGGCCGTACCGCGCGAACGCGTGATCGTTGCACTCGATCTGCCTTCCGTGGCAGTCGCAGAAAAGCTCGTCTGGCAACTCGGCGACAGCATCGTCTTCTACAAGATCGGCTACCAGCTCGGCTATGCGGGCGGGCTTTCGTTCGCGCACGACCTGATCAAGTCCGGCAAACAGGTATTCTTCGATCTGAAGCTGCACGACATCGGCAACACCGTGAACAAGGGCGTCGAAAGCATCGTCAATTCCGGTGCAACCTTCCTCACCGTACATGCCTATCCGCAAACCATGCAGGCTGCGCTTGATGCCGCCCGCGGCTCGCCGCTGAAGATTCTCGCGGTGACCATCCTCACCTCCTACAACGACCGCGACGTCAAGGAAGCCGGATATGCCGGATCGGCACGCGATCAGGTAAAAAAGAAAAGCGAACAGGCCTGCGCGCTTGGCATCGACGGCATCGTCTGCTCAGCCGAGGAATCGGAGATGCTGCGGCCGATCGTTGGTCCGACGCGGCTGCTGGTGACGCCAGGCATCCGTCCGGCAGGCGCCGACAACGGTGACCAGAAGCGGATCATGACTCCGGCTGCGGCCATCCGCGCCGGTTCCGACTATCTCGTGGTCGGCCGGCCGATCACGGGCGCTGCCGATCCGAAGGCGGCGGCGGATGCGATCGTGCAGGAAGTGGCCGGTGCCACATCATAGGGAGCGGCTGGAATGGCGCAGGGTTACTGGATCGGACGGGTCGATGTCCACAATGACGAGGGCTACAAGCCCTATGCTGCGGCGAATCCCGCGATTTTCAAGAAATATGGCGGACGCTTCGTGGTGCGCGGCGGACCGTTCGAAT
>NZ_JBFWPA010000056.1:0-44758 GCF_050250235.1 Pseudorhodoplanes sp.
CCGCGCCGGGCCGTACCAGTTGATATGGTTGTAGGTCTCGGCCTCGATCCCGCTCGCGGCGATCTTGTCACGCAGGTAGTCCATCTCGAACGAGGCAAAGCGTCCGCCCATCCCGCGAAACACGTAGGCTTTTCCGGTGGCCGGCTTCTTCTGGGCAAATTCGCCGTCCGCAGACAGGAACCCCTCGAACACGGAGAGCGAGCCGCATCCCGACAGGCTCGCGGCAAGAACACCGGCGATCACGAGGCGCGGCAGATTGAACATGCGTTCTTGGCCCTTATGTCGTCGCGCCGCTTGCGCCTGGGGCTGGCGAAGTCGGAAACGCACGCCATCCGATGCCTGCGGATCAAAGGCGGATTTCGTTAAGATTTTCCGAAGATTGCACGAAGTATCCGATAAGATACTGATTAAGCTTGGGTTTCATCGCTGCGCCAACTCGCAAGGCGGAGCGACCTGCGGGTTTGTCATGCGAGAACCGCGAAGCCTGGCTCCGAGTCGCCGGACCCGAGATCGGGCGGGACATGCCGGCTCGTTGACAAGTCCACATCGCGATCCATAGAACCTGTCGGCAGCAATGGCGATCCCGATGAAGGGCGGCAATGCGATGACGGGACCCGCTTTGCGAAAACGCGCGAACCACGAACGACACCACTCGGCTCGCGACGTGTTGCCAAACGGCCCAGGCCCGCACATTCATGACGACGACCCCTGGAACGCCGCGGTCGTGCATGGCCGAAAGCTCGACCTCGGCGAATATCCAAGCTCGCTGCTGTTGCGGGCGGCCAATGTCATCCATCTGGAAGGCACGGCGGTCTATGCGAGGAAGCACGGCCTATCCCTGCCGGAATGGAGAATTCTCGGGCGGCTGTGCGAATCCGCGCCGATGCCGCTGGCCGCGCTTTGCCGCATTTCCCATTTCGACAAGGCGCAGGCCACGAGGGTGCTGCGCAGTCTCGCCGCGCGCCGGCTGGTCCGCATGCTTGCCGACCCCTCGCACCGCAATCGCCGCATCGTCGATCTCACCCCAGGCGGACGCAAGCTCGCGCAGTCGATCTTTCCCGAGGCGCTGGAGGCGCAAATGAAACTGCTGAAGGCGCTCTCGCCGGACGAGCGCCGCGCGACATTCAGCGCATTGAAAAAGCTGCTGGCGGTGTATGGCGCCGGGATACCCGCGCCGGCGTCGATGGACGAGGGCCGATCGTCGTGAAAATCACCGGCATCGAAACTCTGCATGGTGACGGCGGCTATCGCGTCTGTTCCTACGTCAAGATGACCACCGATGAAGGCATCGTCGGCTGGTCCGAATATTATGAAGGCCTGACCGGAGTTTCGGTCACGCCGGTGATCCGGGATTTCGCGAAAGTCGCGGTCGGCATGGATCCGCGTCAGGTCGGCCGGCTGAGCGAAAGCCTGCTCGCGACCACGCGGCTATCCTGGGGTGGCCTCGCGCATCAGGCGGTCGCGGCCATCGAGAATGCGTGTCTCGATATCCACGCCAAATCCCTCGGTGTGCCGGTCTATGCCCTGTTCGGCGGGCCGTTTCGCGAACGGGTGCCGGTCTATTGGACGCATTGCGGCAGCTATCGGGTCCGGCACGCGGCCTTCTATGAGCAGGAGCTTGGCTTCGAGCCGGTGCGCACGCTCGACGACTTCACCCGGCTGGGCCGCGAAGCCGTCGCGCAGGGCTTCCGGGCCGTGAAGACCAATCCGGTGTTCTTCGACCGGGACAGGCCCTATATGTTCAACGGCGGGTTTCGCATCGAACCCGGCTTCCTCGACCGCAGCATCAGCGATCACCAGATCGGCGCGATCGTCGAGCAGCTCGACGCGTTGCGCGAGGGCATCGGCCCTCATACAGGGCTGATGCTCGATGTGAGCTTCAGTCAGCGCACCGAGGGGTATCTGCGGCTGGCGCGGCGGCTGGAACCGCTCCATCTGTACTGGCTCGAGCTCGACATGCGCGATCCGGAAGGGCTGGCGCTGATCCGGCAATCCACCCGCACGCCCATCGCGTCGCTTGAGGGGCTTCACGGCATCCACGATTTCCGCCCCTATCTCGTCCAGCGCGCGGTCGACACCGCGATCGTCGATCCGATGTGGAACGGGGTGTGGCAGTCGGTGCGCGTGGCGACGCTGGCCGATGCCTTCGAGATTCACGTGGCGCCGCACAACCCGGTCGGCGATCTCGCGAACCTGATGAGCGCGCATTTCTGCGCCGCCATTCCGAATTTCCGCATCATGGAGCTACGTCCGGACGAAGCGCCATGGACACGGGATTTCCTGACGCATCCATCGAGCATCGAGAACGGTGAAATCCTGGTCCCGCAGCGTCCAGGCTGGGGCTCCGATATCGATGAAGCCGCGCTGAAGGCGCATCCGCCCCGAAAGGCGCGATAGGGAGCCTGCCGATGCGCGTGGTCTATTGGGCGCGGCTGCAACTCGCCAGACGAAACGTCACCGACGCCCTGCGCGCCGTGCCGGGCGCCGATCTCGTCATCGTCGAAACCCTTCCGGAAATGCTGGCCGCGCTCGACGGCGCCGAAGCCCTCATCCTCTATGACGCGCCGCCCGCCGAGGCCCGTCAGGTGGTGGCAGCCTTGTCGTCACCCGGCAATCGTGTCCGCTGGATGCATTTCCTCACCGCGGGCATGGAAGGTTTCAACGCGGTCGGACTTCCGGCAGGACTTGCGGTGACCTACCCCGCCGGCTGCGTGGCGCCGACGGTCGCCGAACACGCCATGACGCTGCTGCTCGCGCTGATCCGCCGCGTCCCCGCCATGCTGGAGGCGCAGGGGAAGCGGAACTGGTCGCGGCTCGAGGTTTCGGCGAAAGCCACCTCGGTCGAGGGCAAGGTCATGGCGATCGTGGGTTACGGCCAGATCGGCCGCGAGATTGCGCGGCGCGCCCGTCCCTTCGGCATCCGCATCCTGGCGGTCTCGCGCAGCGGAGGCGCCGACGAATTCACGGACGAAGCCCATTCATTGCTGCAACTCGATGAGGTGCTGGCGCGGGCCGACATGGTGATGCTGACCATCGCCCTGACAGCGGAAACCCGTCATCTGTTCGATATGCGCAGATTGGAAGCCTGCAAGCCGGGCGTCGTGCTGATCAACGTGGCGCGTGGCGGGCTGATCGATCAGCCGGCCCTGGCCGCGATGCTGGCATCAGGTCAAGTGGGCGCGGCGGGTCTCGACGTCGTCGATCCGGAGCCCCTGCCCGCCGACGATCCGCTCTGGGCTTCGCCCAATCTGATCATCTCTCCGCATTTTGCCGGAGGCGCCAGCCTGCCGAGCCAGGAGCGCCTGGCCGACAGCGCGGCCGCCAATCTGCGGCGGCTCATTGAGGGCGAGCCGCTGCGCCATCTCGTGACATGAGCAACCAATATCCAAGAACGCAAAGGGAGGAATGCATGACACTTCGCCGAACCTTGCTGCTGGCCCTGACGGCCGCACTGGCGGGGCCGCTGCTCGGGGCCAGCCACGTCGCCTACGCACAAAAGCCGCCCGCGCTCGCAACCATCATCGTCGGCTTCCCGGCGGGCGGAGCAACCGACACGGTTGCGCGCCTCGTCGCCGAGGCGATCCAGGGCAAGTATGCCGACTCTGTCGTGGTCCAGAACCGGCCGGGCGCCGGCGGACAGATCGCTGCAGCATTCATCAAGGGAACGCCGGCCGACGGCACCACGCTCCTGTTCACGCCGGCCTTCCCGATGGCGATCCATCCACATGTCTACAAGGACATGCGCTACGACACGCTGAAGGATTTTGTCCCGGTCGCCACCACGCATTTCGGCACGCTGGCGCTGTCGGTCGGGCCGGCGGTACCGAACGACGTGAAGACGCTGACGGATTTCATCGCCTGGGCGAAGGCCAATCCCGACAAGGCCAATTTCGGCGCTCCGTCCGGCGGTTCGCAGCATTTCACCGGCCTGATGCTGGCACGGGACGCGAATATCAAGCTCAACCTGATCTCCTACAAGGGTGGTGCGCCGTCGGTTGTGGATGCGCTGGGCGGACATGTGCCCGCCATCGTGACGCCGCTTGCGGAGGTTCTGCCGCATGCCCGCGACGGCAAGTTGCGTATCCTCGCCACGACGGCGCGCGAGCGTTCGACGCTTGCCCCCGATATTCCGACCTTCGTCGAACTCGGCTTCGACAAGATCGTCGTGCAGGACTGGTCGGGCTTCCTGATGCCGGCCGGGACGCCGCCCGAAGTAGTCGCGCGGGCCAATGCCGCCATCAGCGCAGCGGTGGAGTCGCCAAAGGTGATGGACGCCATGGCCAAGCTCGGGATGGAGGTCGGCACCCGGACGCCCGCCGCATTCGCCGACACCGTGCGGGAGAGCTGGGAGCGGTATCGCGATATCGTCAAGGAATCCGGCCTCAAGGCGCAGTAGCATTTGACGGGTGGATCCCGGGCGCCAATCCCGTGCGCCTGCCGCGCGATGGTTCGTTGCGGCAGGTCATCGGGGCGGTGAGGGATTGCGGCTTGCGGCAGTTGACCTTACCTGCTGCCTGCCCTAAAGCCGCGCCTTCACCCCGATCCGGACCTGCATGACCGCCGCCCCGCGCATATCCTTCGTATCGCTGGGCTGCCCCAAGGCACTGGTCGATTCCGAGCGCATCATCACGCGGCTGCGCGCCGAGGGCTATGAACTCGCGCGCGGTCATGCCGGCGCCGACGTGACCATCGTCAATACCTGCGGATTCCTGGATTCGGCTCAGGCGGAATCGCTCGCCGCCATCGGCGACGCCATGGCCGAGAACGGCAAGGTCATTGTGACGGGGTGCATGGGCGCCGAGCCGGACAAGATCACCGCGCAATATCCGAACGTGCTCGCGATCACCGGGCCGCAGCAATATGAGAGCGTGATGGACGCGGTGCATCGCGCGCTGCCGCCGGTGCACGAGCCCTATGTCGATCTGGTGCCGCCGCAGGGCCTGAAGCTGACGCCGCGCCATTATGCCTATCTGAAGATTTCCGAAGGCTGCAACAACCGCTGTACTTTCTGCATCATCCCGAAGCTGCGCGGCGATCTCGTCTCTCGACCGGCTGCCGATGTGCTGCGCGAGGCCGAGCGGCTGGTGAAGGCCGGCGTCAGGGAGCTGCTGGTGATCTCGCAGGACACCTCAGCTTACGGCGTCGATGTGAAATATGCGACCAGCCAGTGGCAGGATCGCGAGGTGCAGGCGAAGTTCGTGCCGCTGGCGCGTGAACTGGGCGAACTCGGCGTCTGGGTGCGGCTGCACTACGTCTATCCCTATCCCCATGTCGACGAAGTCATCCCGCTCATGGCCGAAGGCAAGGTGCTGCCGTATCTCGACATTCCGTTTCAGCATGCGAGCCCGGAGGTGCTGAAGCGGATGCGCCGTCCGGCCGCGCAGGAGAAGACGCTTGAGCGCATCGCGCGCTGGCGCGAAATCTGTCCGGATCTCAGCATTCGCTCGACCTTCATCGTCGGTTTCCCGGGCGAGACCGATGCCGATTTTGAATTCCTGCTCGACTGGCTCGATGAAGCGGAACTCGATCGTGTCGGCTGCTTCAAATACGAGCCTGTGGACGGCGCGGCATCGAACGCACTCGATGGTGCTGTCCCGCAGGACGTGAAAGAGGAACGCTGGCATCGGTTCATGAAGAAGCAGCAGGCGATCTCTGCCCGCCGTCTCAAGCGCAAGGTCGGAACGCGTCAGCAGGTGCTGATCGACGAAGTCACGGCGTATGGCGGCAAGGGCCGCAGCAAGGCGGATGCGCCGGACATCGACGGCGCGGTGCACGTGACCAGCCGCCGGCCGCTGCGGGTCGGCGAATTTGCGCAGGTGAAAATCGAGCGCTCCGACGCCTATGATCTGCATGGCAGTGCGGTGGGATTCTGCACGCGGGCCGCCTCAGCCAGCGGGGCTGAGCAAATCGAAACCGGGTCAAGCTTATGTGAGTTGCCGGTCCGCGGGACTCACACAACAGTCCGCCCCGCCTCAATGTCGAGGCTGGGGACCGATCATGAAATATCTGCTGCTTGCTCTCTCGGCGTTCGCATTTCTCAGCACCATCGTGCCGGCGGATGCGCAACGATGCCCGCCGGGAACACGCTATTATTGTTCCGGATCGAATTGCCGCTGCGTCTGATCTCCGGAATGCCCGGCCCGCTGATGCAGGCGGGTCGGGCCATGCCATCCGGCGATGCCTGCCGGAACTGGAACTTCGACCATTCGGCTGCGGCATTCGGCCGGCCGCCCGTGACGCAAAAATGATTGGCGCGGCGGTTGGCCGCTTCCGTAATCTCCTGGCTGGCGGATTTTGCTTCCGCCCGGGGTGAACCGGACAGCGCCGGTTTGCGACCGACGGCAAATGTCCCTCTCGGACCAATCAGGGTCGCCACTTCGATCGGGTCATCGATGCGAAACTTCTTCGGCCTAGTCATCGGTTGCCTGGCGGCCGCCGTGATCTCCATGATCGCGTCCGCCGAGGTGAATGCGCAGAACCGCGTCGCCCTGGTTATTGGCAACGACCGTTATCCCAATCTCCCGGCGGACCGGCAACTGCAGAAGGCCGTCAACGATGCTCGCTCCATGAGCGGCGCCTTGCAACAGCTTGGCTTCAATGTGATCCGGGGCGAAAATCTTAGCCGCGGCCAGATCGTCGATCACATCGTGCGGTTTACCCGCGCGATCAAGCCCGGTGACATCGCGCTGGTGTTTTTCGCCGGACATGGCGTGTCGCTGTCGGGAGCGAACTACCTGCTACCCGCCGACATTCCCCTGCCAAGCCAGGGCGAGGAAATCCGGGTGCGCAACATGGCGCTCGGCGAATCCGACCTTGTCGCCGACATCCAGGCCGCCAAGCCGCGGGTGCTGATCATGGTGCTCGATGCCTGCCGCGACAACCCGTTCCGCCAGGCCGGACTCACACGGTCGGTCGGCAACCAGGCGGGGCTTTCGCGGTCTCGCGAGGCGGAAGGCGTGTTCACGATCTACAGTGCGGGTTTCGGTCAGGCCGCGCTTGACCGGCTTGGCGACGGCGACCGCTCGTCGAACTCCGTATTCACGCGCGTGCTGATTCCGGCACTGGCGCGGAGCGACGCACATCTCGCCGATATCGTCATCGACCTGCGCGAAGAGGTAGCTCGGCTCGCCGCCACCGTCGGCCACGAGCAATATCCCGCCTATTACGACCAGACCCGTGGCGGCCGCATCTATCTCAGGCCGCCGGGGGCCCAGCCCGCTCCCCGCGCGCCGCAGATCGCTGTGGCGCCGCCCGTGGCCCCCGCACCTGTTCGGCAGCAGCCGGTTCCTGTTGCGGCGCCGGTTCCCGCCGGTCCAGGTCCGGTCCAGGGCGGAGTGCCGCGTGCGGTGCAGGTCGCACGTGCGACCGAACTCCCGCGCTGCAACCTATTCGTGGATGCAAGTGCCTCGGGTCGCGGCAATGGCTCGCTGCAGAACCCGTACCGCGCGATTGGCGACGCGGTCGCGGCGGCCAATGCCGGGGTGGTGATCTGCGTCGCGGAAGGCACCTATCGCGAAGAGATCAAGCCCGGAGAGAAGCATCTGACATTCGCAGGCGGGTTCGAGCGCGGTTTCGGGGCGAGGGATTCCGCAACCTACGTGACGCGGGCCGTCGGCAATGGGCGCGGTTCGTTCATCCGCTACGAGGATCCCGCGCCGAAGGGCAATGCCCGCACGGTGATCGACGGATTCGACATCAGCGGCTATTCACAGGCGATCGTGCGCGAGCATTATGAATCGCAGCGTTTCGACGTGAGCAACAATCACATTCATGACAATCGCTGCACCGACAACAAGCTTGCCGGCGGCGGATTGTCCCTCAACAACATCACCGGGCGGATCGAGAACAACGTATTCCGCAACAATTCCTGCGGCCGCGGCGGCGCGATTTTCACGAATGACGACGTCAAGGAGAACACCGTCACCATCGAAGGCAACTGGATCGACAACAATCACGGCGTCGAGCCGGAGACCTCGCATGGCGGCGCGGTCTATCTGTTCGGGACCACGCTGCGCATCACCGGCAATCTTTTCACCCGCAATTCCGTGACCAAATGGGGCGGCGGCCTGTTTGTCGGCGCCGATCTGGGAAGCGGGCAGAAGACCGATGCCCGGCTGAACTGGAACGTCTATCGCGGCAACAGCGCGGGCATCGCGGGCGGCGGATTTTTCTGCGACGAGGGCGCGATGTGCCGCAGCTATCACGAAGTCTATGACGGCAATTGCGGCGGCAACATCTATCTGGACAGCGGATCCGGCGGCGGCCCGACGGTCGCGCGCTTCGACCACCTGACCAGCATCAATGCGCGCGCGGTCGGTTGCAGGGGACCCGGGCCAGGGGTGCGGATCGATCGCGGCGGCAACGATCCCGACAATTACGCCTTCATCAATGCGATTTTCTGGGGCAACAAGCCCAATGAGGACATTGCCGCCAACTGCGACGAGAATTGCAACAATGTCCGGATCATCATCTCGCATTCCATGGTGCAGACCCGCTACGGCGCCAACGGGCTGAGGGTCACCTTCGGCGACGGCATCATCCCGCCGGTCGATCCGATGTTCGCCGATCCGGACAATGGCGACTATCACTTGAAATCGGCTGTCGGCCGATGGACCCCGAAGGGTTATGTACGGGATGCGGCGTCGAGCCCGCTGCTCGGCCGCGGCGAAGGCAAGCCCACCGAAGCACCGCCCCGCGCCGGCGACCGCAATGAACTCGGCGCCTATGGCAACAGCGCGGAGTCTTCGCTGGTGCGTTGAGGGTTAAGCCTTGAGCAGATCGCGCAAGGATGCTGCGACGATCTTCGTCGCCGCTTTCAGATCCGACAGCTTGACATGCTCGTTGGCCGAATGCGCATTGGCCTCCAGGATCGAGCGCGGGCCCGCGCCATACAGCACCGTCGGAATACCCGCCGCGCTGTAATGGCGCGCATCGGTATAGAGCGGCACGCCCATTTCCTTGATCGCGGTTTTCAGTTCGCGCCTGGCGTGGCGCTGGATGATCTCGACGATTTTCCGCACCCCGGGCCGCGGCTTGAGCGGTTCGGCAAGGATGATGCGCTTGCACTCGACCTTGATGCCCCGGCCCGCGCCCGCCCGCTTCACCAGTGCGACCAGCTCACGCTCGACCTTCGTCCCCTTCTCCTCCGGAATCAGGCGGCGGTCGATGCGCATCGTGACCTTGTCGGGCACCACGTTGGTCGCAAACCCTCCGGCGATCTGCCCGACCGTGATTTTTGGCGAGCCAATGCCCGGCGATTTCGACTTGATCCGGTTCAGGCGCTTGCGCTCCTTGTAGATGGCGGTGAGGATTCTCGTCGCCGCTTCCAGTGCATCGGCACCGCTCTCCGGCATCGCGGCATGCGCCTGCTTGCCGCGCACCGTGACTTCCAGGTGCAGCACGCCGTTATGGGCGGTGACCACGGCGTAGGAGAAGCCGGCCGAGAAGGCGATGTCCGGATTCGTCAGCTTCTGCTTGATCAGCCAGTCCGGACCGGTATAGCCGCCGATCTCTTCGTCATAGGTCAGATGCAGCTCGACTACGCCGTCAAGCCCCGCGGGACTGTCCTTCAGCGCCAGCAGCGCGAAAGCATAGGTCGCGTAATCCGACTTCGACACCGCGGCGCCGCGGCCATAGATCGCGCCGCCTTTTTCCTCCGCGCCGTAAGGATCATGGGTCCAGCCCTCGCCCGGCGGCACCACGTCGCCATGCGCATTCATGGCGATCACCGGCCCCTTCCCGCTGCCGAAGGTCTCGCGGACGATCAGGTTGGTCGCCGACACCATGCCGTGCTGCTTCGCGATGCCGTCGGGCACCTTGTGCCGCTCGACCGTAAAACCGAGGCCTTCCAGCAGGCGCGCGGATTCCTCCGCGTGACGATCGCAATCACCCGGCGGATTGTCGGACGGCACCCGCACCAGTGCTTTCAGAAATTCGACCTCGCGCGGAAAATTCGCCTCGATGAAATCGGTCATGTCCGGCCCCGTTGCCCTGCGTCCCGCGCCGCCAGGATTTCGATGAAGCGCACCAGCGCAGCGACGCTCAGCCCCATATCGGTCTCGCTCGCCAACTCCGCCGGATTGTGGCTGACGCCGCCCCTGCAGCGCACGAACAGCATCGCCATCGGGCAGAGACTGGCCATCACCTGCGCATCATGGCCGGCGCCCGAGGGTAGCCGCGTCGCTTCAAGGCCGAGCGCCGCGATCGCCTCGGCCATCAGGTTCTGCAACAGCGGGGTGCAGGCCGTGGTGCTGGTCTCATGGAACGGCTCGAAGGCGAATTCCAGCCGGCGCTTGACGCCGATGCGCTGGGCGTCCGCCTTGATCTGCTCGATGGCGGCCTTGCGCCTGGCATCGCTCGACGAACGAAACTCCAAAGAGAACCCGACCCGGCCGGGGATGACATTGGTCGCGCCGGGCGAGGCCTCGATGCGTCCGACGGTCGCCACCATCCCATCGTCCTGGTTTTCCACCGCAGTCTGCTCGATCAGCAGCATCAGCTCCGCGGCCCCGGCGAGCGCGTCCTGGCGCATGCGCATCGGCACCGTGCCGGCATGACCGGCCTCGCCCAGCACGATCACGCGCATCCGGCTCTGCCCAACGATGCCGGTGACTACGCCGAGCGGCAGCCCCTCCGCTTCCAGCACCGGGCCCTGCTCGATATGCACCTCGACATAGCCAACAACCGCAGCGGGATCGTAGGCCGCTGCTGCAATGTCATCCACGCTCTTTCCGTAGGCTTTGATCGCGTCCGCGAGAGTGACGCCATTGCGGTCCGGGAACGCCAGCGATGCGCGGTCGAACACGCCGGCGCAGGCCGAGGAGCCCGCCAGTGTGGTGCGAAATCGTGAGCCCTCCTCGTCGCCAAAGGCCAGCACGTCGATTCCGAACGGCAGATCGGCGTTGCGCGCGGCGAGCTCTCGCACGGCGAGAATACCCGCCACCACGCCCAGCGGGCCATCGTATTTTCCGGCGTCGATTACGGTATCGATATGCGAGCCGATCAGCAGCCGCGTCTCCCGGTCCGGCCGCCAATGGCCCCGCACCGTGCCGAGCGCATCCTCGGTCACGGTCATGCCGGCTTCCCGCATCCAGAAGGCGATCAAGTCGGCGGCGCAGCGATGCTCGGAGCTGAGATAGAGGCGCACAAGCCGCTGCGGCTCGGATGAAATTGCTCCAAGCTCGGCCAGCATGGCTTCGGCGCGCGAACCGATCGCAGCGATTTCGGCGGGGATCGCCATCGTCAATGCGCGCTGAGCCAGCGTCCCAGTTGCGCGCGCTCGTCGTCCGTCATGTTGGTCTGGTTGCCGAGCGGCATCGCCTTGTTGCGGACGGTCTGGATCATAATGAGCTGATTGAAGCGCTTGAGATCGGCGAGTGTCTCCAGCGTAACATTCTTGGGCGGTTCCTTGAAGCTCTCATGCGTCGGCCGGCGCGCATGGCAGGAAATGCAATGCTTGGCGCTCAGCGCCAGCACTTCGCCGTCCGAGACCGGTGGTCCGCTATCCGCCGCGTGGCGCGGCGCCGTGAGAAAAATCGCGCAAAGCAGCGCAAACGCCGTGACCGGCGCCGCCCAGCCGTATTTCTCCCAGGGCTCGCCGATGTCGATCTGGTTGAGGATGTGCCGGAACAGGCCCCCGGTCATCAGGATCAGCGCCACCACCAGCCAGGCCTGCGGATGCGCCGACAGGAACGGATAATGCGGCGACACCATCATCAGCAGCACCGGCAGGGTCAGGTAGTTGTTGTGCAGCGAGCGCTGCTTGGCGATCTTGCCGTATTTCGCTTCCGGCTCCTCGCCCGCCAGCAACTGCGCGACCATCTTCCGCTGGCCGGGAATGATCACCATGAAGACGTTGAAGGCCATGATGGTGCCGATGAAGGCGCCGACATGGATAAACGAGCCGCGGCCCGAGAAAACCTTGGTGTAGAGCAGGCTCGCCAGCAGGATCAGCAGGAACACCGAGATCGCGAGCGGAACCGTGCGGTCGCCCAGCAGCCGGCAAAGGCCGTCGTACAGCACCCAGCCGACCAGCAATGACGCGATCGAGATGAAGATCGCCTGCCACGGTTCGAGCTCCATCACGGCCGGATCGATCAGATAGGCACTGGCGTGGACATAATACTGGATGATCAGCAGGCCGAAGCCCGTCACCCAGGTGAGATAGGCCTCCCACTTGAACCAGTGCAGGTGTTCCGGCAGATGCGGCGGGGCGACGGTGAATTTCTCGACGTGATAGAAGCCGCCGCCGTGAACCTGCCAGGCGGTGCCGAACACGCCCGGGCTCTTGCGCTCCTTCTGGTTCAGCGAATAGTCGAGCGCGATGAAATAGAACGAGGTGCCAATCCAGCCGATGCCCACGATCATGTGGGCCCATCGCAGCAGCAGATTGCCCCATTCGCCGAGAAAGACGTCCATTGCGCTCCGACTCCGGCCCCTCTTCCGGCCTCACCCCGAGGAGCAACCCGAAGGGTTGCGTCTCGAAGGACGAGGCCGGAATGCAGGCTAGCAAACGCTGTGCCGCCTACGGAATGAGGATCGACGAACCCGTGGTCTCCCGACCCTCCAGGTCCTCGTGAGCCTTGCGGGCATCCTTCAGCGCGTATGTCTGGTTGACCGGGATTTTGACCGCGCCGCTCCCGACCACGTTGAAGAGGTCGTTTGCGGTTGCGACCAGGTCCTCGCGCTTGGCCACGTAATTGTTCAGTGTCGGGCGGGTCGCGAAAAGCGAGCCCTTGGTCTGCAGGATGTTGATGTTGAAGGCCTCGATCTGGCCGGACGCCGAGCCGAAGCTGGCGAACATGCCGAGCGGCCGCAGGCAGTCGAGGGAGGCCGGAAACGTGGTCTTGCCGATGCCGTCATAGACCACGTCGCAGAGCTTGCCGCCGGTGATCTCTTTCACTTTCGCGGCGAAGTCCTCGTCCCGGTAGTAGATCACGTGGTGACAGCCATTGGCCTTGGCAATCTCGCCCTTCTCCTTGCTGCCGACGGTGCCGATGACGGTCGCACCGAGATGGTTGGCCCATTGGCACAGAATCTGACCGACGCCGCCCGCCGCGGCATGCATCAGCACGGTCGTGCCCTTGGTCACCCTGTAGGTGCGGTTGAGCAGATATTGCGCGGTCATGCCCTTCAGCATCATCCCGGCCGCCTGCTCGTAGGAAATGACGGGCGGGATTTTCACCACCCGGTCGGCCGGAAGCAGCCGCTCCGCCGAATACCCCCCGAGCGCCACCACATAAGCGACGCGGTCGCCGACCTTGATGTCGGTCACACCTTCGCCGACCGCGATCACCTCGCCCGCGCCCTCGTTGCCGGACACAAACGGCATGCCGACCGGCGACGGATACATGCCCATGCGGAAATAGGTATCGATGAAATTTACCCCGCAGGCATGCTGTCTGATCCTGATCTGGCCCGGTCCGGGCGCCGGCACCTCGATGTCCTCCACAGTGAGGACCTCAGGGCCGCCATGCTTGTGAACCCGGACCGCTGCGACCATCGTCGACCTCCCTTGGCGCGCTCATCGCGGCGCGCTGAAAACCGGCCGGGATCATAGGGGGCGCGACGCCCGGCGCAAGCGCGCGCTATCGGGCGCCGGAGACGGACAGAGTCGTACCGCTGGTATAGCTCGCCCGGTCCGACATTAAGAAAAGAATGGCCTCGGCGACCTCCTCCGGCTTCCCGACCCGGCCGGTCGGGAGCTGATGGGCAATCCGCGCCAGTCGGCCCGGCTCGTGGATTTCGGTGTCGATCGGGCCGGGCGAGACCGCGTTGACACGGATGCCCTCCCCCGCAAGCTCCTTCGACAACCCGGTCACCAGGCCCTCCACCCCTCTCTTGGTGGCGGCATACCAGGCGTATTCGCCGGCGGCGCCAAGCTGCGCCTGCACCGAGGAAAGGAAAATCATGCTGCCCCCCGCCTTGCCATGCTTGGTCGACAGCCGCGGGATCGCCGCACGCGCGCAAAAGAAGGCGCCCATCAGGTTGATGTCGACATTGTCGCGCAGCGTCTGCGTCGACACCGCCTCGAAGCGTGAATTCTTGCCGGTGACCCCGCTGTTATAGACCAGGTGCTTCAGCGGACCGAACCCATCGACCGCCGCGAACAGGCGCTCGACATCCTCCTCTTTCGCCATGTCGCCCTGCACCGCAAGTCCGCGCGCCCCGGCCTTCTCGATCTCGCTGACGACCTGCGCCGCGGTCTGCGCATTGCTCTTGTAGTTGATCACCACGTCATGGCCGCGCGCCGCTGCGAGCATGGCGGTGGCGGCGCCGATGCCGCGGCCGCCGCCGGTAATCAGAACGATGTCTCTCATGATGCTTTCCAGTTCACTTGCGTGTCAGCGCTTTCGGGCGACGGCGCCGGTTGCGCAGCGCCAGGACGTTGAAAACCTCAACGGCACCGGCAAAGGCCATGGCGAAATAGATATAGCCGCGCGGAATATGAAAGCCCAATCCATCCGCGACAAGTGCCACACCGATCAATAACAGGAATGAGAGAGCCAGCATTTTTGTGGTGGGATATTTCTGAATGAATTTCGACACCGGCGAAGCGGCGAAATACATGACGAGCATGGCGATCACAACCGCAGCGATCATGATCTCGACGTCCTGCGCGAGCCCGATCGCGGTGATGATCGAGTCCAGCGAGAAAACCAGGTCGATGGCGACGAGTTGCGCGACGATCCAGGCAAAGGCCTGACGATCGGTCCTCGGCTCCATGTCCTCGTATCGTGCTTCGACCTCGGAATGGATTTCGTGCGTGCCCTTGGCGATCAGGAACATGCCTCCACCGAGCAGGATCAGGTCGCGCCACGATATCTCGTTGCCGAGCACCGTGAACAGCGGTGTCGTCAGTCGCATGATCCAGGTCAGCATGAGGAGCAGCGCGACCCGGAACACGAAGGCAAGGCCGATCCCGATCCTGCGCGCCATCCGCGCCTGATCGCGCGGCAGCCGTGCGATCAGCACCGAAATGAAAACAATGTTGTCGATGCCAAGCACGATCTCCAGCACCGACAGCGTGACGAGTGCGAGCCAGGCATTCGGATCGGTCAGCAGATGGAGCATCGATGCATGCCTAGTCGCCGGCGGTGGCGAGCCCGATGGTCAGAAAGTACACGCCGAGCGCAGCGAGCGACCATGCGACGATCGGACCGGGATCGAGCGCGGTCATCAGCGCATAGAGGCCAAGCGCGCACCAGGCCACCAGCGCCGCGAAATTGAGAGTGCGGAAATGCGCAACCCGGAACGGATGCAAGACGCGCAGCGGCATGAAGGTCAGCACCACGAGAATGGCGACGGCGGAAGCTGCGATCCAGGGCGGCAGCTTGAGAACAAACAGGTGGAAGGCGACCGCGTTCCACAAGGCGGGAAAGCCGCGGAAATAATTCTCCGATGTCTTCATCTGCTCGTCGGCGAAATAGAGCGCGCTGGTCACGACGATCGCGATGGCGAGCGGGATCGCCATTGCGGGCGGCAAGATACCGCTGGTGGCCAGCGCAAAGGCCGGCACGAACACGTAAGTGGTGAAATCAACCACCAGATCGAGCGCGTCGCCGGACCAGCGAGGCAGGACCTCCGCGACCCGAAACCGCCGCGCCAATGTGCCGTCGATCCCGTCGATAAACAGCGCGACCGCGAGCCACACGAACATCGTGATCCATTCGGCCCTGGCGGCGGCAAGCATCGCGAGCAGCGCGCATGCGGCACCGCAGGCCGTGAAGATATGGATGGAGAAGGGTCGCGCGGCGGTGGCGGCGCGGCGGGCCGAAACGCGCAGCCTGCTGTCGCCCTTGCCGCTCCTGCTGTCGCCCTCGCCGCTCAAGGCTTGCAGCCCGTGAACAGAAACGTGATATCCGGAATGTGTGGGCGCGCGTCGACCGGCGAAAAGCCGGCATCGCTCATCGCGGTTGCGATGTCCGATATCGTGTGAGGATGCGTGGTTGCCGAAATCGCGAGATTGGCAAACGACCAGAGCGCCGCATTGCGAGGGCCGGGTTGTTCGTCGTGCATGGCAAAATCATGGATCATGATGCCACCCGCGGCAGGGAGGTAACCGAACGCGCGCACCAGCAGCGCGCGCAGGTCCTCCGGACGGTACGAACTGACGATATAGGACATCAGGATCAAGTCGCAGCCTTCCGGCCATGAATCGTTGACCACGTCACCAGAGGCGCAATCGATCCGTTCGCTCAAGCCCGCATCTGCGACGAATTGTTCAGCGAAGCGGATCACCCCTGGCTGGTCGAACACGATCGCGGACATCTGCGGCCAGCGCCTCGCGATTTCGATCGAGAAAGCGCCGGAGCCACCACCGAGATCGAGCATGCGCCGGTAGGCTGAGAAGTCGGCGTTGCGCGCCAGCAGAAAGGCCGGTCCAGCGGAGCCGGCATGCTGGCCGCGGATGAACAATTCGGTGCGGACCGGATCGTCGAGAAAGCTGGAATAGGTGGTGTCCCGCGCTTCGCCGCGAAGCACGGCGCGCGCCTGCGGCAACTGCTGGTACAGCGTGTCGGCGATCTGCCGCAGGTAATATTCGCCCATATAGCCGCGGGATTCGCGGACCAGATAGCGCGCCGCCGCCTTGCTGTTGCGATAGCGCTCGTTCTCCCGCAGCACCAGACCGAGGCCGGTCAGCGCGTGCAGGAGCGCGTGCAGCGGCCCGATGTGCGCCCCGGTTCGAGCCGAAATTTCCTCCGCCGTCAGCGGGCCGGTCGCAAGCGCCGAAAACAATCCCAGTTCCAGCGCCGCGAACAGGGCCTGCGAGCCCATGAATCCATAGGCGATGGACGAAACCAGCGTGACGGCATCGTCTTTTTGTTCGGGCGCGTCGGCGGACATGTCCGGCCTCCTGTATGCAAGGCAAGACTGCCCCGTTTCGCCGGCGCGGCGCAACAACCGGCCGCCTCGCCACGCGCTGCCGCCTGCGCTATGAGACTGCCCATGATCGCGCCGGCACCATCGAAGGCGGATGTCGTCGTTGTCGGCGGAGGCCCCGCCGGACTGACGGCCGCGATCGCGCTTGCGTCCGCCGGGCTCACCGTCGCGCTGGTGGCGCATGCGCCGCCCGCCGACAATCGCACGACCGCGCTGCTCGCAAGTTCGGTCGCGGCGCTTGAAACGCTGGGCGCCTGGGAAAAATGCAGCGCGCAGGCCGCGCCCTTTACGGCGCTTCGCATCATCGATGCGACGCAGCGCCTGTGGCGCGCACCGGAAGCGCGGTTCGAGGCCCGCGAGATCGGGCTCGACGCCTTCGCCTGGAATATCGAGAACCGGCATCTGGTCGCGGCGCTGGAAACGCGCGCCGCTGCCATGCCAAGACTCGACCGCATCCGTGACACCGCAATCGCGGTCGAGGTCGAACCCGATGCCGTCACGGTTCGCACCGGGGGCGGGACGATCATTGAAGCAAGGCTGGCGATCGGCGCCGATGGAAAGAATTCCCTGTGCCGGGCGGCAGCCGGAATCGACGTGCAGAGCCATGGCTACCCGCAGGTCGCACTGACCTACAACGTCTCGCATCGCCGCCCGCACCGCGATATCTCGACCGAATTCCATGCCGAGCAGGGTCCGTTCACCCTCGTTCCCCTGCCTGGCCAGCGCTCGAGTATCGTGTGCGTGGTCTCGCCGGCGCAGGCAGACCAAATCCGATCCCTGACCGGCGAGGCGCTGGACCGCGAGCTCGAGCAGCGTTCGCATTCGATCCTCGGCAGGATCAGCGCCGAGCCCGGATACGGCGCGTTTCCGCTGGTGATGGAAACGGCACGCCGCTTTGCCGCGCAGCGCATCGCGCTCGTAGGCGAAGCGGCTCACCGCTTTCCGCCGATCGGCGCGCAGGGCCTCAATCTCGGCTTGCGCGACGCCGCGGCGATCGCGGAGATCGCATCGGATCATCGCCACGATCCGGGCGCACCGGAACCCATCGCCCGATATGATCGCGAGCGCCGAGCCGATATCCTGAGCCGCACCATGGCGGTCGACCTGATGAACCGCTCGCTGCTGTCAGGCTTCCTGCCGATGCAGGGGCTGCGCGGCATGGGCCTGCATCTCCTCAACACCATCGGCCCGCTGCGGCGCACGATGATGCGCGAAGGCGTGATGCCACGGCTGGCTCAGCCGCGGCTGATGCGCGGCGAGGCCCTCTGGCTCCGTTGACAACGCTCATCCCGTGCCGGCTGGCTCGCGGAATTGCGGATCAATCGGAACCGGCAGCGCCGGCAGCGTTCCGCCCGCGGCGCCACCGACCCGACGCGCGAACAGACCGCGTGCGATGAAATGCGGGTCGCCCAGCGCCTCTTCCAGCGAACGCACGATGGTGACACAGCAATCGGCCTCCGCGAAGAGCGGCTCCCATTCACTGGCACCACGACTGGCGAGAATGGCGGCGACCGCCTCGATCGTCGCGTCCGGATCGCGGCTGTCATCGGCCAGTGCCTCGCCGAGACCAATCAGCGCGACAAAGCGCTGCCAGAAATGCTCCTCGATTGCCGCACAGGCGATTATTCCGCCATCCTTGGCGGGATAGAGCCGGTAGCGGGCCGCAGACCCCGTCAGTTCGCGCTGCCCTGACCGCGCCATCGCTCCGGTCGCCCAATAGCCCGACAGCGCCCGCCACGCGAAGGTAAACATCGCGTCCGACATGGCGATATCGAGATGGCAGCCCGTGCCGGTCCGGTCGCGCTGGCGCAGGGCGAGCAGGATGTTGATCACCGCCGGAAAGCTGCCGCCCGCGATGTCCGCGATCAGCGCTGGGGGAATGACCGGGCGGTCCGGCGGCCCGGGCTGCAGGGACAGAAGCCCGGTGCTGGAAATGTAATTGAGGTCATGCCCGGCTTCGCCGGCACGCGGCCCCTGCTGGCCGTAACCGGAGATCGAGCAATAGATCAGCCGGGGATTCAGGGACGATACCGAATCGAAGCCAAACCCGAGCTTTTCCATGGTATTTGGCCTGAATTGCTCGACAAGAACATCGCTGTCCTCAAGCAATTGATGAAGAGCGCGAACGCCCTCCCGCGTCTTCAGGTCGAGGGTACGTATGGTCTTGCCCCGGTTGAGCAGGCTGAAGGCGGCGCCGGTGCCCTGCCAGTTCGGGGCATAGCGGCGCAAGTCGTCACCGCCGGGGCGCTCGATCTTGATCACCTCGGCGCCGGCCTCCGCCAGCATCAGTGTCGCCAGCGGACCCGGCAGCAGGTTGGTCAGGTCGACGATCCTGATCCCGGAGAGCGGCTGCATGAACTTCCTCCGCATGTGCCTGCCCGGTGGCGCTTCGATAGGTCCGAATGAGCGCGGTTAAAACGGTGTTACCGGCAACCGTCCGGACTGCACGAGCCACATCACGCTCGTCAGCGTGAGCACCGACACCAGCGTGCCGATCAGGATCGAGCCGGATGCCTCCTCCACCCAGACGTCATATTGGCGCGCCAGCACGAATACATTAAGCGCCGGCGGAAGCGCCGCCATCAGCACGGCCGCATAGGTCCAGGATGCGCTGAAGGGACCGAACCAGGCCAGCACGAAAAACACGATCAGGGGGTGCAGCAGGAGCTTCACCGGAACGATGGCCGGGACATCCCAGGCGAGCCGTGGCAGGGGCCGCAGCGCAACCGTGACCCCGAGCACGAACAGCGCGCACGGGGCCGCGGCATTCTGCAGGAACTGCATGAGGCGGTCGAGCGCAACCGGTGGCTCGACATGCAGCGCCGCGGAAACCGCCCCGAGCAGGGTCGCGATGATGAAGGGATGCAGGGCGATGCGGCGACTGACAAAGACAACCGAACGCCAGAATCCGCGGGGCTCGCCCCCGCCGATTTCCATCAGGAACGGCACCAGGGAAAACAGGATGATGCTGTCGAAGCAGAAGATCAGCGCGACCGGCGCCGCCGCCTGCGGCCCGAGCGTAGAGAGCGCCAGACCCGGCCCCATATAGCCGATATTGCCGTAACCTCCGGCAAGGCCGGCGATCGTCGCTTCCGGCGTGGTGCGATGGCCGAGCTTTGCGATGCCGAACGCAATGAAGAAAGCAGCCGTGGTCGAAAGGCTGGTCGCCGCCACGAAGGAAACGTTGGCCAGTTCTTCAAACGGGGTCTTGGCCACGATCCGGTAGAACAGGCAGGGCAGCGCCACATAGACGATGAAGAAATTCATCCATGCGAGCCCGGTATCGGGAATCTGCTTCAGGCGGCCGCAGGCATAGCCGAGAAAGATCAGCCCGAAATACGGAAGCGCCAGATTGAGGACGTCGATCATGCCGAAGGGGTCGATCCCGAACTGCCGCTCGCCGCAGGGACGGCGCCGGTTGTGCCCGAAAGTGCGGCTTGGCGGGCGGGCGAGCGTGTTCTAGATCATGTTGCGCTGCACTTTCCACCGCGCGTGCCGCATAGCCCGACCGCTGTTGCACCAAAGCCGTTTCTCCCGAGGCCGTTGCCATGAAGCTGCCCCGCAACTTCTTCAAGCCGCTCGCTGCCGGCGCCCCTGCCCCGACGCGTGAATTGCCGGTCCGGCTCGAACGGATGATCCATTTCGTACCACCGCACATCGAGAAAGTGACCGCCAAGGTCCCGCAGCTGGCGCGCGAGGTCGACGTGGTGCTCGGCAATCTTGAAGATGCGATCCCCGCCGACGCCAAGAAAGCGGCGCGCGACGGCTTCATCGCCATGGCGAAGGCGACCGATTTTGGGGCGACCGGGCTCTGGACCCGCATCAACGCGCTCAACTCGCCCTGGGTACTGGACGACATTACCGAACTGGTCGCGGCGATCGGCAACAAGCTCGACGTCATCATGCTGCCCAAGGTCGACGGGCCGTGGGACATCCACTATCTCGACCAGCTGCTGGCGCAGCTTGAGGCGCGGCACGCGGTGACCCGGCCGATCCTCATCCATGCCATCCTGGAAACCGCTGAAGGCGTCATGAATGTGGAGGCGATCGCGACCTCATCGCCGCGCATGCAGGGAATCAGCCTCGGTCCCGCCGACCTTGCTGCCTCGCGCGCGATGAAGACCACGCGGGTCGGCGGCGGTCATCCGGAATACAAGGTGCTCGCGGATGCCGCAGCCGGCGGCGGATCACGTGCAGCGTTCCAGCAGGACCTCTGGCACTACACGCTCGGCAAGATGGTCGACGCCTGTGCCGCGGCCGGGATCAAGCCGTTCTATGGTCCGTTCGGAGATTTTTCCGATCAGGACGGCTGCGAGGTGCAGTTTCGCAATGCGTTCCTGATGGGTTGTGCGGGGGCGTGGTCGCTGCATCCGACCCAGGTCGCGATCGCCAAGCGGGTCTTCTCGCCCGACCCCGATGAGGTTGCCTTCGCGAAACGGATTCTGGATGCGATGCCGGACGGCACCGGCGCGGTCATGATCGACGGCAAGATGCAGGACGATGCAACCTGGAAACAGGCCAAGGTGGTGGTCGATCTGGCCAGGCTGGTCGCCACCAAGGATCCGCACCTTGCGGCGCGCTACGGCCTCTAGGTCGCCTCGGAGCCATCTACCGGCCACGAAGAGCGTCCGGTTCCGGTCCGGGGGGTGACGCGAGGCGGCGCTGTTCCTATGATGGCGGCATGAGCATGACTGAACCGCGCATAGCGAAATTCTGTATCGGGCAGGTGGTGAAGCACCGGATATTTCCGTTCCGGGGCGTGATCTTCGACATCGATCCGACCTTCAACAACACCGAGGAATGGTGGCTGTCGATTCCGGCCGAGGTGCGACCGCACAAGGACCAGCCCTTTTATCACCTGTTCGCGGAGAACGCGGAGACCGAATACGTCGCCTATGTCTCCGAGCAGAACTTGCTCGCCGACCATTCCTCCGATCCGATCCGCCATCCGCAGGTCAGGGAAATGTTCGTGAAGGACCGCAGCGGCGCATACCGGCCGCGAGACTTGCGGGTGAACTGATCGGCCTGCGGGCGAAAACCGGCCACCGCTATTGCGGCTTGCCCTGTTGCGCCCGCTCCTTCGCGCGCTTTTCAAGTTCTTCCTGCAGCTTCTTGTTGCGCTGCTCGACCTCTTTCGGATCGGTCGGCGCCCCGTCATATGCCTTCGCGAAATCCGCGAGCGGTACCGCCAGCGTGAACACCGATTGCTGCATGTTGTAGGCCTGAACATACAGGTTCTGGCCCTTCTTGAGCTTCGCAACCAGTTCCGCACTGGCTTCGCCCTGTGCCATGCAGCCGCCACCGGCGCACACGATGATCGGCAGGACCATCGCGCCCTGCTCGTCATTGTCGACCAGCACGCGTGTGCCGCGCGGCAAGAGAATCCCGAGCGGAAGCATGATCTGGAGTATCTTTCGCGGTTCGCCCTCCGCCTCCATGAGAACGGCACCGACCATCGGAGCACCGCCCTCCAGACGTCCGTCCCTGCCGGTGCGGCACAGAGTCTTGCCGCCGGTTTCCGCACTCTTCGAGCAGAGCTTGGTCCAGTACGAATAGACCAAGGGCGGCGTTTCGGCAGCGGCAGGCTTGGCGGCGTCCGGCTTGGCAGGCTGCTGGCCCTTCGGGGCCGCCTTTTGCGCAGGCTTTTGCTGCGCTTCGGCGGTCGCGACGCCAGCGATCGCAAGGATGACGATGGCAGGTATCAGACTGCGCAGAGGCGATGGCGATCTGAAATGGGTCATGTCGCTTCCTCGTCGTTTGCATCGGGCTGCAGCCTGCCGGATGCCCTTACCATTCATTGTCCGGTCGCCCAAACAAGGCCAAAGCATGACGTTTCGCCCAGGCACTTCGGGCTGCGTCAATCGGTCCAGAAGCAACGGACCGGTCCGGAGGCGGCGGAACAGAAAGGGCGCGCCCTTCGGCACGCCCCCCATATGCCGCACGTGCCGCAGCGCTATTGGGTCTTGCCGCCCTCAAGCTTCTGACGCTGCTCGTTCGCCCGGCGCTGCAGCTCATCCTGAAGCTTCTTGTTCTTCTGCTCCAGTTCCTTCGGATCGGTGGCCGGACCGTCATAGGCCTTGGCGAAATCGTTGAGCGGCAGCGAAAGGGTCATGACGCTTTGCGCCATGTTATAGGCCTGCACATAAAGGGTCTGGCCCTTCTTGAGCTTCTGAACGATTTCGGCGGTGGTCTCCAGATGCGCGATGCAGCCGCCATTGGCGCAGGTGAGGAAGGTACCGATGATAGCGGAAGGTTCGTCGCGATCGATTACCACCCGGGTTCCTTTGGGCAGGTAGACGCCGGGCGGCAGCATGATCTGCAGGACCTTCTTGCCCTCCCCTTCCATCTCCATGAGGATCGCCGCTACGACCGGCATGCCAGATTCGAGTCGCCCATCCTTGCCAGTCTGGCAAATCTGCTTGGCCCCCTGTTCGGGACCCTTGCCGCAGATCTTCGTCCAGTTGGAGTAGATCAGCGGCGGAATCGCCTGCTCCTGCTGGCCGGATGCCGCCGGTGCCTGCGCGGCCGGGGGCGTCGCTGGCGCACCGCCCTTCTGCTGGCCCTTCGGACTGGCCTTCTGCGGGGCCTGCGCGGAAGCCGCGACCAGTCCTGCAACCGAAACCAAAGCGACCGCGGCAAAGATTGCGAGCGTCCGGGCCACCGGACGGGCCGGTGCGGACGCAGACCGATACGTCATGATCCTACTGTTCCTCGTTTTCGCCGTGCCAAACGGCGGTGGGCTCGTCGGCCGCCAAACCGCTGTCTCAACGCCAAAAAAGGCGACAGCGTGACGCCGGGCACGGGCCTGATAGCCGAAAACGCCCTCACAATAAAGCTTGAAGACCAAAAATGATGATATCGGGCACGCATCGCATCAACAGCGATGGCAACCCATATATCGCGCAGCCATGATTGCTGATGCGAACGAATCGGATCACCGAGCGGTGAAAGTCTTGACCCTGTCCTGGTTTCGCGGCCGCTTCGGGATCGCACTCGTGGCCGCGGCCGTTTCGTGGCTCGTCGGTTCTGCAGCACCCGCATTGGCCGGCGCGCAGCATGCGATTGCCATGCATGGCGCGCCGAAACTGCCGGCCGATTTTTCCGCGATGCCCTATGTGAATCCCGATGCGCCGAAGGGCGGGCGCCTGACCGTGGGCGTGCCGGGAACCTTCGACACGGTCAATCCGCTGGTGGTCCGGGGCCTGCCAGTGCCCAACATCCGCGGCTACGTGATCGAAGGCCTGATGGCGCGCGGCTACGACGAACCGTTCACGCTCTACGGTCTTCTTGCGGAGAGCGTCGAGACCGACGACAAGCGGACCTACGTCACCTTCAACCTCAACCCGCGCGCGCGCTTCTCCGACGGCAAGCCGGTGACGCCGGAGGATGTCATCTTCACTTGGCAGCTTCTGCGCGACAAGGGCCGCCCCAATCACCGCTCCTATTATGCGAAGGTCGCGCGCGCGGAGATTGTCGGTCCGCACTCGGTCCGCTTTGACCTGTCCGGCAACGCGGACCGGGAATTGCCGCTGATCCTCGGACTGATGCCGGTCCTGCCGAAGCACGCGACAGACGTTGCGCATTTCGAGGAGACCACCTTCACGCCGCTCGTGGCCAGCGGGCCCTATATCGTCAAGTCGGTGGATGCGGGACGCAGCGCCACGTTTGTCCGCAATCCGGATTATTGGGGCGCCGACCTGCCGATCAACCGGGGCCTGTGGAATTTCGACGAGATTCGGTTCGACTTCTACCGCGACGAAAACGCATTGTTCGAAGCCTTCAAGAAGGGTTTGTACGACGTTCGCGCCGAGAACGACGTCACGCGCTGGCAGACCGGATACGATACACCCGCATTCCGGGCCGGGCGCTACGTCAAGGAGACCTTTCACAACGGCACGCCGGTCGGCATGAGCGGATTTGCGTTCAACACGAGGCGCGCGATCTTCGCCGACATCCGGGTGCGCGAGGCGCTAGCCTCGCTGTTCGACTTCGAATGGGTCAACAAGAATTTCTTCTTCGGGCTTCAGAGGCGCACCGCAAGCTATTTCGAGGGCTCCGACCTGTCGTCGGTCGGACGACCGGCAGACGCGCGCGAGCGGTCCTGGCTCGCGGCCTTTCCGGACGCGCTGCGCGAAGACGTGCTCGAGGGCCGCTATGCTCCGTCCAGATCTGACGGCTCGGGGCGCGACCGCGATGTGCTCAAGCGGGCGCTCGCGCTGCTTTCGGATGCCGGCTACGAACTCGAGGGCACGGTTCTGCGTCATCGCGACACCCATGAGGCGCTGAGCTTCGAAATCCTCGTAACCACCCGCGATCAGGAGCGCATCGCGCTCGCCTATGCGCGCGACCTCAAGCGCGCGGGCATCAAGGCAATCATCCGGAGCGTCGATGCGGTGCAGTTCGACCGGCGGCGACTCACCTATGATTACGATATGGTGCCGTATCGCTGGGACCAGTCGCTGTCGCCCGGCAACGAGCAAAGTTTCTACTGGGGGTCGGCTTCGGCCGACGTGGATGGCACGCGCAATTACATGGGCGCCAAGAGCAAGGCCATCGATGCGATGATCGCGCAGCTTTTGGTCGCGCGCGACCGGGACGTGTTTGAATCGGCGGTTCGTGCGCTCGACCGGGTGCTGATCTCGGGCTTCTATGTCGTGCCGCTGTTTCACCTGCCCGATCAATGGGTCGCCCGCTGGACGCGCGTCGAACATCCGCAGCGCACTCCGCTTTTTGGCTATATGCCGGAATCCTGGTGGCGGAAGCCCGGCACATGAGTCCGGCGCCCGGCCCGCTCCCGCCGCTGGATGCGATCCTGAAGGCGCACGCAACGAAAGGCCCCGACAGGCTCGCACTGGTCGACCCGCCGGATTGCGAGGCGGTAACGGGTATGGCGCCACGACGCTTCACGTATCGTGAAGCGGATCGCGCCGTCGGGGCCATCGCCGCGCGGCTGCGGGAGATCGGCCTTGCCGCGGGCAGCGTGGTCGGCATCCAGATGCCGAATGTCGCCGCCGGCATCCTGACCCTGCTTGCCGTCATGCGCGCGGGCATGATCGCAGCGCCGCTGCCACTGCTGTTCCGGCGCGCCGATTGCGTGGCGGGACTTTCGACCGCGGGCGCACGGGCGATCGTAACCTGCGGGCGCGTGTCCGGCTTCGACCATGCCGGGCTGGCGCTCGAGATCGCGACCGAACTGTTCCCGATCCGGGCGATCTGCGGCTTTGGATGCGGCGCCGTCGACGGGGTGGTGCCACTCGACGATCTTCTGTCCGCGAACGAGGAACATCCGGACACGATCCTGTTTCATGGCGACCGCCCCGCCGCCTTTGCGGTGATCACGTTCGATACGACCATCGACGGCATCGTTCCGATGGCCCGCAGCACCGCGCAATTGCTGGCGGGTGGCCGGTTGATCAGGCAGCGTGGCGCAATTGCGCCCGCCTCTGCCGTCGTGCTGTCGACCCTTCCGGTCTCGTCCTGCGCGGGGATCGCGACCACGCTGGTGCCGTGGCTGCTCACCGGCGGCACGCTTGTGCTGCACCACCCGTTTGATCCCGATATCCTGCGCGAGCAGATCATGCGCGAGCATTGCACAATGCTGGTGGTCCCGGACGCGATGCTGCCGGCGCTCGACGCGTCGGATTGGCTCGACAATGTCAGCGCCGTGATCTCGGTGTGGCGCGCGCCGGAGCGGCTTGCGCATGCGGCAGCGTGGACGAGCGCAATCACGCTGGTCGATGCCGTCGCTTTCGGCGAGACGGCGATGCTGGCGGCACGCCGCCCACCGGACGGCCGGACCCTGCCCTGGCCGATCGGCCCGATGGCCATTGCGGATGGCGGTTCGGAATGTGCGCAGGTCTCGATGATGCCCGGCGGTACTCTGGGAATCCGGGGCCCGCTCGCCGCCGTATCGTTCCACCCCTATGGTACCGAAGCTTCGAGCGACCCCGGCGCGGCTCACGATCCTGTCGATACCGGCTATCCCTGCCGCGCCGTCGATGATGGCGCCGCGCTCGTCGTGACGGCCCCGCCCGCGGGCATGATCCGCGTCGGCGGCTATGGCTTCGCGATCCAGCAGTTGCAGCACCTGGTCCGCGGACTGGACGCCAATGGCGTGCTGGCGGCACTTCCGCATGCCCGCTCCGGTCACCGGCTCGCAGGGCACAGCCACGATCCCGTTGCGATGCGTGCGATGCTGCGTGAGAGCGGATCGAATCCCCTGCTGCCGGCCGCATTCCGTGATCACACGACCTGACGAATTGCGCCGGCCGCGTTGACAGCCCATTAATGGGCGCCCGCTATCACTTCCGTCGCATCACAAGGACGGATCCATGTCACTGCAGGGGCCGGTCGTCGTCGTCGCCGAGCAATGCGCTCCCGGCCTGATCGAAGCGGTATCCGCAGCCGGAGCGTTTCCGGTGATCGAGGCGTCCTGCGAACGGGCAAGCGCCGCCATTGCTGCCGCCGATCCCGCCGCAATCATTCTCGCTGACATTCATGCTGCCAATGATCGCGTGTTGGGCGAAAGTCTGACCCGCACCATCACACGCCGCGCGCCGATGGTGCCGGTTGTCGCATGCGCGACCGGCAACGCGGTCCTGCCGTATCGCGAAGCGCTGGCGATGCCCGACCATTCCACGCCCAGCGCGGTCGCGGCACGATTGTCGTCGGTGCTGCGCGTGCGCGCCTTGCATGCGAGCGTGCTGCGCCGCGCGGAGGCCGCCCGGTCCGCGGGTCACGCGCTGCCCTCAACGCCGGCCAATGATCCGATCGAGGATGCGACCGTCATTCTCGCCGGCCGCGGCAGATCCTATCCGGGCCTGTCGGTCGCGCTCGGAGAACGGACCGGGCTGATCGGCGTGCTCACGATCGAGGCCGCCGCACGCTATCTGAAAACCCGCGATGCCGACGGCCTCGTGATCGGCGATGGATTCTATCCGCACAATGTCGACGCGCTGCTCACGGTCATCGCGGAAGATTCACGCTTTCGCGACCTCCCGGTGGGCGTGATCGGACAGCCAGTCGGGATCGATGCTCGCAGGCTCCCGCACCTCGTATTCGCCTACCAGTCCGACTGCCTGGTATCGCGGATTTTGCCGCTGGTGCGGCTGCATGCCTTCGAGGCGCGGCTGCGACGCACCCTCGACGCCTTCGTGAAGGAAGGCGTGATCGATCCGGTGACGGGATTGATGTGCGAGGGCGCGTTCATGGATGAACTGGAGCGCGTCATGAGCGACGCGAGCCGCCGCAGCGGCGGGTTGTCGGTTGCCCGGCTGATCTTCGAGACGAGTGTCGATCCGCGTGCCCTGAACGATGCTGCGCGGCTCGTCTCGAAGCTGGTGCGCGGCGCCGATTTTGCGTGCCGCGACCGCGACGCATCGATCCTGGTGGCGTTCGCCGATACCGCGCCGCGTCAGGCGCAGATCGTGGCGAAGCGGCTGGTCAGCGTGCTGCGCAATACGATGTTGCAGGGTGGCCGACGCCGGCCGGTCGCACCGGACGTTGCGCTGACCGCATGGCGATCGACCGACACCCGGGCAAGCCTGCTTGCGCGCATCACCCCGGCTGCGGTTGCGGCGGAGTAGCGTCCGTCCTACATGGTGCGGGTCGCGCGTCGTAGAGCTGGAGGTCGCCATGACCAGTCCCGTCCGTGTCGATGTCGTTTCCGACATCGTCTGTCCCTGGTGCTTCATCGGCAAGAAGCGGCTGGAACAGGCGATCGCACTCAATCCGGATATTCCGGTGGAGGTGCATTACCATCCCTATTTCCTGAATGACTGGATTCCGCCGGAAGGCATTTCGCGCGAGCAATATCTGACCACCAAATTCGGCTCGCCGGAACGCTACAAGGAGATTGCGACGCGGGTGTCGGTGGCAGCCGCACAGGATGGCCTCGTCTACGCCATCGACAAGCTGAGCCGGCAGCCCAACACGACCGACAGCCATCGCCTCATTCACTGGGCCGACCAGATCGGAAAGGCGCCGCAGATGAAGCAGCGGCTGATGGAGCTGTATTTCTCCGAAGGCGCCGATCTGTCCGACCGGGCCGTGCTGGCGAAGGCCGCCGCCGATGTCGGACTTGACGCGGACGAAATCGCAGGGAAACTCGAGTCGGAGGACGATCTCGCGATCGTGTCGCAGCGCGTTGAGCAGGCGAAAGCCGCCGGCATCCAGGGGGTGCCGTTTTTCATCTTCGACAATGCCTTCGCGGTGTCGGGAGCGCAGGCTCCCGAGCAACTGGCCGGCGTGATCCGCAAGGCGGCGGACGAGAAGAAGCAGAAGGCGACCGCTGGGTAAGGCACGGTAAGGCGCCTCCACACACTCCGCTCATTCCCGCGAAGGCGGGAATCCAGAATCGCAGATACTTATGTTGTTGGCTGATCTAGATCCCCGCTTTCGCGGGGACGAGCGGGAGAGTTTGTCACTCCACGTCAGGCCGCCTTCTTGCCCTCCGCGATCTTCACCAGGTTGCGCAGGATTTTCGTGGTGCCGAGCAGCCGCTGCACCGGCTTGGGCCAGTCATCCAGGAACACCACTTTCATGTCCGGCCGCACCTTGGCGATCGGTGACTGGCTCGCGATGTAGCGTAGCAGACCGTCCGGATTGGCGAATGTGTTGTCACGGAACTGGAGCACCGCGCCCTTCTGCCCGGTATCGATGCGCTCGACATTGGCGCGCTTCGACAGCAGCTTGATGGCAACGATCTGCAGCAGATGCTTGACCTCCTCCGGCAGCGGACCGAAGCGGTCGACCAGTTCGGCGCCGAACGCCTCGATCTCCTGCTCGGTCTCGACGGTGGCGATCCGCCGGTACAGCCCGAGCCGTACCGACAGGTCCGCGACATAGTCCTCCGGAATGAGCACGGGCGTGCCGACCGTGATCTGCGGCGACCATTGGTCCGCAACCGGCTCGGTGATGCCGGCCTTGAGCGAGGTCACCGCCTCTTCCAGCATCTGCTGATACAGTTCGAAGCCGACTTCCTTGATATGGCCGGACTGTTCCTCGCCGAGCAGATTGCCGGCGCCGCGGATATCGAGATCGTGAGAGGCAAGCTGGAAGCCGGCTCCCAGCGTGTCGAGCGACTGCAGAACCTTGAGCCGCCGCTCCGCCTGCGCGGTAATGCGTTTCTCCGCCGGCAGCGTGAACAGTGCATAGGCGCGGATTTTCGATCGCCCCACCCGGCCGCGTAGCTGATAGAGCTGCGCCAGGCCAAAGCGGTCGGACCGGTGCACGATCAGTGTATTCGCGGTGGGGATGTCGAGCCCGGACTCGATGATGGTGGTCGAGAGCAGCACGTCGAACTTGCCGTCGTAGAACGCCGACATGATGTCTTCCAGTGCGGTCGGAGGCATCTGGCCATGCGCCACCGCGACCTTCACCTCCGGTACGGTCTTGTCGAAGAATTCTTTCGCACCCGC
Source organism: Pseudorhodoplanes sp. (assembly GCF_050250235.1). Lineage (GTDB taxonomy): Bacteria > Pseudomonadota > Alphaproteobacteria > Rhizobiales > Xanthobacteraceae > Pseudorhodoplanes. The sequence goes on from NZ_JBFWPA010000056.1 coordinate 30,300, forward strand.
GAGGTCCTCGATGCGTGGACAGACATAGAAGCTCTGCCCCCCGCGATAGCGTTCGCGCAGGATCGCCTCGCGCACAACAATAGGATCAAATGGCGACACGAAGGTACGCACCGCAAGGCGATCGACGGGGGGCGAAGCGATCAGCGACAGGTCGCGCACGCCGGTCAGTGCGAGCTGCAGGGTGCGCGGGATCGGGGTCGCCGTCAGCGTCAGCATGTGCACTTCCGCGCGCAGCGTCTTCAGCTTCTCCTTGTGCGCGACACCGAAATGCTGCTCCTCGTCGACGATCACCAAAGCGAGGTCTTTGAACTTGATGTTCTTGCCCAGCAGCGCATGGGTACCGACGACGATGTCGAGCGTGCCCTCGGCCAGCGCCTTGCGGGTCTGTGCGAGATCGGCCGACGTTACCAGCCGCGACGCCTGCCCGATCTTCACCGGGAAGCCATGGAAGCGTTCGGTGAAGGTCTTGTAGTGCTGACGCGCCAGCAGCGTGGTCGGCACCACCACCGCCACCTGCTTGCCGCTCATTGCCGCGACGAAAGCCGCCCGCAAAGCCACTTCGGTCTTGCCGAAGCCGACATCGCCGCAGACCAGCCGGTCCATGGGTCGGCCGGAAGCGAGATCGTCGAGCGTAGCGTCGATCGCGGCCTGCTGGTCCTCGGTCTCCTCGTACGGAAAGCCGGCGCAGAATTCGTCATAGGCGCCCGACGGCACCGTGAGCTTCTGCGCCTCGCGCAGTTTCCGCTCGGCCGCGACCTTCATCAGCTCGTGCGCGATCTCGCGGATGCGGTTCTTCATCCGCGCCTTGCGGGCCTGCCAGCCGGTGCCGCCGAGCCGGTCGAGATCGACTTCGAGGTCCTCCGATCCGTAACGCGAAAGCAGTTCGATGTTCTCGACCGGGAGATACAGCTTGTCGCCGCCGGCATAATGCAGTTCGAGGCAGTCATGCGGCGCGCCCGCCGCCTCGATGGTCGCAAGACCGATGAAGCGTCCGATGCCGTGATCGACGTGAACGACCAGATCGCCGGCCGACAGGCTGGTCGCCTCGGCGATGAAATTCTCGGCTTTCTTGGACGCGCGGCGCGGACGGACCAGGCGGTCGCCGAGGATGTCCTGTTCTCCGATGATCGCGGCCTGCCCGGTCTCGAAACCGGATTCCAGACCGAGCACCGCAAGCGCGACATCGGTCACGGGCCGTGCCAGCGCCTCCTGCCACGAGCCGACATTGACGAGATTGGCGAGACCGTGGTCGCGCAGCACGTGGCTCATGCGGTCGCGGGCGCCATCGCTCCACAGCGCAACCACCACTTGCCTGCCGCCGCGCTGCAGGCCGGCGACATGTCGCACCACGGCATCGAACACGTTACCATCGGCCTCGGCGCGCTCGGCACTGAAATTGTGGCCTTGCCTGGTGCCGATATCGACCACCACCGCGCCGTCGCTCGCGGGTACGGCGAACGGAGTCATGCGCGCGAGTTTCACCCGCGCGAGCTGGTTCTTCCATTCGTCTTCGGTGAAGTAGAGACGCTGCGGCGGCAGCGGCTTGTACGGCACGCCCCCCACCCCCTGCGGTGCGTTCTGCCGCGCCTCGTAATAGTCGACGATCTGAGCGATCCGCTCATGGGCGGCGTCATCGGCCAGCGGTTCGAGCACCACCGGGGTCCGGCCGAGATAGTCGAACAGCGTGTCCATATGGTCGTGGAACAGCGGCAGCCAATGCTCCATGCCGGGATAGCGGCGGCCTTCGCTCACCGCCTCGTAGAGCAGGTCGTCGCGGGTCGCAGCGCCGAACGCCTCGACATAGCCGAGCCGGAATCGTCGGATCGTGTCCGAGGTGAGCTGAAATTCCGAGACCGGCACGAGGTCGAGCGCACGCAGGTCGTATTGCGTGCGTTGGGTCTCCGGATCGAAGGCACGGATCGTCTCGATCTGATCGCCGAAGAAATCGAGCCGGACCGGGTCGCCCATGCCGGGCGCGAACAGGTCGAGGATGCCGCCGCGAACCGCATAATCGCCGGGCTCGCGCACGGTGGACACGCGGGTGTATCCGTTCAGTTCCAGCCACCCGGCGACGCGCTCCATTGGCAGAACGTTGCCGGGCGCGGCAGACAGTGACAGCCCAATCACCAGCGTGCGCGGCGGCACCCGCTGCAGGATCGCGTTGACCGTGGTCAGCACGACCGCCGGCTTTTCTCGCCCCTGCACGTTGGCGAGTCGCGACAGCGTCGTCATGCGTTGCGCGAGCACTCCGGCATGCGGCGACACGCGGTCGTAAGGCAGGCAGTCCCAGGCCGGGAATTCCAGCCGCTCGATCTCGGACGCGAAGAAAGAAAGCCCGCGCGCCAAGGCCGCCATACGCGGCCCGTCGCGGCAGACCACCAGCAGACTGACGGCCGGCGCGTCGCGACCGGCAGCGATGGATCGGGCCAGGTCGGCGACGACCAGGCCCTCGGCGCCGTCGGCGACACCCGTCAGGGTCAGCGGACTTCCGTTCTTCAGAAATTCGGCCGGCGATTTCACCATCAGCGCCCGCCCCCGTTATGGAAGCGCACGATCCGCTCGAGCAGATCCGACCGGTGAATTTCGGGAACATCCAGTTCGCCGCTGACCCAGAGATAGAGGTCGTGATCGGCCACGTCGAGCAGCCTTTCGTAGGTCTCCAGGTCGCTTTCGGACAGGTCGGCAATGTGCGCGTCGGCAAAACGGCCGAGCAGCAGATCGGTTTCCCGGATGCCGCGATGCCAGGATCGAAACAGCAGCCGCCGCTGCCGCTCATTCAACCCCTCGCTCGATCGCGTAGTACCGGTCATCCTGCTTGTCCGAAAACGCCGAAAGCCCGGACGGGCCGGGCGCGCGTATATAGGCATGATCCGGAAAAGTGGGAACCGACTTTCGGACGAGATCAGGCCCATGCGAAAGGCATAGGGCGCCACCCTATCAGCCCTGCTGTGATACTGCTCCGCCATGCGGCCAAATCTGCTCGATCCGTTCTTCAGGGCGATTACGACGCTTCCGGGCATCGGCCCGAAGCTCGAAAAGCTGTATCGACGGCTGCTCGGCCGCGAGGACGAGCCGCGGCTCGTCGATCTGCTGTTCCACCTGCCGACCGGCGCAATCGACCGCAGGGCGCGCCCTAAACTCCGCGAGGTCGAGCCTGGCTCGGTCGTGACGGTGAAAGTCACCGTCGACCGCCATCGACCGGCCCCACCCGGCCGCGACCGCGCCCCGCATCTGATCTATGCGAGCGACGAGACCGGCGACCTGATCCTGACCTATTTCCGCGCGCGTCGGGACTATCTGGAGAAGCTTTTTCCGGTGGGCGAAACCCGCTACGTCTCCGGCAATGCGGCGTTCTATGACGGCATGTTGCAGATGGTGCATCCGGATCGCGTGGTCGACGAAAAAGGCCTCGCCGCCTTGCCCATGATTGAGCCGGTATATCCGCTGACCGAGGGCATCACGGCGAACATGATCGTGAAAGCCATCGACAACGCACTCTCGAAGATTCCGGCGCTGGCGGAATGGCAGGAAACAGCGTTCTTGCGAAAGAACGGCTTCCCGCCCTTCGGCGATGCGCTCCAAACTTTGCACCGGCCGCGCGACATGAACGATATCGCGCCCGAGGGACCGGCACGCACGCGGCTTGCCTATGACGAACTTCTCGCCAGCCAGCTCGCGCTCGGACTGATGCGCGCGCATAATCGAAAGCGCGCGGGTCGTGCGCATGCCGGCAACGGTCATCTGCGCCGCGCCATCATCGCAGCACTGCCCTATTCGCTGACGCTGTCGCAGCACCGCGCACTCGAGGCGATCGTAGTGGACCTCAGCAAGCCTGAGCGCATGGTGCGCCTGTTGCAGGGTGATGTCGGCTCCGGCAAGACCGTGGTGGCTCTGCTCGCCGCCGCTGCCGTGATCGAAAGTGGCCGTCAGGCCGCGCTGATGGCGCCGACCGAAATTCTCGCTCGCCAGCATTTCAATACGATCGCGCCACTCGCCGAGGCGGTCGGCATCCGCGCCGCCATTCTGACCGGACGCGAACGCGGCAAGGACCGGAGCGCACTGGTCGAAAAGCTTGCCACCGGAGATATCGATATCCTGGTCGGCACGCATGCCCTGTTCCAGGATGATGTCACCTTCCGCGACCTCGCCTTGGCTGTTGTGGATGAACAGCACCGTTTCGGCGTGCATCAGCGCCTTGCGCTCGTGAACAAGGGTGAAGCCGTTGACATGCTGGTGACGACTGCGACCCCGATCCCGCGCACACTGGTGCTGACCTATTTCGGCGACATGGATATTTCCGAATTGCGCGAAAAGCCGGCCGGGCGCCAGCCCGTCGATACCCGCACCATCCCGCTCGACCGGCTCACCGAGGTGACGGATGCCGTCGGCCGTGCGCTGCAAGACGGCCAGCGGGTCTATTGGGTTTGCCCGCTGGTGGAGGAATCCGAGACCAGTGATCTCGCCGCCGCCGAGGACCGCTTCAAGACGCTGCGCAAACGCTTCGGCAAGGAAGTCGATCTGGTCCACGGACAGATGCGCGGCAGCGAGAAGGACGAGGCAATGCGTCGCTTCTCCGTCGGAGAAACGCAATTGCTGGTCTCGACGACTGTGATCGAGGTCGGCGTCGATGTGCCTGAGGCGACCGTGATGGTGATCGAGCACGCCGAGCGCTTCGGGCTGGCCCAGCTTCACCAGCTTCGCGGCCGCATCGGCAGGGGGCACGGCAAGTCGACCTGCCTCCTGCTCTATCGCGCGCCGCTCGGCGAGACCGCGAAGGCGCGGCTCGCCATCATGCGCGAAACCGAGGACGGCTTCCGGATTGCCGAGGAAGACCTGAAGCTGCGAGGCGAAGGTGATGTGCTCGGCACCCGCCAGAGCGGGATGCCGGCTTTCCGCATCGCCTCGCCGGAAGCCCATGGTCATTTGCTGCCGGCCGCTCGTGACGATGCCCGCCTCATCCTGTCGCGCGACGCCGCACTCGTAGGCGAGCGCGGCAAGGCATTGCGGCTCCTGCTCTATCTGTTCGAGCGCGACGACGCGATCCGGCTGATCGACGCCGGATAATCACTCGCCGAGCGGGTTCGGGCCGAAGCGGTTGGGTCCTGGCTGGCCGCGCGACACCCACCAAACGATCAGCACAATGGTCCCGACAACAGTAAGCGACAGCAACTGCCACCAGCCCGTGCGGTCGATGTCGTGCAGCCGGCGCGCCCCCACGGCAAGCGATGGAATGATCAGCGCGAGTGCGCAAAGTCCGTAGATCGGACCGGGGCCGTCATAGTCGAGCATATACTGATCCAGCAGCGTCGCGACGACATAGACAATGAACGCAAACAAGTTCCAGAACCAGAACGCCGAACGCTGCGCGCGCCCCTTGAAGTTTGCGTAGTTCTGAAAGCCCGACTGGATCGCTTCCGTGAAATTCATCGCCCCGTCTCCCCGTTGTTGCAACCGACTCTCGCCCGTTACGCAGCCGGCTCCTTCGTCGCATTCTCGCGCGCGGTCTGCGCAATCGCTGCGGCCGCGGCCATTGCCGCAACGCTGCCGGGTTGTCCGTTCGGCGCGGGCACACCCGGCTGAATCATTCCGGCCGACATGATCAGGGTTGCCGCCTGCTCCACCGGGATATCGAGTTCGATGATTTTCTTGCGTGGAACATAAAAATAGAAACCGGTCGTCGGGTTGGGTGTGCAAGGCAGGAACACTGATATCTGGTCGTCGCCTCCCGGCAGACGGCTTGCCACGTCGGCGCTTGGCGGCTGGGATATGAAAACCAGCGACCACATGCCGGGCGCCGGAAACTCCACCAGACCGACCTTGCGGAAGCTCGTCCCCGATTTCGAGAACAGCATCTGAAACACCTGCTTCACCGTCTTGTAGATCGGCCGCACGATGGGCATCCGGTCGATGAGGTGATCGCCCAGTTGTACCAGCGTCCGGCCAACCAGATTGGCGGTGAGGAAGCCAAGCAGAGTGAGCGCGAACAGCGCGATCACGAGCCCCGACCCGGGGATTTTCCAGGGCAAATAGGTTTCCGGACGATACATGTCCGGAACCAGCGGGCGCACGGCATCATCCACCCAGGTTACGAAGGCGGAGATGAGCCAGGCCGTGATTGCGAGCGGGCCCGCCACCACGAGCCCGGTCAGGAAATAGTTGCGCAGCCGCGCACCCAGCCCATGCGGCGGCAGGTCGGTCTCGATGATGTCGTCGGGCGGCTTCTTGGTTTCGGTCATGCGGCTCAACGTGGTTGCTGACCGACGTATATAGCCCAGTTCGGAGGAATTGCGGCGGAGTGGAACGCTCGCCGGACGATTATTCCACGGTCACCGATTTCGCGAGGTTCCGAGGCTGGTCGATGTCGGTGCCGAGCCCAACCGCCGTGTAATAGGCCAGTTGCTGCACCGGCAGCGCATAAACCAGCGGAGTTACCGCGGTTGGCATGTCCGGCAGCGTGATGGTGGTCACCCCGGGCATGGCCGCTTCTGCCGCGCCCTTCGCATCGGTGAGCAGGATGATCTTGCCGCCCCGGGCAGCGACCTCCTGCATGTTGGAAACGGTCTTCTCGAACACGCTGTCATGCGGCGCGATGACGATTACCGGCACCGATTCATCGATCAGCGCGATTGGTCCGTGCTTCAACTCGCCTGCCGCATAGCCCTCCGCGTGGATATAGGAGATTTCCTTCAGCTTCAGCGCCCCTTCCAGGGCCAGCGGATAGCTCGTGCCGCGGCCGAGATAGAGCACGTCACGGCTCTTGCCCAGATCACGCGCCAGCAATTCGATCTCGCCTTCGAGCTTCAGCGCCTCATTCATGAGACGCGGCACCTCGATCAGGGCGCGCACAAGCTTGCGCTGCTCCGCCTCATCGATCGCGCCGCGCGCGCGTCCCGCCGCGATTGCAAGGCAGGCAAGCACGGCGAGCTGGCAGGTGAAAGCCTTGGTCGACGCAACGCCAATCTCGGGACCGGCCAGTGTCGGCATGATCACGTTGCTTTCTCGGGCGATGGTCGAAGACTGGACGTTGACCACCGACAGCACGTGCTGGCCCTGCTCCTTTGCGTAGCGCAGCGAAGCCAACGTGTCTGCCGTCTCGCCAGATTGCGAGACGACGATCGCGAGATCGCCCTTGCGCAACGGCGCCTCGCGGTAGCGGAATTCGGAGGCGACATCGATCTCGATCGGCAGCCGCGCGTAACGCTCGAACCAGTACTTGGCGACAAGACCGGCATAATAGGCGGTGCCGCAGGCCGAGATCGAAATTCGTTCCAGCGCTCTGAAGTCGAACGGAAGGTCGCCGGGAAGCGCCACGCGCTCGTTCGCCATGTCCAGATAATGCGACAGCGTATGCGCCACGACTTCCGGCTGTTCATGAATCTCCTTCGCCATGAAGTGGCGATGGTTGCCCTTGTCGACGAGGAACGCCGAGCCCGTGGTCTTGATCACGGGGCGCTTCACCGGCGCGCCGGCGGCGTCGAAAATCTGCACGTTGCCGCGCCGCACCACAGCCCAGTCGCCCTCTTCCAGATAGGAGATGGTGTCGGTGAACGGTGCGAGTGCGAGCGCATCGGAGCCGATATACATTTCCTCGGCGCCATGTCCGATCGCCAGCGGGGATCCCTTGCGCGCCCCGATCATCAGGTCGTCTTCGCCGGCGAAAATGAAGGCCAGCGCAAACGCCCCGCGCAGCCGCGGCAGTGCTGCGCGCACAGCCTCGACCGGCGACCTGCCCTTCTTCATCTCTTCGGTGACGAGATGGGCGACCACCTCGGTGTCGGTCTCGGTGCCGAAGCGCGCGCCCTGTCTCTCGAGTTGCTCGCGCAGCTCGCGGAAATTCTCGATGATCCCATTGTGGACCACGGCTAGCCGGTCGGTGGCGTGGGGATGGGCGTTGTTCTCGGTCGGCTTGCCGTGCGTTGCCCATCGGGTGTGACCGATCCCGGCCAGACCGGACAGCGGCTCGCGGCCAAGCCGGTCCTGAAGGTTCCTGAGCTTGCCTTCGGCCCTGCGGCGCTCCAGATGGCCGTTCTCGACGGTTGCGATGCCGGCCGAATCGTAGCCGCGATATTCCAGCCGCTTCAGCGCGTCGACCAGAAGGCCTGCCACCGGTTCACGCCCGAGAATTCCGACAATTCCGCACATTGCGGCCCGATCCCCCCGCCGAGATGACGCTCCGAAACGCCTGGCCCCCGGCCGTTAGAACCGCATTCGCTCCCTTGCGGAAGTCACGATGCGTTTCGGCCTGTAACCCAGAAGCTGAGCCGGGAGCGCGGCGGGACCACGCTCAACCGCGATCCTTCTTGCCCGCCGCCTTCAGGCTGCGCAAGCGCGAGGCCCAGCCTTCCTTAACGACCTGCCGGACACGGCCGAGCGCGAGCGCGTCGGCCGGAACGTCATCGGTGATCACCGACCCCGACCCGACATAGGCACCGTCCCCGATTGTGACCGGCGCCACCAGCGCGGAATTCGAACCGATGAAGGCGCCCTTGCCAATTTCGGTGCGGTGCTTGGACGCACCATCGTAGTTGCAAAAGATGGTGCCGGCCCCGACATTGGCGCCCTCGCCGACGCGTCCGTCGCCGATATAGGCCAGATGATTGGCCTTGGCGCCGTCCTCCAGGACCGCTTCCTTCACCTCAACGAAATTGCCGACGCGGGCGTTCTTGCCGATTCGGGCGCCAGGGCGCAGCCGCGCGTACGGACCGATCGACGCGCCCTCGCCGACATGCGCGCCGGCAAGATGCGAAAAGGCATGGATCACGGCTTTCGACTCGATGGTGACGCCCGGGCCGAACACGACATAGGGCTCGATCGTGACATCGCTTGCCAGCTTCGTGTCGGCCGACAGAAATACCGTCTCCGGGGCGATCATGGTGACGCCGGCCTCGAGCGCAGCCTTCCGCAGCCGCTGCTGCAGAAGGCCTTCCGTCTCGGCGAGCTGGGCCTTGGTATTGACGCCTCTCACATCGTCCTCCTCAACTTCGACGGCCACGGCGCGCAGCCCCGCCTGATTGGCGAGCGCCACCGCATCGGTCAGATAGAATTCCTGCTTCGCATTGGCGTTGCCGATCTGGTCCAGCAAGGTAAGCGCGTGGCGGCCGTCGAGCGCCATCAACCCGCCATTGCACAATCCGATCTTGCGCTCGGCGTCGCTCGCATCGTTGTGCTCGCGGATGGCGAGCAGCCGGCCATTGGCGGCGATGAGCCTGCCATAGCCGGTCGGGTCCTCCGGCGCGAACCCTGCCACCGCGACCGCGGCTCCGTCCGCCACGGCCACGCGCAGCCGCTCCAGCGTTTCCGCCCGGATCAGCGGCGTGTCGGCAAACACAACCAGAATATCGTCAAAGCCGCGTTCGAGCATGGTCCGCGCTGCCAGCACCGCATGCGCCGTTCCAAGCCGCTGCATCTGGCGGGCAATTCCGGCATTCGGAAAAAAGCGTGCCGTCTCCGTCTCCAGAGCGGCATGATCCGGACCCACCACCACGCAACATTCGGTCGCGCCCGCCCGTGCGACCGCGCGCAAGACATGCGACAGCAGCGATTGACTGCCGATTGGATGCATCACCTTTGGCAGGGCTGACCGCATCCGCGTGCCTTCTCCCGCGGCCAGTACCACTGCAAGGCAGGTTCGCTCCGCCATATCCGGCATTTTCCTTCTTTTCCGGCTCGCCTCTTAGCTCTTCGGCATCGCGCGGAAAAGCCACCATGGCAGGCCGGGCCCGCAGGTTCCTGCTAGGATTCCGCGATGATTCGCAGCGAGGCACGAAAGTCCGGCGCGGCGCCCGCCTCCGCCGATCCACTGGCGGGTGCGCGCGATGTCGATCTCGGCGCCCTGGTCCGGATCGGGCTCTGGGGCGGGATGGCGGCCGCGTGCCTGCTTGGGGTTGCGTTTGCGGTTCGCACCGAAACCGGGAAAGCCCGTTTCGTGGCTGCCATTGGAGCTTCGGGCGCTCCAGCTGTGGAGCGGGCCGCACCGCTGCTCGAAACGCAGGATGAAGTACGGCGGGTGACAGAAACCATTCGCAACCTTGCCGAGGACCGCGATCGCCTGCTTGCCCGCATGACCGCGCTCGAGCGCAATTATGAGGACGTCACAGGTTCGATCGGACGGCTTTCGACGGCGGCCAGGCCATCGGCCGAACCGGCGGTTGTGCCGGCCCCGGAACCGGCGCCGATTGTCAACGCTCCGGCCGCATCCCCGACCGCGACGCCCCCTTCCGCGTCCGGCCGCGCCGCGGTTCCGCAGTCGGCGGTTTCGGAGCCGGCCAAGACCGCATTCGGGGTCGATGTCGGTGGAGGCCCGACGCTTGCTTCGCTTCGCGCCGCATGGGACCGCATCAGGCGAAATCATGCGACCCTCCTCGACGGTCTCCACCCGGTGATCACGGTGCGCGATGGTCGCGGAGGTCAGGTGGAGTTGCGGCTCATTGCCGGCCCGGTCGCGAACGCCGAGTCCGCCGCCAGACTTTGCGCGGCACTCGCTGCGGCGGGGCTGTCCTGCCAGCCTACCGTGTTCGATGGCCAGCGGCTCGCCCAGCGCTAGGTTGTACGGTCAGCTATGCGACGGCATAGTGCTGATGATGTCACGTCCGCTCTTTGCCCCAACCGCGCGCCAGACCAGCTGGCTGATCGCACTCGGCCTCGGCGCCTTGGGCTATGCCCTCTATCTACGCTACCTCGCCGTGGAACTGAGCAGTGTCGGGCTTGCATGCCAGGCCGGATCGCAGACCTGGCTCTGCGCCACCCGGAAGCTGGTCATGACGCTGTTCAACCATTCGGTTTTCGGCTGGACCGCGCTCGGAGCCGCGATCGTCCACCTGCTGCGGCCGACGCTCCCGATTTTCGCGCTTTCGCTGGTCGCCGCCGCCTTCGGTGTCGTTCTGTATAACGTCGGGCTTGCCGCGTTGGCCGCCGCCTTGCTCATTGTGAGCTTCGCGCGGCCCGTGGCCAGCGAAAACGAACCAGACTGATCGAAAGCGCGAAAAGCAGAGCGCAGAGCCAGACCGACTGCCAGTTGGCGAAGCTTTCGTTGAACAGGATATAGAGCCCCGAAAGCGCGAGCGTCGCGGCTGCAACGCGTTCGGCGAGGCCCGCTTCAGAATCGCTGCTGCTGCTTGCGAGCGCGACGAGCGCGATCGACACGATCGGTGCCGTCAGCGGCGCGAACGGAAAGTCCTTGTAGCGCGGATCGAAAACGAGCCCGAGCGCGACCTGGATCGCAAGCACCGTGACCCCGACAACGAGGGCACCCGCGAGCCAGCCGCTCCGCGACGATGCCGCGCCGCCCCGGCCGGCGAGCACATCGGAAAACGAAGCGAGCCGCTCCCCCCGCATCAGGACGGCCGCGGCAGCCAGCGGCATCAGCGCCGCCGCCGCCAGCAGCGCCACCGACCGCAGCCAGCCGCCGACGCCCAGGCTTTCATAGAGCATCATCTCGGCCGCCCAGCCGATCGTAATGCCCGAGGCGAGCGCGATTGCCGCAATGGCTGCCCACCGCAGCAACGTGAAATTGGTGGTCCGCGACCGCAAGGCCACCGCGACGATCAGCGCCGCGAAGGCAATCCCGCCTGCCGCCTGCCACCGCCAGAATGGATGATTGGAGACTGGCCGCCCCCACTCGAATTTCGCCCGACGGGTGGCGTCGTCGAACAGGCCCCAATAGCCGCCGACGGTCCCTTCCAGCCGACGCTTCCACGGCTGGTCAAAGGCTTCGATGACATTGACGCGGTATCCCTTGTTTTTGGCAATCGCGAGCACTTCCTGCACGACCAGGGCCTGGTTGATACGCGAGGGAAGCGCCGCCTCGCGCATGCGTCCAGCACTGGGCCAGCCCGTCTCACCGATCAGGATGTCCTTTCCCGGGAAGGCGGCCGCCATGCGCTCGCGGATCGACTCGACATGGGCCGCAGCGTTGCCCGCCGCTATCGGGAAGTCCTCCCAATACGGCAGGATATGGATGGTGACGAAATCGACCGCGGTAGCAAGATCGCGGTGGCGCAGCCAGAATTCCCAGACATCGGCATAGGTGACCGGTACGCCGCCGACCCTGCCCTTCACCTCGCGCAGGAAGCCCGCGACGTTTTCGGCCGACAATTCGCCGCGCAGAAGCACCTCGTTGCCGACCACGAGCGACTGGATCACGTCGGGAAACTGCTTCGCCAGCCGGGTACCGGTTTCAATCTGTTCGCGATTCTTGTCGGCTTGGCTCGACAGCCAGAGCCCCTGGATCACCTTGAGCCCCACGCGCCGCGCGATTTCCGGCACCTGGTCAAGCCCATGTTCGATCGAATAGGTGCGGACGCAATCAGTGACCGCCTTTAGACGGACAAGGTCGTCCTCGATCTGGGCTGCCGAAATATATGTGCCGTCCCGCAGCGGCGACTGATCGCCACGGAACGGAGCGTAGGATACGCATTGCAGCATCTCGCCGGCCGATCCCGCAGCCGGCATCGCGACCGGCCGCCCCAGCCACCACCAGGTGAGTGCGATCAGAACCCCGACCGCGGCCAGCACAACCGCCGGGATCAGCGGCGTCGTTAACGAGCGTTCATGCATCCGGTGTCTTCGTCTTCCGATCTCGCATCACCGCCCATCGCATGAACGCGCTCGGCCGACAAATCGTTGAGGCGACCGCGTTCCTGGGTCGCGCGCAAGCTGGACAAATCGCGGGAAAGGCGGAAATGTCACGGGGTCAGCCGGCAGCCCCATTGCCGTCGGATTCCACGATAGACTGCACCACCAGCCTGTCATGCAGTGACCACCGCGCCAGAGTATCTCGACATCATGCCGTCCTGTCCCTTGCAAGTTCTGTCCGCCCTCTGCCTTGCCATGCTTCTCGGCGCCGCGCCGGCCATGGCCCAGAACGACCCGGGCGACAAGGCAAAGCAGCAGGCCGCCGAGCAGGCCAAGCGGGACGCCCAGCGCCTGAACGACCTTGCCGAGGTCTCCAAGCAGATGACCGGCCCAGCCGGCAATCCCGAATGCGTCTGGATCGGACGACGCGTGGTTCATCGGCTGTTTCAGGATGATCTGGACACCGCTTTTCGCCACATGGACCTTTACGACCGCTTCGGTTGCCCCGGAGGGCATATCCAGGCGGCTTTCCGCTGTGTCGTGAAGCAAGGTCCGATCATTGACGCGAAGGCGCAAGAGAACATCCTTGGCCGCGTTCATTCATGCTGGGTTAATCCGGCAGCACCGCCGGCGCCTGCGGCAGCCGCCAACACGCCGGCGACCGGAACAACGACGCAATGATCGCGTTGATGTCAGGCGAAACGACGTCATCAATTCGCCATGCCGCGGTGCGATTGAAAAACTCGCTCACTTGAGCTATTTGACTGTCGTAGCAGGCGCTTGTCCCAGGGGACGGGGCAGCGACCTTCACCCTGCCCCGCTTGGTTTCGCGTTCAATGCGCCTCGTCGCGGTTGTCGTCGCGCTTGTGGCCTGCGTGCATGCGGGTCTGTGGGCTTTTTCCGAGAAGAGACTGTCTGCGCCGGACATTGAGGGTCCGCTCGCGAGCGTCTCCTATGGCAAGCATCCCGACAAGCAGGTTGGCGTTTCGGAAATCCGCGCCGACCTGAACATGCTCGCACCCCATACCCGCGCCATCCGGACCTACGCTTCGACCCGCGGTCTTGAAATGGTCCCGCCGGTCGCGTCCGAAACCGGCCTGCGCGTAACCGTGGGCGCCTGGCTCGGCGGCAGCCTCGACGACAGCGAGTGGCGGGGACAGGGTCCGGATGCCAGCAATGGCCGGCGCTATCGCGAGCGCATCGCCAGCCGCAAGCGCAACTCCGCCGAGCTGACGGCGGCGATCGAGATCGCGCGGAAGAATTCCAACATCGCCGGTCTCGTGCTCGCCAACGAGGCGATCTATCGCGGCGAGACGATCCTGTTCGACGACGAGACCCTGTCGCCGGAGGAAGTCGAACTGGCCCGCGCCGCAGCGCAAGTCTCGAAAGCCGAGGAAACCCGCGTCAAGGAACGGATCAATGTTGCCCGCCTGATCAAGACGATCCGGGAGGTGAAGCGCCAGGTCTCAGTACCGGTTACCACTGGCGAGATCTGGAGCGTCTGGCGCGACCATCCTGAACTGGTCGCCGCAGTCGACTACATCGCCGTGCATATTCTGCCGTATTGGGAAGGCGCCCCCGATCAGTCCGCGGTCGATGCAGCGATCGGCGGCTATCACCAGCTCCGTCAGATGTATCCCGGCAAGCGCATCGTGATCGCCGAATTCGGCTGGCCGAGCAACGGTTACAATTTCAAGCTGGCGCAGCCCGGTCATTTCGAGCAGGCGCATGTGATCCGCGATTTCGTAGCGCGCGCCAATGCCATCGGCATTGACTACAACATCATCGAGGCATTCGATCAGCCCTGGAAAATCTCCGAAGGCAGCGTTGGCGCCTATTGGGGCCTGTTCAACGACGCCCAGCAGATGAAATTTGCCTGGAGCGGC
>NZ_JBFWPA010000057.1:0-44478 GCF_050250235.1 Pseudorhodoplanes sp.
GCCGGGACACTGTGCGGGACCGGACAGAAATGTCGCGCCGGGGATGCGCATTCCCCGGCGCGACGCCTGGCGTCAGCTCGATGGCAACAACACGCTATCGATCACATGGATGACGCCATTCGACTGGCGCACGTCCGCGATCGTCACGGTGGCGACGCCGCCTTTCTCGTCGGTCAGCGTGATCATATTGCCCTTCTTCCTGGCCTGCAGCACGCAGCCGCCCACGGTCTTGACCGGATGCGTACCCTTGTCATCGGCGATCATCTTGCTGATGGCAGACGACATCGCATTGGCTGCGACAACGTGACAGGTGAGGATCTTGGTGAGCGTCGCCTTGTTCTCGGGCTTCACCAGCGTCTCGACCGTTCCGGCCGGGAGCTTGGCGAAGGCGGCGTTGGTCGGCGCGAACACCGTAAACGGTCCCTTCCCCGACAGCGTGTCGACGAGGCCCGCGGCTTTCACTGCCGCGACCAGCGTGGTGTGATCCTTCGAATTGACGGCGTTTTCGACGATATTCTTGTTCGAGAGCATGGGCGCGCCGCCCACCATCGGGTTCTTGTCTTGCGCGCCGGCCGACGCCGCGAATGCGATCGAGGCCGCTGCTGCCATTAGAGCGATACGCTTGGACATATGAGGTAACTCCCTTCCGTGAGGTTGATTGCGACGGGACATCCGCCCATCAGGACAAGCGACAGGGTTCGCCCGGAGCGGGGCGTGACCGGTGCCAACCATGTCGTCGTCGGGGAGAGTTACGACGCAAGGCGTCGCGGGTTTCGGCGGCGCGCCGTGCTCACGGTCTCGTGAGAGCAGTTCAAGGCGAAGGTTGCTGAAACTCTGGGCGCAGCACGCTTGCTCTTTCGTCAGTGCCGGGCTTGACGCCGGTTCCGGCGCGTTCATAACCACCGGTAAAGTGAGAGCGCCGGCGCGAGACGAGAATGACGAAAACGAGTTCAGGAAACTTCTTCGAGGATTTTCGGATCGGCCAGACCATCCGTCACGCCACGCCGCGTACCGTCACGACCGGGGATGTCGCGATCTATAACGGCCTGTTCGGCGCGCGCTTTGCGGTGCAATCGTCCGACGCCTTTGCGAAGGCGATCGGCTATCCGCGTTCGCCGATCGACGACCTGCTGGTGTTCCACATCGTATTCGGCAAGACGGTGCCGGATATTTCGCTGAATGCAGTGGCCAATCTCGGTTACGCCAATTGCCGCTTTCTCGCCCCGGTCTATCCCGGCGACACGCTCAACGCCGTATCCGAGGTGATCGGACTCAAGGAGAATTCCAGCCGCAAGACCGGGATCGTGTTCGTGCGCTCGGTCGGGTATCGCTCCGACGGCGCCCGGGTTCTTGAATATGTCCGCTGGGTGATGGTCCGCAAGCGCGACGAGAACGCCCCGGTGTCCGGCGAGCATGTGCCGCGGCTCCCGACCGCGCTGGAACCGAAAGTGCTGGGCGATGCCTGCCCACCGATCGATACCAGTGCATACGACAATGGGCTCGCCGGCAGTGCACATCGTTTCGCCGATTATTCGGCCGGCGAAAAGATCGACCACAGCGACGGCATCACGGTCGAGGAAGCCGAGCACATGATCGCAACGCGCCTCTATCAGAACACTGCGCGAATTCACTTCAACCAGTTCATCGAGGGACAGGGCCGGTTCGGGCGCCGGCTGATCTATGGCGGGCATGTGATTTCGCTGGCGCGCGCGCTGTCCTTCAACGGGCTCGCCAACGCCTTCCATGTCGCGGCGATCAATGGCGGCCGCCATGTTGCGCCGCTATTCGCGGGCAACACCGTGTTCGCGTGGTCCGAAATCCTCGCCAAGGCGGAATTGCCACAGCGCAGCGACCTCGGCGCGCTGCGCGTGCGCACCATCGCGACCAGGGACAAGCCGTGCGGCGACTTCCCGTTGAAGACCGGCGACGCGGACGATCCGGCGGTGATCCTCGATCTGGATTACTGGGTGCTGATTCCGCGATAGGTCTCGCCTACCCCGCCCGCATGTGTTCGACGAGCTGGCGCGCAAAGGGCGAGAGCGCGGTCACGTCACGCACGCAGATGGTCAGATCGCGCAAGGCCCAGGTGTCCGTCAGGTCGACCGGCTTGATCGCCATCGAGCGAGCTGCCCAGCGCACCGTCGTTTCCGGCACGATGCCGATGCCGGCATTGCGTTCGACCAGGCGGCACACGCCGTCGAAGGAGCGCAACTGGACCCGCAGCTTCAGCGGACGCCCGACCCGGCTCGCCTTGTCCGCCAGAAAGCGCTGCAGCGCACTCGCGCGGTCGAGCCCCACGAAGTCATAATCCAGCACCTCGGTGAAACTGGCCTTCTCGCGTCGCGCCAATGGATGATCGCGCGACACCACGAGCACGAAGCGGTCGCTGCGGAACGGGAAGGTGACCAAGCGGCTGGTATCCACCGTACCTGCGACGATTCCGATATCGCCGACGCCTTCTCCGACCAGCCCCACGATCTCGTCGGACAGACGCTCTTCCAGATCGATGCTGACATGTGGATGCGCGGCGAGGAAGGAACTCAGCACGTCCGGCAGAAATTCGGTCAGGGCATTGGTATTCGACAGAATTCGCACCTGGCTGAAAAAACCACCTGAATAGGCGCCGAGATCCTCGCGCAGGCGCTCGGCCTGGGCAAGGATGGTGCGCGCATGCTGGAGCAACGTCCGCCCCGCCTGGGTCGGGGTGACCCCCTGCCGGCTGCGGGTCAGGAGCGGTGCCCCGATCGCATCCTCCATATTGCGGATCCGGGTCGAGGCCGCGGCCAGGGCAAGGTGAGCGCGGGCGGCGCCCTGCGTGATGCTGCCCGCCTCCACCACATGCCGGAACAGGCTCAGGTCAGGGATGTCGAAGCGCAACGGGCGGCTCCTGGGCAGGCCCACCAAATGTGTCGATTGGGTTCGGATGCCTTCGGAAACGGCGAAGGCATCCTACTCCAAATGCTTATTGCATGGAACAAAAATAGGAATATTGGTTCGTCGTTTCCGAAATTTGACTGCCTTCTAAGCGCGATCAGCAAAATGGAACCGGTTTTGCTACGTGTCGTGCTACCGCCAGAGGGCAGCCAGATCTGCGGGCCTTCCGGCGGCCGGAATGGTGCTTGCGCACCATTGGCTCATGCTCCGGAAGCCGGGATATTCCGGCCCATGCGGCCGAGGGAGTCGATGTGAATGGCACACACACGCCGCACCGTTGAAAGACCGCTCTCCCCGCATCTGGGCATCTACCGGCCGATGCTGACCATGGTGATGTCGATCACCCACCGCATCACCGGCATGGCGCTGTTCTTCGGCACCCTGCTTCTGACCTGGTGGCTTTTGGCGGCAGCGGCCGGTCCCACGGCCTATGCCAAGGTCCAGGCCTTCATGGGTTCGTTCATCGGGCTGATGATCCTGTTCGGATATACCTGGACGCTCATCCATCACATGCTGGGCGGGATCCGGCATCTGATCTGGGACACCGGGCGCGGCTTCGGCCCGGCCGAACGCGAATGGCTGACGCTCGCAACCATCGTCGGATCGGTCGGCCTCACGCTTGTGATCTGGATCGTCGGCTACATGTTTATCGGAGGCGCCCGATGAGCAAAGAGCCTTCCATGCGCACGCCGCTGTCGCGCGTGCGCTATCTCGGATCGGCGCATTCGGGCACCGAGCATTTCTGGAAACAGCGGGTGACCTCGGTGGCGCTGGTTCCGCTCACGATCATCTTCGTGTTCATCGTCGCCGGGCTGACCGGACGCAACCATGCGGCCGCGGCGCAAATTCTCGGTTCGCCCTTTGTCGCGATCACCATCATGCTGTTCGTGATCGCGGGCGTCTATCACATGTGGCTCGGCATGCAGGTGATCATCGAGGATTACGTGCACAGCGATCAGAAGCTGACGCTGATCATGTGCAACACCTTCTTCTGTTTTGTCATCGCGCTGTCCTGCCTCTATGCGCTGGTGAAGCTGTCCTTCGGAGTCTGATGCGATGAATTCGACCACGAACGGCAGCAAGCCGGACGGCGCACCGGCCGTGAATGGCGGCGCCTATCCGATCGAGGACCACACCTTCGACGTGGTCGTGGTGGGCGCCGGCGGTTCGGGGCTTCGTACCGTCGTTGGCTGCGCGCAGGCCGGATTGCGGACCGCCTGCATCACCAAGGTATTCCCCACCCGCTCGCACACGGTCGCGGCCCAGGGCGGCATCGCGGCATCGCTTGGCAATATGGGGCCGGACGACTGGCGCTGGCATATGTACGACACCGTCAAGGGGTCGGACTGGCTCGGCGATCAGGATGCGATCGAATACATGGTGCGCAACGCGCCGGATGCGGTGTACGAGCTCGAGCACTGGGGGCTGCCATTCTCGCGCACCGACGACGGCAAGATTTATCAGCGCCCGTTCGGGGGCATGACCACGGACTTCGGCAAGGGCATCGCGCAGCGCACCTGCGCCGCCGCCGACCGCACCGGTCATGCCATGCTGCATACCCTGTATTCGCAGTCGCTGCGCTATTCGGCGGAATTCTTCATCGAGTATTTTGCCATCGACCTGATCATGGACGAGGAAGGCCGCTGTGTCGGCGTGGTCGCGCTGAAGCTCGATGACGGCTCGATCCATCGCTTCCGTTCCAGCATGACCATCCTGGCGACCGGCGGCTATGGCCGCGCCTATTTCTCAGCCACGTCGGCCCATACCTGCACCGGCGACGGCAACGCCATGGTGCTGCGCGCCGGCCTGCCACTGCAGGACATGGAATTCGTGCAGTTCCACCCGACCGGCATCTATGGCGCCGGCTGCCTGATCACCGAGGGTGCGCGGGGCGAAGGCGGCTATCTGGTCAATTCGGAGGGCGAGCGCTTCATGGAGCGCTACGCGCCGTCCGCCAAGGACCTTGCCTCGCGTGACGTGGTCTCACGCTCGATGACGATCGAAATCCGCGAAGGGCGCGGTGTCGGCAAGAACAAGGACCACATCTATCTGCACCTCGACCATCTCACGCCCGAGGTGCTCCACGAGCGCCTGCCGGGCATCTCGGAGAGCGCGCGCATCTTCGCCGGCGTCGATCTGACCAAGGAGCCGATCCCCGTGCTCCCGACCGTGCATTACAACATGGGCGGGATTCCCACGAACTTCCACGGCGAGGTGCTCACGAAGAAGAACGGCAATCCCGACACGGTGGTGCCAGGACTGATGGCGCTCGGCGAGGCGGCCTGCGTATCGGTGCACGGGGCAAACCGCCTGGGATCGAACTCGCTGATCGACCTTGTGGTGTTCGGACGGGCGGCCGCGGAACGCTGCACACAGACCGTCGAAAAGAATGGCAAGAAGCCCGAGCTTCCGAAGGACTCCGCCGAACTCGCGCTATCGCGGCTCGACCGGTTCCGCCATGCCAATGGCGGCACCCCGACCGCCGATCTGCGGCTCAAGATGCAGAAAGTCATGCAGGGCTATTGTGCGGTGTTCCGCACCGGTGAAACCCTCGACGAAGGCCACAAGCTGATCCACGACGTCTATCAGGGCATGCCCGACCTGCATGTCACCGATCGCTCGCTGACCTGGAATTCCGATCTGGTCGAAACCATGGAGCTCGACAATCTGATCGCACAGGCGGTGGTGACGATGGACTCGGCGCAGAACCGCACCGAGAGCCGCGGCTCGCATGCGCGCGAGGACTATCCCGCACGCGACGACAAGAACTGGATGAAGCACACGCTCGCCTGGCTCGATCCGAAGACCGGCAAGGTCACGATCGAGTACCGGCCGGTGCACACCTACACGATGACGAATGACATCGCCTATATCGAGCCCAAAGCACGTGTGTATTGAACCGCGGTGCATGGATGGAAACCGAAGCGGCAGCCAATCCGGGAGGTGTGGTAGCCGCCCTGTTTGCGCTGGCGGCGTTGGTTGTCGGCCTGTTCTCGCGGCGCTTCCGAATGGCCGTCATCTGGAGTGCCGTCATCGGGGGTGCGTGCCTCGCCCTGTTCTTCGGCATCCTGCTCGCCTACGCCCCGGACATCCAGCTGTCCGCCCGCGGTTTCGGCCGTTTGTTCGGGCACGGGCTGTTCGCGTTTCTGTTCGGCCTGCTCGGTTATGGAATCCGGAAGATCTTCTCGCTGTTCTTCGCGCTGTTCCGGCGGTCGCCCGATCAGGGGCGGCCGCAATGACCGCAGCATTTTTTCGGTCCGGTTTATGCATGAGCGTCCCTCAGGCTGAAGCTCAATGAGAGGATCGTTCCATGCTTGACCCCATCATGATCGCGAACATCATCCTGGCTGCGCTTGCCGTGATCGCCGGATTGTGCAGCCGATCCTTCCTGACCGCGCTGGTCGCCGGGCTATTTCTGGCCCTGATCCATTCCGGCCTGGTGGTGCTGATCGGCCTGCAATCCGGATCCTTCGCGGTCACCGAACTGCCGTATCTCAAGGACGGCGTCGACATGGCCATGGAGACCGGCCATCTCACCTTCGCGAATGCCCGATACGTCGCCTATCTGGCTGAAGCCGGGATCGCGCTTCTTCTTATCGTCATCGCGGGCTGGATCGTCCGCAGCCTGTTCGTGCTGATGGGGCTAGCGCCCCGGCGGCCCAAACTGGCCGAAGCAAGCTGAAGGATCGAAATGGTCGAGTTCACGCTGCCGAAGAATTCCAGGGTCACCGATGGCAAGACCTGGCCGGGCAAACCGGGCGCGAAGAATGAACGCGAGTTCCGCGTCTATCGCTGGAATCCCGACGACGGCAACAATCCACGCATCGATACCTACAAGGTCGATCTCGACGATTGCGGCCCGATGGTCCTCGACGCGCTGATCTGGATCAAGTCGAAGGTCGACCCGACGCTGACGTTCCGGCGCTCCTGCCGCGAAGGCGTCTGCGGCTCCTGCTCGATGAACATCGACGGCACCAACACACTCGCCTGCACACGCGGCATGGACGAGATCAAGGGCAGCGTGAAAATCTATCCTCTGCCGCACATGCCGGTGATCAAGGACCTCGTGCCCGACCTCACGAATTTCTACGCGCAATATGCGTCGACCGAGCCGTGGCTGAAGACGGTGACGCCGACGCCACAGAAGGAGTGGCGGCAGAGCGAGGACGATCGCAGGAAGCTCGACGGTCTCTACGAGTGCATCCTGTGCGCCTGTTGCACCACCTCCTGCCCGAGCTATTGGTGGAACGGCGACCGCTACCTTGGCCCGGCCGCGTTGCTGCAGGCCGGACGCTGGCTGAAGGATTCCCGTGACGAGGCGACCGGCGACCGGCTCGACTTCCTGGAAGACCCGTTCCGGCTCTATCGCTGCCACACCATCCTGAACTGCTCGAAGGCCTGTCCGAAGGGACTCAATCCGGCGAAGGAGATCGCCGAGATCAAGAAGATGATGGTCGAGCGGCAGGTGTAGCGCGAGACTCAGCTCAGTCTCTCCGCTCGTCCCCGCGAAGGCGGGACCCAGAGTGTTGCGCTGAAGTCCCGCTTTCGCGGGAATGAGCGGAGTTGCGGTGCAGGCGTCGCCCGGCTACTCAGCGCGCCCCCGACGCCGCCTGCGCACCCGCACCCAGCCCCAGGGCTTCCGCCATCACTCGGAACACATCGGTATTCTCCATCTGCCCGCGCACGGCCTCGCTGCCGGGACCGGAGGCGGTGAGGATCACGTCTTCGCCCGAGTGCACGCTGGCACTGGCGAGCCGCGGCAGGTTGCCGAAGCGCAGCACCGCGCCCGGTACGTTCCTGTAGCGCTCGTTGGCCTCGAAAGTGCCGGGGTCCCTGCCGGGCGTGGTCGGCTGGTTCGGATCGTCGAGACGTGGACGAAAGGTCTCGTAGTGGTCCGGCAGGCTTGCCGAGAACATCGCAAGCCTGCGGCTGACATCGACGCGCGACGGATAACCCTCCGCGTCCGGCGACGGATAGTTCGGAAAGCCGGCCTTGTCGTAGATGCGCACGCGCTCGCGCATCGGCACATTCGGCGTGTTCGTCATGTCGTCATCGATGGTACCGACGATGGCGACCGGATGATTGTGATCGGCGAGAACCAGGATCAGAGTATCCTCGCCGCGCGCTTTCGCCCAGTCGCGCACCAGCCGCACCACATTGTCGAACAGGATGGTGTCGTAGACCGCGCGTTCCATATCGAGCAGATGGGTGTATTTGTCGATCATCCCGGATTCGACCATCAGGAAAAATCCGTTCGTGTTCTGCGACAGGATGTCGAGCGCCTTCGCCGTCATCTCGGTGAGGTCCGGCTGATCGGGGAACCGCTTGACGCCGCCCGCCTTCAGGAATTTGCGGTCGAGTACGCCATCCATATTGCCGGGTGTGAACAGCCCGAGCAGTCGTCTGGTATCCTGAGGCACCGCCTTCAGTTCCGCGGCATTTGACGCGAAGGCATAACCCGCATCCTTGAATTTCGCGATATAGTCAGTCTGGTCGCGGCGCCTTGCGCCCGGCGCGCCTTGCGGCAGAAAATTCGCGAGCCCGCCGCCCATCAGCACGTCCGGCTGCGCCGCGAAATACTGCTCGACAATCTGATCGTAGGCTGCCCGGCGGCGGGTATGCGCAATCATGGCAGCCGGCGTCGCATCTTGAATCTCGGTATTGCTGACGATGCCGACCGCCATGCCGTTGCGCCGCTTGGCGAGGCTCACGATTGTCTCGACCCTGGGATCGTCGAACGGATCGGCCGAGCGGTCGGCGTATACGCCCATGGCGTTCACCGCGGTCTTGTGGCCGGTGGCATAGGCACTCGCGGCATTCGCCGAATCGGTGATGATCGAATCGGTTCCCGCTGTCGACACCAATGCCATCTGCGGCAAGTCGTCCATCGCAAGCTTGCCGAACGCCCTGCCCTCGGCAATGCCCTTCGAGAGCAGGCGCGCCGCGGTCCGGTGCGCGGGCGAAAGGCCGTCGCCGATCAGCAGCACGACATTCTTCGCCTTGCGCGCCGGCGTGTCGTAGACGGTCCAGGTCACGTCGCGCGCCGCCGCCGCGGTCTCGATTCGAACGGTATGGGAGCCGGGCTTCGCGAGAGAAACATCGCGCAGGACCAGCGCGGATTGATCCTTGCCGTCCTCCTTCTCGATGAATTGCGCGGCCTTGCCAAACAGGCTGGCGTGATCGGCACCGTTCACCGTCAGTCGGATGTCGTCCGGTGAGACCAGCCCGGGCAATTCTACCTTCACGTCGAATCGCGACCCCGCAAGGATTTCGGCGCGATCGACGGGATAAACCGTCTGCGCACCGCAATCCGCGAACACGAACACGAACATCGCTGACGCCAATAGAGGCCGACGCATGGCAGGAGCCCTCTGGTTGCTGAGCCGCTTACACCTATGACGGGTTTGCGACAGCCATATTGTAGCCATCGAACGGATTGGGCGCGCGGTGGGGACTGTGGGTCGGCTGGAACGCCTCGGGCTCCCGGCCGTTACCCCCTGTCTAACGCACGGGCTTTCAAGGGAACCCCAGGCAAGGCAACAGGAGCGCGCAGATGAACGATGACACCGAACGCGTGTGGGATCTGATGGAGACGATCTCGATCTGCATGCTGGCGAGCTGGGACGGTAATGAGCTCACCTCCCGTCCGATGGCCGCCTTCGTGCGCCGCAAGAATGGCGCGATCTATTTCCTGGCCGATGCGCGCCATCACAAGGACGACGACATCCGCAAATTTCCCAAGGTCTGCCTCGCCTTCGCCAATCCCGGTAGTGAGCGCTTCGTGTCGGTGTCGGGTCCGGCGGAGGTGTCCGCCGATCGCGGTGTCATCCGGGAATTGTGGTCCACCCCGGCCAAGGCCTGGTGGGATTCGCCCGACGATCCGAACATCCGCATGCTGAAGGTCACACCGGAAGAGGCTCAATATTGGGAAGGTCCCGGAAAGGTGGTCAGCAGCGTCAAGATGGCGATCGCCGCTGCCACCGGAAAGCGGCCGGATATGGGCGAGAACCGGAAGGTCGCGATGCGATGACCGATATGCACGGCTCTGCTCGGACTTGATCCGCCGCGACTGACGCGCGTGACATGCCTCCGCCATCGTTGCGGCGCACAGGGGACCACGATTGTAATCAGCCTGCCGTCGATTGCGATCTCCACCAACAAGAACAAGTCTTCGATACGACAACCATAGCGAGACAGATAGAGATGCGCCTTACAAGACTGCTCCTTGCCGGAACCGCCATCCCCGCCATTGCGATGTGTCATCCTGTCATCGCCCGCGACATCGGCGCGCCGATCGTCATCGCGCAGCAGGACAAGGACAAGAACAAAAACAAGGATCAGGAGAACAGGCAGCGCAAGGACAACCGGCAGGAAAACCGCCAGCAGCGCCAGGAGCAGCGCGGGGAACGCCGCGAGCAGAAGCAGGAGCAGCGTCAGCAGCGTCAGGGTCAGCAGCAACAGCAACAGCAGGATCGCCGCGAACTGAAGCAGCAACAGAAGCAACAGGACGTGCAAGGTCGGGAGCGCCGCGATCAACGCCAGGATTTGCGGCAACAGCAGCAGCAGGATCGCCGGGAGACGCAGAGAGAGCAGAAGGAACAGCGCCGGGAGACGCAGAAGGAGCAGAAGGAACAGCGGCAGGAGCAGCAGCAGAATCAGCAGGACCAGCGGCGCCAGCAGCAGCAGACTCGTGAGCGGGAGAAGACCGACGAAAAGCTCCGCAAGGATCAGCGGCGCGAGAGCGAGGACAGGCAGCAGCGGCCGCAGCCGGATCAGCGCCAGGGCGGGCGTACCGGCGACGGCGAGCGCCGCAGCGGCGCCGACGACGGCAGGCGCAAGCTGGACGACATACGCGGCGAGCGCCGAGAGCGAAAGGAAGGCGGCCGCACCATCATCCAGGAGGGCAACCGGACGATCGTGCGCGATGGCGGCCGCACGTTCATCCGCCGCGATGAATCCGACCGGCTCCGCCGCGTCGGTCGCGATGTGAACGTTCAGCGTGTCGGCGGCGAAACGCGGACCGTGGTGATCGGCCCGAACGGACAGCGCATCGTAACCGTCACCGACGCCAATGGTCGTCTCCTGCGCCGGTCCCGCTTTGTCAACGACCGCGAGGTGATCATCATCGACAATCGGCCGCGCGGCGGCCGTCGCGCCGATGCATTCTTCGTGTCGCTTCCCGCTCTCGCCATCGCTTCGCTGGCGATCCCGCGCGATCGCTACATCGTAGAAGCGGAGAGCGCGCCGCCCGAATACATCTACGGCGCGCTGATGGCGCCGCCGGTTGAGCGGCTGCCGCGGGCCTATACGCTCGATGAAATCCGCTACAGCCCGGAAGTCCGCGATCGAATGCCGCGGATCGATCTCGATACCATCACCTTCGATCTCGGCTCATGGGAGATCGCGCCGAGCCAGTATGACCGGCTGGCACCGATCGCTGATGGCATCAAGCGCGCCATCGCAAGGAATCCGAACGAGGTGTTTCTGATCGAAGGGCATACCGACGCAACCGGCACGGAGGAAGACAATCTGTCGCTGTCCGACCGGCGTGCGGAAGCGGTTGCGGTGATCCTCACCGACGAATTCCAGATTCCGCCCGAGAACCTGACCACCCAAGGTTATGGCGAGCAGCAGCTCAAGATTCCCTCGGAGGGTCCGGAGCGCGCCAACCGGCGCGTCACCGTCCGGCGGATCACGCCCCTGCTGCAGCAGGGGCAAGCCGCGGGGGGCCCGGTTCCGCAATAAGCCGGCGGGAGAGAATTTTCACATCGCACAAATGCAAATGGCCGGGCACTCGTTGCCCGGCCATTTTCTTTAAGCCCGTCCGAATCGCCGTTTACCAGAAATGCGACGTGATTAGCCATCGCCTCGCGATGCAATTGCCTCGTTATCTTGATTCAAGTCATATTGTGTTCATGAGCGCCTTGCTAACCGGCATGCGCGGCGCCTTGTGACGTTCGGGGAAGCGTCCTTTCCAACCAGCGAGACAACCATGCGACCGAAGCACCTTCTCCTGATGGGAGCGGCAATCCTGGCTGCCTATGCCTTCACGTCCTTCTCGAACTTCGAAGGAAACACGACAGTCCTGGCCCAGGGCGGAGGTGGCGGTGGCCAAGGCGGTGGCCAAGGCGGTGGCCAAGGCGGCGGCATGGGCGGCATGGGTGGCATGGGCGGTGGCGGCCAAGGTGGTGGCGGCTTCGGTGGCCAAGGCGGCGGTGGCGGCGGCATGGGAGGTGGTGGCGGCGGCGGCATGGGTGGCGGCGGTGGCGGCCAGAACCAGCAGCAGCAGCAATTCCGTCAGCAGCAGCAGCAGCAACGGCAGCAGCAGAAACTGCAGCAACAGCAATTCCAGCAGCAGCAGCAGCAGCAACGCCAGCAACAGCAACTGCAGCAGCAACAATTCAAGCAGCAGCAGCAGCAGCAGCGGCAGCAACAGCAGTTGCAAAGACAACAGCAGCAATTCCAGCAGCAGCAGCAAAGACAGCAGCAGCAATTCCAGCAGCAGCAGAACCGGCAACAGCAGAACCAACAGAACCAGAACCGGCAAAATCAATTCCAGAACCAGCAGCGTTTCCCGGGGCAGCAGAACCAGTTTCAGAACCGCCAGGGACAGCAATTCCAGGGACAGGGGCGTCGGCCAAACTTCCAGACGTTCCAGCCGCAATACCAGCAGCGGGGCAACCGGAATTATTACAGCGTCGGCAACACGCGCTACATCCAGCGCAACGATTACGATCGCTTCCGGCGGTTCGACCGCAATGCTCAGGTGCAGCGCTTCGGCGGCAACTTCCGGACCGTGACCGTCAGCCCGAGCGGCGGCAGGATCGTGACCATCACCGATCCGAACGGGCGCCTGATCCGCCGCTCGCACTTCGTGAACGGGCAGGAATTCATCATCATCGACAACCGCTTCCGCGGACAGCGTCGGCCGGATGAGTTCTTTGTCAGGCTGCCGCCGCCGGTGATCCGCATTCCTCAGAACCGGTACATCGTGGATGCCGGCGTGGCGCCGCCCGATTTCGTGTATGGCGCGCTGATGGCCGCTCCGGTCGGAGCCATCGAGAGGCCTTATACGCTCGACGAGATCCGGTTCAGTCCGGACGTGCGCAACCTGATGCCGCGCGTCGACCTCGACACGATCACCTTCGCATCGTCGTCATCGGACGTCACACCGGATCAGTACAATCGGCTGGCGCCGATCGCAGACGGCATCAAGCAAGCGGTCGCGCAAAATCCGAGCGAGGTCTTCCTGATCGAAGGACATACCGACGCCGTCGGCGAAACGGAGGAAAATCTGGCGTTGTCCGATCGTCGCGCCGAGGCCGTCGCCGAGATTCTGACCAGCCAGTTCCAGGTGCCGCCGGAAAACCTGACGACGCAAGGCTATGGCGAGCAGCAGCTCAAGATCCCCACCGCGGGACCGGAGCGCGCCAATCGTCGTGTCACCGTGCGCCGCATCACTCCGCTGTTGCAGCAAGGTCAGGCGAACCCGCAGGATGACCAGCCGGATGATCCGCAACAGGGCGACCAGCAGGACGATCAGCCGCAGGACAATCAGCAGCAATTCGCCCCGCAGCAACCGCAGCAATTTGCTCCGCAGCCGCAGCAATTCGCGCCGCGACGGCCGTAAGCAGCGGCGCAGCGACAAAGCCGGGAATGGCCGGGCGTGAGCCCGGCCATTCTTTTATTCCCCAAAATCGATTGCGGCATTCCGACGCACCTGCTTTCGGGCAATGGACTTCCCGCTTTTGTCGCAGGTACTCAAGTCCGGGTCTCACATTTCGGAGGCCCGCTTTTCACGCTGCGTGTTTGTCATTTGGGGGTGACAATGCCGAGAACGTCCCTGTTGGGGGTGCTGGTCCCTGCTGTGTTGGTCGTCCTTGCCGGCCCCGCGCTGGCCCAGTCAGGGGGCGATCGCTTCTGCAAGCAATACGCCTCCAGCGCGGCTGACAACGCGCGTGAGGCGATCCGGAAAAATCCTTCCTGCCAGGACCCCAGCAAGGGCATGCACGCGAATGAGTCGATGCACTTCCTGTGGTGCATGGCGAACCCGCGATCCGAAGTCGAAGGCGCGTTCGACAACATCAGGCGGCTGGCCGATCAATGCACGCGACGGCAGGCGCCGCCGCAAGGCGCGGCCAGACCGCAAGGCGCAGCCAGACCGCAAGACGCAGCCAATACGCAGGAGGTCACGATCTCTCCCGGGACGGACCGCGGCTTGTGTGTCACGGCCGAACTCAAGCCGTTCGGCGCCATCACGCTCGAGCGCTGCGCCGGCGAGGCGCTGCAGATTTTCTCATTCGATCGGCGGTCCGGACAGCTTCGGGCCGCGGCACCTGAACTCTGCGTCGATCTCGACCGCGCTCCCGACCAGCCGGACAGGCTGCATCTCGTGCGCTGCAACGGCCAGGACCAGACCATGCATCCCTGGACCTATGACGGCGCGGGCGGCGCCCTGCGTTATGCCCGTGAGGGCATTTGCTGGGATCTGCAGCAAGGCAACGCCCGGCCCGGCCAGAAGCTCATCGGGAAACGGTGTTCGCCAAAATCACGCAATCAGCAATTCGCTATGAAAGGTCAGACGCAATCCGCGGCCCAAGTCGCGCCGCCGCAGCGTCCGCAACAATTCCCGAGCGCCGCCGCTCCCGCGCCGATTCCGCAGGTGGCGCAATCGCATGCGGGGCTTCGGTTCGACCAGCCGTCGGCGGTTCGCACCATTCCGCCGAATTCGGACGGCAGCGGGCCGGTAATCACCTGTACCTATTTTTCGGATTTCATGATCAGCCAGTCAACCGAGGGTCCGAGTGCGGAAAAGGCGGTGCTGGCGCGCGGCCAGAACCCGCCCTGCAGCGCCAGGCCGGCACCCGGCGGAATCACGCTCGTCGACACAGACAACATGCGTTTCCAGGGGCGCAAGGGCGCCGCGCTGTTCTTTGCGGGCGAACCCCACGGTACGGGTCCGTTCGTCGTGATCGACGCGCAATCCGCAAGGACCGTTCTTCAGGACAGCCTGACTTGGGATGACAAGCCGCTCATCCTGGCTGCGAGTTTCGAGAATGGCGGCCTGCGGCTGCGCTACAACCGCGGCATCAACGCGCCATGTTCCATCATGGAGAACGCGGCACGATGCTGGGCACAGATGATCAGGGATGGCCTGCTGCCGCAGGACATGGCGAACCAGGTTCCTTCACCGAGGATTTGCGAAGCCGCTTATCGGGAAATGAATGCGCCGAAGGACGCCAGCAGCATCGTAACGTATCGGAACGAAGTCGTCGTATTTGGGGACGGAAACACCAACACTCTGTCACGCGGCCCGATTGGATGCGGCGTCGTGCCGTGAGCGGGACCTGTCCAGCCGGAACAGCGCCGCCTTTATCTACAGCCCGCGCTTCTTCTTCCGCTGCCCTAGCGTGCGCAGCCGCAGCGCGTTGAGCCGGATGAAGCCTTCGGCGTCGCGGTGGTCGTAGGCCACCGCGCCTTCCTCGAACGTGACCAGCTCCTGATCGTACAGCGAATACGGACTTTCGCGGCCGATCACCCAGGCGCCGCCCTTGTAAAGCTTGAGCGTCACGCGGCCGGTCACGTGCTCCTGCGACTTGTCGATGGCCGCCTGCAGCATCTCGCGCTCGGGTGTGAACCAGAAGCCGTTATAGATCATCTCCGCGTATTTCGGCATCAGCTCGTCCTTGAGATGACCGGCACCGCGGTCGAGGGTGATGCTCTCGATGCCGCGATGCGCAGCGAGCAGGATGGTGCCGCCCGGCGTCTCGTACATGCCGCGCGACTTCATGCCGACGAACCGGTTCTCGACAAGATCGAGCCGGCCGATGCCGTTCCGCTTGCCGAGATCGTTGAGCGCCTTCAGCAAGGTCGCGGGCGACATCTTTTTCCCATCGATGGCGACCGGATCGCCCTTTTCGAAATCGATGGTGATGACCGTCGGCTTGTCGGGCGCGGTCACCGGGTCGTCGGTCCGGGAATAGACGTAGTCCGGCACTTCCTGCGACGGATCCTCCAGCACCTTGCCTTCGGACGATGCGTGCAGAAGGTTGGCGTCGACCGAGAACGGCGCTTCGCCGCGCTTGTCCTTGGCAATCGGTATCTGGTGCTGCTCGGCGAAGGCGATCAATTGCTCGCGCGAGCGCAGGTCCCATTCGCGCCATGGCGCGATGATGGTGATGTCCGGCTTCAGCGCGTAATAGGTGAGCTCGAACCGCACCTGGTCGTTGCCCTTGCCGGTCGCGCCATGACACACCGCGTCGGCCCCGACCTGCTCGGCGATCTCGATCTGCTTCCTGGCGATCAGCGGCCGCGCGATCGACGTGCCGAGCAGATACTGCCCCTCGTAGACCGTGTTGGCGCGAAACATTGGAAACACGTAGTCACGGACGAATTCCTCGCGAAGGTCCTCGATGAAGATGTTTTCCGGCCTGATCCCGAGCAGGATCGCCTTGGCGCGCGCAGGCTCCAGTTCCTCGCCCTGGCCGAGATCGGCGGTGAAGGTCACCACCTCACAGCCATAGGTGGTCTGCAGCCATTTCAGGATGATCGAGGTGTCGAGCCCGCCCGAATAGGCAAGCACGACCTTTTTCACGTCTCTTCTGAACTTGTCGGCCATGAATCCGGTCCCGTCCGTCGAAAGCGGGCGGACTATATTCGGAACCCTGAACGGTGCAACTTGGCCGTAATCGGACGCGGCTGATCCGCCTAGCGGTCACCGGGCGCGCTTGCGCTTGCCGGGCGCCGCCACATAGCGCGGATTCTGTTCGCACCGGCCCCCGATCCCGGAAATGGTCGCGAGACATTGCTGGAAGCTGACGAAGCCGCAATTCGTGGTCGTCCAGTCGTAGCGGGCGCACCACGGATATTCGCGGGCTTCCACTGCACTCAGGGAGGCCAGTGAACCGGTCAGCGCGATCGCACATGCCGAAAGCATCAAACGCATCGGGTATCCTCCATTGCGCCCACGCAGACCGAACGTGCCCACGCCGTGATGGGTTCCGCCAGAAAGGTGGGACAGGACGTCCGCTACGCAAGTCCCGCGGATTGGCGAAGTGCCTCGATCTAACCGCGCCGGGGCGCAGCGTCGGATGCGCGACCGAAGACGAGGCCGACGCCCGCCGCCACCTGGGCGGGGATCGCCGCGACCCGCTTTCCCGCCGCCACCAGGCTGTCGCGCAAAACACATCCCGCATCGCCAAGCGCCTGCTCGATTCGTTGGTCCGACCACATTCCCGGCACCCAGCGATACATCCAGCCATGCAGGGCCCAGACCAGCAGGGCGGTCAAAGCGCCCGCGAACACCACATCGGTAAAAAAGTGTCCCCCGAACACCACCCGGAGCAGCCCCATCAGCGCGCCGAACACGGTCGCAAGGCCGATCGCGGGCAATTGCCAGGGCGCCGCGACCAGAGCCGCCGGCGCCAGCATGGCGAAGGCCGCGGCGCTCTCCCCCGAAACGAAGGAACAATTGCCGCGGCACGTGCCGCTAGCGTCCCACCACGGCTTGAATTCCATCGCTCCGCCGAATTCCTTCACGACACCGGGACGCGGCCGGTTCCAGTTTTCCTTGAGCCCGGCATTCACCAGCAGTCCCGGCCCGATCGCGATCGACATCAGGATCAGCAACATGGCGCGTCCCGGCAGCAACGCCTGCCGCGATGGAAACAGCATCTTGCCGATGAGCGCGGCGGCGGGAATGATGATCGCAATCGCGACCGCCCAGGAGGTCACGAAGCGGAAGCCAGCCAGGAACCAGTCGGACTTCGCGGGGAAAATCCTGCGCGCCGGATCAAAGAACAGCGCCGAGATTTCAAGATCGAGCGCAGGATCGATGGTGAAAACCACCGCGGTGAACACGGTCACCGCGACGATGATGAGCAGCCCGATCTGTGGCACGCAATGATCCCCAACCCGCCGGTCAGGGTTAGAGAGCGCGATTGACATCGCGGTGACGGATTTATGATGCACAAATCCGTGTGGAAAGCGTCATCCTGCTTTCGTCAATTTGGTGTTGCGCGCAACTCGCGTTACGCTTCGCTCGAAAAGCAACGGTGTCGCGACGAATGCCGGCATGAGCAAACCCTGCGTTGATTTCTGGTTCGACTTCGCATCCACCTATTCCTATCCCGCCTGCATGCGCGCGCAGGCCCTCCGCGACGAGGCGGGTGTCGCGATCCGCTACCGGCCGTTCCTGCTCGGCCCTGTGTTCAAGGCGCAGGGCTGGGCCACGTCCCCGTTCAACATCTACGAGGCCAAGGGCCGCTACATGTGGCGCGATCTGGAGCGGCTGTGTGCGGAATTGTCGATTCCGTTTCGCCGCCCGGATCCGTTTCCTCAGAACTCGCTGCTGGCCGCGCGGGCGGCGATCGCAAGCGAAGGCGACAGCTGGCACGACGCATTCTGCAAGGCGGTGTTTCGTGTGCAGTTTGGCGAAGGCCGCAGCATCGAGGATCCGGTGGTGATCGAGGCGGTGCTGCACGATATCGGCGCGCCGGCCCGCCTTGTGCTGGAGCGCGCGCAATCCGATCCGGTCAAACTCAAGCTGCGCAGCGAGACCGAAGAGGCCGGACGGCTTGGAATTTTCGGGGCACCGAGTTTCGTGACCGCGGATGGCGAATTGTTCTGGGGCAACGACCGGCTGGAATCCGCGCTCGCCTGGGCAAGACGGACCGCATGACCACCATCGTTCCGGGCGCTTCGTGCGGTCGGCCGAAGGAACGGCGAACCATGCTGTCGCATTAGCGATGTGCCGGCGGCAGAGCCTTCAGCGTCCCATCTTCACTCTGCCGATCGGTGGCCCCGGCATCAAAAGGCCGGGGTCTTTCCTTCATGCCGGCGCGAGCGCATCCCCCGCCTTATCCGGCACCAGGGCTGCTCCGTCGACGGCCGGCAACGGCTCGACCGTGACGGACACCGTGACGCCGATCGTCACCTGGAGGTCTGCCCATTGCACTTTCTTGTAGTCGAAGCCGTTGACCAGCGTCGGCTTCACCACCTCGAAATACGGTGAGATGTCGAAGTCGCGCGGCGCGTAAAGCGAGGAATGCCGGATTTCCAGTATCTCCTCGCGTGCGGATTCGCTTTCCACGCGGCTGATCTTCGGCAGGATCGGATAGCGCACCTGCTCGAAGGCCTGTGCGATCAGCGCCGAGCAGATGATCCGGGTCGGATGGCCCGAGCCCATTGCGATCATCTTCCGGCGCCATTTCTGCGGGATCGGCAGCGGCATCAGGAAGCGCATCAGGTCGATGATGTTCTTCACGTCATACTCGAAACCGATCCGCTCCTTGGCATAGGCGCAGACTTTCGCGCGGTCTTCGGGTGTAAGCCCGGTCGGCCGGCAGATGCGGGTGTGATAGCGCGCGTATTTCGACAGCGGCGCGCCGATCACGCCTTCGCCGAGATTGGCTTCCACCAGAACCAGCGGCTCGCCGTCCTCGGTTTCGCGGTCGCCGATCCGGCCGACATAGAGCGCCGCATGCGACCATGTGGATTGCGTGAGATACTTGATGATGCCGGAAACGTGATTGTTGCCTTCGACCAGGAGCACGTCGCCGGGCTGCAGGGTCGCCTGCAGCGCGCCAAAGTCGCTCGGCGTGAAGGGCTCGTAGCCCTGCACCGGCTTTTCCAGATAGCGGGCAAGGAAATGCCCGATTCCGTCGAGCACGAAGCTCATGGCGAAACCTCCCGCATGCGGCTGTTTCCGCATATCCGGCTGTTGTTGCGTATTTTCGTCGAAAGCCGTTGCAGAGCGGTTCACGCGGCTCACGGCCCGGTGACCGCGGCTGACATCGGACGTTTGCAAAACCTTGCTTTTTCCGGGTAGTGAGGCGGGAGCACAAAGCCTCCGGTAACCATGGACGCAATTTCCCGCCGTTCTTTCCTAGCGACCGCTGCCGGAGCGGCCACGCTCCCGCTGTGGGGGCGGCTGTCGATGGCGGCGGAGACCGAGGTTGCGATCGTTGGTGCCGGTGCCGCCGGCATTGCCGCGGCGCGGAAGCTCATGGCAGCCGGCCGGCGCGTCGTGGTGCTGGAAGCGGCGGACCGTGTTGGCGGCCGTTGCATCACCGACACCGCAACCTTCGGCATGCCCTTCGACCTCGGCGCGCACTGGATGCACGAGCCGGAGCAGAATCCGCTCGCAAGGCTCGCGCCACGCACCGGCCTTGAAATCTATCCGGCGCCGCCCGGCCAGAAAGTGCGAATCGGGCGACGCAATGCGCGCGAGGGCGAGCTGGAACAATTCTTCGCGGTGATGGTGCGTGCGCGGCGCGCGATCGAGGATGCCGCCCGCGGCAAGGCCGACATCTCGGTGGCGCAGGCCATACCGAAGGATCTCGGCGAATGGTATCCGTCGGTCGCGTTCTATCTCGGCCCGTTCGGTTGCGGCAAGGACCTCGCGGAACTTTCGGTGATGGATTTCCAGCGCTCGGACGAGCGCAACGTCGATGCCTATTGCCGGCAGGGTTTTGGCACGCTGCTCGCCAGGTTCGCCGACGGACTGCCGGTGCAGCTGGGAACACCGGTGACGCGGATCAACACGCAAGGCCGCGGCGGCATCACGCTCGAGACCAGCAAGGGGTCGCTGCAGGCACGCAGCGTCATCGTCACCGTATCCACCAACTTGCTGGCCGACAGCAAGCTGATGCCCGATCTGCCGAAGCGGCAGCTCGACGCGCTTAACCGGCTGCGGCTCGGCCATTACGAGCGGATCGCGCTCGATATTCCCGGCAATCCGTTCGACCTCGCGCGCGATGACCTCGTATTTGAAAAGGTGGAGGACAAGCAAACTGCGGCGCTGCTCGGCAATGTCGGCGGATCCTCGCTTTCCTTTGTCGATGTGGCCGGCTCCTTCGGCCGCGAGCTCGCGTCGAAGGGCCCGCGCGATATGACGGCGTTCGCGATGGAGTGGCTGGACAAGCTGTTCGGGGCCGACGTGAAGAAGGCGGTCGGACGCACGCATGCGACGCAATGGGCGTTCGCGCCCTTCGCGCAGGGTGCATTCTCCGCGGCGTCGGTCGGCGGTCAGCCTGCGCGGCGTATCCTGATGACCGAGCCCCTGCGCGACCGGGTGTTCTATGCCGGCGAGGCCGCGCACGAAACATTGTGGGGCACGGTAGGCGGCGCCTGGGAATCGGGAGAGCGCGCGGCGGATCTGGCCTTGAAGCTGCTCGGTCCGCTGCCGAGCGCGGTCCCGGCACAAAAGTCGAAGCCGGTGAAACAGCAGCCGGTGCGCAAGCAAAAACCGCCGCGCCGCCAGCGCGCGCCAAAGCGTCAGGAATTCCCCAGGGGCGTGCCGCGCATCATCAACGAATGAGCCGCCGCAGCTTCGACGCAACCCTGTCAGAAAAGGCCCCACCGATCGGCGGGGCCTTTTCCATCGTCAAGCCGTCAGATGCTACTGGCAGGGATGATATTGCCCGTCATAGCCCAGATAGAGCCCGGTGGCCGGGTTGAAGGAGCGGTATTTGGACGAGCAATACGCGACCCAGTCTGCGCGCGCGCCATAGCCCGGCGCGTAAACCACCGGAGGCGGAGGGGGTGCGGACGCCGCTCCAGCAATCACCGCGCCAAGCGCGAGCCCGCCAAGAACGCCGGCCGCAACCGCGCCGCCGTTTCCACCGCGATAGCCATAGCCGCGATATCCGTAGCCGCCGCGGTAATAGCGCCCGCGCCACCGCACCTGCTGGACGAGTTGCGTATCGACCGCACCGAGCGACGACAGGCCGGTTCCGGCGGGTGCCGCAGACGCCTGCGGCGGCGCAAGGACGGCAGCCAGCGCGAGAGCCGAGAATCCGAGCGAGGCGGTGAGCAATTTTGATACGGGCATTCTGTCTCATCTCCACATTGCAAGGGTGCAAGGTGGAAAACGAATGCGGCGCGACCTTGGTTCCGGATCACGCCGCGTCACTGCCACGCACTGAACGTTAACTTCCATCCATGTCGCGACGGAATGCTACGATCGCAAGATTCCGCCGGTGCGCTTGCCGACTTCGGCCACGATCCTGCCGGCGAGCGCGTCGATCTCCGCGTCCGTCATCGTCTTCTCACGAGGCTGAAGCGTGACGGCGATCGCGAGCGACTTCTTGCCCGGCTCGATGCCCTTGCCTTCGTAGACATCGAACACGGTCACGGCCGTGATCAGCTTCTTGTCGACATTCTGCGCCGCGCGCACGAGATCGGCCGCTTTCACACCCCTCTCGACAACGAAAGCAAAGTCGCGCGACACCGGCTGGAACGCCGACAATTCGAGCGCGGGCTTCGCACGCGTCGGCTTCGCCTTGGGCTCCGGGATGCGATCAAGGATCACCTCGAAACCGACGATTGGGCCGTCCGCCTTCAGCGCTTCGAGGACACGCGGATGTAACTCGCCGAATGATCCAAGCACATTCTGCGGCCCGATCTGGATCGTCCCCGACCGGCCGGGATGGAACCACGCCGGTCCGCCGGGCACGATCTGCAGCGCCTGAACCGGCGCGCCGGCTGCCGAAAGTGCCGCAAGCGCATCGGCCTTCGCCTCGAATGCATCGGGTTGGCTCGCAGCATTGGACCAGAACCGTCCGGTGCCGGTTGAGCGCGACAGGCCGTGCCGCAATCCGGCGGCAGCCGTGAACTGATCCTCGGGCCGGTCGCCCTTGAATATCTGGCCCACCTCGAACAGTCCCGCATCGGCGGTGCCGCGATCGGCGTTGCGCTGGATCGCGGCGACAAGACCCGGGACCAGGCTCGGACGCATGTCGGAGAGATCGGACGCGATCGGATTGGCGAGCGCCAGTTCGGGCTGACCGCCGCCGAACAATTCCGCGTCCGGCTTCGCAATGAACGACCACGTCACCGCTTCCGCGAGATTGCGCGAGGCGAGCGCGCGCCTGGCCTTGCGGGTGCGGGTCTGGATCGGCGTCAGCACCGGTTTGCGCGGGGCATCGCCGCGGTCGAACGGCGTCAGCGGCACCTGATCGACGCCGACGATTCGCACGACCTCCTCAACGATGTCGGCCTTGCCTTCCACGTCGGCGCGCCAGGAGGGTACCGCAACCTTCACCACCGGACCGTTGCCGGCAACGAAGAAGCCGAGATTTCCGAGAATGCGCTTCATTTCGACCAGCGGCACATCAAGGCCGGCGAGGCGCTTGACTTCGCTCAGCGGAAAATCGATCGGCCGGTCGTCGACCGGGCCGCCGCCAGCGACTTCAACTGCGGAGGGCTCGCCGCCGCACAGGTCGAGAACCATCTGGGTCGCGAGTTCGAGGCCCGGCACCATGAAATTCGGATCGACGCCGCGCTCGAAGCGGTAGCGTGCATCCGAGTTGATGCCCAGCTTGCGGCCGGTCTGCGCGATGTTGATCGGGTCCCAAAGCGCCGACTCGATCAGCACGTCGGTGGTGTCCGCGTCGCAGCCGGAGAGTTCGCCGCCCATGATGCCGGCCAGCGATTCCACGCCCTTGTCGTCGGCGATCACGCAGATGGAGTCGTCGAGCCTGTAGGTCTTGCCATCAAGCGCGAGCAGTTCCTCGCCGGCCTTCGCGCGGCGCACCACAAGATTGCCACGGACCTTCCTGGCATCGAACACATGCAGCGGACGGCCACGATCGTAGGTCATGAAATTGGTGATATCGACCAGCGCGTTGATCGGACGCAGCCCGATCGCAGTCAGCCGCTTCTGCAGCCATTCCGGGGACGGGCCATTCTTCACGCCGCGCACGAGGCGCAGCGCAAAGCCCGGACACAGCGACGGCGTCGATCCGAAATCGAGCGTCACCTTGACCGGACAGGGGAACGCGCCCGCAATCGGCTTCGGGGTGCGCTCGAGGAATTTGCCGATACCGGTGGCGCCAAGGTCGCGCGCGATGCCGGACACACCGGTGCAGTCGGCGCGGTTAGGCGTGAGATTGATCTCGATGATGGGATCGTCGAGACCCAGCACCTCGGCGAAGGGGACACCCACCGGGGCATTCGCCGGCATCTCGATGATGCCGGAGTGATCGTCGGAGAACGCAATCTCCGCGCCGGAAATCAGCATGCCCTGGCTTTCGACGTCGCGGATCTTGCCGACCTTCAGCGTGATGTCCTTGGCCGGGATATAGGTGCCCGGCAGACCCAGCACCGCCTTCATACCGGCGCGCGCGTTCGGCGCGCCGCACACGATCTGCAGCGGCTTGCCGTCGCCGGTATCGACCATGCAGACCCGCAGCCGGTCGGCATTCGAATGCTGAACCGCGGAGATGACTTCGACCACCTTGAACGGCGCGTATTTCTCGGCCGGATTCTCGATCTTCTCGACCTCAAGCCCGATCATGGTGAGCTTGTCGGCGATCGCTGACAGCGGCTCGTCGGTGTCGAGATGCTCTTTCAGCCAGGACAGGGTAAATTTCATGTCAGCGTCTCGTCGCTTGCACCGGCCGGTCCCCTCCCCCTTGAGGGCTCAAGGGGGGAGGTGAAGAGCGCCCGCTGCCGGTCACGAACTCAAGCCCCCCGCCAGCGTCGGGAAATCGAGCGGACGGAAGCCGTAATGCGACAGCCAGCGCATGTCGGCTTCGAAAAACGGGCGCAGGTCCGGCATGCCGTATTTCAGCATGGCGATGCGATCGATGCCCATGCCCCAGGCAAAGCCCTGATACTCGTCCGGATCGAGCCCGCAATTGCGCAGCACATTCGGATGCACCATGCCGCAGCCGAGAATCTCCAGCCAGTCTTCGCCTTCGCCGAAGCGGATCTCGCCCTTGTCGCGCCGGCACTGGATGTCGACTTCGAGCGACGGCTCGGTGAACGGAAAGAACGACGGCCGGAACCGCATCTTCACGTTGTCGACCTCGAAAAACGCCTTGCAGAACTCGGCAAGGATCCATTTCAGGTGGCCGAGATGCGAGCCCTTGTCGATGACCAGGCCCTCGACCTGATGAAACATCGGCGTGTGCGTCTGATCGGAGTCCGACCGATAGGTGCGGCCCGGAATGATCACGCGGATCGGAGGCTTCTGCGTCAGCATGGTGCGCACCTGCACGGGTGATGTGTGCGTGCGCAAAAGCAGGCGCGAGCCGTCTTCCTTCGGATTGAAATAGAACGTGTCGTGCATCTCCCGCGCCGGATGGCCTTCGGGAAAGTTCAGCCTGGTGAAGTTGTAGTCGTCGGTCTCGATGTCCGGACCTTCCGCCACCGCAAAACCCATATCGGCGAAGATCGCGGTGAGTTCGTCGATCACCTGCGAGATCGGATGAATGCGGCCGGTCTCCGCCGGGCTTTCGCGCACGGGAAGCGTGACGTCGACGCTCTCGGTGTTGAGGCGCTGATCGAGCGCCGCGTTCTTCAGCGCATCGCGACGCGCGGTCAGCGCGGCGTTGACCGCGTCCTTCAGCCCGTTGATCGCCGGTCCCCTCGCCTTGCGCTCGTCCGGCGTCATGGCGCCGAGCGTCCTCAGGAGCGCGGACACCGAGCCGCTCTTGCCGAGCGATGCGACGCGCACCGCTTCCAGCGCAGCCTCGTCGGAGGCCGCGGCGATGTCTGCGAGGACCGATTGCTGAAGTTGCTCGATATCCGACATGACGAGTCTCGTTTGCTCGTCATGGCCGGGCCTGTCCCGGCCATCCACGTCTTGCTTGAAGCCGGGAAAGGCGTGGATGCCCCGCCTGCGCGGGGCATGACAACATCAGGCCTGCGCCGGCAGCGCGGCCTTCACCTTCTCGACGATGACCTCAAACGCCGCGGGCTCGCGGATCGCGAGATCGGACAGAACCTTGCGATCGATTTCGAGGCCGGTCTGGTTCAGTCCGTTGATGAACTGGCTGTAGTTCAATCCGAACGGACGGACAGCGGCATTGAGGCGCTGGATCCAGAGCGCGCGGAAGGTGCGCTTGCGCCGCTTGCGGTCGCGATAGGCGTACTGGTTCGCCTTTTCGACCGCCTGCTTGGCGATGCGAATGGTGTTCTTGCGGCGGCCGTAGAAGCCCTTGGCGGCCTTCAGAACCTTCTTGTGCTTGGCGTGGGACGTGACGCCCCGTTTGACGCGGGCCATGGCTGATCTCCTCTAGCGAAACCCTGAACTTGCAGAAACGAAGAAAGACAGTTGCGCAAATGAGCTGACGCTGACGATCAGCCGTTCGGCAGCCAGTATTTCTTGATGTTGTCGCCGTCCGTCTTGAACAGGACGCGCGTGCCGCGAAGATTGCGGATCTGCTTGGTGGTTCGCTTGATCATGCCGTGGCGCTTGCCGGCCTGGGCGGAAACGACCTCCCCAGAGCCGGTAATCTTGAAGCGCTTTTTGGCGCCCGATTTGGTCTTCAACTTGGGCATTTGGCTCTCCTGATGCGGCTGACATGCGGCAATAGCCGAGCGTCCGCCGGGAATGGCTCGAAGAACGAGCGTTTGCTGATTGAGCAAGTGTCGCCGCCACGGCAGCCCTGACAGCCGGGCGACGAGCGGCCGGTTTATGGCAGAGAGGCCGCACAAAAACAACTGCAAACGGCTGCGATCAGGCCACCGCCAGGGCGTGGCAACGGCAGGGGCCGCCCATCGGGCCAAGCCGAAAATGGTATTGGAGTGCGCCAACGGCAGCCGGGCCGCGGGCGGCTCCTGCCGGTCGCACTCCAATTCTCACGCCGTTCCATGACCGCGAGCGATGCATCCTGCACATGGGCGCTTCCCGTGCCGGGACAAATCCGGACACCGGCATCGCATTTCATCCCCCGACGCGACACATCCTGTCGCATACGCCCGGCTTCGCGACGGATCGTTGCGGTCGCGCGATATGTCGCGGCGCGAGCGATTGAGGCTAGGCTTCGGATCGCTATATTTGGACAAACCAGCAGCCAACTCCCTGACCATGTCCCGCGCAGCACGCGCCGCTTTGGCTGCTTCGCGTCGCGATCGCTTCACAGCGCTGGACCAGCACGAGGATATATCCGGGATGCAAGCGGCCTTTTCCGCGATCAATGAATCAAAAGCCAATTTCGACCACGTCTATGTCGAAAAGGACCCGAGGCAGTATTTCAATTATCTCGGGCAGCTCGACTACATCATTCCGCATCTCGCACAACCGATCTTCAAGCAGATCATCCGCGCGCGCGCAGCCACGCAAAGCGATCCGGTCACCGTGCTCGATCTCGGATCGTCCTATGGCGTCAACGGCGCATTGATGAAATACGCATTGTCCTACGACGCCTTGCGCGACCGCTATACGGCGCCGGCGTTGCAGGGACTCGCGCATGACGACATGCTCGAACTGGACCGCGCGTTCTATCTGGCATGGCCGCGCGACCGCAATCTCAGAGTCATTGGTCTCGACATATCGGAAAATGCGGTGCGCTATGGACAGGCGTGCGGCGCCATGGACATGGCCTTCTGCGCGGATCTCGAAGCGGACGAACCCAAGCCGGAAGTCGCGGCTGCCATCTCGGAAGCCGACATCATAACGTCCACCGGCTGCGTCGGATATGTCGGCAGCAAGACGTTCGACCGGGTCATGAAGCTGGCGAGAAAGGGACGAACGGCGTGGGTCGTGTCGTTCGTATTGCGCATGTTCCCGTACGACCGGATCGCCGCGACGCTTTCCGACTTCGGGCTTGAAACCGAGAAATTCCAGAGCGCGACATTTGTGCAGCGCCGCTTCGCCAACCGCGAGGAGATGGAGGCCGTGGTGAAGGCTGTGGAAATGCGCGGCATCGACACGCGCGGGTTTGAGACCGAAGGCGTCTACCATGCCGACTTGTATGTCTCGCGCCCGCGCAGCGAGATCGAGCGAGCGC
The DNA here is from genome assembly GCF_050250235.1 of Pseudorhodoplanes sp. Taxonomy (GTDB): domain Bacteria; phylum Pseudomonadota; class Alphaproteobacteria; order Rhizobiales; family Xanthobacteraceae; genus Pseudorhodoplanes. The sequence goes on from NZ_JBFWPA010000057.1 coordinate 27,675, forward strand.
CCCTGCAGGAGATCGTCAATGTGGTGAGCGGGGCAAACAAGCCCTGGACCATCGGCACCAATGTGATGAGTCAGCACGGCGACGGCGCGCACCAGCGGGCCCGCGGGACCCGGCATCTGCGCGTGGCGCCGGGTTCCTGAGCGCCTTCCGGCTCCACCTTGGCGGGATCAGGGCTTTTGGGGTCGGGGAGCGGGCCCTGTCGGCCTCCCCCGGCAACGTTCCTGGAATTTTCCGGCCTCGCCGGTGGCGTGCGGGATTGCGACTGGCGGTGCCAACCGCTCGCCTGCTCACGGCACCGCGCAGAATCAGCGCGGTGCCAGGATCATGATCATCTGACGGCCTTCGAAACGGGCGTCCATCTCGACCTTCGCCAGCGTCGCAAGATCGGCCTTGACCCGATCGAGCAGCTGCGTGCCGAGTTCCTGATGCGCCATTTCGCGCCCGCGGAAGCGCAGCGTCACCTTGACCTTGTCGCCTTCCTCGAAGAAGCGCTTCATGGAACGCATCTTCACGTCGTAGTCATGGTCGTCGATCATCGGCCGGAATTTGATTTCCTTGACCTCGACCACCTTCTGTTTCTTGCGGGCCTCGGCGGCCTTTTTCTGCGCCTGGAATTTGTACTTGCCGTAGTCGAGGAGCTTGCAAACCGGCGGATTCGCGTTGGGAGATATCTCGACCAGATCAAGCCCGGCCTCGGCCGCCTTCGCAAGCGCATCCTGGATCGGTATGGCGCCGAGATTGGTTCCAGCCTGGTCGATCAGCTGAACCTCGCGGTTGCGGATCTCCTCGTTGACGCGCGGACCGTCCTTCTGAACGGGAGGCGCGGCTTTCATGGGACGACGAATGGATAATCTCCGTTGCTGTTGCCAGAAATCCGGAAGGCGCGCCGCGCATTCAAGGCTGCCGCCAAGCGCCCGCGCCTCACCGTACCGGGCAAGATCGGGACAAAACTGGCGCAAGTCAACGGCGAAACCCGGCAAAAACGAGCTCAGTCCCGCAGATTTGAGCCCAGGCCGGACCGCTCGGACCTACATTTTGGCACGCGCCAGCCCGGAATAAAGTTTGAGCATCTGGTCGGACACCGCCGGCTGATTGAAATGGCCGATGACCCATTGGCGGCCACGGCCACCGATCGCTGCCTGCTGTGCCAGCGGCATCGAAAACAGGCGGATCAAGGCAGCCGCCAATGCGCCATCGTCGCCTGCGGAAAAGCGCAGCCCGGTCATCCGGTCTTCCGGAACCGCAGGCGGCGCCAGTACCGCCTCCGGACCGGCTCCGAGATCGGAAACCACCACCGGGCGCTCCATGGCCTGCGCCTCGAGAATCGTGCGCTGCAAACCCTCGGCCTGGATCGCCGCCGACACCACGACTGACGCGGTGGCATAGGCCGCAGGCATGTCGTCCACCGGGCCGATCAGCCGCACCACATCGGCGAGCCCGCCGGCAAGCACCTCGTCCCAAATCTCGCCGCTATAACCGCTATGGCCTCCATCCTCGCCGACAAAGACGAAGACGAAATCCTTCAGACCCATCTCCTTGAGCCGCCGTGCGGCGCGGACCGCGACAAAGTGACCCTTTCGTCGCAGCATGCGTCCGACCAACAGGATGACCTTGTCCGTCGGCATCACCCCGAAAATGCGGCGCGTCCTTTCAAGACGTTCCGCCGACATCAGCGCCGGATCGAACAGCGCGAGATCGATGGTGGTCGGCACCACATCGATCCGGTCGGTCGGCACCTGGTAGCGCTCGCTGATCAGTTCGGCGAGCTGGTCGCTCACCGCGACGACGCGGTCGCCGCGCGCCATGACGCTGTTGTAAAGCCGCTTCAGCGCATTCTGTTCGCGGAAGCCCTTGTACCAGCTCGTGACCAGCGGCACCCGGGTCAGCCTGGAAGCAACCAGCGCGCTCCAGGCCGGGACGCGGCCATGAGCGTGGATGATGTCGCATTTGCGGTTGCGGACGAGCCGCGCGATCGCGGCGGCATTGCGCGCCATGATCGCCGGATTCTTGCTCGCCACATCGGCATAGACGAATTCACCGCCAGCATCGGCGATGCGCGGCTCGAGCCGTCCGCCGCGCGACATCACGATGGCACGGTGGCCCGCCGCAGTGAGGATTCGCACCACATCGACGGCACCCATCTCGGCTGCGCCTGCCTGCAGCGTCGGCACCACGACGAGGACCGTCAGCGGACGCAGCGGTGTGACTAGCTTGCGGTTCTGCGGCGACAGCTGCACGGCCCCGCGGGCTTGGGATTGCATGATGCGCGCGGCAGAACCGGAATTCACACGTTACCTCGCAAGCGTTACAGGCCGCAGCAAGAAAGCTGCGACCGACGGTGGGCGAACGCGGACTGAAACGCGCCGGGACGGAGCCCATGTGATAAGGCTTATCCAGCCGCGACGCAAACGAGCGCGCGAGGCCGGCGCAAATCTTGACCGGCGCAAGGCCAGGTTGGTTTGCGGCGAAAAGATGTTTGAGGGAATCGGCTTTGAGCATGGGTGACGTGGAATTGATCGAGATCGCGGTTGGAGAGGGCGGCGCGCGACGCGCCATCGCCGTGCGCAAGCGGACCGGACGCGCGCCTGCACTGATCTGGCTCGGCGGATTCAAGTCCGACATGAAGGGCACCAAGGCTGAAGCGCTGGATCGCTTCGCAGCCGGGCAAGGACGGGCCTGCATCCGCTTCGACTATTCCGGTCATGGCGAATCCGGCGGCACATTCGCCGATGGGACCATCGGCCGCTGGCTGGAGGAAAGCCGGGCCGTTTTCTCGCAATTCTGTGACGGCCCGACGATTGCGATCGGATCGTCCATGGGCGGATGGATTTCGCTGCTGCTGGCGCGTGATATCCGCGCGGGCCGCGTCCCGGGCAATGGCTCGCTCGCTGGTCTGGTCCTGATCGCGCCCGCGGTCGATTTCACCGATGTGTTGATGTGGCAGCGCATGACCCCGGAGATCAAGGCGCAGATCGAAACCACGGGATCGTGGCAGCGGCCATCGGAATATTCCGCGGAGCCGTATCTCATCACCCGGCAATTGATCGAGGAAGGACGCAATCATCTGCTGCTTGGCGGGCTGATCGAAACCGGGTGCCCGGTGCGCATTCTACAGGGCGTGCAGGATTCGGACGTGCCGTGGGAACATGCGGTGTCGCTGGTATCGCGGATCGCACGCGACGACGTCGTGCTGACGCTGGTCAAGGACGGCGACCATCGGCTGTCCCGGCCCGAAGACATCGACCGGCTGCTGGCAGCCGTCGCGGAGTTCGGTTAGAGGTTGGCCTTCACGCAAGAGACCGGGCGACGCGCAATGACATACAATACCCTCCAGGTTGAAACGCACGGACGAGTTGGGTTGATCCGGCTGCATCGGCCGCAGGCCCTCAATGCGCTCAATGCCGAACTTGCGGGTGAACTCAATACCGCGATCCGTGCATTTGAAGCCGATGCGGGTATCGGATGCATCGTCATCACCGGTTCCGACAAGGCGTTCGCGGCCGGCGCCGACATCAAGGAGATGGCCGGCAAGGATTACATGGACACGTTCATGGATAACTTCGCCGCCGGGTGGGACGCCGCCGCCCGCGCGCGCAAGCCGGTGATCGCCGCGGTCGCAGGCTTCGCACTCGGCGGCGGCTGCGAACTCGCGATGCAATGTGACATGATCATTGCCGCCGACAACGCAAAGTTCGGTCAGCCCGAGATCAAGCTTGGAGTCATTCCCGGTATCGGCGGCACCCAGCGGCTGACGCGAGCGATCGGCAAGGCCAAGGCGATGGAGATGACGCTGACCGGCCGCATGATGGACGCCGCGGAGGCCGAACGATCCGGGCTTGTCGCGCGGATCGTGCCGCTTGCGTCCTTGATGGACGAGACCATGAAGATCGCGGCCACCATCGCCTCGATGTCGCTGCCGGCAGTGATGATGGTAAAGGAATCCGTCAATCGATCGTTCGAGACCTCGCTTGCCGAAGGCGTGCTGTTCGAGCGGCGGGTGTTCCACTCGCTGTTCGCAACGCTCGACCAGAAGGAGGGCATGGCCGCGTTCGTGGAGAAGCGGGCGCCGAAATTCGAGCACAAATAAAGTCATGTTCGCGCCGCGGATGCGGTGCGCATTATGGTGCCCTCTCCGCCTGCGGAAAGGACACAGGAACAGGCACGGCGGACGTTCTACTTCCTCACACAGATGACCCGCACCAGGGCATTCTTCGCCGCCGCGAGGTCGCCGCGTCCGTCAAGCGGGGTGATGCCGGCGCCTTCCAGAAACTTGCGGATCGAAGCGGTCGGCACGAACGAGGCCTGGCCGGCAACAGCGGCCGGGCCCGCGACCGAAGCCGACGAAACGTCGATCATGCCGGCGAGCCGGCCTTCGCCGTCAAGCGCAGCACCGCCCACAAATCCGCGCGCCGGCACGGCATCGAGCAGCACGCGCGCGCCGTCGACGCCGCGCAATTTCGCGGGGACGGTCGTGACCTGGCGAGCACCCGCCTGCGCCGCCGGCTCCGAAATGCCGACCAGCGTCAGCTGGGTGCTCTTGGGCGGATCGGTGGAAAATGGCACAGGCTTCAGGCTGCGCGCCCCGTTGATGCGAATGAGTGCGAGATCCGAACCGCTGTCCTCGGCTACCCGGTCGGCGCGGCCGAGGCCCGCAACGATGATACCCCGGCAGTCGTCGGTGAGCTGGCGCTCGGTGACGACATGTCCGTTCGGCGTGACGACGATGCCGGAGCCGTATTCCACCCGGCGCGAGGTCGAAGCGGAGGCCGGATCGCCGAACGGCAGATAAGCGCCTGTGATGTTGTCGACCAGCGGAAGCATGATGGTCTCCATCGCCTGATCGAACAGGATGGTGAGCCCGCGCGCCTCGTTGTCCTTGAGAAAGGCCCGCACGTGAAACTTCTTCAGCCCCTGCATGCCCGATAGCGTGAACGAACTTGCAGTGATCGCGCTCACCTCGACGCGCCGGTTCGACGGCCTCTTCTTCATCTCCTCGAACAATTCCTGCAGGGTCGCACCCGCCATTTTCTCGCGAAAGGTTTCGATCTGGATCTCGCCGCGCGCCGAGGACCAGCGACTGCCGGTGGTGCCAATCTCGGCGTTCGGCACCAGCTTCGCGGGAATCCCAAGGCGCACGCCGGGCGTCACCGTATCCTCGACCAGCTGCCAGCCATTGTAGTCCTTGCGCCTGCGCATCGCGGTGGCGAGCGTCTGCCGCTGCTCGTCCGTCAGGATGCCGGTCTCCTCGAACTTGTTGCGCTTCTGGAAGGATCGGACGGCGGCGATCGCGCGATCGCCGAAATCCGGATCGACTGCGCCGGTGAGATCGCCGGACCAGATCAGATCGGACTGGATCGCGAGCCGTTCCGAAACCGGAAGACTGGAATAGGCGGCGCGCTGGGCGGGCGTTGCAGCCGGCGCCGGAGCCGCCGGCTTGTCCTTCTTTTCCTTCTTGGCGGCGGCCTTCTTCGGCGGTCTCGCCTTGCCCTTTGGCGCCGCCTTGGCCTTCGCGGCCGCCGGGCTCGCAGCGGGGATTTCCGGCTGCGCCTGCACTTGCGACGACAGCGCAAGTGCGATCACGGTGACCCATGCCACAACACGCATGTCCGTCAGCACCTCTCGGCCGCACCCTGCGGCCCCAGGCGGAAGCCCACTTCAAGCAGCGACGTGCCGGTCAGCAACTTGCGGGTCACCACACCCTTCCATGATGACCGTGCAAATTGCAATTGCGCAAGGGCTTGACGGGGTGCAGGGCAACCACCTCAAGATGCGTGTGAATTGGGAGCACGATCCATGTTGAGCCGCGAAGAGCTGGAGCGCTACGCCCGCCACATCGTCCTGCGGGATGTCGGCGGCCCGGGGCAGGCGGCGCTGAAAAACGCGCGGGTGCTGGTGATCGGCGCCGGCGGCCTTGGTGCGCCGGTGCTGTTCTATCTGGCCGCCGCAGGGGTCGGCACGCTTGGAATCGTCGACGACGACCTGGTTTCGCTGTCGAACCTGCAGCGTCAGGTTGTCCACACCACCGCCGATATCGGCGATGCCAAGGTGGATTCGGCGGCCGCCGCGGTGGCGCGGCTCAATCCGCATGTCGTGGTCGAGCGCCACGCGATGCGGATTGCCCCCGACAACGCGATCGCGCTGGTCTCGCAATATGATCTGGTGATCGACGGCTGCGACAATTTCGCGACCCGCTATCTCGTCTCCGACGCCTGCTATTTCACACGCAAGCCGCTGGTGACGGGAGCGCTCGGAACCTTCGACGCGGCCATCACCACCCTGCGGGCGCATGAGCGCGGCGCCGACGGAGAACAGAATCCGACCTATCGGTGCCTGTTTCCGGAACCGCCGCCGCCGGGCTCGATTCCGGCCTGTTCCGAAGCCGGCGTCCTCGGCGCACTACCCGGAATCGCCGGTTCGATGATGGCGCTGGAGGCGATCCGCGAGATCGTCGGATTCGGCCAGGGCCTGGTGGGGCGGCTGCTCATGATCGACACCCGCTCGATGCGGTTCGAGACGCTGAGCTACGGCTGGGACCGCAACAATCCGCTTTCGGGCGAGGCGCCGACGATCAAGGATCTATCGGTTCACGAAGGCCGGTAGCGGGTCGCGCAACCGGCGTTCAAAGCTGCGGCTTGGTCCAGCTGGCAACCGTGACCGCGCCCTTCATCACCGACCATTTTGCGTCGTCAAGCGAGTTCGGGACGAGGCGGTAGCAGGTCGCAGGCGAGCCCTGCTTCCACGAGGTACAGAAACCTTCCTTGACCACTTTCCAGGTCCCGACGGCCTTCTCGGTTGGCTCGCCCGCTTTCTTGAGCTCCTCGCGCGTGATCTTGCCGTCAGGCGTGAACACCATGGTGAAGCGCTTCCGTGTCGTGGAGGTGGCGACGAAAGGCTTGCCGTTGAAAAACAGCGATTTGATCTGGTCACCGGTCAGCGCCTGCGACTGCGCGGGCGAAAACAGGAACGGGACCAGGGCGAGGGACAGAAGGACACGCATGGGGGGCCTCCAGCGAAGGATTTCCTGGCATCCTAGGCCCGGATTCGGTCGGGAAAAAGTGACCGGAGGTCACACCGGGAACCGATTGAACCGGCGTGGTTAAGCGCAATCCGGTGGCCGGGAGCCCGGCTACAGCATCGACGGCAGCACGCGATCCGGCGGCTTGTGCCCGTCCATGAAGGTCTTGATGTTGATGATGACCTTCTCGCCCATGTCGACGCGGCCCTCGACCGTGGCCGAGCCCATATGCGGCAGCAGCACGACCTTGCCTTCGCGCGCGAGCTTGACCAGTTTCGGGTTGGCAGCGGGCTCATGCTCGAACACGTCCAGACCGGCGCCCGCGATCTCGCCCGCCGAGATCATGCGGATCAGCGCATTCTCGTCGATCACCTCGCCGCGCGCCGTGTTCACCACATAGGCGTCGGGGCGCAGCAGCTTCAGCCGCCGCGCCGACAGCAGATGATAGGTCGCCGGCGTGTGCGGGCAATTCACCGACACGATGTCGACCCGCGCCAGCATCTGGTCGAGACTCTCCCAATAGGTCGCGCCGAGCTCTTCCTCGATCTGCGCGGCGACCCGGCGGCGGTTGTGATAGTGAATCTGCAGGCCGAAGGCACGCGCCCGGCGCGCCACCGCCTGCCCGATCCGGCCCATGCCGATGATACCGAGCCGCTTGCCCCAGATGCGGTGACCGAGCATCCAGGTCGGTGACCAGCCGGTCCATTCCTTGTCCCCGGTGAGCACCTGCGAGCCTTCCGAGAGGCGCCGCGGCACGGCCAGGATCAGCGCCATTGTCATGTCGGCGGTGTCCTCGGTCAGAACACCCGGCGTATTGGTCACGGTGATGCCGCGCTGGAGCGCGGTGGTGACGTCGATATTGTCGACGCCGTTGCCGAAATTCGCAATCAGCTTCAGGTTCGGCCCGGCATGGCTCAGCACCGCGGCATCGAGGCGGTCGGTGACGGTCGGAACCAGCACATCCGCAGACTTTACGGCCTCGGACAGCTCGGTCTGCGTCATCGGGCGATCGTCGAGATTGAGGCGCGTCTCGAACAATTCGCGCATCCGGGTTTCCACGCGCTCCGGCAGCTTGCGCGTCACGATCACCAGGGGCTTCTTGCGATTCGGCATGCTGGGCTGAGAGCCTTCGAGACGCGATCCGGTCACCGGTATCGGGGCGCGGTGCCGTTCAGCCCTCCTTAACCGGCCTCCCCGACACTGCGCCGTTCGTACCGGCGTCTTCGTTCCCATGTAGCAGATGACCGTAACAAGACAAACCATCCGGCCCATCGCTATCGCAGCCATTTTGACCGCCTTCGCATCCGGATCGCCCGGCCGGGCGGCCGGCGAAGCCGCGACCGGCAGTGCCAGCGGTCTGCCGGTTCCGCGCTATGTCAGCCTGAAATCGGATCGGGTGAATGTCCGCAGCGGGCCGACCAAGGATCACGACGTCGCCTGGGTCTTCACCCGGTCCGGGCTTCCGGTCGAAATTACCGCCGAGTTCGAGAACTGGCGCCGCATCCGCGATGCCGAGGGCTCCGAGGGCTGGGTCTACCACTCGCTGCTGTCCGGCCGCCGCACCGCCGTGGTGACCGCGCGCGACAAGGACCAGCTGATACCGGTCTCCGACAGCCCGAAGGGCGAAAGCGAAATCACCGCCCAGCTCCAGCCCGGTGTGGTCGCGCAGGTCAAGCGCTGCGACGGCAAATGGTGCAAGGTCAATGGCAGCCGGTTCGAAGGCTGGGTACCGCAGGAGCGGCTCTGGGGCGTCTATCCGAACGAAAAGGTGGATTAGCTCTTTCCCACTCCCGGACAGCGGGGAGAGGTGAGGACCGCAGCTCACGGATCGAGCCGCATCGGCAGCCCGGCCTTCGCCATATGCTCCTTGGCCTGCCGGATCGTGAACTCCCCGAAATGGAAGATCGAGGCCGCCAGCACCGCGGTCGCGTGGCCGTCGCGGATGCCTTCGACCAGATGGTCGAGATTGCCGGCACCGCCCGAGGCGATCACCGGCACCGATACCGCGTCCGCGATCGCTCGCGTCAGCGGAATGTTGAAGCCCGCTTTGGTGCCGTCGCGGTCCATCGAGGTCAGCAGGATTTCGCCCGCACCCAGACCGACGACCTCCCGCGCATATTCCACCGCATCGATGCCGGTCGGCTTGCGGCCACCATGGGTGAAGATTTCCCAGCGGCCTTGTTCGCCCGGACCTGAAACGGTCTTCGCATCGATCGCGACGACGATGCATTGATCGCCGAATTTCTCCGCCGCCTCTTTCACGAAGTCGCGCCGTTCCACCGCCGCGGTATTGATCGAGACCTTGTCGGCGCCCGATTGCAGCAGCACGCGGATATCATCGACCGTACGCACGCCGCCACCGACCGTAACCGGCATGAAACAGGCTTCCGCCGTGCGCCGCACCACGTCGAGCATGGTGCCGCGATTCTCGTGGCTCGCGGTGATGTCGAGAAAGGTCAGTTCGTCCGCACCGGCCGCGTCATACGCAATCGCCGCTTCAACCGGATCGCCGGCATCGCGCAGATCGACGAAGTTGACGCCCTTGACCACGCGGCCGTCCTTGACGTCGAGACAGGGAATGATGCGGACTTTGAAGGTCATGCGGGAAACGTCACGCTGCCTTCGCCGCGCGGATCAGCGCCAGCGCCTCGGCGGCATTCAGCCGCCCGTCATACAATGCGCGGCCGGCAATCGCGCCTTCGAGCTTGACGCTCTGCGGCATCAGCAGCGTCCTGACGTCCTCGATGGAGGCCAGCCCGCCGGACGCGATCACCGGAATCGAGATGGTATCCGCGAGCGCGATGGTGGCGTCCCAGTTGATGCCCTTCAGCATCCCGTCGCGGGATATGTCGGTATAGATGATCGCGGCGACGCCGGCGTCCTCGAATCGTTTCGCGATCTCGAGCGCGGTGAGTTCGGAAGCCTCGGCCCAGCCCTGTACCGCCACCCTGCCGTCGCGGGCATCGAGCCCGACCGCAACGCGCCCGGGAAACGCCGATGCCGCTTCGCGCACCAGCGCCGGGTCGCGCACCGCCGCGGTGCCGATGATGACGCGGTTGACGCCCTTGTCGAGCCAGCCCTCCACCGTCGCCATGTCGCGGATGCCGCCGCCAAGCTGTACGCGGATATTGGTCGCTTCCAGAATGCGGTCGACGGCACGGCCGTTGACCGGTTTGCCAGCGAAGGCGCCGTCGAGATCGACGATATGCAGATATTCGAAGCCGGCTAGCTCGAAGGCATAGGCCTGGTCGGCCGGATCGCGGTTGAACACGGTGGCGCGCGCCATGTCGCCCTGTTCGAGGCGAACGGCGAGGCCGTCTTTCAGGTCGATGGCGGGAAACAGGATCACAATTTCTGCCTTCACCCTCCCCCTTGTGGGGAGGGTCGATCGCCGCGCGGAAGCGGGGCGATCGGGGTGGTGGAATAGCCGTAGAACCCTCCTCCCGGACCTCAAGGGGGAGGTGAAGAAGGGAGGATCACGGTTTCCATTTCAGGAAATTGGCGATCAGCGCAAGCCCGAGTTTTTGGCTCTTTTCCGGGTGGAATTGCGTGCCCACGATATTGTCGCGACCGACGATGGCGGTGACCGGACCGCCATATTCGGCTTCCGCGACCAGATCGGCGCGGTCGGCCGGTGTGAGCTGGTACGAATGCACGAAATAGGCGTGAAGCCCGCTGTCGCCGGTCGCGATCCCGTCCAGCAGCGCATGCGGTTTTGCGGTGCGCAGGGTATTCCAGCCCATATGCGGGATTTTCAGCGACGGATCGGATGGATGGATGCGGTCGACCTCGCCAGCGATCCAGCCGAACCCGTCGATCACTTCCTTCTCGTGCCCGCGCTCGGCCATCAGCTGCATGCCGACGCAGATTCCGAAAAACGGCTTGCCGCGCTTCGTGACCTGCTCGTTCAGCACGTCGACCATTCCGGGGAGGGCATCGAGGCCGCGCCGGCAATCGGCAAAGGCGCCAACGCCCGGCAGCACGATCCGGTCAGCACGGGCAACCGAGCCGGGGTCACTGGTCACGACGATGGCGCCGTTCAGCGCATGCTCGCGCGCGGCACGCTCAAAGGCCTTCGCCGCGGAATGCAGATTGCCGGAGCCGTAATCGACGATGGCGGTGGTCATACCCGCCGCTCAGGCTCGGGAAAGGACCCGATCACCTCCGCCTGGCCGCTGCGGGGAAATTCGGTCCGTCCTGCCATGCGCACGATACTGGCCGCCTGCGCAGGCGGGGGCGCGGCGTTCGGGCGCTTGCCGGCCTGCCAGTTGACGAAGAAGCGCCGCTCAGCGTCGTCCTGGTTGTCCGCCACCACGACGCCGACATTGGTGTAGCCGCGCCGCTTCAGCGTCCAGCGGCGCAGCGTCGCGCCTTCGAGGCCGATCAAAAAGGCCAGCGCCAGGAACATGAGGCCGCGCCATCCGCTGCTCACACCGGCATAGCGCAGGCCGATCTCCAGCAGAACCGAGAGCGCGACGAACAGCACCGCGACCAGCCAGAGCCGGTGCCGGAGCATCCAGAAAAAGGACAGCACGAAACCCCAAGCATAGAAGCCGTCGCGCACAAACGTGAAGCGCGCGGGATCGGGCGTATTCTCGCCCTTGGCGAGCGGCGGCTGATGAACGGTGTAGACGGCCATTGCAGTAGTCCTTGGTCCTCAACCCCCCTCGCCCCCGCGCATGAGCGGAGCCGGAAGTCACCCGCCCAGCGAACCTTTCGTCGACGGAATCTCGCCGGCGGCCTTGGGATCGATCGCGAATGCCGTACGCAGCGCCCGTGCCAGACCCTTGAAGCAGGATTCCGAGATATGGTGGTCGTTGCTGCCGTACAATGTCTCGACATGCAGGGTCACGCCGGCATTCATGGAAAAGGCCTGGAACCATTCGTTCACCAGTTCGGTATCGAAGGTTCCGATCTTGTCGCGTCCGAATTTCACCTTGAACACCAGGAACGGCCGGCCCGATACGTCGATCGCAACGCGCGTCAATGCCTCGTCCATCGGCAGATGCACGTCGGCATAGCGGGTGATGCCCTTCATGTCGCCGAGCGCCTGTTTGACCGCCTGGCCGAGCGCGATCCCGACGTCCTCGGCGGTATGGTGATCGTCGATATGCAGGTCGCCCTTGGCCTTCGCGATGATGTCCATGCGCGAATGCCGCGCCAGCAGGTCCAGCATATGATCGAGAAAGCCGATACCGGTGGCGATGTCCGACCGGCCGGAACCGTCGATCACGACCTCGACCGCGATATCGGTTTCCTTGGTTTTGCGCGTGACCTGGCCTTTGCGCATGATTCGTCCGGATCTGGCTGGAATTCGGCTGCCTTGTAACAGGGCCCTCCGCATTCTGCCACCGACCCCGGTGTCAATTTGCAAAGGCCCTGTCTCATCCCTAAATCACGGTGCGCACAGGGTTAATCCAGATGTCCTCAGCCGAAACGTCGCCGGTCTGGCACGGCACCACCATTCTGACCGTTCGCAAGAACGGCATCGTCGCGGTTGGCGGCGACGGCCAGGTCTCGATCGGTCAGACCATCATGAAGGCGAATGCGAAGAAGGTCCGCCGCCTCGGCAAGGCGGACGTGATCGGCGGCTTTGCCGGCGCGACCGCGGACGCCTTCACACTGTTCGAACGCCTCGAAGCCAAGCTCGAGCAATATCCGGGGCAACTCCTGCGCGCTGCGGTGGAACTCGCCAAGGACTGGCGGACCGACCGGTATCTGCGGCGCCTGGAAGCGATGATGATCGTCGCCGACCGGCAGGTCTCGCTGGTGCTCACCGGAAATGGCGACGTGCTGGAGCCGGAAATCGGGGTTGCCGGGATCGGATCGGGCGGCAATTACGCGCTCGCCGCAGCCCGTGCGCTGCTGGACGGGCCGCTTTCGGCGGAGGAGATCGTGCGCAAGTCGCTCGATATCGCCGCCGAAATCTGCGTCTACACCAACCGCAGCGTTACGGTGGAAACGCTCCATGCGGCCTGACAATGGGCGGATCGGGTTCGTCCCGGTGCAGGCGGAGCACTTGCCTTTGCTGCATCGGTGGCTGACCGCGCCGCATATGCGCGAATGGTGGGGCGATCCGGAGACGGAGCTCGGCTTCATCCGCGACATGATCGAGGGTCGCGATACCACCCGGCCGTTTCTGATCACGCTCGATGACGCACCCGTCGGCTATATCCAGTATTGGTATGTCGGGCATCACCAGAACCAGCCATGGATCCAGAATCATCCCTGGCTGATGGAATTTCCGTCCGACACGATCGGCGTCGATCTTTCGATCGGTGAGACCGGCAAGCTGTCGCAAGGCATCGGCTCGGCGGCGCTGTCCGCCTTTGTGCGCATGCTGCGCGACGAAGGCCACGACCATATCATCATCGATCCCGATCCGGCCAATGCGCGGGCAGTACGCGCCTATGAGAAGGCGGGCTTCCGGACGGCGATGCTTGCACAGGCACACGATGGACCCGTCTTGCTGATGGTCCATGGCGGAGCGCCATCATGACCGGCATCGACCCTGTTCCGAACGCCAGCGCCGACGACCTCGCCTGCCTGCAGGCTGCCGAGCTGACCGGCGTGTTCGTCTGGAAATATGGCGTGACACTCAGATTCAACAATCAACCGCTGACCATCACGGTCGAAAGCAACGCGGAATTTCAGTCGCAGGGCCGCGCCGAAGTCTACCAGCACGAAGTCATCGTCGCCTTCGGCGCGCGCATGCTGTCGCTGCTGGGCTGCAATGTCGTGGCGATCCAGGTCGGCAGTGACCGGATGCTGACCCTGGATTTCTCCGATGGCGCGACGGTGAGGCTGCGACCCGATGACACCGGCTATGAGAGTTACAGCGTCGGCCTTTCCGACGGTTCGATATATACTGGTTGAGTACCTGACATGACCGACTTTTCCCCCCGAGAGATCGTATCCGAACTGGACCGCTTCATCATCGGCCAGCACGAAGCCAAGCGCGCGGTCGCGATCGCGCTGCGCAACCGCTGGCGCCGGCTCCAGCTCGACGAGCGGCTGCGCGAGGAGGTTCTCCCCAAGAACATCCTGATGATCGGGCCAACCGGTGTCGGCAAAACGGAAATATCGCGGCGCCTTGCCAGGCTCGCAGGTGCGCCGTTTCTCAAGATCGAGGCAACCAAGTTCACCGAAGTCGGCTATGTCGGCCGCGACGTGGAGCAAATCGTCCGCGACCTGGTCGAGGTCGGCATTGCGCAAACCCGCGAGAAAAAGCGCAAGGATGTCCTGGCCCGCGCGGAGGCCGCTGCGGAAGAGCGCGTGGTCACCGCGCTGGTCGGCGAGAATGCAAGCCAGACCACCAAGGATTCGTTCCGCCGCAAGCTGCGCGCCGGAGAGCTGAACGACAAGGAAATCGAGATCGAGGTGGCGTCGGGCGGAGGCGGCATGCCCATGTTCGACATTCCCGGCATGCCGGGCGCGCAGATGGGCGCGATTTCGATCGGCGACATTTTCGGCAAGCTCGGCGGCAAGCAAAAGACCCGCCGCGTCACGGTCGGCGAATCGCACGACATCCTGGTGAACGAAGAGGCCGACAAGCTGCTCGATACCGACACCCTGGTGCAGGAGGCGATCCGGATGGTCGAGCAGAACGGCATCGTGTTCCTCGACGAGATCGACAAGATTACCGCGCGCGACGGCCGCGTCGGCGGCGACGTCTCACGCGAGGGCGTGCAGCGCGACCTGCTGCCGCTGATCGAGGGCACGACGGTGTCCACCAAGCACGGCCCGGTGAAGACCGACCACATCCTGTTCATCGCCTCCGGGGCGTTCCATGTGTCGAAACCATCCGACCTGCTGCCGGAATTGCAGGGCCGTCTGCCGATCCGCGTCGAATTGCGGCCGCTGACCCGCGAGGATTTCCGCCGCATCCTGACCGATACCGAGGCGTCGCTGATCAAGCAGTATATCGCATTGATGGGCACCGAAAGCGTGACGCTCGATTTCACCGACGACGCGATCGATGCCATCGCCGATATCGCGGTTCTGGTGAATACCAGCGTCGAGAATATCGGTGCGCGCCGCCTGCAGACGGTGATGGAGCGCGTGCTCGACGATATTTCCTTCACCGCCACCGACCGGGGCGGCGAGACGCTGACCATCGACGGCGCCTATGTGGAAAAGAATGTCGGCGACCTCGCCAAGAATGCCGACCTGAGCCGGTTCATTCTCTGATTCGCTGACTGGCGGCGCAGCTCCGCAGGAGAGTGACGCGCGCGCGTTGACAATCTTGGCTCCCAAAGTGTTATGTTATAACATCACTCACTGGGGGAACGTCATGGCCGGTCGCCGTGCTGCTGCTATCGCTCTGATTTCACTACCGATATTCGAGGTGCCCGCATTCTCGCAGGCGGTCGAACTCCCTGCGATCACCGTCACCGCAAGCCCGATCATGCGTCGTCCGGTACGCCCCGTGGTCACGCCCGGACCCCGTGACACGGCTCCCGAAACGCCTTTCGAAGCGACACCGCCCGTGCCCTCGCCGGACCTGTATGTCGGCACGCTGCCGATCGTGACCGACCAGTTCGCCACCGTAACCGTGATGCCGCGCGGCCAGATCGACCGGGCC
Organism: Pseudorhodoplanes sp.; assembly: GCF_050250235.1. Classification (GTDB taxonomy): domain Bacteria; phylum Pseudomonadota; class Alphaproteobacteria; order Rhizobiales; family Xanthobacteraceae; genus Pseudorhodoplanes. Next base: position 43,274 of record NZ_JBFWPA010000057.1, read on the forward strand.
ACCGGCCAGACCCTCGGTGAAATCCTGCAAGAAAAGCCCGGCATCACATCGTCCGGCTTCGCGCCGGGCGCGGCCTCCCGGCCCATCATCCGTGGCCTGGACAATTACCGCGTGCGGATTCAGGAGAACGGCATCGCCTCCAGCGGTGTGTCGGAGATCGGCGAAGATCACGCCGTGCCGATCGATCCGCTCGCCGCCCAGACCGTCGAAGTGATCCGCGGACCGGCGACGCTTCGATACGGGTCGCAGGCGATCGGCGGCGTGGTCAATGCCGAGAACAACCGCATTCCGACTACGATCCCGGGACGGGGACTCACGGTGGAAGGGCGCGGTGCCATCACCACCGTCGACCGGGGCCGCGAAGGCGCGGTGCTGCTTGACGCCGGCGCCGGAAACTTCGCCATCCACGCCGACATCTGGGGCCGCAATTCGGGCGACTACAAGATCCCGTCCTACCCGTATCTGTTTCCGGAGCCACCGCCGCCGCTGGTGCATCGCTGGCAGCCGAACTCGGCGCATCAATCGAACGGCAATTCGATCGGCGGCTCGTATGTGTTCGATCGGGGCTATTTCGGCTTCGCCTATACGAATTTCGAAAGCCTGTACCAGGTGCCGGGTCAGGAGGCGACGACGACCCGAACCAACATCGACATGAAGCAGTCCAAGCTCACGAGCAAGGGCGAGTTCCGGCCCGAAAGCGCGGGGATCGAGGCCGTCCGCTACTGGTTTGGAGCGACCGACTACAAGCACGCGGAGATCGCCGACGAAGGCGGCTTCTATGGCGAGCAGCAATATTTCCTCAGCAACCAGAAGGAAGGTCGGGTGGAAATCCAGTTTCAGCCCTTCGACCTGCGCTTCGCCGCCATTACCAACGCACTGGGTGTGCAGATGAGCCGCGAGAAGCTCGACGCACCGGGTCTGGAAGGCGGGCTGTTCGATCCCAACACCACAAACAGCGTCGCAGGCTACATGTTCAGCGAGCTTCGCTTCAACGCGATGCAGCGGATGCAGCTCTCGGGCCGTATCGAGAACTATACCGTGAAGGGCGCCGTGCCCGACCTGTTCGTCGATCCCGACGTCAGCATCTGGCGCGATCTTTCATTCACGCCGGTCAGCGGCGCGATCGGTTTCCTGCAGGACCTGCCCGGCGACCTGGTCGCCAGCGTCACCGCGCAGCATGTCGAGCGCGCCCCGCGCGCCCCGGA
>NZ_JBFWPA010000058.1:0-43952 GCF_050250235.1 Pseudorhodoplanes sp.
TCGGCAATGAAGGCGTGATCACCGTCGAGGAAGCCAAGTCGCTCGAGACCGAGCTCGACATCGTCGAGGGCATGCAGTTCGACCGCGGCTACATCTCCCCCTACTTCGTCACCAATGCCGACAAGATGCGCACCGAATTCGACGATGCGTATATCCTCGTCTACGAGAAGAAGCTGTCGGGCCTGCAGGAATTGCTCCCGCTGCTCGAAGCCGTTGTGCAGACCTCAAAGCCCCTCGTCATCATCGCCGAGGAAGTGGAAGGCGAAGCGCTCGCGACCCTCGTGGTCAACAAGCTGCGCGGCGGCCTGAAGGTCGCGGCGGTGAAGGCTCCGGGCTTCGGCGATCGCCGCAAGGCCATGCTGCAGGATATCGCGATCCTGACCGGCGGCCAGGCGATCTCGGAAGATCTGGGCATCAAGCTGGAAAACGTCACGCTGAACATGCTCGGCCGCGCCAAGAAGGTGCTGATCGAGAAGGAAAACACCACGATCGTCAACGGCGCTGGCAAGAAGGCCGACATCGAGGCGCGGGTGTCGCAGATCAAGGCGCAGATCGAGGAGACTACCTCGGACTATGACCGTGAGAAGCTGCAGGAGCGTCTGGCCAAGCTCGCGGGCGGGGTCGCAGTGATCCGCGTCGGCGGCGCGACCGAGGTCGAGGTGAAGGAGCGCAAGGATCGCGTTGACGATGCCATGCACGCCACCCGCGCCGCGGTCGAGGAAGGCATTCTGCCTGGCGGCGGCGTCGCGCTGCTGCGTGCCACCGAGGCCCTGAAGAAGATCCGCACCCACAACGACGACCAGAAGACCGGCGTCGAGATCGTGCGCAAGGCGCTTCAATCCCCGGCCCGTCAGATCGCCATCAATGCGGGCGAGGACGGCTCGGTGATCGTCGGCAAGATTCTGGAGAAGGACCAGTATTCCTTCGGCTTCGACGCGCAGAATGCCGAGTACGGCAACATGCTGTCGAAGGGCATCATTGACCCGACCAAGGTCGTGCGTGCCGCGATCCAGAATGCAGCCTCGGTTGCGGGCCTGCTGATCACCACCGAAGCCATGGTCGCGGAACTGCCGAAGAAGAACGCAGGCGGCGCCGGCGGCATGCCGGGCGGCGGCGGCATGGGCGGCATGGGTGGCATGGATTTCTAAGAGACATCCATTTGCCTTGAATCTTAGGAAAGGCCCGGGAGCGATCCCGGGCCTTTTTGCCTTTGCTTGAGCACGGTTGACGGAGCTGTCGCAGCGCATCCGGCGATCAGGTTTTTCGACGGTGACCGGGGTTGTGGCGACGCGGTGCCGCGAAACTGAATGCAGCCGGCGCCAGTTGATTCATCACCCGGTAAGCTATTCGGCCGAGCATCGAGGCCAAGTAGGAAACGAACACGGCTCGTGTCCGCGACCACTAAGTCGACTTTCCGTTCGCCAATGGCGTGGAGTCGCTGGCGACGAGGAGGCCAAAATCGGACGCTCGTTTGGCTATTTGCGCTGTCGAGCGCGGCTGCCTTCGGTCTTCCCGACTAATCAGCCTCTGCAAAAGGAAAACACAGATGTCGAAACAAGCAATGCTCGACACATTCAAAGCACATGTCGATGCGGAACTGGCAGGTGACCTGGACACGACCATGGCCACGATGACGGGCGACCCTCACCTTCACAACATACCCAGCATGGTCGGCGGTGTGGGCCCGGATGGCGTTCGCAGCTTTTACAAGAACTATCTGGTCGGAAAGTTCTTTCCACCCGACGTCACGATGACGGGCGTGTCAACGACCGTCGGCGACACCCAGATCGTCGATGAACTGGTCATCTCTTTCACGCATACGACACCGATCGACTGGATGCTGCCGAATGTCGCACCCACCGGCAAACGGGTCGAAGTCGCCTTCGTCGTCGTCGTCGGCTTCGAGGAAGGCAAGATTTCCCACGAACATATCTATTGGGACCAGGCCACCGTGCTGGCGCAGATTGGACTGCTCGATCCCGAAGGATTGCCGGTGGTCGGCGCCGAAAGCGCCCGCAAGGTGCTCAACCCTATGCTCCCGGCCCGAGCGATGTGACGGCGCCGGTTTGGACCGATCACGCGTCACGCGCGCCACCACGATTCTCTTTATTGCGCCGGACGGGGTCGCACCGGCAGCCTCCTCTGCTTTTCGCACCCGCTTGGGTGACAACTTGACTTCGCGCGGACACCGTAGACTCTCCGGCCCATGCAGGACGACGCACGCCTTCTCACCCCGCCCCACCTGCCAACCGAGCGCTTCACCGACGCAAAGGCTGCGGTGGCGCGTCTTGCGCATATCTACCGGCGCAACACCCAATTCCTGCGCGAGCATTTCGAAGCCTTCGCCGCCGGCGCACCGCTCGACGCGCGGGTTCGCGCGACCTACCCCTTTGTCCGCATCACCACCGACACCTACGGCCGCGTTGATTCACGGCTGTCCTATGGCTTCGTCTCGGGACCGGGCACGCACGAGACCAGCGTCACTCGCCCTGATTTGTTCCGCGCATATTTCACCGAGCAGATTGAACTGCTGCTCGCCAATCATCGGGTGCCGGTGGAGGTGGGGGAGTCTCACGAGCCGATCCCCGTTCACTTTGCCTACGCCTCCGACATCGGAATTGCCGCAAGTCTCGTGTCCGGCAATGTTCAGGCGGCGGAGCTGCCGCTGCGCGACCGGTTCGACGTGCCCGATCTCGCAACCATGGACGACTCGATCGCCGACGGCACATTGCGGCTGCCGCCCGGCGCTCCTGCTCCGCTCGCGATGTTCCGCGCCGCCCGGGTCGATTATTCGCTGCACCGGCTCGTGCATTATACCGGCACGGATCCGGAGCATTTCCAGAATTTCGTGATCTTCACCAACTACCAGTTCTACGTCGACGCTTTCGTCAGGATGTGCCGCGAACGCGTCGCTGCCGGCGATCCGGTCCATGAGGTCTTTGTCGAGCCCGGCAATGTCATCACGCGCAAGGCCGGGACCGGCTCCAAGCCCGCGGCGGCGCGGCTGCCGCAAATGCCAGCTTATCATCTGGTCGCGCCCGACGGCCGCGGCATCACCATGATCAATATCGGCACCGGACCTTCGAATGCGCGCAACATCACCGATCACGTGGCGGTGCTCCGCCCGCATGCCTGGCTGATGCTCGGGCATTGTGCCGGTCTTCGCAACTCGCAGAAGCTCGGCGACTATGTGCTGGCACACGGCTATGTGCGCGAAGACCACGTGCTGGACGAAGAATTGCCGCTCTGGGTGCCGGTCCCTGCCCTGGCCGAGATTCAGGTGGCGCTTGAACAATCGCTTGCCGAGGTCACCGGGCTTTCCGGCTACGAGCTCAAGCGCATCATGCGGACCGGCACGGTCGCCAGCGTCGACAACCGCAACTGGGAGCTCGGCAATCATGCAGCGGTAATCCACCGGCTATCGCTGTCGCGCGCGGTCGCGCTCGACATGGAATCCGCTGCGGTTGCCGCCAACGGCTTTCGATTCCGCGTGCCCTACGGTACGCTGCTCTGCGTGTCGGACAAGCCTTTGCACGGAGAGATCAAGCTTGCAGGCATGGCGGCCGAATTCTACCGCCAGCGGGTCCGCCAGCATCTTGAGATCGGGCTCGCCGCGATCGAAAAGCTGAAATCGCAGGAATGGGAGCGCCTGCATTCGCGCAAGCTTCGCAGCTTCGCCGAGGTCGCGTTCCAGTAAGGTGCCGGGCGTTGCGCTTGGGTGCGCCTCAGTTCGTGCGCCGGTTGCGGCGCAAGGTTTCCGACGGCGTTTCGCCGTAGCGCTTGTAGTAGAGAGCGGCGGAGCGGCCCAAGTGATTCAGTCCTGCCGTCAGCGCAAGACTGCCAACGCCCGCCCCTTGCGGCGGCGCTTCCAGCAGCTTGCGCCAGTACGCCAGCCGTGCGTCGCGGATCGCCTCGGTCATCGTGATGTTTCGGAATCGCCTGAAGCCGTCTTGGAGCGCGCGCAGGCTCACACCGGCGATCATGGCCAGTTCGACGACGCTCACCTCGCGATCGGGGTGCGCACGCAGGAATTCCTCTACCCGCTTCACATGCGCCGGAGCAGGCGCCGGAACCGGCATGGCGAGCAATCCGCTGCGATCATGTACGAGCCCGGTGAGCAGGAGCCCGACAAGCCCATTGCGCAATTCGCGCTGCACCAAACGGCCCGTCCCTGCCGGCAGCGTGACCGAGTGATTCGCGGCGTCCTGCATCAGCATCGCATGCGCGCGGATCGCCTGACCTGCGGGGCCGCCAAGCGCGACACTGGCGTCGAATTCGACGTGGTCGAAATGACGGTCAAGCAAAGCTGAAAGATGGCCTTCGACCACGGAGCGGTCGACCAGGACGATCAGTTTGGCGCAGCCCCGATGCCATCTCATCAAGGTCGGCAAGGTAGGCGACAGCAAAGACGCCGTGTCCGGCGATGCCGCGACATGCACGCTGCCACAGGTCACATCCGCGGAGCCGCTCAACGGAATCTGCAACAGGAAGAAGCGGTCGAGCCTACCGGGGTCGATTTCGACCTCCGCGCCATACGTGACGTAGTTGACGGAAAAGCCGTCGAACCTTGCGGTATTGTGGATGGCATGGAAGTCCGGTGCGCCGCGCTTCACCGGCGTCAGCCGGTGCGGACAGAAAATACGGGCAACTTCGTCCTCCGCTGCACCGGGGTCCAGTGTGTTGACGGCATTGAAGCTGGCCAGCGGCGATGCGCTGGTCGCGCGCATTCCCATCATGCTGCGCTCCAAAGAAATTCCCCTCGCCGGTATTCTCCGGCCGAAGACCCCGGAACACCAGCACAATCTCTGCGCAGAATGTGGGCTTGCCAGTAAATTCAGCGCGCGGCGGATAACGCTTGCGCACAGCGGATAGCCAATTTCCGGTCCGTATCTTCAGATTGCCCATAGGCCCGGGTTCCTCGCGGAGAAGACGACAGATGCGCCATATCACCATTGTCGGCGGCGGCCAGGGCGGTCTGCCGCTCGCCATCGGCCTGCTCAAGGCGGGCTACAAGGTCCGGCTGGTGCAGAACCGCTCCGCGGCAGACCTGGCCGCAGGGAAAGTCCTGTCGAGCCAGTGCGTGTTCGGAACGGCGCGCACCGAGGAGCGCAAGCTCGGACTTGACCTCTGGGACCAGGAGGCGCCCTCGATTGTCGGGATGCGGATCGCGGTCGCAGCGCCCGACGGGTCAGGCAACAAGGCCTTCGGTTTCGTCGGCAATCTTGCCGAGCCTGCGCAATCCGTCGACCAGCGCGTGAAATTCCCACGCTTCATCGAGTTGTTCGCCACGCTCGGCGGCGATCTGGAGATTGCCGAGGCCGGCATCCCCGAACTCGAGCGCTACGCAAAGGACAGCGATCTCGTGATCGTCGCCGCCGGCAAGGGCGCGGTCTCGCAGCTGTTCGAACGCGACGCCGCTCGCTCGCCCTACGACAAGCCGATGCGCGCGCTTTCGCTGGTCTACACACAAAGCACAAAGCCTTACGACAGGACCTGCGTGACCGCGACGCTCATTCCGGGCGCGGGCGAGTTGTTCATGATTCCGGCGCTGACCACGTCGGGACCGTGCGAGATTCTGTTCTTCGAGGCCGGGCCCGGCGGTCCGCTCGATGCGTTCGATCCGTCGATGGATGCCGACGCGCAGCTTGCTGCGATAAAGGCCCTGATCAAGAAATTCGTCTCCTGGGAATATGACCGCGTCGCGGATGCGGCGCCCACCGACGCCAATGCCGGCCTGATCGGACGCTTTGCCCCCACGATCCGCAAGGGCACAGGTCACCTGCCCTCCGGCAAGCCGGTGCTGGGACTCGCGGACGCGGTGATCCTCAACGATCCGATCGTCGGCCAAGGGTCAAACAACGCGATGAAAGCCGCAGCGATCTATCTCGACGCCATCATCCAGCGCGGAAATGCGCCGTTCGATCCGGCCTGGATGGACGCAACCTTCGAAGCCGCGTTCCGCCGCGTCGAAGCCTCCACCAACTGGAGCAACATGATCCTGATGCCGCCGCCCCCGCATGTGGTCGAGTTGCTGGCTCGCGCCGCAGGCAAACAGGCGCTTGCCGACAGGGTCGCACAGGGCTTTGATGAGCCAGCCACCATCGTGCCGCTCTTCGCCGACCCCGCCCTCGCGGCAGCCGCCTAATCTCATCGCGACAGGAGACGACAGCATGTCAGACATCAAACTCGCGCCGGGCATTACTCCCGCCGGCAAGAGCCAGACACCGACGGTTTGGAATATTCTCGGCCACACCTATTATGAGAAATCCAATTGCGGAACATCGTTCTCGTTCGAGACATTCGACCCGCCGGGCACCTTCGTGCCGCCGCACATTCATCCGACCCAGGATGAATTCATCTACATGCTCGAGGGAACGTTCGACCTCTACCTCGACGGCCAATGGGTGAAAGCGTCCGCCGGCGATCTCGTTCGCATGCCGATGGGTCTTCCGCACGGCTATTACAACAGGACCGACAAGCCGACGCGCGCTCTGTTCTGGGTGTCACCCTCGCGCCGTTTGAAGGAATTGTTCGAGCTTCTGCACAACATGACCGACCCGGAAGAGGTCGTGCGCGTGTCCGCAGCCCATGAAGTGGATTTTCTGCCGCCCGGCAGCGTCCCCGGCGCCTGATTCGCTCCAGGCGGCAACACGATAAAACCGAAGGGGCCGCCCGCGGCCCCTTCGCACTTTTCGAACAGCCCGTTACCGGAGCGTCATGCTGGCGACACCGAGAGCCAGGTTGACGCCGACCTGCCCCTGCAGCGACAGCGGCTGCAGCGAGATCGTCCGGTTGGAGCCGCCGACCAGCACATTGGCGCCGCCGCCAAGTCCAAGCGATGCGTCACCGCTCGCCCCGACATAGGTGCCGGCGAGCGTGCGCGGCGGCAGCCGCGAGGTCCGAGCAAACACGCCCCAGATCATCCGGCCCCCTGCCGTGATGCCGAGGTCCAGCCCGAGCCGGCCGATATGACCGCTGTAATATTCCACCGGCCCACCGCTCCCGGGTGTGAACGTGCATTGGATCTGCTGACGAGAGCCGATAATCAGGCCCACGGTCGGCGACAGGTTGCACGATAGTCCGCCGGCCCGCACCCTGCTCTGCGCCTGCGCGGAGGTGGCGGCGGCTGAGGCCAACACGAAGGCGGCGATTGTTGCAATGATCGAAAAGCGCATGGATGTTCCCCGGCTGGAAATATGTATCGTCGCCTTAAGCCATGTCCGTGGCTGCGGCACAATACCGGTCGTGTACCGGGGCCGGTAGAATGATCGGGTTACGTCCGAGGGAGCGCGCTGAAATGCCATCCAAGCAGGGGCGCATTTACACCGGCATCGGGGGCTGGACCTACGAGCCCTGGCGCGGCGCGTTTTATCCGAAAGGGCTGCCGCATGCGCAGGAATTGCGTTACGCCGCAAGCCAGCTCACATCGATCGAAATCAACGGCACCTTCTACCGCACGCAAAGTCCGGCGAGCTACCGTAAATGGGCGTCCGAGGTGCCGGACGGCTTCGTATTCTCGCTCAAGGGGCCGCGCTTCGCGGTCAATCGCAGCGTGCTCGCGGAAGCCGGCGACTCGATCAAGCGCTTCCTCAATTCCGGGGTGGTCGAACTCGGCGACCGGCTCGGACCATTGTTGTGGCAATTTGCCCCGACCAAGAAATACGACGAGGCCGATTTCGGCAGATTCCTGGAACTGCTGCCGCGCGATTTCGACGGCCATAAGCTGCGGCATGTCGTGGAAGTGCGCCATCACAGCTTTGCGGTCCCGGCCTTCGTGACGTTGTTGCGACGCTTCGGCATAGCGGTCTGCTTCTCGGAGCACGCAACCTATCCGGCGATTCCGGATGTGACATCCGACTTCATCTACGCCCGCCTGCAGAAGGGCGATGACAAGATCAGGACCGGGTATCCGCCAGGGGCGCTGGATGCCTGGGCGGGACGCCTGCGGCAATGGGCGGCTGGCGGCGCGCCGGATGACCTGCCCTGCATCGACCCCTCCGCGAAGCCGAAAAAGCAGGCCCGCGATACCTTTGTCTATTTCATTCACGAAGGGAAAGTGCGGGCCCCGGCTGCGGCAATGGCGCTGATCGAACGGCTCACGGCGGGAGTTGATCGAAAGGGTACCGAGCGGCGATAGTCGATCGGGGGAAGCCGGCAGATAGCCGGCCTGGAGTACGACATGGAAATTCCGCTGATTGCCCAAGCCGCGGCGACCGCAGGCATCGTCCTCACCGTGGTGCAATACTGGATGAAAACCATGATCCCGCTCAGGGTCGTGGGCATCGTCACCAACGTACTGTTTCTGATCTATGCCGGTCTGGCGGGGATCTGGCCGACGATCGTGCTCAACTGTATCGTGCTGCCGCTCAATCTCTACCGCGTGCATGAAATGCGCCAGCTGATCCGGCGCACGCAGCGCGCCGCGCGTTCCGATCTCGACATGACCTGGCTTCAGCCCTTCATGACGCGGCGCAGAACGAAGAAAGGCCAGGTCATTTTCCGCAAGGGCGACATCGCCGAAGCCATGTATCTGGTGGTTTCCGGAAAATTCCTGCTTCAGGAGATCGGGATCGGACTGGAGCCCGGCGCCGTGGTCGGCGAGCTTGGCCTGCTCTCCCCCGAGGGCCTGCGAACGGCGACCCTGATTTCGATCGACGACGGCGAAGTGCTGTCGCTCGCCTACGAAAAATTCGAGGAGCTGTATTATCAGAATCCGGAATTCGGCCTCGGATTTCTCAAGCTCACGAGCAAGCGGTTGTTCGAGAACATCGCACGGCTGGAAGCCGAACTCGCCACACGGCCGCCTCGTGTGGCTCCCACTCCGTCGCCGATGACCAGGCACTGATGCGGCATGAACCGAAAAGCCACGAAATGAGGCGGGTGCGCTTACATCCGGCGTCACCCACGACATTCGTGGCCCTAAGCGGCGGAGCTCACACTCAACGCTGCTCCGCAACATATGGTGGGCCATGGACTTGAGTGCAAGGGCCCGGATTGCTTCTTTGTAACCCCGGGCCTTCGGGTGGTTCACATGGCCGCACGAAAGATATTCGCCATCGGCTAGGAGCAATCCCGTCCCGAAGCGGTTTTGCGGGCACTGAAAGGGGCGAAAGTCCAGCTCGACGATCTCGTCCCGGAACCGTGACCCGGCTGATCGTCCGCGGAAATTTCCGTTGAATGCCCGGGCGAAGGCGGTCAGTTTACCGGCCCCGACGCTCAGGACATCACCATGGACCCTGCCGGTATCTTCGCTCATTTCGGTGGACTGCAACCCACAGAGTGGCTGGGCTACATTGCCGCCGCTTTCGTGTTCGCCACCTTTTCGATGAAGACGATGGTGCCGCTGCGGGTGGTCGCGATCTCAAGCAACGTGCTGTTCATCGCCTACGGATATCTGCATCCGGCCTATCCCGTGCTGCTGCTGCATCTGCTGCTGCTGCCGCTGAACTTCTGGCGGCTGCGGCAGATGCTGTCGCTCGTGCGCGAGACCGAAGCGGCGAACGACGGCGATCTCGACATGAACTGGATCAGGCCATTCACCACGACCCGCGCGATGACCCCGGGCGAGGTGCTGTTTCGCAAGGGCGACCCTGCGAACGAGATCGTCTTTATCATGTCCGGCAGCCTGCGCATTCCGGAGCTGGACGTCGCGATCCCGCCCGGCGAAGTAGTAGGCGAGCTTGGCATGCTGTCGCCCGACAAGGTTCGCACGCAATCGGCTGTCTGTGTCGACCCCGGGCAGATTCTGGTGATCACCTACGATCAGGTCCGGCAGCTGTTCTTCCAGAATCCGAAGTTCGGCTATTACTTCATGCAGCTCAGTGCGCGGCGCCTGTTCGAAAACATGAAGCGCATGCAGTCCGAGATCGAAGCATTGCGCTCCGGTCTGCGCAGCGAGGAATCCAGGCCAACGGCGCCCTGATTATTCGGCTGGCACCGCGATGGGGCTGCGCCTTTCCGCGCCCGACACCATGGCGGCGAGACCAAGCGTCGCCGCCAGAAACAACAGGCAGGTTCCGGCGGTGAAGAGCAGCACCAGATCAAATCCGCCGCGTGCATGAAGAAATGCGATCGAGGCAACGGCGACGCCCGCAGTGGTGAACACCAGAAAATAGCGCACCGCATAGACCCGTCCCCGCCAGGCATCGGCGGTATAGCGCGCCAGCACGATATCGTTGACCGTCACTTGTCCGTAGACCCCGGCCATGGCCAGCGCGAGCGCGACAAGCAGCGCCGGACCGGTCGCAACCACGGACCAGGCTGCGCCAACGAACAAAATGAAGGTCACGATAACGAAGAGCAGGTGCGGGGCGATCCGCTCAACCAGACGTCCGACCGCGAGTTGCGCGATACGGTCGGGGAGCCAGCCGGCGGGCAGCGAAAACACGCCAAATGCGATGAAGGCCGTCGTCGACAGCGCCATCAGTTCCCCATAGGTGCGCGCATAGTTCACCTCGAGACCGATGACCACCGTCGGGTAGATCAGCAGAACATAATGATCCATCGCGTGCGCCCAATTCAGGAAGCCGATGGAAATGCGGGTGTCCTTCGAAACTCGAGACTGGGATCGCTCATCAGGGTTCGGTCCGGCACAAGGATTCTGCCGACCCCAAAATAGCCTTGCCCGATGGCGATGTTAGGTCGATTATCGTCTTGATCGGGCCACACTTGGAACACGGCGATGCCGCCTGAATATCGCAACAACCGCGACGACGCTCCGCGCGTGGTCGGAGCCATGGCCAAGACGTATCCCGGAGGAGATCACGTCCCGCTCCACCTGCACAAGCGCGGGCAGCTTCTCCATGCCGTGTCGGGCACCATGCGAATCGAGACGTCGGACGCGGCCTGGATCGTTCCGCCGGCACTTGCGCTCTGGATGCCGCCAGCCTTTCCGCACAGTCTGACCGTGCGCAGCACACTGGAAATGCGAACGATCTATATCGATCCGGATGCCTGCAAAAGGCTTCCCGCAGGTCCGATGCTGGTGGAGATCGGGGGGCTGTTGCGCGAGCTCATCCTCGCCGTCCTGGATGAACCGCTGGACTATGACGAGGCTGGTCGCGGCGGAATGATTGCGAACCTAATGCTTGCGGAACTCGCACGGATGCAGGAGCGCAAGATGCATCTGCCGATGCCGCGGGATGCCCGTGCCATCCGCGTCGCACGCGCGCTGCTGGAACGGCCCGATGCCGCCGGCGATCTCGACGAATGGGCACAGAAGGCCGGCGCTAGCCGTCGTACTCTCGCACGGCTGTTCCGGAGCGAAACCGGGTTCAGCTTCAACGAATGGCGCTCACGCCTGCGCGCAATCGACGGACTTGCACGGCTGTCCGCGGGCGAGCCGGTCGGGAGGGTGGCCTTGGCGGTCGGTTATGCGAGCCCAAGCGCATTCTCGGCGATGGTGCGGCGCAGCTTCGGGGAATCCCCGCGCAAGATGTTTCGGGGCTGAAGGTTGCAACCTGGAATTGCCGCGCGTAGCATCATACCGGGCCGAGGTCCCAGTCCTGTTGCGGGTTGCTTTAAATGGTCAGCGTGCGTGGCGTGCTCGCGGGGTTGTTCGCCGCGGCGATAGCATGGTTGCCGAGTTCCGATGCGCACGCCGACGAGTTCGCGCGCAACGATGATACCTTTCTCTTTTTCACCGGCACCGATCTCTGGCGCCACGGAAGCTTCACGCATGGGGGAATGCTCTGGTCGCCGGACGGACTCGACCGCGGCGGATTCACGTTCAAGGCGCTGATCGGGAGAGGCTCCTATCAGTACCGATCCGGCGCCCTTGACGACGCAGTCGTGACCGGCACGCAATTTACCGGCTTTGTTCTCCCGGGCTGGCGCTTCGTTCACAACAAGACCTTCGTGACTGTCTTCGCCGGGCTCGATTTGCAGCATCACCGGACGTCGCCGTATGACCCGGGCAGCGACCTCAATGGCGGGCATGCCGGCATCCGCGGGGCGGTCGAGTTCTGGCACGAACCGACGGCGGCAACGATGATCGCAGCCGACGCTACGGTAACGTCGATCGGGCCGAGCTTTGCCGGACGCGCGGCCTTCGGGTGGCGCATCGCCGATGCCTTTTATCTCGGCCCGGAAGTCGGCGGCTTTGCAAGCCGCGATACCTACCAGCAATTCCGCGTCGGACTGCACATCACCGGCCTTCGCTTCGCCTGGGTCGAGTGGTCGGCGGCCGCGGGCTGGGCAACGGACTCGGACGATCGCGATGGCTACTATGCCAGGATCGGATTGCATGCGCGCCGGTAGCTAATCCAGGGTGCGCCTGAACCGCGTGACAGCGATCGTCATCGCGATCAGCATCAGCACGAACAACGCGACCGAGTCGTAGCGCAGGTTCTCGATGGTCGCTCCCTTCAACATGATCGCCCGCACGATCCGGATGTAATGCGTCAGCGGCAGCGCTTCTCCGATCCATTGCGCCCAGGACGGCATGCCGGCGAACGGAAACATGAACCCCGAGAGGAGGATGTTCGGAAGGAAGAACATCATCGACATCTGCATCGCCTGCAACTGGTTCTGTGCCACCGTCGAGAAAGTGTAGCCGATCGACAGATTGGCGGCGATAAACAGCGTCGACAGCGCCGCCAGAAGGAAAAGGCTGCCGTAGATCGGCACATGGAACAGAAATACCCCGGTGCTCACGATCAGCGAAGCCTGGACGAACCCCACGAACACATACGGGATGATCTTGCCAAGCATGATCTCCACCGGCGTGGTCGGCATCGCCAGCAGCGCTTCCATCGTGCCGCGCTCGATCTCGCGCGTCACCGAAAGCGCGGTGAAGATCAGCATCGTCATGGTCAGGATGGTACCGACGAGGCCCGGCACGATGTTGAGCGCGGTCTCCGCGGCCGGATTGTAGCGCGCATGGGTGCGAAACTCGAACAGCGGCTGCCCGCCGACCGGCAGCCCGCGATCATTCTGCAGCGCCGTACGGACCACCTGTCCAAGCGCACCCAGCGCGGTGCCGGACGCGACCGGGTCGGTAGCGTCGGCTGCAACCAGCAACGACGGACCTTCGCCGCGCCGGATCGCACGCTCGAAGCCGCGCGGGATTTCCACGCCGAACAGCACCGTTCCAGAGGCGAGCAGCCGGTCGAATTCGGCTTCGTCCTCAACCTGATGCGTGACCTTGAAATAACGGGTGTTCTGCAGCGCCTTCAGCACCGAACGGCCCAAGTCGCTGTGCTCCTGCAGTAACACGGCGGTCGGCAGGTTTCGCGGGGTGGTGTTGATCGCATACCCGAACAGGACGAGCTGCATCAACGGAATCATCACGATCATCGCAAACGACACCCGGTCGCGCCGCAGCTGGATGAATTCCTTGATCAGCATCGCTCCGGTACGGCGCCAGAACGCGGTCCATCGCGAAACTCTGGCGCCGGACGGGACGGGAGCGCTCATTGGAAATTATCCTTGGCGCGGCTCATCAGGTCGATGAATACATCTTCGAGCGTCGGCTCGGACGTCTTCCAGGTCAGGCCCGGCCGATCGCGATAGGGTTTGATCGCGGTCGCCAGACCCGCGGCATCGCGGCCGGAAACATGCAGGCTGTTGCCGAACGGCGCGACCATGTCCACGCCGGGCTTGTTCTGCAATTCGTGCAGCAGCGCGTTCACGTCGGGACCGCTGACATCGTAGGTGGTCAGCCCGGCCTGCCTTACCACGGCATCCACGGAGCCATGCGTCAGCAGCTCGCCATAGGCGATATACGCGATCTCGTGACAGCGCTCGGCTTCATCCATGTAATGGGTCGAGACCAGCACGGTCAGCCCCTCCGCCGCAAGTGCATGAATCTCATCCCAGAATTCGCGCCGCGCTTTCGGATCGACGCCGGCGGTCGGCTCGTCGAGCAGCAGAAGCTGCGGGCTCGGCAGCGTGCAAGCCCCGAGCGCCAGTCGCTGCTTCCAGCCCCCGGACAATTCGCCGGCAAGCTGTTCCTCGCGGCCCTTCAGCCCGAGCCGCGCGATCATGTCGCACGCCGCCCTCGCGGGATCCTTCATCAAATGAAGCCGCGCGACGAATTCCAGGTTCTCTCGTACCGACAGATCCTGATACAGGCTGAAGCGCTGCGTCATGTAACCGACGCGCAGCTTGATCTGGTCGGCCTGGGTGCGGATGTCGTAGCCGAGACAGGTACCGTCGCCCTTGTCGGGCGTGAGCAGTCCGGTGAGCATGCGGATGGTCGTGGTCTTGCCCGATCCGTTCGGCCCGAGGAAGCCGTAAATCGTGCCCTTCTTGACCTGCATCGACAGGTCGCGCACCACCACGCGGCTGCCGAACGCCTTGGTCAGGCCGCGCACGTCGATGGCGATGCCGGGATCGCTCGTCATTTCTTTTCGGCTCGCGGCATGATGGTAACGTCGACCGGCTGCCCGACACGCAACGCGCTCGGATCATTGGGCATCGCCTCGATCAGATAGACCAGCTTGTGGCGTTCCTGCTGGGAATAGATCACCGGCGGGGTGTATTCGGCATATTGCGAAATGAAGCTGATCTTGCCGGTCATTCCGGCCGGGCAGCCGTCGCAGGAGAAGTTGATCGGGTCGTCGATGGCTAGCCGCGCCAGCATCGGTTCAGACACATAGAATCGCACCTTCACATTGCCCGGCGGCAGCAGCGAGACGATCGGACGGCTGGCCGGCACCGTTTCGCCCGCGCGATAATAAACCTGCTGCACCAGGCCCGTGACGGGGCTGAGGCCGCGCCGCCGGGTCAGTCTTGTCTTCGCAGCAGCCAGCCGCGCCTGCGCTTCGCGATACAGCGCCTGCGTGACGTCGAAATCCTTCTGCGTGCCCGAGCCGCTCTTCAGAAGCTGCTGGGCGCGGTCGAAGGCCTGTTTTGCATTCGCGAGCGTCGCCTCGGCGACGCCAAGTTCCGCTTCCTGCAATTCGGTGTCGAGTACGAACAGGAGCTCACCCATTTTCACCGCATCGCCCTGACGCACCAGCATCTGCTCGATGCGCCCCTGCTCGTCCGGGCTGACGAATATGAAGTCGCCCTCGATCCAGCCCTGCATCAAGGTGTCGCTCCCGCTGCTGCAGCCGGTCACGAGCATCAAGATTGCCAGCAAGCACAGTCGTAGCGGTCGCCAGCCGATCACCGTTGACCTGGTCATGACTCGCTCCCGCGATCCAGAAGAATATCGACATGGGCTTTCAGCATGGCGCGCGCGTCGAGCGGTGCCTGCTTGTCGAACAGGCTGGTCCAAACGATTCCGACCAGCACTGGCGCGGCCAGAAGTTGCGGAAACGCAACGAGCCCGCGATGGCGGATTTCGCCGCGATCGAAGGCACGCTGCAGGATCTGTTGCAACGCAGAGAATACCCGGCTCAGCACTTCGCGGTAATAGAACTCCGCAATCGCCGGAAATCGCGGGCCTTCCGAAATGATCAGCCGGATAATGTCCTTGCGTCGCGAATTGAAAACCTCGCGGACCGCCACATCGACCAATCGCTCGGCCAGGTCGGAGAACGGAATGTCGATCAATGCGAGGGCCTCGAACTTTCCGATCACCGGAGTCAGCATGGAGCGCACCAGTTCCTGAAACAGCGTCTCCTTGTCGGCAAAATAGAGATAGATCGTTCCCTTCGCGACGCCGGCCCGCTTCGCCACATCGTCCAGCCGTGCCGCGGCGAAGCCTTGCGCCGAGAACTCGTCCAGCGCCGCGGCGAGGATCGCCTCGCGCCGCGCGGCGCTGCGCACCTCGCGCGCACTGCGCGGCTTTTCCCTCTGGGCCGCCGCTTGCCCCTCGGCCCGAGGCGCCGGCACCCCGGCGCGTTCGCGCGAGGGTAGCGACTTTTTGCTGGTCCGCGTGGCCATCAAGCTCACCACAATGACTGAATGACTGACTGGTCAGTCATAATCCTGCTGCTGAACGGATGCAAGCGGGATCTGCCACACGAGCAGGTGAGTTTAAAAAACGAAATAAATCAAAGCATTATGGCAGGGTTTTTCGCTCGATCATAGGCAAGGCTCCGAACTTGGCAGCCGCCGCGCTCTGCAAGCCGTGAGGCTAAGGTGCAGTACGACCGCTCGCCTCCGGAATTAGCTTCCGATGGGGATGCCCGCCCTTCACATGACAAAGACATCGGCCGCTTGAAGATTCACACCGGCCTGCAGATGCGCCAGGACAGCGGCCGCCGCCCCACCCGCGCCATCCGCGTCGAACAGCACTGTGCTGGTGGAAGCGTCGAATATGACCGTCGCACGATGCGCCGTAGCGGCTGCACCGGTCACGAAATCGACGCCTGCATTGGCAAGGGTTCCCGGCGTGAAACCGAAGTGATAGCCTGACAGCCATATCTGGTCTTCTCCGCTCGTGAAGTCCTGGATCACGTCACCGCCTTCAGCCGCGGAGAAGAACACGAACTTGTCCGCGCCCGCGCCGCCAATCAGCGTGTCGATGCCGGCCTCGCCGACGATGAAGTCATCCCCCTCGCCGCCATATACCGTGTCGTTGCCGGCGCCGGCATACAGATAGTCCATGTCGGCGCCGCCATCGAGGAAATCGTCTCCGTCGCGCGCGTCGATCACATCAATACCGCCATTTCCGAACAGGCGGTCATTGCCATCAAAGCTGAGGATGGCGTCTGACAGATCGCTACCGACGCAGACATCGTCGAATTTCGTGAGTTGGACCTGCTCAATACCGATCAACGTGTCGGTTCCGGTAAAATGCACAGCCTTGCCGGCCATGAGGTCGACGCTGACGCCGGCGAGATGGTGATCGTAGGAATAATCGACCACGTCGTATCCGCCTCTGCCGTCGAGCATGTTGTTGCCGTCGCGACCGCGCAGCCAGTCGCCCAGACTGCCTCCGACCAGGATATTGTCGCCGGCGTCGCCGGTGAGGTCATTCGCGAAATCGGCGGCACCGGTGATGTTTTCGATCGAGACGAGTTGCGCCGAATGCGCGCCGCCGCGCGCGATCCCGAGCTGCAAATCGACATAAATAGCGTGACTGGCCGTAGCGTAGGATACCGTATCAATCCCCGCACCGCCGGAAATCGTTCCGCCCCAGAAGGCGGTGCCGTCGAACGATTGCTCGGCCGGAGGAGCGGCGAAAAGGAAGCTCGAGGCCATGAGAGAGATCGAATTCACACCATTGAGGGTGATCGTGTTGCCAAGATAAGCGATCCGGGTGCTGCCGCTCACGTCCGTGATGAAGAGCTGTCCAAAGTCCGTGAGCCCGGACACCGCGAACATGTTCAGAACGTCGGTGCCGATCGCGAAGTCGGTGATGACATCGTTGCCCCAATTGTCGGCGAACAGGAAAATATCACTCCCGTCGCCGCCGCTCATCGTGTCGTCGCCCGCCCCGCCGTCGAGGGTGTCATTGCCGCTCATGTAGGCGCCGAGAAGATAGCCGTAGCTTGTCAGGGTATCGTTGCCGGCACCGCCTTCGAGCAGATCGTCGCCGTAGCCCGAGCTGATCGCGTTGTCTCCGGCATTGCCGACGCCGTGGAAGGCGACATTGCCATTGCCGCGGAAGGTCAGATTCTCGACGTGATCCGTGAGCCCATAGCTCGTCAGTGTCGTGTAGACGACGTCGGTGCCCTCCCCCGCCAGTTCGATCACGCGATCGCCGGAATGATCGACGACGTAGCCGTCGTTGCCGCGTCCGCCCTTCATCGTGTCGGCGCCGACCCCGCCGTCGAGATAGTCGTTGCCATCCTCGCCGCGCAGCTCGTTGTTCCCGGCGTCGCCGTAAAGCGAATCGGCGAAGGACGATCCGAGCACGCCCTCGATGCTGATGAAGGTGTCACCCTTGGCGTCGCCGGTATTGCGCTTGACGTCGGCGAGATTGACCACCACCGCGGATGTGGCATCCTGATAGCTTGCGAAGTCGAATCCGTCCCCGCCGTTGAGCCAATCCCCCTTGGCGCCGCCGGTCAGGATATCATTGCCTTCGCCCCCAAACAGATAATCGCTTCCGGCCTTGCCGCGCAGGATGTCGTCTCCGCGATTTCCGTGCAGTTCGTTCGTGGCGCTGTTACCCGTGATCGTGTCGTTTCCGTCCCCGCCCTTTGCGTGTTCGATGACAGTCTTCGCGGCCATCGTGAAGTAGCTGCTCCCGATGAAGTTCCACGCTCCGGCGTTGAGATCGAGCGTGACATCGTGTGACACTGCCGCGGCATTGATGGTGTCGAGCCCGCCGTCAGTGTCGCGCAGTTCGGTCCGCGCGGGATCGATGGCTTTCATCGCCGCAAACTCGTCGGTATAGAAATACACGTCGTTGACCAGCGGTTGCGAACCGAACGCGGTCAATTGCACGCTCGCGACACTGCCAACGCTGGCTTTCCCGTCATCGGTCAGGCCCGTGTTGGCGTCGCGGATACGAACGAACCATTCGCCCTTGCTGATCTCGCCGCGGAATGCATTGCTGGTCAGCACCAGGCCGCCATAGGGAGCCATCACATCGGCCCCGCCGAGGCCGGCACGGTCCAGGAGAATGCTCGTGGTGCCCTCCGGCGACCTGAGCTCAATGAGCAGATCGCTCATGCGCGGATGGTCGATCGCAAGCGTGAGCTGGATGCTTTCAATATCGATGCTCCCGCCGACTTTGAAGCGGAATTCGTTCGCAAGCTGCTGGCCCGGCAAACCATCGGCGATCGTCGCCGCCTTCTTGCTGTTCCAACTCCCCCCAGCCAACTTCTCGTTGCTTGAGGTCGACCAAGCCGCCCAGGTCTCGGCGAGGCGTACGGCTGCGTGCGCATCGACGAGACCGAAGCCGTAGTCGTTCGAGAAATGCATCCCGCCGCCGTTCCAGTTATCGGCGCGGTTGAAACCCCAAGCGTACTTTGCGAACTCAGCCGGCGTCCCGGGAGGTGTGATAGGGGCGTACACCGGCTGGACACCGACCGGATCGCCGACATGGCGTGCGGACAGCGCGAGGATGCTCTGCACGTCGCGCCAGCCGAGATCGGAATTGGCTTCCAGCATGAGCGCGACGATGCCGGACACCATAGGGGCCGCGGCGGACGTGCCGCCAAAATCGCTGGCATAGTCGCCGCTCAACGCTCCGCCCGGAACGACGCTCCGGTTGGTGTTGTAGCCGTTCATGCCGACTCGGTCGGTGGTGACGATTCCGCCGCTGCCAAACGCCGACACCAGAAGATTCGCACCGGGTGTGCTGCTCGAGGCCACGTCACCGTCACGGTCGACGTTCGCAACGTCGAGCGTGTAGCGCGAATTGACGAACAGCGAAGTGTTGCCGTCGTCCGCATAGACGTCGTCGATCGTTCCGCCGGTGTCCTCTCTCAGGGCTCGCGCGTTCCCCCCCGATTTGACGACGATGGTCCCGAGACCATCGCGACCGAGCTTGACCGCTTGTGCTAGTCCTTCCGCAAATGAACCGTCCGGCCCTTCCCGGAAGGGCTCGTAGTTGCCAAAGCTGCAATTGACCACATCGAAGCGGTCCAGTTCCTGCATCAAGAGCGACTCAGCGGCATCGCTCAGGCCCTCCCTGTCGACCGATACAATCGTAGCGCCGAACGCCACCCCGACAGTCCCGTTGCCGTCCAGCGCTGACGCAACGATGCCGGCAACGGCGGTCCCATGCGGATCGCGCGGATTTCCGCTTGCATCGGCGCCGGTGCCGTCCGGTGCCGCGTTGTTTCCCGTGATCTCCAGGCTGGCGTCGTAGTTGCGAGCAAGATCGGGATGGCCGGCTTCAACGCCATCGTCGAAGATCGCGACCGTCACGCCGCGGCCGCTATAGTCGCGCCACGCCTCGACTATGTTCAGGTCAAAGCCCGCACCGGTGTTGCTGAGATGCCATTGGCCGATTGCGCGCGCCTCTTGCACAGCGCGCTCTGCCCGGTTGACGACTTCAAAATCCGGAAGAATTGCGAGCGGGTTGCCGCCGATCACCTCGATCTGCGGGAACAGCACCGGATCGGCATCCGCAATGCCGGCGTCGCCGGTCTTATCGAGCAGGTTGTGCTGAATCCCGTGCGACCTCGTGCGCATGTACGGTCCTCTCGCAGCGTTCAACTGCCGGTTGGTCGGACCGTCTGTGCGGGAGGTTCAGGGAGAGCGCTTTTTTCGCGTGAACGCGGCGAGCGATCACGCATTCGTCAGCGGCCAAGGCCGCTCAGCCGCGTTCGAGTTCGGCCTTCACGGCGTCGAGCGCCTCGGGAGTATCGACATCGGTGAGCGCGCCGGCGCCGGAAGCCGGCACTTCTGCGACTGCCTCGCTATATTTTTCAATGAGATAGCGCGCACCCACGTCTCCGGACAGCGACATCAATTCGGGGAAAAAGCGCCGCGACCACAGCACCGGATTGCCGCGCTTGCCGTCGATCACCGGCACCGCGATAAGTGCGCCCTTCTCCGAATCATAGGCCGAAATCAGCCGGTCGATCAGCGCGCTATCGACCTGCGGCATGTCGGCCAGCATCACCACCGCGCCGTCGACATCGTCCGGCAGAGCGGAAAGACCAGTGCGCAGCGAGGTCGACAGACCATCGGCGAAATCCCGATTATGGGCGATTTGCAGCGGAAGGTCGCGCAGAGCATCTGCGATGGTCTCGCTTTGGTGGCCGGTTACGACGACCACCGGCCGCGCCTTCGAGGCGAGCGCAGCTTCGGCCGCGATCCGGACCAGCGGCTTGCCGGTCACCTGCGCCAAGAGTTTGTTCGGTCCTCCCATCCGGGTCGAGCGTCCGGCCGCGAGCACGAGGGCGGCGAAGCGACCGCTCTTCTCGATCACCGGCTCGTCGCGCGGTTGCGGACGCGTCACGATCTCCATCAGCAGGCCGCCGACACCCATGCCGGTGATATCCGCGCGCGTGACGGGCAACCCGGCGAGCAGCCGCATCAGCACCCAGTCGAAGCCATTCTCCTTCGGCGAGCGCGCGCAGCCCGGCGCACCGAGCACCGGGCGCCCGTTGGCCTGGCCGATCAGCATCAGGTTGCCGGGATCCACCGGCATGCCGAAATGCTCGATCTTGCCGCCGACCGCCTCGATCGCAGCCGGGATGACATCGCGTCTGTCGGCGATGGCGGAGGCGCCGAACACGATCACAAGCTCCGCCCCCGCCCGCTGAACGTCCTTGATCGCAGCAGCGAGCTGGGCCTGATCGTGCGGCACACGGCGCTCTGCGACGATACGGGCACCGGCGGGCGCCAGCCGCTCCTCGGTGATCTTCAGCGTCTTCTCGACCACCTTGGGCGACAGTCCGGGAAGCAGCGTCGACACAATGCCGACTTTCCTGATTCTGTAGGGCGCCACCCGCACCAGCGCCTTTGCCGACTCAACCGTTCGCATCGCTTGCGTGTAGACATCGCCGGGGACCGCGAACGGGATGATCTTTACGGTCGCGATCATCTCGCCCTCCACCACCGGCTTGTAGGCCGGCAGGGTCGCGACCGTGACCGCCTCGTCGATCCGGTTGAGGTCGTCGATCCGTTCGCGATCGACCACCAGCACGCCGGCTGCATCCGCGAACAGATTGCAGCGGCCGGTAAAGGCCTTGTCCGCCCGCACGCCCTCGCCCGACACCGCGGAGGCGATGGCCGCAGCCGCATCGTCTTCCGACACGTCGCCCGGATCGAGGCGTGCCACCACGATGCTCGCGATGCCCGCCGCCTTCAGCGCCGCGACATGCGACGGCGTGATCACCGTGCCCTTCTTCAGCACCAGCGCACCCTCCCGGATCGTGTGCACGGCGGTGGCGCCCAAAGCGTCGTCGGGTGAAAAAGGCCCGAATTTCATGCGGCCTTCTCCGGTGATTGGCGGAGCCGCGCCGTGATCTCGCCCATGATCGAGACTGCGATCTCGGGCGGAGATACTGCGCCGATATCGAGCCCGATCGGCGCATGGATGCGCGCGATCTCGTTGTCGCCGATCCCTTGTGCCTTCAGCCGTTCGACCCTTCGCCCGTGTGTCTTCCGCGACCCCAGCGCGCCGATATAGAAACACTCCTTCGACAGCGCGTGCAGGAGCGCCGGATCGTCGATCTTCGGATCGTGCGTGAGCGCGACGAAGGCGGTGAATCTGTCGATGTTCAGCGGCGGCAGCGCTTGGTCCGGCCATTGCGCGATGACGGGAATGTCCGGGAAACGCTCCGGCGTCGCGAAGGCGGTGCGCGGATCGACGATGGTCACGTCGTACCCGAGCAGCTTCGCGATCGGCGCCAGCGCCTGGCTGATATGGACTGCGCCGGTGATGACGAGCCTTGCCGGTGGCACATGGACGGTGAGGAACACCCTGCCGGCTGGCGTCTCCTCCATGCCGCTCTTGCCGCTGCGGAGATGCTTCTCGATCAGGTCCTTCAGTGGGTCATGGAAGACATCGGCGCCCTTCACCAGCCGCTGCTCACCGCTTGCGACATCGGTCACGATCACCGCCGCGCGTCGGTTGGCGCGTTCGGTGTTGAGGGCGGAGAGGATGGAGAGCTTCATCGCGGTATCACTCGTGTCCCGGGCGGCGCAGCACGCAGTGATGCGCCGCAGAACCGGGACCTACAAACTACTAACATAGGTCCCGGATCAGCAATGCACCGCTTCGCGCTGCATTGCATCCGGGACACGAGAGTTGTGTACGCAGTCACTAATCCACCTTCTCCACATAAACGCGGATCGTGCCGCCGCAGGACAGTCCGACCTTCCAGGCGGTCTCGTCGGCGACGCCGAATTCCAGCGTCTTCGGCTTCCCGCTGCCGATCACATCGATCGCCTCGGTCACCACCGCGCCCTCGACACAGCCTCCCGAGACCGACCCAAGGAAATTTCCCTCCTCGTCGATCACCAGATTGGAGCCGACCGGCCGCGGCGCCGAACCCCAGGTCTCGACCACGGTGGCGAGCGCAACGCCCTTGCCGGCCTTCCGCCAGTCCTCGGCGGCTTTCAGGATGTCCTCGTCTGTGGCCAATGATTGCTTTGTCATGGGCACTGTCTCCTGACCTGGCGAATAGCGAAATAGGGAGTAGCGAATAGTAGAACACGGTCGCGGCAAATTCTCGTACACTACTCGCTATTCGCTACTCTCTATTCGCTCTTACGCCACCTTGTTCAACCAGTACTTCGCTTCGGCCTTGCCGTCGCCGTCGGCCGACAGCGCCCGGCACAGGTCCTTCATCGCATTGAGATTGTGGATCGGTCGCAGTTCGTCAACATGCGGCAGCATCATCCGGATGCCGCCGGCCTTGGCCTCGAAGCCCTCGAACCGGAGCAACGGATTGAGCCAGATCAGCCGGCGGCAGGAGCGGTGCAGGCGGTCCATCTCGAAGCCGAGCTGGTCGCCGGGTTCGCGCTCCAGCCCGTCGGTGATCAGCAGCACCACCGCGCCCTGCCCCAGCACGCGACGGCTCCATTGCCGGTTGAAAGCTGCCAAGGACGGGGCAATACGCGTACCGCCGGACCAGTCCAGCACCCCGCCGGAACAGGCCGCCAGTGCCTCGTCGGGGTCCTTCTGCTTCAACGCCCGCGTGACATTGGTCAGCCGCGTGCCGAACAGGAAGGTGGAGACTCGCTTGCGGTTGTCGGTGACTGCATGCAGAAAATGCAGGAACAGCCGCGTGTACTGGCTCATCGAGCCGGAAATGTCGAGCAGCGCCACGATCGGCGGCTGTCGGGTTTTGGGGCCGAGATATTTCAGGTCGATCACCGCCCCACCCGCCTTCATGCTGGAGCGCAGCGTGCGGCGCAGGTCGATCATGTGACCGTGGCGCGACGGCCGGAGCCGTCTTGTCTTTACCTCGTCGAGCGGCAGCACGAGCTTCGCGATCGCCTGCTTCGCCTCCGCGATCTCGGCCGCTGACATCTGCGCGAAGTCCTTCTTCTCCAGCACCTCGCGATCGGAGACGGTGAGGCGCGCGTCGATCTCGACCTCTTTCTTCTTCTCCTCCTGCGGCTTCTGGTGGCTCTTGAACATCGCGTCGAGCACGCGCTTGGCGGCGGGTGGCGGCGGCGCATTGTCCGGCTGCGGCACGGTCTGCGGCAACATCATCGCCATCAGCTGATCGAAATAGGCGCGCTTGCGAAAGAAGACCGTGAAAGCCTGATCGAACAGAATCGTGTGCTCGTGTCGCTTCACGAATACCGCATGCAGCGTCCAGTAGAAATCGTCGCGCGTGGTAATCCCGGCCGTGCGCAGCGCTTCCAGCGCATCCATCACCGAGCCGGGCCCAACCGGAATGCCCGCAGCGCGCAGCGCACGCGCGAAATACACGATGTTCTCGGCGAGCCGGCCGGGTGTTTCGGATGTCGCTAGCGCGTCATTCATTGTTGGTCGTCCCCGCGAAAGCGGGGACCCATAACCACCACTCTGGAATATAGGTCCCCGTTTTCGCGGGGACGACACCGTGAGGCACCGGCTCACGCATGTCCCTGATCACTCCGCCGCCTTCATCTGCGCGCGCACGTCGTCCAGCAATTCCTTGACCCTGGTGCCGTCGAGCCGCGCGATGTCGTCCTGATACTTGAGCAGCACACCGAGCGTGTCCGACACCGTCGCCGGATCGAGCGCCACCACGTCGAGTTCCGAGAGCGCGGTCGCAAAGTCGAGCGTTTCGGCAACGCCCGGTGCCTTGAACAACTCCATCTTGCGCAGTCTTTGCACGAAATGGACGATCTCGGCCGACAGCTTCTCGGCGATGCCCGGCACCTTGGTGCGCACGATCGCAAGTTCGCGCTCGGCGTCCGGATAGCCGACCCAGTGATAGAGGCAGCGGCGCTTCAGCGCGTCATGGATTTCTCGGGTGCGGTTCGAGGTGATGATGACGATTGGCGGATGCGGCGCCGTGACCGTGCCGAGTTCGGGGATCGTGACCTGGTAATCGGCGAGCACTTCGAGCAGAAATGCCTCGAAGGCCTCGTCGGTGCGATCGAGTTCGTCGATCAGCAGCACCGGCGCTCCGGCGGTGTCGGGCTCCAGCGCCTGCAGGAGCGGCCGCTTGATCAGGAAGCGCTCGGAGAACACATCGTCCTCCAGTCGCCCGCGGTCGGTATTGCCCTCGGCCTCGCCGAGCCGGATCGCGATCATCTGCGCGGCATAGTTCCATTCATAGACCGCAGCCGAAACATCGAGCCCCTCGTAGCATTGCAACCGGATCAGCTTTCGGCCGAGCGTCTCGCTCAGGACCTTTGCAATCTCGGTCTTGCCGACGCCGGCCTCGCCTTCGAGGAATAGCGGACGTCCCATTCTCAGCGCGAGGAACAGCACGGTCGCCAGCGACCGGTCGCCGACATAATGCCCGGCGGTCAGGAGCTTCAGGGTGTCGTCGATGGAGGATGGAACGGCGCGTGGGGCGGTATTGGTCAAAGGGCAACCTCAATGATCTCGTCATTCCGGGGCGGCCGCCGCAGGCGGACGAGCCCGGAATCCATAATCACAACCGGGCGTATGGATTCCGGGCTCGCAGCTTCGCTGCGCCTATGGATTCCGGGCTCGCAGCTTCGCTGCGCCCCGGAATGACCAGCTATGCCAGCTTGCCCGGCACAGCGTCCAGCCTACATATAGGCGCGGTTCCCCGCGTCGTGAACGCCACAGCCAAGGAAGCAGCCATGTCCCAGATGCCCGCCCATCCGATCGATCCGGGTGTCCGGATCGGCCATGTGCATCTGAAGGTCGCCGACCTCGAGCGGGCTCTGCCATTCTACCGCGACGTGCTCGGTTTCGAGGAGACCTACCGCCGCCCCGGCGCGGTATTCATGTCGGCCGGCGGCTATCATCATCACATCGCGCTCAACACTTGGGAAAGCCGCGGTGGACAGCCGCCGGCTCCGGGCGCCACCGGTCTCTATCACCTCGCGATCCTGTACCCGACCCGAAGGCTTCTGGCCGACGCGCTGCGTCGGCTCGTGGATGCCGGGATCATGCTCGACGGCGCGAGCGACCACGGGGTGAGCGAGGCGCTCTATCTTCGCGACTTCGACGACAATGGCGTGGAGCTGTACTGGGACCGCCCGCGCGAGCAATGGCCGCGCGACGCCGATGGCGGAATCAGAATGAAGACCGAACCGCTGAACTTGCGGGATTTGCTGAGCGAGCTGGAGACGGACGCGGAGCTAGCTGGCGAACCGCTCGCTGTTTCGTCGTAACGGGCCGCATATTCCTCTTCACCTCCCCCCTTGCGGGGGAGGTCGACCGCCGCAGCTGAAAGCGAAGGCGGTCGGGAGGGGGGTAAACCACAACGCCGAACCTCGTGGCTTACCCCCCTCCCTAACCCTCCCCCGCAAGGGGGGAGGGAATCCACTGAATGCGCGGCGACGTTTCTCGCGCACAACGAAGCTGAAGAACTACTCCTCCTCGCCGCCCCGCTCGTTGGCGGCCGCCACAGCTCTACGCGCCATCACGCCGACCAGATGCGCGCGATATTCCGCCGAGCCGTGGATGTCGGCATTCATGCCGTCGGCAGACAGCGCGACGCCTTCCAGAGATTTCGGCGCAAAGCGCTTCTTGAGCGCCTCTTCGAATTGCGGCACGCGGAACACGCCGTTCGCGCCTGCCCCCGTCGCCGCCACACGGATCTCCGAAGAGCGCTTCGACACGAACACGCCGACCAGCGCAAAGCCCGAGGCCGGGTGCTTGAACTTCATATAGGCCGCCTTCTTCACGATCGGGAACGTGATCTCGGTGATGATCTCGTCGGGCTCCAGCGCGGTCTCGAACATGCCCTTGAAGTAATCGTCGGCCGCGATCTTGCGCTTGTTGGTGACGATGGTGGCGCCCAGGCCGAGTACTGCGGCCGGATAATCCGCATTCGGATCGTTGTTGGCGACCGAGCCGCCGATGGTGCCGGCGCCGCGCACATGCGGATCGCCGATCGAGTCCGGGACGCTGGCGAGCGCGGGCATGACCTCGAGCAGCTCTTTCGAATTGGCGACGTCGCGATGCTTCGTCATCGCCTTGATGGTGACGGTGCGCGGCGTCACCTCGATGCCGGACAGGCCTTCGATCTTCGACAGATCGACCAGCACCTTCGGCGCGGCCAGCCGCTGCTTCATCACCGGGATCAGCGAATGGCCGCCGGCGAGTAGCTTGGCGTCCTCGTTGGCGAGCAGCGACACCGCCTGTTTTACGCTCGTCGGGCGCTCGATCTTGAATGCGTACATCGTCTTTTCCCCTTGAATATCAGGCGGCGCGAGCGGGCGCGGTTTGCTGCAGCGCGCGCCAGACCGCGGCCGGCGTCGCCGGCATGTCGATCTGTTCGGTGCCGATGGCGTTGGTGATGGCATTCATGACCGCGGCGGGAGCGGCAATCGCGCCGGCCTCGCCGCAACCCTTGATGCCGAGCGGATTGGACGGGCAGACAGTCTTGGTCATGCCGACCTCGAAGGTCGGAAAATTTTCGGCGCGCGGCATGGCGTAATCCATGAACGAACCTGACACGAGCTGCCCGTCGCTGTCATAGACGGCGTGTTCCAGCAGCGCTTGGCCGACCCCTTGCGCGATGCCGCCATGCACCTGGCCTTCCACGATCATCGGATTGATGATGGTGCCGAAATCGTCGACCGCGGTCCATTTGTCGATGGTCACCGCGCCGGTATCGGGATCGACCTCGAGCTCGCAGATGTGGCAGCCCGCCGGGAAGGTGAAGTTGGTCGGGTCGTAGAACGCGCTTTCCTTCAGCCCCGGCTCGATCTCAGCCGTCGGGAACTTGTGCCCGACATAGGCCTGCAGCGCGAGATCGCCGAACCCGATCGACTTGTCGGTGCCGGCAACGCTGAACTTGCCGTCCCTGAACTCGATATCGCCTTCGGCGGCTTCAAGGAGATGCGCGGCGATCTTCTTCGCCTTGGCCTCGACCTTGTCGAGCGCCTTGACGATCGCCGACATCCCGACCGCGCCGGAGCGCGAGCCATAGGTGCCCATGCCGAACTGCACCTTGTCGGTGTCGCCATGCACGATCGTGACATTGTCGATCGGGATGCCGAGCCGGTCCGAGACGAGCTGCGCGAAGGTGGTCTCGTGGCCCTGCCCATGCGCGTGGCTGCCGGTGAGGATTTCCACCGAGCCGGTCGGGTTCACCCGCACCTCGGCGGATTCCCACAGGCCCACGCCAGCGCCGAGCGAGCCGACCACGGCGGACGGCGCCACCCCGCAGGCCTCGATATAGGTGGAATAGCCGATGCCGCGCAGCTTGCCGCGCCTTGCGCTGTCGCGCTTGCGCTGCTTGAAGCCCTTGGCGTCATGGATCTCCATCGCCTTCGCCAGCGAGGCGTCGTAGTCGCCGGCATCATAAAGCGAGGCGACCACCGTCTGGTAGGGGAAGGTCCGCACGAAATTTTTCTTGCGCAGCTCCGCCGGATCGACACTGAGCTCGCGCGCGGAGACTTCCATCAGCCGCTCGACCACAAAGGTCGCCTCGGGGCGCCCTGCCCCGCGATAGGCATCCACCGGCACGGTGTTGGTGTAGACCGAGTCCACCTCGCAATAGATCGAGGGAATGTCGTACTGGCCGGACAGCAGCGTGGCGTAAAGATAGGTCGGCACCGCCGACGAGAAGGTCGACATATACGCGCCGAGATTGGCGATGGTCTTCACCCTCATCCCGACGATCTTGTTGTTTTCGTCGAAGCCGAGTTCGGCATGGGTGACGTGATCGCGGCCATGCGCGTCGGTGACGAAGGCTTCCGAACGGTCCGCCGTCCACTTCACCGGACGCGCGACCTTCTTCGAGGCCCACAGGCACACGACCTCTTCCGGATAGATGAAGATTTTCGAGCCGAAGCCGCCGCCCACATCCGGAGCGATCACCCGCAGCTTGTGCTCGGGCGCGACCCCGATGAAAGCCGAGATGACGAGCCGGGCGACATGCGGATTCTGGCTCGTGGTCCACAACGTGAAATTTTCATTGCCGGAATCGTATTCGGCGAGCGCCGAGCGCGGCTCGAGCGCGTTCGGCACCAGGCGGTTGTTGATGAAGTCGAGGCGCGTCACGTGCCTGGCCTTCTTCATCGCCGCATCGTTCGCGGCCGGATCGCCGATATGCCAGTTGTAGATGGTGTTGCCGGGTGCGACCTCGTGAATCTGCGGCACGCCCTTGCCTTGCGCCTGCGCCGGATCGATCACCGCCGGCAGCACTTCGAAATCGGTGACGACCTTCTCGGCGGCGTCCTTGGCCTGCGCCAGCGTCCCGGCAATCACCACCGCATAGGCATCGCCGACATGGCTCACCTTGCCGGCCGCGAGCGCCGGATGCGGCGCCATCTTCATCGGCGAGCCGTCTTTGGAATTGACCATCCATCCGCAGATCAGCGGCCCAAGCTTGTCGTTGGCGAAGTCCGCGCCGGTCCAGATCGCGATCACGCCCGGCATCGCCGATGCGGCTGACGTGTCGATGTTCTTCAGCCTTGCATGCGCGTGCGGCGAGCGGATGAAATGGGCGAAGACCTGATCGGGTCTCGCGTGATCGTCGGTGTAGTGGCCCTTGCCGGTAATGAAACGGTGGTCTTCCTTGCGGCGCACGGCGGCGCCAATTCCGGTGGCAGTCATGGCAGACTCCTTCCCGAATTGCCGAAAAGACGTGATCCTTATTTCTTCATCGCCTTATTTCGCCATGGCCTTGGCGCCGGCCGCGATCGCCTTCACGATGTTGTGGTAGCCGGTGCAGCGGCAGAGATTGCCGTCGAGTTCATGGCGGATGGTCTTGTCGTCGAGATCGTTGCCCTTGCGGTTCACCATATCGATCGCTGCCATGATCATGCCCGGCGTGCAGAAGCCGCATTGCAGGCCGTGATGTTCGCGGAAGGCTTCCTGCATCGGGTGCAGGGTCGCGCCGTTGGCGACGCCTTCGATGGTGGTGATTTTCGCCCCGTCGACCTGCCATGCGAAGGTGGTGCAGCTCTTGCGCGCCACGCCATCGACATGGACTACGCAGGCCCCGCATTGCGAGGTGTCGCAGCCGACATGGGTGCCGGTCAGGCGCAGATTTTCGCGCAGGAACTGGACGAGGAGCGTGCGTTCATCGACGTCGGCACTGGTCTGCTTGCCATTCACGGTCATCGTGACGGATGCCATGAGGTCCCTCCCTCGGCTTGAAATCGCAGTGTTTTTGGCACGAAACCGGCTCGCTGGCTCCCCTCGGAGCCGAAATCTTGCCGTTTTCAGCAGCTTGGAACAGGAACAAGTCTTAACAGGCCGCAAGCGGCGGTCAAGCGGCGGGTTGCGGACGGCACAAGCTGGGCAGGACCGCGGCAGCGCGCAGCAGACCGCAAGCACGTCATCGATCAGCCATCGACCGCGAGGATGGGCCCGAGGCGCTCTGCCTCTTCGCGCAAGTCGGAACTTGCGGACACGGCACCTCGATCATCGGACTTCGCGTTCTGTTCGGCCGGAAACGCATCATGGTCTTCGATGAACGTCGCAGGCCGATGCCGCGTCCTGCGGACCGAGAGGTCGAAAATATCAAAGCGGTTGTAATAACCGACGACGTCGTGGAACTGTTTGGGTTCAACGCAGGCATTGAGATCGATTTTCGCATAGACAATGCCCTCCTCGTTCTGCAGGGCGTCCGAAATCTGTTCACCGGTCGGGTCGACAAAGAACGATGCCGCCCGCGGCGTATCGTCCAGGATTTCGGCCACGGTCTCGTCGCGGCTCACGAAGAAATCCCGCATCGGCTTGTCCATGAAACCGGCGGTGACGATTCCGAATGCCTTGGCCTCAAACGAATGCGCGGCGGCGCGGATGCGATTGGCCGCAAGGTTGTTGAAATTGCCGCCGGTCTTCGGTCTGCGGGTCGGCCATAGGGCTGGCCATGTCGAGATATGGATCTGCTCTCCCTGTGCCATCAGGGAATAGCGGGCAAGCGGATTGGTGTTCTCGCCGCAGATCAGCGCGCCGATCGATCCGATCCTGGTGCTCGCGACCTTCAGGCCCTCGCCATCGCCCGATGCCCAGACAAGTTTCTCGTAATAGGTCGGGACCAGCTTGCGGTGATGCACGAGAATCCGGCCATCGTCCCCGACGATGATGTTCGAATTCCACAGCCCGCCGACACTGACCGGCGACCGTTCGCTGAATCCGATCGAGACAAATACACCGTGCCGCCTTGCCTCGGCCCGGATCGCCTCGATTTCGGGACCATCGACCAGGACGGATTCCTGAGCCATCCGGACAAAATACTCATGATTGTCGATCGGTGCCCAGATGGCAGCCCATACGGGGAACGCCGGAATGAAGCTCTCCGGAAACGCAATCAGTTCGGCTCCCGCCGTCGCCGCCTCCCTGATCAGGGCGACGGCCTTCCGGGTGGTCGCGGCCTTGTCGAGGAAAACCGGCGCAGCATGCACCGCCGCAGCAACGAAGGACGGAAAGGCGCTCATCGACCATGCTCCAGAATGTGTGTTAGGTTTCGTCACATGCAGCCAACAACGGGACGAATTCGCAAACCTGCAGGACGTCTGCAAATGCCCGTGAAAGGTCCGATGTCCGCATTCTCCACGCCATGAAAGCGACCCACACGATTGACTGGGACGACTTGCGGATATTCCTCGCCGTCGCAAGAACCGGAAGCATCTCACAAACAGCGCGCAGCCTTCGGCTCGATCATTCGACGGTAAGCCGCCGCATCTCGAAACTGGAAGTCTCGCTGGGCCATTCGCTGTTCGCGCGGGGGCGCGATGGCTTTCGTCTGAACGAGCTTGGCGAGCGGCTCCTGGCGAGAACCGAGGCCGTCGAGAGCGCCGTGATTTCGATCCACGCCGAGGTGGGCAGCAAATCCGATGCGCTTGCAACCGGCATCGTACGCGTCGCCACGATGGAAGGAATTGCTTCGCTGTATCTGGCCAGGCAATTGACCCATCTCCGTCGATCGGCGCCGAACCTCG
This sequence comes from Pseudorhodoplanes sp., assembly GCF_050250235.1. Lineage (GTDB taxonomy): Bacteria > Pseudomonadota > Alphaproteobacteria > Rhizobiales > Xanthobacteraceae > Pseudorhodoplanes. The sequence goes on from NZ_JBFWPA010000058.1 coordinate 31,795, forward strand.
TGATCGAACTCGTGACGTCTGCGCAGGTGATCCATGTGAACCGCCGCGAGGCCGACATTTTCCTCAGCTTCTTCAAGCCCTCCGGGCAGGGCCTCATTTCGGAAAAGATCGGTCATTTCCCGCTATATCTTTTTGCTTCGCCGGACTATCTGGCCGGGCATGGCACACCGCGTTCCGAGCGCGAATTGCGCGATCATGTCTTCGTCACCTACATTGAGGACCTTATTCAACTGGACGCCGTACGCTGGCTGTATGACGTCATTCGGGACTGCACGGTGGTCTTCCGGTCAAACAGCATGATTTCGCAAATGTCGGCTGCCGCCAGCGGTATGGGCATTGTGATGCTTCCCAGTTTTGCCGTGAACGATGAAACCTCGCTTGTGCGAGTGATGGGAGATACCCTCTCGACACGCCGGGAGATATGGCTGAGCATCCACGCAGACTTGCAGTTTGTGCCGCGGATCAAAACGGTCGTGACGTTCCTCAAACGCCGGATTGCCGAGGACATCGCGGCAGGCCGGCTCTAGTTCCCGCCAGGCTGCGGATTTCGGATATCGCATGCGGTTCAGGCCGCTTTGCCGGGCGGCTGATGCTGCAGGAGCCAGTTCGCGATCGAATCGATCACGCTGTCCATGCCGAAAATGAAATGGTCGCCTTTGGCGATGATTTCGAGCTTGCAGTCGGGGCCCGCGCGCCGCGCAAGCTCTTGCGCATCTTCGACCGGAACGACGTGATCGTCTTCTGCGTGGATGATGAAGAGCGGCCTCGGCGCAATCCTTGATACCGTCTCGAGCGGGTTCAACGACAGAAAGCCATCGACGGTGTCCGGCGAAAACTCCATCGGCGTGCCCTTGGGAAGATTCGACCGCAGGTTTTCCGGAATGAAAACGATTTCGAAGCGAGCGAGCTTCTCGCCCTTGGCCCTCGCCTGCGCGACCCGTTCGAGAAACGCCTTGAACTTGGCCTCGGTGTCATACTGAAGGCGAAAGGTCGTGTCGCCTTTCGCAATCGGACATCCGGCGACGCAGAACTTTATTCGCGGATCCTCGGGTGTCGCCATAATGGCGATCGAGCCGCCAAGACTGGATCCAATGATCCCGATCCGATCGGCGTCGATGTCCGGGCGGTTCGACAGATAGGTCACCGAATTCTTGAAGTCGCTCACCTGCTCGCGGGCCATGACGCGGCCGCGTTCGCCCCCACTTTGCCCATAGCCGCGGAAATCGATCGACAGGACCGCATAGCCCAAATCGGCCAGCCGCCGGGCCATTTTGGGATAGCGGGCGCCCGCGAAGCCGTGGCCCAGAACGATTCCGGGCAGTCGCCCTTTCGCGGTGTCACTCTTGTAGAACGTCGCGGCGAGCTGGATGCCGTCGGAATCGAATGTTACCTCTTCTTCCATCGTCTGCTCCATGGAGGGCTCGCGCCCCTTCCCCGCGCGCGTTCATTGAACCTTCGGAAGAACTTTCTTCCAGCGGTCCACCTCCGAGCCAACAAACTGCCTGACGTAATCCGTTTGCCGCTGATCCTTTGCGGACGTCGTGGTGCCGGTCTGCTCCAGTGCCGACCGGAGGTCCGGATTGTCGAGCGCGTCGCTGAGCGCCTTTTCGATCTGACCTCGGACTTTTTCATCGACGTTCTTCGGCAGGAACAGCGCATACCAGGCCACGACGTCGATATTCGAACCGGCGTCTTTTGCAGCCGGCGCAGGCAGCGTGCCGGAGGTCGGGTTCGAAAGCATCATGACCGGCTTCACGGCGCCACTTTCGATATGGGGACGTGCGGTGCTCACCGCGTCGCACATGAAGTCAACCTGCCCCGCGATCAGGTCCTGCAGCGCCGGCCCATTGCCTCGGTATCCGACCGGGGTCGCCTTGATGCCGAGATCGCTCAGCAGCATCGTGCATGCCAGGTGCGAAATCGAGCCGACGCCGCCATGGGAGAAGGTCAGCCGGTCGCCCTTGCTCTTCGCCAATTCGCGAAACGACGCCAGCGTGTTCTTGTCTTCGCTCTTCTTGACCAGCAGCACCATCGGCGTTGATCCGATCATCGCGACCGGCGTGAAGTCCTTTGCCGGGTCATAGGACAGGTTGTTGTACAAGGCCGGAGCGGCGCCATGTGTCCCGATGTGGCCAAGCAACATGGTGTAGCCGTCCGGCGGCGCGTTCATCACCCGCGCCGATCCGATCGTCCCGCCGGCGCCGGTGACGTTTTCGATGATGACGCGCTGACCCAGGGTCTTGCTCAGCGTCTCGCCCAGCTTTCGTCCGATCAGGTCCGCGGGTCCGCCGGCGGCGAAGGGCACCACCAGTGTGACAGGGCGCTCCGGAAACGCATGGGCGGGTCGGCCCATAACGAGCGCGAGCAAGGCCAAAAGCGTGATTCCAATCGTCGAATGGACCGAGTTAGACATGCGACCACCGTTCCTTCACGAGAAATCCCAGGCTCGGTCACTACCGCAGGATCGCATCGCGGATTCAAGCGTTGCGACGCCGCGGGCCTCGGGGATTTTTGCAAACGTCTTTGCACGAATGGGACAAGCGGCGGAGCATTTGTCGGGTTGAGCTGACCGTCGAAGCCGGTGACGGCCCGGCGGCCGTCGCGCCAGCGAGTCTGACGGGGCGTGCCGGCGCGTGCTCCAGCAGCATGGTTAACCCAAGGTGTCTGCCGCGCGATCGCCGCAATTCGTCCGCGGAAAACTCCAGATTTCAGCGTGCGATCGGTCCGCCGGTATCGGCGCACTGCGAGACCCGTTAGGGCGATGTTAGGCATCCCATCGTAGGTAATTTCAGGTTTACGGCATCGCCTTAAACCGACCGTATTGCGTAACGAGTAAGGCGTACATGAAATTCGCTCTCGCTTTTGCCGCGGCGGCGTTGATCGCAACTCCCGCCGCCGCCCAGTCTCCCGTCAAGCCGACGGCGCTTCTGTTCAACGGGCTCGCGCAATATCAGCCGGGCATCCTCACGCCGCTCGCGCCGCTCGCGAGCGACCTGCGTGCGCAGGGCTGGCGCGTCATCATCGATTCGCATCTCGGATTGTTCACCAGGAGCGAAGAACCGGTGCTGATCGTCGGACATTCAGCCGGTGGCGCGCGCGCCTACATGTTCGGCAAGAAGATGGTCGACGAGGCGAAATTCCACCCGACCATCATCACGCTCGATGCGGCAACCGTCTGGGGCGACGTCTATCGCTGCCCGGTCGAGAACTGCATCAACATCCACACCCTGACCTATCCGCGGATCCCGGGCTCCTACAACCTGCGCACCAGCAAGATCACCGACTCGATCGTGACCCATGTCACGGTCCCGCTGAACGGCGATATCCGCAAGGCGATCCTGCAGCAATCCGCCGACCTCCTGCGCGGCGGCTCGCATCTGACCACGCTGGTCTCGGCCTATAGTCCCGAGCCGCCGAACGCGGGACGCTCGCTGGCGGAAGCCTGGCGGCGCAATATCGGCCAGCCGCGGGATACCGTCCACTAGCGCCTGCTCCGGCACCGGGCACCCGCCTTGTGCCGATCAGTCCTTGTCCTGATCAACGGTGACCACCACGCTGCCGCGCTTGCGGCCGGTCTCGACGCGCGCATGCGCGTCGGCGATGCGCTCGAACGGGAAAACCTGATCAATGACCGGACGATAGGCTCCCGATTCGGCAAGGCCCGCCAGCACGGTCAGATGCTCCAGCCTTTCCTTCGCCGGTCCGGAAAAGACCCGCTTGCCGTCACGCTTTGCTCCGATGGCCTCCAGCATTTCATGCAGACCCGCCGCAAGCAGGAGCAGCCGCCCGTTCGGCTTCAGAAACGTCTCGTGCGTCCTGAACGATGCCACACCAACGGCATCGAAGATGACATCGTAGGTCTCGCCGCCGTTGCGATAGTCTTCGCACGTATAATCGATCACCCGGTCGGCGCCGATTGAACGCACAAGCTCAACATTGGCGGCGCTGCATATGCCGGTCACATGCGCGCCGAAATGCTTCGCCAACTGCACCGCCGCGCTGCCGAGCGTCCCCGACGCGCCGATGACCAGAAGATGCTCGCCCGTCTGCAGCTTCGCCCGGTCTCTGAGAAAATCGAGCGCGGTCGCCCCGCCGAAGCACAACGCCGCCGCTTCCTCGTAGGACAGCCGCGCGGGCTTCGCGACAATCCGGTCGCTCTCGCGCATCGTGCGATACTCAGCGTGGCATCCGTTCGGAAACGACGGATAGCCAATGACGGTCTCGCCGATCCTGAAGTTCGTCACGTCCTTGCCGACAGCCTCGATCTCGCCGGCAAGCTCGGTGCCAAGGATCGGATTGCGCGGCCGCGTGAAGCCGAACACCGCCCGGACCATGATGCCCATGCCACGTGGCACCGTCAGGGTTCGCACGCGCCAATCCCCTGACGACACCGTGGTCGCCCGGATGCGGATCAGGACTTCGTCGGGCTTCGGCTCAGGCTTGGCGATCTGTTCGATCCGCACGTTTTCGGGCGGACCGTATTCCCGGCACAGGGCTGCTTTCATCATCGCCATGACGATGCGCTCCGATCGTCACGCGCCGATGCCTGCGCTCAGCCCGCCTTAACCGCTTCCGCGAAGCGCGCGAAGAAATCGTCCGCCATCTTCTTGGCGGCGCCGTTGATCAGACGCTGGCCGAGCTGCGCCAGCTTGCCGCCGATCTGCGCCTCCACGTCGTATTTCAGCAGCGTACCGCCGCCCTCATGATCCGAGAGTTGCACACTGGCGCCGCCCTTGGCGAAGCCGGCAATGCCGCCGTCGCCCTGCCCCGATATCTTGTAACCGTTCGGCGGATCGATATCGGTCAGTTGCACCTTGCCCTTGAACTTGGCCTTGACCGGTCCGATCTTGTTCACCGCCACGGCCTCGAATTCGTTCTCGCCGATGACGTTCAGTTCCTCGCAGCCCGGAATGCAGGCCTTCAGCACGCTGGGATCGTTGAGCTTCGCCCAGACCACCTCGCGCTTCGCCTCGAGCGGAATCTCTCCGGTCATTGTCATTGCCATCGACGGTCATCTCCATTTCGAATTCAGGCTGCGGCCACGTAATCGTCGACCGGACGCTCGATCTTGCCGTCAACGATCGGCAGGCAGTCGGGCGGGAAATCCTGGCGGATGCGCCCGCCCGCGTCGGCCACCCTATCAAGAAAGCGCGGCAGATGCGCCATCGCACCGGTGGGCAAGTCGTGCAGCACCATCAGCGTCCAGTTCTGCGGCGTCGAAGGCTGCGCGCGGCAATGCGACAGCGCACGCTCGACCCAGCCCTCAGGATCCGCCCAGTCGCGCGGGATCGAATTCCACAAGACGCATGTATAGCCGCCGCGCTTGAGATATTCGACGACCGGTCCGGACATCAGCCGCCGGTCGAGATTGCCGCCGCCGCCGAACGGACGGAAATACCGGTGCGGATGAATGAGCCCCGCCATCGCCTCTTGCGTCCTGCCGATCTCGCGTTCGGCGACGTCCGGCCCCTGCTGCCGGCCGAGCGGGACCGAGTGGGTCCATGAATGATTGCCGATCCAGTGCCCTTCTGCATGCGCCCGTTCTGCAAGCCTTCGGCTTTCCGGCTGCACGAGCTTGCTGCCGATCACGAAGAACGCGCTTTTTATGCCGCGGCTGGCGAGTTCATCCAGCACGACGGGCGTCACCGCCGGCTCCGGTCCATTGTCGAAGGTGAGAGTGAGGTCGAACATTCCGGCGGTATCGCCGATTTTCATGCGGTGAAGCAAGTGCGTCGGAACTCGTGGCAACAAGTGTCGGGATGGTGAGGGCCGCAGTGCTGCGACCTGCCCTTGGCGTGCCTGCGTCCAGCGCCTAGTCTGCGGCCCCGACCGAGGCCGCTGCATGTCCAACCCCCTGCTCCCGTCCGCGCTCATGGCACCGCTGTTCTCCAGTGCGGCGATGCGCGAAATCCTGTCCGACCATGCGCGGCTCAACCGCATGCTGCGGGCCGAGGCGGCGCTCGCAACCGCCGAAGCGTCAGTCGGTGTGATCCCGGCGGGCGCAGCAAGGCCGATTGCCGATGCCTGCCAGGCGAAGCTTTACGACATCGGCGCGCTGGGCCTTGCCGCGGTCTCCGCCGGCAATCTGGCGATCCCGCTGGTGAAAGCGCTGACAGCCGAAGTTGCGAAAAAGGACGGTGATGCCGCGCGCTATGTGCATTGGGGCGCGACCAGCCAGGACATCATCGACACCGCGCTGGTGCTCGAATTGCGCGCGGTGATCGACGACCTCGTCACCGAACTCGGCCGCGCCATCCCGGCCTTCACCACCCTCGCCGAGAAGCATCGCCATACCCCCACCGTGGGCCGCACCTGGCTGCAGCAGGCGCTGCCGATGCCATTCGGGCTCAAGGTCGCCGGCTATGCGGCGGCGCTGACCCGCGCCCGCGCACGGCTGAAACAGGTGCGCAACGAGGCGCTGGTGCTGCAATTCGGCGGCGCCACCGGCACGCTCGCCGCGCTCGGCGATCGAGGACTCGAGGTATCCATTGCATTCGCCAAGGAGCTTGACCTGCCGCTGCCGGACGGCCCCTGGCATACCCATCGGGATCGGCTCGCCGAAGTCGCAAGCGCGCTTGCCATCCTCGCCGGCACCTGCGGCAAGATTGCGCGCGACGTCGCGCTCCTGATGCAGACCGAGGTGGGCGAGGCCTTCGAACCTGCCGGCGAAGGCCGCGGCGCCTCCTCCACCATGCCGCACAATCGCAACCCGGTCGCATCGGCGGCCGCGCTGGCCTGCGCCGCGATCGCGCCGCAGCTATGCGCCACCATCCTTGCCGCGCAGGTGCAGGAGCATGAGCGCGCCGCGGGCGCATGGGCGGCCGAATGGCCAACCTTCCCGGCGCTCGCGCTGGTCACCTCAGGCGCTCTCAATGCCGTGGTGGACATCGCCGAGGGGCTCGATGTCGATGTTGAGCGCATGCGCGAGAATCTCGACGCCACCGGCGGGCAGATCATGGCCGAGGCGGTCGCCTTCAAGCTGGCCGAGCGCATCGGCAAGTCGGACGCGCACAAGCTCGTGGAAGAGGCGAGCAAGCGCGCCCATGCGGACCATGTCTCGCTGAAAGATGCGCTGGCCGCGGACGCGAAAGTCACGGCGGTGATACCCGCAGGCGAACTGGCAAGACTGTTTGACCCGATGAGCTATCAGGGCGTCGCGCAGCAATTCATCGACCGGCTTGTGGCGACCGCCAAGGCGGGACGGTGAACGCGACACAAACCGGCATATGTCCTTCTTCACCTCCCCCTGAAAGGGGGAGGTCGCTCGCCGAAGCGAAAGCTGCGGCGAGCGGGTGGAGGTCAATTTTCAATCAGTGCTAGACCCCCTCCCCAACCCTCCCCCTTTCAGGGGGAGGGAGTCGGAGAGAGCGTCGAAGAAACACCGGAGGAATTCCCGAATGCCCGTTATCGACTCTCACGGCTGCCCCCTCGACGTGGAGATCACCGGCCCAACCGAGGCGCCGGTGCTGATGCTGTCGTCCTCGCTCGGCACCACCAAGCACATGTGGGACCCGCAGATGGACGCCTTCAATGCGAAATATCGCGTGGTGCGCTATGATCGCCGCGGTCACGGCAAGTCGGGCGTGCCGAAAGGTCCCTACGACATGGAGATGCTGGGGCGTGATGCAATCGCAATCATGGACGGGCTCAAGCTCGACAAGATCAACTGGCTCGGCCTGTCGATGGGCGGCATGGAAGGCATGTGGCTCGGCGCCCATGCCGGCAACCGGATCGACAAGCTGATCCTGTCGAACACCTCGGCCCATTATGCCGACAAAAGCATGTGGCACGCCCGCATGAATGCGGTCGGCAAGGCCGGCTCGGTCGCTTCGATCGCCGACATGGTGATCAATGCCTGGCTCACAAAGGATTTCCAGACCGCGCAGCCGGGCACGGCCGCACGGATGAAGGAGATGATGATCGCAACCCCGGTCGATGGCTATCTCGGCTGCTGCGCGGCGGTGCGCGACATGGATCACCGCGAAATCCTCAAGAACATCAGGGTTCCGACCCTGATCATCGCCGGCAGCAAGGACCCCGCGACCAATATCGCGGCTGCTGAATTGATCCGCGACGCCATCCCGGGTTCGAAGCTCGCGATTGTCGAAGCCGCGCATATCGCCAATGTCGAGATACCGGACGAGTATGCGCGCGTGGTGCTCGATTTCCTCGGTTCGAAGTAACGGAAAGCCGCCATGGACGACAAAGACCGCTACGACACGGGCATGGCGCGCCGCCGCCAGGTCCTCGGCAATGCCTGGGTCGACAAGGCCAATGCCGGCAAGACGCCGTTCAATTCCGAGTTCCAGGATTTCATCACCCGCTACGCCTGGGGCGAGGTCTGGACCCGGCCGCATTACGACGAGCGCACGCGCCGCGTGCTCGTCATCGGCACCATGCTGGCCCTCGACAAATGGGCGGAGTTTCGCATGCATGTCCGCGCGGCTCTGGTCGAGGGCGGCTTCACGCCGGACGACATCAAGGAAATCATCATGCAGCAGGCGATCTATTGCGGGGTGCCTGCCGCCAACCATGCCTTCAAGGAAGCCGCCGAGGTGATGACCGAGGTCGGCAAGGCCTGAGGGCCATTTGCGGCTGCCCGCATCGCAAGCGTGCTATCTCAGACGCAAGGCAAACCAGTCTCCGGACGGCCGTTCGGCCGGGACCGTTTCCGTCACCATGCCGGCGTCATCCCGCAGGCTGTGCCAGCGCACCGGCGCCGCGTCGTGCCGGATTGCCGGTGAGACGATCCAGGCCCGGGCGCGTCGCCTGCGCGCCGCAAACCGCAACCACAGCCGCTCGAAAAAGCCGGCGCGGCGCAAATCGGTTTCCGGAAGCCGCTCGATCATGGAAAGGGTGGCGGCAAGGCCGACCAGCCACAGCGGCAGCCGTTCCTGTATCAGAATTTCGGGCGCGCCCTTGAGAACCGCCGGCGTCGCCACCGCGAGGGTTGCGATCACCACCAGGATCAGTCCGGCGTCGAGCATTTCATGGGAGACGCGCCCGCCGCGCCATGCGCCGATCCGGCTTGCCAGATGCAGCGCGAAAATCACGGTAATCGTCAGATAGACCGCGCCAAGAAAGGCCGCGACATTGAACAGCCCGTCCCCGCTCAATCCCGCAACGCCGCCAATCCCGTAGACGACATCGGCGAAGGCAATCCGTTCAAGGCCATAGATCGGCGAGGTGAGGACGCGGAATGCCTCGAAGCCGAACACCATCGCAAGATCGAGCGCGATAATGGCGTTCAGCACCGGAATGGTCTTCGGCAGCCATCGCATATCTGGACCTCCTGCCCCTTCTGGCCTCGGGGGATTTCGCAAGGCCGCAGTCTGCCCGTTAAACTTGCGGCTTCAATCGAAACGCTTCGTTTAGGTTAAGGCCCGGCGGTAGCGCGTTGCCATCCTTCTCCGGCGGACTCAGTCTGCCGGCACGGCCTTTGGCGTGGGTTCGCGGGAACGGCGCAACAACCGCAGGTGTGTTGACGACGCAGGTATCGTGCAGCTTGTCAGCGCAATTGCTGTGCGCGGAAATCCTGCGGGCTCATGGCCGTCTGCTTTCGGAAGAAGCGCGCGAAATGCGACGGGTCGGCAAAGCCCAGCTCATAGGCGATTTCGTGAATCGGCCGACCCGTAAAGACCAGCTCGCGCTTCGCTTCTGTCAGCACACGCTGCCGGATCAGGTGACCCGCGGTGACCCCCGCGGCGCGCTTGACGTGATCGTTCAGACGATCCGCGGTCATCGCCAGCGCGGACGCGTAGAAGCCGATCTGGCGCTCCTTCCGGAAATTGTCCTCGACCAGCCGCTTCAGCGTATCGACCGTCGTATCGGCGGGCGCAAGCGTGACCGCACCGGTTCGTGCCCGGCTTACCGATTGGCGCCCGACCTCGATGGCAATCAGCGCGAGCAGCGCGCGCATTGCCAGCCGGTGACCGTCGCGCGCCAGGAACATTTCCTGATGCAGGTCCTCGCACAGCTTCGACAGGCGGCGTTCGCCGTGCGATGCATTGAGTGCGATAACCGGCTCCGCCGCCATCGCCCTGAGCTTGGCAATCGCCTCGCCGGAACGCTCCCCGAGCATCGAGGCGACATCCTCGCTGAAGCTCATCACGTAGCCGTCGGTCACACTCGCATGGAACCGGAATCCATGGGCCACATTGGGTGCAACGATGATCGCGCAAGGCGCCGAAAACGGCTTGATCGACGCCTCGAAGATCATCTCACCGCCGCCGCGCTCGACGATGAGGATTTGAAACAAATTGCGATGACGATGGGCGCGGATCAGCCAGTCATGCAGTGACGAGCGCGACGCGATGGTTTCGACATGCACGAAGTCGAAAGCCTGATCGTCCGGCGGATCGCCGTAGAGATGGAACAGAGGGAGCCCGGCGCTCATAGGAAAAGATTAGACCCGTTCCATTTGCCCGCCAACCACCCCTGGCCCAAATCGAAACGAAAACCCCGCCTCGCGGCGGGGCCTTCGCTTGCTTTCGATCGTGTTGCGATGCAGCGAGCGCTAACGGCCCTGCTGCTGACCGGGCTTTTGTTGCCCGCCATGCTGACCGCCCTGACCCGGATTCTGGGTCTGCTGGCCGGGCTTGTGCTGCCCGCCCTGGCCGCCCTGCTGGCCGCCCTGATTCGGATTGTTCTGCTGCTGCTGGCCCTGGTTGCGTTCGTTAGCCATTTGGAGGCTCCTGGTTGACCCCTGCCCTGCAACCCAACGCCGCGCACATGTCCGGCGTTCCGCATGCCCCGACACGAAGGTTTGACGGACTTCCCCAGCAAATCGGGGATTTCGCCACAATGGCATGGCAGCACCCCGCCCCGCTCCGCCCGGGATCGGCCGCGCCGGCGCAACCTGCACGCCGCGCCCGCGCGTCGCGTTGCCGCGCCTCACCCTCGCTGCTAAGAGTTCAAGAGTCATTCGGACGACGCGCTTCGTCCGATCGGCGGGCCGGGTACGACACTCTGGGGGAAGGGCGCGTCGACATGGAAGTCTTCGTCCAACAACTGATCAACGGCATCACGCTGGGATCGATCTACGGGCTGATCGCAATCGGTTACACGATGGTGTTCGGCATCATCGGCATGGTGAACTTCGCCCATGGCGATGTCTTCATGGTGTCGGCCTTCGTCGCCTTGATCACCGTGCTCGTGCTCTCGACCATCCTCGGCATCTCGTCGATCTTTCTGACGCTGTTCATCGTACTGATCGTGGCGATGCTGATCACATCGCTCCTGAGCTGGGCGATCGAGCGCGTGGCCTACCGGCCCTTGCGCGGCTCGTTCCGGCTGGCACCGCTGATCTCGGCGATCGGCATGTCGATCTTCCTGATGAATTTCGTGCAGGTGGCGCAGGGCCCGCGCAACAAGTCGATCCCGCCGATGGTCACCGATGTGTTCGTGCTGATGGATCGCGGCAATTACACCGTCACCCTGTCCTACCGGCAATTGATCATCTGGGGCGTGACGGCCATCCTGCTCGCCGCCTTCTGGTATCTCGTGGCCAAGACCCCGCTCGGACGCGCACAGCGCGCCACCGAACAGGATCCGAAAATGGCCGCCCTGCTCGGCGTCGACGTCGACCGCACCATTTCGCTGACCTTCGTGATCGGCGCCGCGCTCGCGGCGGTCGCCGGTACGATGTATCTGATGTATTATGGCGTGGTCAGCTTCGCGGATGGCTTCGTGCCGGGGATCAAGGCTTTCACCGCGGCGGTTCTCGGCGGCATTGGCTCGCTGCCCGGCGCCGTGATCGGCGGCCTCCTGATCGGGCTGATCGAGACCTTCTGGTCGGCCTATTTCTCGATCGACTACAAGGATGTCGCGGCGTTCTCGATCCTCGCCATCGTGCTGATCTTCCTGCCGCAGGGCCTGCTCGGCCGGCCCGAGGTCGAGAAGGTCTGACATGCCGGAACCGGTGCAGGCGCGCGTCGACGTACAGCGCGCGATCCGCGATGCTGCAATTGCCGGGCTGGTGGCGTTCGGCATTCTGCTGCCGCTGATCGGCCTGCAGACCACGGTCAATATCCGCAACGAGCTGATCCTCAATCCGCGGCCCCTGCTGCTTGCGGTGATGGTCGCGGTCGTGATCGCCATCAGCCTGCTGATGTCGCTCGTGGTGCATCCGCTCGTCGCGCGGCGCGCCGCGACGCGCA
>NZ_JBFWPA010000059.1:0-43500 GCF_050250235.1 Pseudorhodoplanes sp.
GGCGTTTTGCGCCGCAGCGTCGAGACGCCGCAACAGGTTGACTTGCATCATGGCCGGGGCTTGCCCCGGCCATCTACGTGTCTAGTGTAGGTTTTCCGGCTTGGATGACCGGACAAGACAACGGGGGAAGCAATGGCTCGGGTGGCGCTGGTAACGGGGGGAACGCGCGGGATCGGGGAAGCAATCTGCAAGGCGCTCAAGGCCGCGGATTACAAGGTTGCGGCGAGCTATGCCGGCAATGACGAGGCCGCGCAGAAGTTCAAGACCGAAACCGGCATCCCGGTGTTCAAGTGGGACGTGTCGAATTTCGAGGCCTGCGGCGCCGGCATCAAGCAGGTGGAGGCCGAACTCGGCCCGGTCGAAGTGCTGGTCAACAACGCCGGCATCACCAAGGACACCATGTTCCATCGCATGACCGCGGATCAGTGGAACGCGGTGATCGGCACCAATCTCGGCTCGCTGTTCAACATGACACGCCATGTCATCGAGGGCATGCGCGCGCGCAAGTTCGGCCGCATCATCAACATCTCCTCGATCAATGGCCAGAAAGGCCAGATGGGCCAGGTCAATTATTCCGCCGCCAAGGCCGGCGAGATCGGCTTCACCAAGGCGCTCGCGCAGGAAGGCGCCAAGAGCGGCATCACCGTCAACGCGATCTGTCCGGGCTATATCGGCACCGAGATGGTGAAGGCGGTGCCGAAGGACGTGCTGGAGAAAAGCATCCTGCCGCATATCCCGATGGGCCGGCTGGGCGAGCCGGAGGAAATCGCGCGCTGCGTGGTGTTCCTTGCCTCCGATGATTCAGGATTTATCACCGGCTCCACGCTGACCGCGAATGGCGGGCAATACATGGCCTGACGCCACCAGCATGAGGCACCGCTGCGGCGATGGAAAAGCTGTTCTTCTTCATCGCCGGCCTCGTGTTCCTCATCGGTGGCGCGCAGCTTCTGGTCAGCGGCGCGGTGCAGATCGCGCAGCGGCTCGGCGTCTCCGCCCTGCTGATCGGCCTCCTGATCGGCTTCGGAACCTCGACCCCGGAACTGGTGACATCGGTAAGCGCTTCGCTGGCCGGTGCTCCGGGGGTCGCGCTCGGAAACATTGTCGGCGCCAATATCACCAATCTGCTGCTGGTTCTCGGCGTATGCGCGCTCCTGCGGCCGATCCACGTGGGTTCCCGGTCACTCAGGTTCGATGGCGCCGTGGTGTTTACGGCGATCCTGGTTTTTACCTTGCTTTCGATCGCAGCGCCGCTCTCGCGCCCGGTGGGAGCCGCCTATGTCGCCCTGCTCGCGCTCTACATCTTCCGGTCGATCCAGATCGAGCGGCGCAAGCCGAAGGACCACACGGCGCCGTATGAGCGCGGCGAGGCGGGAGCGGAAGTCATCCCGTCCGCTTCCCAGCCTGCGGCAGGACCGGGAAGCCTTGCACTGTCGGTGAGCCAGATCATCGGCGGCATTGCGCTTGTCGTGCTCGGCGCGCAATGGCTGGTCGATGCCGCCGTCGATCTGGCGCGCGGGCTGCAGGTGTCGGAGAGCGTGATCGGGCTGACGGTGGTCGCCATCGGCACCACGCTGCCCGAACTTGTCACATCGGTTGCCGCAACGCTGCGCAAGAATACCGATGTCGCCCTGGGCAACGTATTCGGCTCCTGCATCTACAACGTATTCGGTATTGCCGGAGCCACCGGTCTGATCGCGCCAACGGTCTATCCGATGACGATCGCCCATTACGGCAATCCGGTCATGGTGGCCGTCGCCGGGCTGGTGATTGGGCTGGCCTGGACCGGTTACCGCATTTCCCAGCGCGAGGCCACACTGATGCTCGTACTCTACGCGAGCTACGTATTCTTCATCTGGCAGTCCTGAAAGTCACACGCGGACTTCCAGAACACGCGAGAAGCAAGGGATGGCAACGTCAATCGCGTTCGTTGCGGAGCAACTTGCCGCTGGTGGCGTCGAAATGGAGTTCGCGCCTCTCTCCGGTCCGGTCGCGGCCTTCGACTTCCCATTTTCCGTCGTCCAGCTCGATCTGACGGATCAGAACCATTCCATTGTCGCGCGCCATCTTGGTCACCTGTTCGAGCGAGACGGCTGGGGCTTGCGGCGCCTGGGCGCGGGCCGGCAGCGCCGCCGCGATCGCAACGAATCCGATCATGGCAATAGTGATTCGCAATTTCAGCATGGTCGATGCTCCTGTCGTGCCCGGGGTCAGCCGACAGAACACCTGCAGCGGCGGATGTTTCCACAGCCGGGACAATCGGCCGCGCGCGGATGAGGCTCGTGAAAATCGGCCGCAAGCCGCATTTCCTGAACAAGCGCGCGTGCGACATATCGACTGCGACGATCCGCGCCACGATGCGTCATTGAACCTCATCGCGCGCCGATGCGACCAACGGACATCACTGTGCGCGGAGGCGCAGGAATGTCCTATTCGTACGTCCATCCTGGCGAGCAATCCTTGCCGGGAGTCACGAAGCGTTGGCTGATCGCCTATCCGCTCGCCCAGCTTCTGTGCCTTGGCGGTGCGGCAAGCGCCGCCGCAATCTCATCCCGAGTGCCGGGATTTGATCCCTTATACATGAGGCTTTCGGCTGACATCGCGGTCGCCGCCATCTATGGGCTGACATTCGGCTACCTGCGCGGCAGCGTAATGCGTGACAAGCTTGCCCGCTTTTCCATGCTGTGGTGGTGCGCAGCGATTGCCGGTATCAGCGTCTTTTTCATCCCGCCCGAGCCGGAAGTGCTGACAGGCTCCGGCGCGGCCATGTCGAGCCTGCAATCCGCCGCGCGCGCATTGCTACCCGTCCTCTCGTCCGGATTCATCTATGGACTTGCAATTGGCGCCGCCGAGGCGCTGAGCCTGCGGCGCGCAGCCTTCGGTTTGTTCGGGTGGGTGGTTCTGTCGGGCATCGCCTGGGGGCTTGGTCATGTTGCCGCATCGGCGCTGGCGAGCTTCGCGGTATCGGCCGCACTCTCGCCGTTCCAGAGCGGCACAATCCAGGTGATATGCATGACCCTGCAGGCTGTGATCGCGGGCCTGCTGATGGTGCCCGCGCTACGGCTGCTCGCCCCGCGGCTCAGCTATTACGGCCCACGCGTCTATCGCTCCGCCTTGCGCTCCCGCTGATCTAATCCGGCGACCAGCCCTGCGGGGCCAGCTCGAAGCCGGAAAACTGAAAGCCCGGCGCTACGGTGCAGCCGACCAGCGTCCAGTCGCCAAGCGATTCCGCCGCCTGCCAGGCATCGGCGGGCACGATGCCCTGTGGCCGTTGCCCGGCGGCCAGATCGGGGCCGAGCATCACGGCCACGCGCCTGCCGTTGTCGTGCATATCCAGCCGCAGCGGCGCCCCGGCATGCCAGTGCCAGGTCTCGACCGCATCAACCTTGTGCCAGTGCGAGCGCTCTCCGCGCGCGAGCAGAAAATAGATCGCGGTCGAATACGCGCGACCGGTGTGATCGGTGTGGGTATCGCGGAAGGTCTCGCGATAATGCCCGCCTTCGGGATGCGGCTTCAGGTCGAGCAGGCGGATGATGTCGGCGGCGGTGTGGGACATGGGCTGACCATTCAATATGAGCGCGGCAGGCCGAGCACATGCTCGGCGATATAGGACAGGATCAGGTTGGTCGAGATCGGCGCCACCTGGTAGAGCCGGGTCTCGCGGAACTTGCGTTCGACATCGTATTCCTCGGCAAAGCCGAAGCCGCCGAAGGTCTGCACACACATGTCGGCCGCGGCCCATGACGCATCGGCCGCGAGCAGCTTCGCTATGTTCGCCTCCTCGCCGATATCGGCGCCGCTCTCGTAGCGCTCCGCGGCCTCGCGCACCATCAGTTCGGCGGCGCGCATCTGCGCATAGGCCCGCGCGATCGGAAACTGCACGCCCTGGTTCTGACCGATCGGCCGTCCGAACACGCTGCGCTCCCTGGCGTAGGCCGAGGCCTTGGCGATGAACCATTTCGCGTCGCCGATGCATTCGGCCGCGATCAGGATGCGTTCCGCATTCATCCCCGACAGAATGTAGCGGAACCCCTTGCCCTCTTCGCCGATCAGCGACGAGGCCGGCACCCGCATGTTTTCGAAGAACACCTCCGTCGTGGCGTGATTCATCATGGTGCGGATCGGGCGGATCGTAAGCCCCTTGCCTTTGACCGCGCGCATGTCGATCAGCAGCACGGACAGTCCGTCGGTCCGCTTGTTCACCTGGTTCCGCGGCGTGGTGCGCGCGAGCAGCAGCATCAGGTCGGAATATTCCGCACGCGAGGTCCAGATTTTCTGGCCGTTGATCACGTAATCGTCGCCATCACGAACCGCGGTGGTGCGCAGCGACAGCGTGTCGGTGCCCGATGTCGGCTCGGTGACACCAAACGCCTGCAGCCGCAATTCGCCGCGCGCGATGGCGGGCAGGTAGTCGCGCTTTTGCGCGTCGCTGCCATGCCGCAGCACTGTGCCCATCGTGTACATCTGCGCGTGGCAGGCCGCGCCGTTGCAGCCCGCGGCATGGATTTCCTCCATGATCGCCGCCGCTGCGCGCATCGACAGCCCGCTGCCACCATAGTGTTCGGGGATCAGCGCGGCGAGGAAGCCGGCCCTGGTCAGCGCCTCGACAAATTTGGTGGGATAGGCGCGCTCGCGATCCAGCGCGCGCCAATACTCGCCGGGAAAGTCCGCACACAGCGCGCGCACGCTGTCGCGGATCGCCGAGAGATCGTCGTCATCGTCACGCACTACCCAATCTCCGCCCGGCCGTTGCTGATCGCGACCGCATCGCGCTCCATCACCCGCGCGCGGAAGCTCACAATAGCGCCCTCGCGCCAGATTTCGGTGCGGATGCTATCCCCCGGAAACACCGACGCCGAAAAGCGGCCGGCGACCGACCTGAGCCGCGACGGGTCATAGTCGCAGACGCTGCGCAGGATCGCATGTCCGGCCACGCCGAAGGTACCGAGGCCTTGCAGGATCGGCCGCTCGAAGCCCGCGGCACGCGCGACCTCCGGATCGGCATGCAGCGGGTTCACGTCTGCCGAGAGCCGGTAGATCAGCGCCGTCTCGGGCCGGGTCTGCAAGTCGCAGACGAGGTCCGGCGCGCGCTCAGGAATGGAATGCACCGGGGGCGACGGCCGCGTGCCGCGGCTGAAGCCGCCATCGGCGCGGCAGAACACGGTCTGGCGGATGGTGGCGAGTGGTTCGCCGGTCGCCTTGTCGGAGATGGCCCGCTCCGTCAGGAGAAGCGCGCCCTTGCCCACACCCTTGTCGATCGCATCGAGGATGCGGTGGCGCGCGATGATGGTGCCGGAGGTTTCGAGCGGCCGGTGCAGGATCAGATGCTCCTCGCCATGCACCGCCATCTCGAAATTGACGCCGGTGTTATGGTCGCGCAACAGAAACGGCTCGAAGCCGAGGACCACCGGAAAGGTCGGCAGCACCTTCAGATTGTTCTCGTAGACGAAAGCGAGTTCGCGAGGGTCGGTCGGATGCTGCCCGAGGCCGACGCCGAGCGCATAGAGGATGACGTCCTTTTCGGAATAGGTCTGCTCGGTATCGGGGATGCGCAGCGCGAGGAGAGCGGCGGAGTTTATCGGCATCGCGCTAGGGCCCCCCACCCCCCGTGAGGGGTGCTACTGGTGGGGTGGGGACGGGGGTGGGGGGCGATTGCGCGACAGCCCCCCACCCCGACGCTCACTTCGTTCGCGTCGACCCTCCCCACCGCTTCGCGGGGGGAGGGTTTCATCCCCACACCTCTTGCGCCACTTCGACGCAAAGCCGCAGCTTCGCCCATTGCTCGTCCTCGGCCAGCACATTGCCTTCCTCGGTCGAGGCGAAGCCGCATTGCGGTGACAGGCAGAGCTGCTCCAGCGGCACGAATTTGGTCGCCTCCTCGATCCGCTTCTTCAGCAGGTCCTTGCTTTCCAGCGTCCCGGTCTTCGAGGTGATCAGACCCAGCACCACGCGCTTGTTGCCTTTCGGCACGAAGCGCAGCGGCTCGAACCCGCCGGCGCGATCGGAATCGTATTCCAGGAAATAGCCGTCGATGCCGATTCTGTTGAACAGCACGTCGGCGACCGGCTCGTAGCCGCCGGACGACACGAAGGTCGAGCGAAAATTGCCGCGGCACAGATGCATGGCGGTAACCATGTCGGCCGGCTTGTCCTTCAGCGCTGAATTGATCATGTCGGCCCAGGCATTGGCGAGCCGGACCGGATCCTCGCCGCGCCCCTGCAGCATCGCGCGGCGCTCCTTGTCGCACAGATGCGCGTAGGACGTATCGTCGAGCTGCAGATAGCGGCAGCCGGCGTCGCCGAACGCCTTGATTGCTTTGCGATAGGCGAGTCCCAGATCGTGCAGCAATTCTTCGGTCGACTTGTAGATGCCGTCCTGAACCGGCTTCGGCCCGACGCGATATTGCAGCACGGTCGGCGACGGAATCGTCATCTTCGGTGTGATTCCCGCTGAGCAATTCGCCTTCAGGAATTCGAAATGGTCGATCATCGGCTTGCCGGAATAGCCGAGCTTGCCGGTCACCGCGATGTCCTCGGGCCGCGTCTCGACGCCCGCGAACTTGATGCCATGCGCGGTCTTCACCAACTCGGCGCCGTCGAGCTGCTTGAAGAAATCGAACTGCCACCAGGACCGGCGAAACTCGCCGTCGGTCGCGAGCTTCAGGCCGACCTCTTCCTGCTTCCTGATGATCTTCTTGATCTCCTGATCCTCGACCGCTTTCAGCGCGGCGGCATCGATCTCGCCCTTCTCGCGTTTGATGCGCGCTTCCTTGAGCGGTGCGGTGCGCAGAAGCGAGCCGACATGGTCGGCGCGGAAGGGGGCGGTGGTGTTGGAATTCGACATGGTTTCCTCGATACGTGAACCTGATGCGCGAGATGGCTGTCGTCCCCGCGAAAGCGGGGACCCATAACCACCATTCTGGAAAATGGGTCCCCGCCTTCGCGGGGACGACCTTTTATCTGCTTCCCCAAACCTCGTCGGCGATCTCGACGATCAGCCGCAGCTTGGCCCATTGCTGCTCCTCGGTCAGCGTATTGCCTTCCTCGGTCGAGGCGAAGCCGCATTGCGGCGACAGGCAAAGCTGATCGAGACTGATGTATTTCGTCGCCTCGTCGATCCGGCGCCTGATGAGGTCCTTGCTCTCCAGCTCGCCAGACTTGGTGGTGACGAGACCGAGCACGATGCGGCGATCCTTCGGCACCCGCCGCAACGGCTCGAAGCCGCCGGCGCGGTCGGTGTCGTATTCCATGAAATAACCGTGCACCTTGATGCGATCGAACAGGACCTCGGCCTCCGCCTCGTAGCCGCCCGACCCCATGAAGGTCGATTTATAGTTGCCGCGGCACAGATGCATGGTGATGGTCATGTCGGATGGAATATCCGACATCGCCGCATTGATCAGGTCGCCATAGAGCGGCCCGAGCTTGTCCGGATCGTCGCCGCGCTTCTTCATCTGCTCGCGATAGTTCGGATCGCACAACATGGCGATGAACACCTCGTCGAGCTGCAGGTAACGGCAGCCGGCATCGGCAAAGCCGCGCACCGCTTTCTTGTAGGCATTGCCGAGATCGTCCCAGAAGGCGTCCATATCGGGATAGGCTTTCTTGTCGATCGGCGTCGCGACCGGCCGCCCGTAGATCGCAGACGGCGACGGAATGGTGATCTTCGGGGTCTGTTTCGTATGCGCCGCCACAAACTTGAAATGCTCGACCATCGCATGAGGTCCCGCCATCCCGAGCTTGCCGGTCACCTGCACGCCCTCGTTGCGGGTGTTGACCGCGGCGAACTTGATACCGGTGTCCATCACATGCTTTTCGGCGCCATCGAGGCCCCACAGAAAATCGAGATGCCACCACGAGCGGCGGAACTCGCCGTCGGTGATCGCCTTCAGCCCGACCTCTTCCTGCTTCCTGATGACCCGCTCGATCTCGCGATCCTCGATCTCCTTGAGCTGCTCCGCGGAGATTTCGCCCTTCGCACGCTTCGCCCGCGCATCATGGATTGACTGCGGCCGCAGCAGGCTGCCGACGTGATCGGCGCGGAAGGGGGGCTTGGTGTCGTTGTTCATGTGAAGTTCCTTGCTTCCTCCTGCGCGCGCTTCCTTAACCCTCCCCCTTGTGGGGAGGGTCGCGAGCGAAGCGAGCGGGGTGGGTGTAGTGGCGAGAATTACAGCGGCCACCCCCACCCCGATCGTCTTCGCTCCCCTCAGTCGGTCGACCCTCCCCACAAGGGGGAGGGTAAAGCGAGCGCCTACGCGGCCCCCGCCAGTTCCTTGCGCACCATCTTCGTGCCCTCGACCATCGCCTTCATCTTGGCGAAGGCGACCGGGCGCGGCAGATATTTCATGCCGCAATCGGGCGCGATCACCAGCCGCTCGGCCGGCACGACCTTGAGCGCGGCGCGGATGCGGTCTGCGACGGTCTCCGGCCGCTCGACCGTCAGATCGCCGAGGTCGATCACTCCGAGGATGATGGTTTTCGACGGCAATTGTTTCAGCACGCTCAGGTCGAGCTTCGGCTGCGCCGCCTCGATCGAGACCTGGTGCACACCGCTGTTCTCAAGCTCGCCGAGGAACGAATAGCCGGTCGGCTTCTCATGCACGACCTGGGCATAGCCGAAACAGAGATGGATCGCGATCGTGCCGGTCACGCCGTCGAGCGCCCGGGCCAGCGTCTTCAGGCCGTATTGGCGCGCCTTCTCCGGATGCTGCTGCATCCACGGCTCGTCGATCTGCACGATGTCGGCGCCGGCCGCGAACAGATCCTTGATCTCCTCGTTCACAGCGGCCGCGTAGTCCATCGCGACCGCGACCTCGTCCTTGTAGAAATCGTCCTGCGCCTGCTTGCCCATGGTGAAGGGTCCGGGCACCGTCGCCTTGATCTTGCGGTCGGTATTGGCGCGCAGGATCTTCACGTCGCGCACCTCGACCGGGTACATGCGGCGGATTTTTCCCGCCACCCGCGGCACGGGAATGGTCTTGCCGGTGCGGTTGATGGTGGTGCCGGGCCTGTCGAGATCGATGCCTTCGAGCGCGGTGGCGAAGCGGTTGGAATAGCTTTCGCGGCGCTGCTCGCCGTCGCAGATGATATCGAGGCCGGCCCGCTCCTGGTCGCGGATCGCGAGCAGCGTCGCGTCATCCTGCGCGGCTTCGAGATGCTTTTCCGGAACGAGCCACAGGTCGTGCATGCGCACCCGCGGCACCTGTTTGGACAGTTTCTCGCGGTCGATCAGCCATTCGGGTTGCGGATAGGAGCCGACGAGGCTGGTGGGAAGGAGCATTCTGAATCCGTTCTCTCATTGATCGCCAGCATGGGGGGCACGGCCCCGTCCGCAAGACCGTGAGCGTCTTGCTGCCGCGCGGCCGCTACCTCAACCGTTCGAAGGGGACGACAACGTCGCCGGTCTTGAATCGCGCCGGCGCCACGACGGTTTGCGTATTCATGCCGCGGAATTGTTCAAGGTCGTTGCCTCTGATGTTCTTGTATTGCACCTGCATCATGCCGGAATCGACCCACTCGCCGTTCCTTCCGAATCTGATCGGGCCCACGATGGTCGGGATCGTATTGCTGCGCAGATAGTCGGCGATCCGGTCGTCGTTCAGGCTTTTCGCGCCCTCGACTGCCTTGCCCAGCAGTTCGGCATACGCATAACCCCAGGTCCCGAGATAATAGCCGAGCGGATCGACGCCGGCGGCCTTGGCGCGCGACTGGTATTCCTTCAGGAACGCCTCGGCCTCCGGAGTGAGGAAGTGGCTGGTCGGCGCCCAGGTTTCATAATTGGTCCAGCCATTCAGAAGCGGTCCGAGCATCGTCTTGATCGCGCTGATCTGCAATCCGACCATGGCGCCGCCGATCATCTTCGGCTTGAAACCGACTTCGTTGACGGCGCGTACCATGCCGACCGAGTCCGGCGGATAGGAGCAGATCACCACGGCGTCCGGATTCGTCGCCTGGATCGCGCGCACGATCGGCGTGAAGTCCGTGGTGGCGGGCGGATACTTGCGGTCGTAGACGATCTTTATCTTGTGCTTCTTTGCATTCTGACGCGCGCCGTCGCAGGCGTTGTTTGCGAACTCAGCATCGGCTGCGACGAGCGCAACGGTTCTCAGCCTGTTGGCCACGGCGGTATCGAAGAAGCCCTCGGTGAAGGAGGGCTTGGTGTTCTGACCGGTCGGGATCATCGCGAAATATTTCGGATAGTTGAACTCGCTGTTCACCGCGAGCCCGAACAGGCCGATCATCGTCTTGCCCTTCTGCATCGCGACCGGCATCGCCGGCGCGATCATGTTGGTGGCATAGGGCCCGAGGATGAGGTCGACTTTGTCCACATCGAGCAGCTTGGTGTAGAGACCCGGCACCGTCGAAGCATTGGTCTGGTCGTCATAGGCGATCACCTTGACCGGCCGGCCGAGCAACCCGCCCTTCCTGTTGATTTGCTCTTCCCAAATCTGCACGCCGAGCAGCGCCTGCTTGCCGGGACCGGCAAGACCGCCGGTCATCGCGATACCGAGACCGATCCTGATCGGATCCCCGGATGGCGCGGGGAACACACCGACCGCAGGCTTGGTGTTCGGCGGCGGAGTCGCGGGCGCAACCGGCGGCGCGACCGCAGCAGTGCGCTTCAATTCGTCAAGCCGGGCACGCGCCATGCTGCCATAGACGCTGGTCCCGAACTGACGGACAAAATCCTCAAGCACCGCCACGCTGGTTGTGTTCTGGATCACCGACCAGGTACGTTCGGCCGGATCGACCTGCGGCTGAGGCGGCGCGGAGGGTGCAGCGGTCGCCGCGGCCGGTGCGCCGCTGAAGAAGAAGTCGCCCGTGATCGGAGACAACGACACCCAGGGCTGCTGTGAGTTGCCGGTCGCCCGCGCAACTGCGAGGCCCACCTCGTTGAACGTGCGGAAAATGTCGAGCCCTGGTTTGCGGATCGCCTGCGCCAAAGCCTTGGTGTAAGGGCTGTTACCATCGGTTCCGTCGATGGCGACACTGCCGGGCTGCGTTGCAAACGAAATCAGCGTCCCCTGCGCCGCCTGCATCTGCACGAGCCCGGGCGCTGTCGTGCGCAAGCCGCGGCCTCCGAACGGATTGTTGCGGCACGCGTCGAGGATCACAAGGTTCAATCGCGCGCCTGATCCTTCCATCTGTCGAAGCACCAACTGGGCGTCGAGCATCTGGAAGTCGACATCCGCCTCGCGCACCGGGTTGGCGCCGACCGGCACGAGGTAGTTGCTGCCGCGAACCTGTACGCCGTGTCCGGCGAAATAGAACAAACCGACGTCGGCACCGGACAACGCGCTGCCGAAGTCCTGTACGGCACGCCTGAAGCTTTGTTCGTCGAGATCGAGGCGCGGGCCACCGCCGACAAGCGTGAAGCCGAGCGCGCGCAGGGTGTCGGCCATCAGCCGCGCATCGTTTTTCGGATTATCGAGCTTCGGTACGTGGGTGTAATCGGAATTGCCGATCACCAGCGCCACCCGCTTTTCGGCAAACGCCGGCGCAACCAAGGTCAGTGTTGCCAAGGCGGCCGCGGCGAAGGCACCGCCGAAACGACGAAGCAACGAAGCCACGATTGCCTCCTGTATCGCGAACCGCACGATGATCATATATCAATTAAAGCGGCGCCGCACGATTGTCTCGCACGGCGCCGCAATGGCTTCGAAATTCGCCGCACCTACTGACGCAGCTTCTCCATCGGCACGACCGCGTCGCCGGTCTTGGACTTCGCCGGATGGACCACGACCTGCGTATCCATGCCCCGGAACTGCTCCATGTCGTTGCCCTTGATGCCCTTGTACTGAACCTGCATCATGCCGGACTCGGCCCATTCACCATTCTTGCCGAACTTGATCGGACCCATGATGGTCGGGATCGTATTGGTGCGCAGATACTCGGCGATCTTGTCGTCGTTCAGCGACTTCGCGCCTTCGACCGCCTTGCCGAGCAGTTCGATATAGGCATAGCCCCAGGTGCCGAGATAATAGCCGAGCGGATCAACGCCGGCGGCCTTGGCGCGTGACTGATATTCCTTCAGGAACGCCTCGGCGTCTGGGTTCAGCATCTGCTTGGTCGGGACCCAGGTCTCATAGTTGATGATGCCGTTCAGCAACGGACCAAGCTGGGTCTTGAACACCGTGGCCTGCAGGCCGACCATGGCGCCGCCGAACATCTTGGGCTTGAAGCCGATCTCGTTGAGCGCACGCACCATGCCGACCGAGTCGAGCGGATAGGAGCAAACCACCACCGCATCCGGATTGGCGGCCTGGATCGCACGCACGATTGGCGTGAAGTCCGTCGTCGGCGGCGGATAGTTCCGGTCATAGACGATCTTCATGTTGTGCTTCTGCGCATTGGTGCGGGCGCCCTCGCAGGCATTGCGAGAGAATTCCGCATCGGCCGCGACCAGTGCGACGGTGCCGAGCTTGTTCTCGGCCGCGATTTCGAAGAAGCCTTCGGTGAAGGACGGCTTGGTGTTCTGACCCGTCGGGATCATCGAGAAATATTTGGGATAATTGAACTCGCTGTTCACCGCGAGTCCGAACAGGGAGATGAAGGTCTTGCCCTTCGGCATGATCACGGGCATCGCCGGCGCGATCATGTTGGTCGCATACGGTCCAACGACCAGGTCGACCTTGTCGACATCGAGCAACTTCGTGTAGATGCCCGGTACCGTTGCAGGTTGGGTCTGGTCATCGTAATAGACGAGTTTCACCGGACGGCCGAGCAGCCCGCCCTTCTTGTTGATCTGATCCTCCCAGATCTGCATGCCGAGCAGCGCCTGCTTCCCATTGGGGGAAAGCGGACCGGTCAGCGCCATGGCGAAGCCGATCTTGATCGGCTCGCCGGATTGAGCCTGGGCCTGCGGGCTTGCGAGCAGCGCGACAGCCGCTGCTCCCGCCGCAAGCGTGCCGGCCAGACGCCGGAGCGTCAGGTATTGAAGCATGTGTTCCTCCCTTAAAGGACCTTATTGATTTGTGACGGGATTCTTCCCGATCCCTCAGGCTGCATCAAGCCTTAAAACTCGACACTTCGCCGCGCAACCCTGGAGACTCTATCCTTTTCGTAATATGACAAATAGTGCGACGCGATGACTGGACGCGCCAACTTGGCCGGCGCCGCGAATGGCGGTGCGGGTGCCGAGCGGGAAAGCCCGGCGGCCCGCCAAGCCATTCGGATCGTGACGCTATTTGCCCCATACCTCGTGCGACAATTCGACGATTTCCCGCATCTTGGCCCATTGCTGGTCCTCGGTGAGGATGTTGCCCTCCTCGGTCGAGGCAAAGCCGCATTGCGGCGACAGGCAGAATTGCTCCAGCGGGCCGAATTTGGTCGCCTCGTCGATCCGGCGCTTGACGTCGTCCTTGCTTTCGAGCGTCCCGCTCTTGGAGGTGATCAGCCCAAGAACGACCTGCTTGTCGCCCTTGGGCAGGAATCTGAGCGGCTCGAAGCCACCAGCGCGGTCAGAATCGTATTCCAAGAAGTAACCGTCGAAGTTGACCTGGCCCAGCAACACTTCGGCGACCGGCTCGTAGCCACCCGACGAAATGAAGGTCGATCGGAAATTGCCGCGGCAGGCATGCATGGTGACCGCCATGTCGGCCGGCTTGTCCTTCAGTGCGAGGTTGATCATGTCGCGGTATTTCTGCTGAAGGTCGTCGGTCTTGTCACCGCGCTCGCGCGACTGCGCCAGTTCCTTCTCCGAGCAGAGATAGGCCCAGACCGTATCATCGAACTGCAGATAGCGGCAGCCGGCATCGTAGAAGGCCTTCACCGCCTTCGCATAAGCCTTGCCCAGATCATCATAGAACACGTCGAGATCGGGATAGACCTCCTTGCTGATCTTGACCCGCCCGGCACGAAAATGCGCCACCGTCGGCGACGGGATCGTCATCTTCGGCACGACTTTCGTGTTCGCCTTCAGGAAGCGGAAATGTTCGAGGAAGGGATGATCGGACGGGAAGTCGATCTTGCCAACGGTGCGGATGTCCCAGGCCTTGGTCTGCGCGCCCTGGAACTGGATGCCCTGGGTGTGATCGTAGAGATCGATGCCCGTGAGCCCGCCGAGGAAGTCGAAATGCCAGAAGGTGCGCCGAAATTCTCCGTCGGTCGCAAGCTGCATACCGATGTCTTCCTGCTTGCGGATCAGCTTGACGATCTCGTCGTCCTCGACCGCCTTGAGCTGTGCGCCGGTGATCTCGCCCTTCTCACGCCTGGCGCGCGCCTCCTTCAGGCGCTCCGGGCGCAGGAAGCTGCCGACCTGGTCGGCGCGGAAAGGCGGCCTGGTGCGTTGCGTCATGAAACGTTCACTCCCATTTTCTTGGTTCGGATTGAGGGTCAATACCGCGCCGGCGCGGGCTTTCTGATGAGCACGGCGCCCGGCACCAGATCGCGGGTGCCCTGATTGCGGAAGGCCAGTTGCAGATTGCGATGCGCCAGCCGCGCATGTTCGCGCATCAGCGCTTCGGCGCGCGCACCCTCGCGTTCCTCGATCGCGCGCACCACGCAATGATGATGGTCCTGGGCGATGGTGAGAATCTTGCGCGCTTCCGGCAACATGGCCTGAACCATAACGAAACCGCTGGGCGAAGCGAACGGAAGATTGAGCGCGCGATCGATCTGACGCGCGAGCACCGACGAATCGGCAGCCTCGATCAGCAACGTATGGAATTGCCCATTCAATCCCACATATTGCGAGAAGTCGTCGACACTCAAGGTGGGCCGGCCCACGAGATCGTCGAGCTGGTTCAGCCGGTCTTTCAGTTCGAGCATGATGGCGCTGCGTACGCCGCGTTCGGCGGCAAGCCGCGCCGCGAAACCTTCCAGCGTGCCGCGCATCTCGATGGCGTCGTGGATGTCGCGCTCGGAGAATGCCTTGACCGCAAATCCTCCGGACGGGATCGCTTCGAGGAAGCCTTCCTCCTCGAGGCGTACCAGCGCCATCCGGATCGGCGTACGGGACATGCCGAGCCGCTCGACCACCGACAGCTCGGACAGCCGGTCCCCCGGTTTCAGGTCCCCGGACAGGATCAGGTCGCGGAGCGAGAGCTGCGCCTTGACCGTCTGGGACGCTGAACGCTCGGATTCCGTTGCCTGGACCGGCACGGCCGACCTCCCTGTCATTTCCCGGGCTTGAGATTGCCGGGAATTCATGCTGTATACAATACTGGCAGCATGGGCGTCTCGTCCACCTGCGGTATCAAGAAACTGCCTAAATTCAGTCTAGGGACGAAACAGGCGGAAAGGCTCCGACGGCGGTTTTCCCGCATCTGTATACAAGACCACATGACATTCGGCTGGTTTGCGGGTCGAGCGAACGCGCTCAGGGACCCTAAGCGGCCGCAACAGGTCCGTCACCACACAACATCGATCCATCATCGGAGGAACCAGAGATGGCTTTCAAGAACCTGGAAGAGAAGCTGAAAGCGGCCGGCAACGCGGTCGACATGATGCGCAATTCGCAGATCGGCGCCTATGTGTATCCGGTCGTTGCGCCCGAATTCACCAACTGGCGCGACGAGCAGCGGGCCTGGCGCGAAACCTGCGTGCTGTTCGATCAGTCGCACCACATGGTGAACCTGTTCGTTCGCGGCAAGGACACCGTGAAGCTGTTGTCCTATCTCTCCACCAACTCGTTCAAGAATTTCACGGTCGACAAGGCCAAGCAGTTCGCACCCGTAACACCGTATGGCCACGTCATCGGCGACGGCATCCTGTTCTATCTCGCTGAAAACGAGATGGTTTATGTCGGCCGCAACCCGGCAGCGAACTGGATCGAATTCCACGCCAAGACCGGCGGCTATGATGTCGAGACCGTTTATGACGATCGCTCGCCGTCACGCCCGATGGGCAAGCCGGTGACGCGCCAATTCTACCGCTATCAGATCCAGGGCCCGAATGCCGAAGGCGTGATCAAGAAGCTGACCGGCGGCACCTTCCCGGAGATCAAGTTCTTCAACATGGGCTATGTGACGATGGCCGGCCGCAAGATCCGCGCGCTGCGTCACGGCATGGCCGGCGCTCCCGGTCTCGAAATCTGGGGCCCCTACGCCGAGGGCGAGGAAGTCCGCGCCGCGATCGTCGAAGCCGGCAAGGATTTCGGCCTGGTGCAGGTGGGCGCCCGCGCCTATGCGACCAACACGCTGGAATCGGGCTGGATTCCGTCGCCGGTCCCGGCGATCTATTCCGGCGACAAGCTGAAGGCCTATCGCGAGTGGCTGCCGGAGACGAGCTACGAGGCGGTGGCCGGCCTCGGCGGTTCTTTCGTGTCGAAGAATATCGAGGACTATTACACGACGCCGTATGAGCTCGGCTACAACACCTTCACCAAGTTCGACCACGACTTCATCGGCTCCGACGCGCTGAAGGCGATGGAAAGCAAGAACCACCGCAAGAAGGTGACCTTCGCTTGGGATAACGACGACGTGAATCGCATCAACGCGTCGATGTTCGCCCCGCATGGCGAAAACTTCAAGTTCATCGACCTGCCGCTGTCGAACTACGCCTCGTCGTCCTACGACACCGTGATGGCGAAGGGCGGCAAGATGGTCGGCGCCTCGATGTTCTCGGGCTATTCGTTCAACGAGCGCAAGATGCTGTCGCTCGGATGGGTCGAGGGCGAGTACGCCAAGCCCGGCACCGAGCTGACGCTGGTATGGGGCGAGGAAAATGGCGGCACCAAGAAGACCACGGTCGAGCGCCACAAGCAGACCGAAGTGAAGGTCGTGGTCGGCCCCACCCCGTATGCCGCGGAAGTGCGCGAGGGCTACGAAGGCAAGTGGCGCCATCAGGCGGCTTAACCTCGCAGTCTGAGCACGTGATGAAAAAGCCCCCGTGCATCTGCACGGGGGCTTTTTTCCGTCTGGCGATTGTTGTGAAATACGGCACAAACCATTTTGCCGAACGACACATGAAAGCGCCATCGTGCAGCACAAGCCCATATCGAGCGATGTCTCGGCCGCCGACTTCTGGCTCGCCTGCGGCGCCGTCATCGTCGTCGCGGTCCTGCAATTCTTCCTGATCAACAACCTCTCGCTCGGGCCGCGGTGGCTCGCGCCGACTGCCGAAATCGCTCTCCTGATCCCGCTTGCCGCGGCCTTTCATATCCGTCAGGCGCGCGAGCACCGGGCCGTAGCGGATGGCAGTCTGTTCGACCCGCAGCGTCGCCTTATCCGCTATCTCGCGATCACGCTGATCCTGGTCATGACCGTGATGAATTTCGTGGCGCTGAGCGAGCTGGTGCAGGCGCTGCTGGTCGGAAAGGCCGAGAACGCGCGAACCCTGCTGGTCGATGCCGTCATCATCTGGACGATCAACGTCATCGTCTTCGGGCTTTGGTTCTGGGGGCTGGACGGCGGCGGTCCGGCCGTGCGTCACGCGGAGGGCCGGCCGTATTTCGAGTTCCTGTTTCCGCAGGCGACCATGGATCGCACGGCGGCAGCCCCATTCACCCCCGGCTTTGTCGACTACCTTTTTCTGGCTTTCACAAACGCGACCGCGTTTTCGCCGGCCGACACCATGCCGCTGTCACAACGCGCCAAGCTGTTGATGATGGCTGAGGCGATGATCTCGCTGTTGACGGTCGCGTTCGTCGCGGCCCGCGCCGTCGGGATTCTGCAATAGAAACGGAAAGCACCCGAGGGTGGGGCTCATTGCGGTCGCTCAAGCGACAAGAATTTCACACCGCGAAGAACACCGTCTCCTTGTCGCCCTGCATGTGGATGTCCCAGCGCCACACCGCCCCTTCCTTCTTCGCCATCAGCGTTCCGCGGCGGTCGGCCGGAACGAGGCTGAGCACCGGATCGGTCGCGTTGCCCGCCTCGCCGTCGAAATAGATCCGGGTATAGACCTGCCGGAGCATACCGCGCGCGAAGATCGCGACCACGATATGAGGCGCCTGCCTCGTGCCGTCAGGGCCTGCCACCGGGCCGGGCTTCACGGTGTCGAACTGGAAGATTCCATCCTTGTCGCAGGCGGATCGGCCATGTCCCTTGAAGGCAGTATTCGGGAGGCAACGGCTGCCGGGCTCGTTGGAGTATTTGCCGTTGCCGTCGGCCTGCCAGATTTCCAGCATCGCGTCCGGGATCGGCTTGCCGTCGCCGTCATAGATGCCGCCTTCGATGCGGATCCGGTCGCCGACAACGTCCGGGGTGACGAGGTTCGAGCCGATCGTCTCCTTCCAGGAATAGGTCCCGTCCGGGTCCCAGTGAGCGCGGCCCCTGGGAGTGAGGCCATAGGCATAGAACGGGCCGACGGTCTGCGAAGGTGTGAGAACTGACATTGTCGTGAATCCAGCTTTCTCAGTCGAGATCCGGGGGGGTCTGCTCGCGGCCGCGCAGCACGATGTCGAAGCGGAAGGCCAGCGCCCAGTCGGGCACGGTGTTGTCGAGGTCGAAGGTCGAGACCATGCGATCGCGATCCTTCGCGTCCGGCACCGAATTGAAGATCGGATCGAATGGAAACAGATAGTCGCCCGGGAAATACATCTGTGTAACCAGGCGCGACAGGAACGAATGCCCGAACACCGAGAAGTGGATGTGGTTCGGACGCCAGGCATTGTAGTGGTTGCCCCACGGATAGGCGCCGGGCTTCACGGTGATGAACTTGTAATAGCCGTTCTTGTCGGTGACGGTGCGGCCCGCGCCGGTGAAGTTCGGATCGAGCGGCGCCGGATGCTGATCGACGATGTGAACGTAGCGGCCGCAGGCATTGGCCTGCCATATCTCTACCAGCGCGTCGGGCACCGGGCGCTTGTCCTCATCGAGGATGTGGCCGTGCACGATGATGCGCTCGCCCAGCGGTTCGCCGCCCTTGCCCTGCTTGGTGAGGTCGTTGTCGAATTCCTGGATTGCGTCATGGCCGTAGATCGGGCCGGTCAGTTCCGACAGCGTGTGCGGCGCCAGGATCAGCGGCCGGGTCGGCGACCGCTTCACCGTGCTCTTGTAGTCCGGTGACAGGTGCTTTGGATAGGCCGAGAGGCCGTCCAGCGGATAGATCAAGGACATTTTCAATTTCCCTCGTCGTCATTCCGGGGCGCGCGTGAAACGCGCGAACCCGGAATCCAGATGCTTATTAGCTTCTTTCACTGGATTCCGGGCTCGCGAGCTGCGCTCGCGCCCCGGAATGACCAGCCCTAAACCCTCTCAAGCGCCAGCGACACACCCTGCCCGAC
This sequence comes from Pseudorhodoplanes sp., assembly GCF_050250235.1. Classification (GTDB taxonomy): domain Bacteria; phylum Pseudomonadota; class Alphaproteobacteria; order Rhizobiales; family Xanthobacteraceae; genus Pseudorhodoplanes. Next base: position 19,165 of record NZ_JBFWPA010000059.1, read on the forward strand.
GCCGACGCACATCGTCGCCAGCGCCTTCTTCCCGCCGCGCTTTTCCAGTGCGTGCGCCGCGGTCATTGCCAGCCGCGCGCCCGACATGCCGAGCGGATGGCCGAGCGCAATGGCGCCGCCATGCGGGTTGACCTGCTCGGCATCATCCGGCAGCCCGAGCTGGCGCATCACCGCCAACCCCTGCGACGCGAAGGCTTCGTTCAGTTCGACCACGTCGAAGTCAGCGATCTTCAATCCGAGCTTCTCCATCAGCTTGCGCGTGGACGGCACCGGGCCGATGCCCATGATGCGCGGCGGCACGCCGGCCGACGCCATGCCGAGGATGCGCGCGCGCGGCGTCAGACCATGCCTCTTCACCGCCGCCTCCGAAGCGAGGATCATCGCGGCTGCGCCATCGTTGACACCGGACGCATTGCCGGCGGTGACGGTGCCGTTTTCGCGGAACGGTGTCTTCAGCCTGGCCAGCGCCTCCAGCGTGGTATCGGCGCGGACATGCTCGTCCTTGTCGAACACAGTGACTTCGCCCTTCTTTTTGCCGGGCACTTCCACCGGAATGATCTCTTCGGCAAAGAAGCCTGCGGCTTGAGCGGCGCCGGCACGCTGTTGGGAGCGCAGCGCGAACAGATCCTGGTCGTCGCGCTTCACCTGGAATTCCTCGGCGACGTTCTCGCCGGTTTCCGGCATTGAATCGACGCCGTATTGCTTCTTCATCAGCGGGTTGATGAAGCGCCAGCCGATCGTGGTGTCGAAAATGTCGGCCTGGCGCGCGAAGGCTTCCTGCGCCTTGCCCATCACGAATGGCGCACGCGTCATCGACTCGACGCCACCGGCGATCGCGAAATCGATCTCACCGGCCTTGATCGCGCGGGCGGCATCGCCCACAGCGTTGAGACCGGATGCGCAGAGCCGGTTCACGGTGATGCCGGGAACGCTATCCGGCAGACCCGCGAGCAGCAGCGCCATGCGCGCGACGTTGCGATTGTCCTCGCCGGCCTGGTTGGCGCAGCCGTAGATCACCTCGTCAAGCGCCGACCAGTCGATATTGGGATTGCGCTTCACCAGCGCCTTGATCGGCGCGGCCGCGAGATCGTCGGTCCGCACCTTCGACAGCGACCCGCCATAGCGGCCGATGGCGGTGCGGGCGGCGTCGCAGAGAAATACGTCACGCATGGGTCTGCCTTTCTTTCTCCCCTCCCCCCGCGAGCGAAGCGAGTGGTGGGGAGGGGTCGGGGGTGGGGGGCCTGGAAGCGATAATTCTCATAAGCCCCCCACCCCGATCTTCTTCACTTCGTTCAGTCGATCGACCCTCCCCACCGCTACGCGGGGGGAGAGAAAAGAACCTCGCTCATATAATCCGGCTCAAGCCGCCTCGCCGTGCGCGCGCGCAGTGCGGGCATGCAGTTCTCGCAATACCGACAATTCCTTCTCGGTCGGCGCCGGCGTCTCCGCGACCTCATCGGCATATTTCACGGTCCAGCCGGTATTTTCCTGGATCTGCTCGCGGGTCACGCCGGGATGGATCGAGGTGACCGTCATTTCCCTGGTCACCGGGTCCGGCTCGAACACGCACAGGTCGGTCACGAGCTTGGTCGGCCCCTTGGTCTTGACGCCGAGCCGCTCGCGATGATCGCCACCCTCGCCAAAGCCGAGCGAGGTGATGAAATCGAGCTTGTTCACGAACGAGCGCTTGCCCTGCGCCATGATGATGAAAATCTCGCCGCATGACGTCGCGATTTCCGGCGCACCGCCGCCACCCGGCAGCCGCACCTTCGGCTTGTCATAGGGACCGACCACGGTGGTGTTGAGATTGGCGTATCGGTCGATCTGCGCGCCGCCGAGGAAGCCGACGGTGATGCGGCCGCCCTGCAGCCAGTAGCGGAACATTTCCGGCACCGACACCGTGGTCAGCGCGGTCTCGCAGAGTTCGCCGTCGCCGATCGAGAGCGGCAGCACGGTCGGCTTGGTGGCAAGTGTGCCCGATTCGTAGATCAGCGTGATTTCGGGGGCATGCGTGAGGCGCGCCAGATTGGCCGCGGCCGACGGCATGCCGATGCCGACAAAGGTCACATCCGAGTTTTTCAGCGCACGCGCCGCGGCGATGGTCATCATCTCGTTGGGCTTGTAGGTCATGACGCTCACTCCGCCGCCGTCCGCAGGCCTTCGACATGGCGCGCGAAATCATCCGCCGTCTTGTCGAGCACATTTTCCTTCATCCAGGCGAGGAAAGTGTCGCGGTCGCGCGCGATGCCGTCCCATTGCTTGTAAAAGGCATTGAAGCGCTTGTAATAGCCCTGCGCATAGGACGGGAACGCGCCGCCCGGCACGACCGCGATGGCGCCGAGCGCCCAGCCCGGGACGATGACCGCATTCAGATTGCGCGGACCGAAATCGTCGACGATCTCTTCCACCGTCACGATCGACTTCTTCGCAGCCAGCACCGCTTCCTTCTGCACGCCGAGAATGCCCTCAAGCAGCACATTGCCTTCCCTGTCGGCGCGCAACGCATGGATCACCGCGACATCCGGCCGGTGCGCCGGCACGGTGGCCAGCTTTTCGCCGGTATAGGGGCAGTCGATATATTTGATCGCCGGGTTTACCTTGGGCAGGTCGGTGCCGATGTAACCGCGGAACACCGCGAAAGGCAGACCGGCCGCGCCCGCCGCATAGGCATTCGCCATCGCTGCATGCGAATGCTCGACGATCTCGAGCTTGTTGGGCCAGCCGTTCTCGACCGCATCACGCAGCCGGTGCAGCGAGCCGACGCCCGGATTGCCGCCCCAGGAGAAGATGATCCTGTCGGCGCAGCCCATGCCGATCATCTGGTCGTAGATCAGGTCAGGGGTCATGCGCAGGAGCGTCAGATGCTTCTTGCCCTGGCGGATGATTTCATGCCCGGCGGCATGCGGGATCAGGTGGGTAAAGCCTTCCATCGCAACCGTGTCGCCATCCCTGATGGTGGATGACACGGCTTCGGCAAGCGACATCACACGCGACATATCCGACGGTTCCTCGGGCGCTGCGAGATGCCCCGGTTTTCAGTTTATTCTATTTACGGAGCGGGTTTCGGGGGGTCAAATGCCAGCGAATCCGCGCCAAGTCCAATATTTTTGGCTGCGGATCGTCGCACCTCGCAGAACGCCCGCCATCCCGGATATGACATGAACCTGATTTCCGACGAACCGATCCTGCGCATCCACGCCGAGCTCGCCGACATCCTGCAATTCGGGCCGACCCCGATCGGGGAACGGCGGGTGATCAACATCCTCGGCGGTACCGTGGCCGGGAAACTGACCGGCAAAATTTTGCCGGGCGGGGCGGACTGGCAATTCATCCGCACCGACGGCGCCGCCCATGTCGAGGCCCGCTACACTATCCAGGCCGACAGCGGCGCCTTTGTGCTGGTGTACAGCGAAGGCATTCGCCACGGCCCGCCGGAGGTTCTGGCGCGGCTCATGACGGGAGAGGCGGTCGACCCATCGCTGTATTATTTCCGGACCTGCATGCGGTTCGAGACCGGCGCACGGGAACTGGACTGGATGAACCGCATCATCGCGATCGCACGCGGGACGCGCGAGAAGAATGCGGTGAAGCTGGACGTATTCGAGGTGCTGTGAGGTCGGTTCGCCTCCCCGCACTTCTCGCGCTGCGCTGGGGGAAGGGCAAGGCAGGGCTCGCAGGGGTAAAGCGCCGCAAATGGGCAGAAGCCCCTCATTTCTGGCCCTTTTTTCTCCATACTTGCAAGGATGGGGATTGACCCGGAGCGGGTTTTCGGGAATTTGTTGTCAACCACAACAATCAGACCAAGGCTTCGCGAGGCCGCCAGGGATCCCAGGGACCGATGCCAAGGACCAAGATCGACATTCCGAACCTGCCTGCCTCCGTTACGGCGGAGCGTGACGGCGAGATCGGCTTCCTGCGCCTGTCGCGGCCGGAAAAGCGCAATGCGCTCAACGACACGCTGGTGATGGGCATCGAGGCCTATTTCAATGGCCTGCCGAACGACATCCGCGCAGTCGTGCTGACCGGCGACGGCGACCATTTCTCGGCCGGTCTCGATCTGTCGGAGCTCACGGTGCGCGGCACGGTCGAGTCCGTGCATCACTCGCGCAACTGGCATCGCGTGTTTGACCTGTTCGAATTCGGCAAGGTGCCGGTGATCGCCGTGCTGCACGGCGCCGTGGTAGGCGGGGGTCTCGAACTCGCGTCCGCCTGCCATGTGCGGGTGGCGGAAAAATCGACCTATTACGCGCTGCCGGAAGGCGTGCGCGGCATCTATGTCGGCGGCGGCGGTTCGGTGCGCATCCCGCGGCTGATCGGCGCTTCGCGCATGATGGACATGATGCTGACCGGCCGCACCTACGGTGCCGAAGATGGGCTGGGGATGGGCCTGTCCCACTACCTGGTCGAGAACGGCACCGGCCTGGAGAAAGGCATCGAACTCGCCAAGCGCTGTGCCGCCAATACGCCGATGACGAATTATGCCGTGATGCATGCGCTGCCACGAATTGCGGACATCGACCGTCCGGGTGGCTATATGATGGAAGCGCTGATGGCTGCGATCTCCTCCGGCAGCGAGGAGGCGCAGGCTCGGCTCAAGGACTTCTTGGAAAAACGGGCGCCCAAGGCTCTGCACAAGGGCTGAAAAAAAGCGCCGCGCAGGGTGGAATAGCCAATGGCGCAAGCGCCTCAGACTTCGCGTGCCGATGGACCGGCTCCGGTCCGGCCGGTGAAACTCGAAAAGCCGGAGATCGACATCGAGCGGCGGCCGGACGGCACCATGCTGATCCGCTCGCGCTATCCGCTCGATCCCTATCCCGACCGCATCACCGACCGGCTGGTGCATTGGGCAAGAATGACGCCCGACCGCACCTTCATGGCGGCGCGCGATGCGAACGGCGAATGGCGCCACATCACTTATGCGCAGGCGCTGCAATACGCCAAGTGCATCGGCCAGGCGCTGCTGTCGCGCAAGCTGTCTGCCGAGCGGCCGGTCGCGATCCTGTCCGGCAACGATCTCGAACACGCGATGCTGGCGCTCGGTTGCCTCTATGTCGGCATCCCCTACGCGCCGATCTCGCCGGCCTATTCGCTCATCTCGTCCGATTTCGGCAAGCTGCGCTACATCGTCGATCTCTTGACGCCCGGCATGGTGTTCGCCTGCGACGGCCAGCAATATGCCAAGGCCATCGATGCCATCATTCCCGATGACGTCGAGCTCGTCTTCACGCGCAACCCTATCGCGGGCCGCAAGTCGATCTCGTTCGATCATCTGGCGGCGGCGATCCCGACCGACGCGGCCGAAGACGCGCACGACAAGGTCGGCCCCGACACCATCGCGAAATTCCTGTTCACTTCCGGCTCGACCGGGATGCCGAAAGGCGTGATCAACACCCAGCGCATGTGGTGTTCGAACCAGATCATGGTGCGCTCGGCCCTGCAATATCTGCAGGATGAGCCGCCGACGATCCTCGATTGGGCGCCCTGGCATCACACCGCCGGCGGCAACCACGATGTCGGTCTCGTGCTCTATAACGGCGGCACGTTCTACATCGACGAAGGCAAGCCGCTGCCGGGCGCGATCGAGCATACCGTCCGCAACCTGAAGGACGTCGCCTGCACCTGGTACTTCAATGTGCCGAAGGGCTACGAGGCGCTGCTGCCATTCTTCCGCGCCGATGAACAACTCCGCCGCAACTTCTTCAGCCGGCTGAAAGTGCTGTGGTATGCCGGCGCGGCGATCGCGCAGCATGTCTATGACGAATATCAGCAGCTTGCCTTGCAGACGGTGGGACAGCGCATCCTGTTTCTCACGGGCCTCGGCTCGACCGAGACCGCACCCTTCGCGATGAGCCGGATGTGGGAGAGCGTCCACGGCGTCAATATGGGCCTGCCGGCGCGCGGCTCGACCCTCAAGCTGGTGCCGTCGGGAGACAAGCTGGAGGCGCGCTTCAAGGGGCCGCACATCACGCCGGGCTATTGGCGCCAGCCCGATCTCACCGCGAAGGCGTTCGACGAGGAGGGCTTCTACAAGATCGGCGACGCGCTGAAATTCGAGGATGAGGGCAACCCGATCCAGGGGCTGCTGTTCGACGGCCGCATCGCCGAGGATTTCAAGCTCGGCACCGGGACATGGGTGAGCGTCGGGCCGCTGCGCGCGGCCTTCATCTCGCATTTTGCGCCGTATGTCCGTGACGTGGTGATCGGCGGCGCCGACCGCGATTATATCGGGGTCATCGTCATCCCCGATGTGGAATCGCTGCGCGCGTTCGCCTCGGACCTGCCGAAGACCGCACCCGCCGCAGATGTACTCGATCATCCGGGCGTAAAACATAAGTTCAGGGAGTTGCTGGCGAGCTTCGCCAAGGCCTCGACCGGCTCGTCGAACCGTGTCATGCGCGCGATCCTGCTCGCGGAGCCGCCATCACTCGATGTCGGCGAGATCACCGACAAGGGCTCGATCAACCAGCGCGCGGTCTTGAGCCATCGCAAGGCGATGGTGGACGAAATGTATGCCGATCCGCCGTCGGCGCGCGTCATCGCTATCGATAAAAAGGCCTGACATGTCTGAAAAAACGCGCGGCATCGGCGCCAGCTTTACCGATGCATGGCTGGTCGAGGGCGTGCGCACGCCGTTCGCCGATTACAACGGGCCGCTCGCGGCGATCTCTCCGACCGATCTCGGCATCAAGGTCGGCCGCGAAGTGCTGAAGCGCGCCGGAATCAAGGGCGACGATATCGACACCGTGATCACCGGCAACATGGCGCAGGCGAGCTTCGACGTGTTCTGCCTGCCGCGGCATGTCGCGCTCTATTCCGGCGCGCCGATCGAGACGCCGGCGCATCACGTGCAGCGGGTCTGCGGCACCGGAATCGAGGTGCTGTCGCAGGGCGCCGACGCGGTTTCTCTCGGGCGCGCCGATCTGGCGCTGTGCGTCGGCACCGAATCGATGAGCCGCAATCCGGTCGCCTCCTACACCAGCCGCAGCGGCTTCCGGCTGGGTCAGGTCGAGTTCAAGGATTTCCTGTGGGAGGCTTTGCTCGATCCGGCCGCCAAGGTGACGATGGGCGACACCGCGGAAAATCTCGCTCGGCAATACCAGATCACCCGCAAGGAAGTGGACGAGTTCGCAGCCCGCTCGTTCGATCGCGCGCTCGCTGCCCAGAAGGACGGCTTCCTCGACGGCGAGATCGTCCCGGTTACGACCGAGACTTTCGAACTGGAGGGTTATGAGTCGCGCGGCATCAAATTGTCGCGCAAGACTCCCGAGGTGAAGACCGACACGCATGTGCGGCTCTCGCCGGTCGATACCCTGTCGAAAATCCCGCCGGCCTTCGGTGGCGTGCAGACCGGCGGCAATTCGTCGGCGATCGTCGACGGCGCCGCGGCGGCTTTGGTCGCGAGCGGAGAATACCTGAAGAAGAACGGCAAGACGCCGCTCGCCCGCCTGGTGGCGTCGGCGGCTGTCGGCGTGCCGCCGGAGGTGATGGGGATCGGGCCTGTGCCGGCGATCAAGGCGGTGCTGGAGCGCGCCGGGCTGAAGCTGTCCGACATCGACCGCATCGAGATCAACGAAGCCTTTGGGGCGCAGGTCATGGCCTGCGCCCGCGAACTCGGCATCGACGAGGACAAGCTCAACGTCAATGGCGGCGCCATCGCGATCGGCCATCCGCTCGGTGCCACCGGCATTCGCATCACCACCACCCTCGCCCGCGAGCTCAAACGCAAGGGGCTGCGCTACGGCATCTCGTCCGCCTGTATCGGCGGCGGCCAGGGCATTGCGCTGTTGATCGAGAATACCGAGGCGGTGGAAGGGCACTGAACGTCGCGACTGTTACCCTCCCCCTTGTGGGGAGGGTCGATCGCCTGAGCAACGCGAAGGCGATCGGGGTGGGGGTACCAGCGAGATTTGCGGAAGGACCCCCACCCCGCTCGCTTCGCTCGCGACCCTCCCCACAAGGGGGAGGGTAAGAACGAGCAAGGACGGAAATCATGGACATCAACGGACAGGTCGCAATCATCACCGGCGGCGCATCGGGGCTCGGCGCCGCAACGGCACAGGCTTTCGCCGGTGCCGGCGCCAGGATCGCGCTGCTCGACATCAATCTCGCGGTCGCGCAGCAGACCGCGGAAAGCCTCGGCGGAATCGCGGTGAAATGCGACGTCACCGACGAGCAAAGCGCGGCTGACGCGCTCGCCGAGGTGCAGAAGAAGTATGGCGTCGGCCGGGTGCTGGTGAATTGCGCCGGCGTCGGACCGCCCAAGCGGATCGTCGGCCGCGACGGCCCGATGCCGCTCGCTGATTACAAGAAGGTGATCGACATCAACCTGATCGGCACCTTCAACATGATGCGGCTGTTCGCGGCGGCCTTGAGCAAGGCCGAGCCGCTGGATGGCGGCGAACGTGGCGTGATCATCTCGACCGCGTCGGTCGCGGCCTTCGAGGGCCAGATCGGCCAGGCCGCCTATTCGTCCTCCAAGGGCGGCGTGGTGGCGCTGACCATGCCCGCGGCGCGCGAGTTCGCGCAGTTCGGCATTCGTGTCATGACGATCGCACCGGGCATCTTCCACACGCCGATGCTCGCCGCTCTGCCCGAGGACGCACAGAAAAGTCTCGGCGCCTCGGTGCCGTTCCCGCCCCGGTTGGGCCGCCCGGAGGAATATGCCGATCTGGCGCTGTTCATCGTCAAGAACGGCTACATGAACGGCGAGACCATCCGCATCGATGGTGCGCTCCGGATGGCGCCAAGGTAAACACGACGGTCGTCCCCGCGGAAGCGGAGACCCATAACCACCAAAGTGAAATATGGGCCCCCCGCTTTCGCGGGGGCGACACCAAAAGGTGAGGCAGGACAAGCAAGGTATGCTCAGCAACAGCCGCAGCGTCAGGATCGAGTGGGGTGATTGCGATCCCGCCGGGATCATTTTCTATCCGCGCTATTTCGCGATGTTCGACCATTCGGTGACCATGCTGATCACGGCTGCGTCCGGCGTCAGCAAGGCGGAACTGCTCAAGCGATACGATTTCGACGGCTATCCGCTGGTCGCGACTCAAGCCAAGTTCATCATCCCGACCCGCTTCGGCGACGATGTCATCATTCAGTCCACTTTCACGCGCGTCGGCCGGTCGAGCTTTGAAATCGCGCACCACATCAGAAAGAACAATCAGATCGCGGTCGAAGGCCGCGAGACACGGGCCTGGGTGAAGCGCGAACAAGCCGACAAGACGAAGATCAAGTCGCATCCGCTGCCTGAGGAACTGGCGGCGCGTTTCCGCGGCGAGTTCTGAAATCCGGAGCCGGCCGGTCATTTCGGGACGCGCGTAGCGCGGACCCGTAATGACAACATCAACCCAAAGCCGCCGAAATCTTGCGCAAGATCTTGACGAACTGGGCCCGCTCGCGCGGCCCGACGATCGCGTCAAGCTCGCTTTCGTGGCGTTGCGCGCATTCGTGCATCGCCCGCATCACCTTCCGACCGGCATCGGTGAGCGAAAGCTCGTACAGGCGACGATCACTCCGCGTCCGGACACGGCTGATCAGCCCACGCTTGACCAGATTGTCGAGCACCGGCGTGAGTGTTGACTTGTCGCTGCCGATGGCACGCGCGAGCACGGTCTGGCTGATACCGGGATTGCGGTCGATCAGGATCAGGGCGGCAAATCGCCCGGGGCTCAAGCCCACGGACTGAGCATGCCGCGCAAAGGACTGGAACGAGGCGATCTGCGCCATCCGCAGACGGAAACCGATCCAGTCGTCGAACGGACCGAAATCGAGCGCATCGTCGGCGCTTGCGCGCGCATTCGCCTCGGTTTCCGCTCCGCGGAGCACGGCACTCTCGCGCGGCACGATAGGCCCCTCGCTTCGCCAAAAGACCAAAAGGAAAATTGTTTTATATCCAACTATTCTCGCTTACAATGCTTGCAACGTGCTTTTGGCGCGAGAACAAGCCCGCAGAAGCCGGCGCTGACGTAAGAGGACGCCGATGCTTGCCCCCGCTTTTTGGCCCCGCGTGCAGCGGCGTTCCGGCCGACCGCACCAGCGGCGGTGTGCGTGGTGCCGGCAAGAACCTGCCCACCGCAACGCGATCGTGTTCGGAGCGTGGGCAGACGATGAACGGTCGGCCGTCGACAACAGGCCGGAGCATCGCTTGCGACGTTCAAGGCGGCCTATTGATCGCGCCGCGTTTTGACGATTGAAGTAGGACGGACGGCGGGGAACGGTTTTCCCGCCGTCATGCCTGAGGGGCCAAGAACAATTTGAAAGCCGTCCATGCGGCGCGACGAGGTTGGGGGATGAGCAGAACAACAAGGTGGATGGACGGCTTCATCGACTCGATCGAATGGATCGCAGCCTTTTTCATCGGGCTCGTGGCATTTGACGTGTTCGTGTCGGTGCTGCTGCGCTACTTCTTCAACTATACCATCCCCGATGCCTACGACTTCGGTCAGCTGCTGCTCGGCATCCTGATCTTCTGGGGCATCGCGGCCACCAGCTATCGCGGCACGCATATCACCGTCGATTTGCTCTGGGCCAATGTCAGTCCCTACTGGCAACGCATCATGGACGTGTTCGCCACGCTGGTGCTGCTGTTCGTCGTGTCCGTGCAGACCTATACGCTGTTCGACAAGGTCTCGACCACGTACGGCGCGAACGTGCAGACCTTCGACATGCGCATCCCGGTCTGGCCGTTTTTCGCGATCGCCTGGGTCGGCGATCTTGCCGCCGTGCTGCTGATTGCGGTCCGCACCTATCGGCTGATTTTCCATCCCGAATTGATGAAGCCGGTCGACGAAGTGTCGAAGTCGGGCGAGTGAGAGATTCCGATGTCTACTGACGCCGTCGCCGTAATCGGGTTCGTCTCGCTGTTTACGCTGATGCTGTTGCGCGTGCCGATTGGCATGGCCCTTGGTCTCGTGGGTGTGACCGGCTTCGGCTATCTGACCTCCATGAGCCCTGCGCTGAAGATCGTCGGCCATACCACCATGCGCACGGTGACCGATTTCAATTACGCCGTGGTGCCGCTGTTCCTGCTGATGGGCTCGTTCGCGACCACCTCGGGTATGAGCCGCGAACTGTTCCGAGCCGCAAACGCCTTTATCGGGCACCTGCGCGGCGGCCTCGGCATCGCCACCATCCTTGCCTGCGGCGGCTTCTCCGCGATCTGCGGCTCCTCGGTCGCCACCGCCGCCACCTTCTCGCGCGTCGCCTACCCCGAGATGCGCCGCTTCAATTACCCGGAAAGCTTCTCGGCCGGAGTCATCGCCGCCGGCGGCACACTCGGCATCATGATCCCGCCGTCCACGGTGCTCGCGATCTACGGCATCATCACCGAGCAGGATATCGGCAAGCTGTTCATTGCCGGTGTCATTCCCGGGATTCTTGCGGTGCTCATGTATGTCGCCACGGTGTCGGTCATCGGCTGGACGCGGCCGGGCTTCTTGCCGTCGGGTCCGAGATCGTCGTGGGGTGAGCGGGTCGAGAGCATCAAGGGCGTCTGGGCCACACTGCTCCTGTTCGCATTCGTGATCGGCGGCCTTTATGGCGGCATGTTCACAGCGACCGAAGCCGCGGGCGCGGGCGCCGGTGGCGCCTTCATCATCGGCGTCGCGCGCCGGCGGCTGTCCGGAAAACAGATTCTGCAGTGCCTTCTGGAGACCACCCGCACCACGGCGGCGGTCTTCACCATCCTGATCGGCGCGCTGCTGTTCGGCTATTTCCTCACCATCACCCAGACTCCGCAAAAGGTCACCGCGTTCCTGACCGGGCTCGGCATCGGCAATTACGGTGTGCTGACGCTGATCCTGATCATGTACCTGCTGCTGGGCTGCCTGATGGACGCCCTCGCCATCGTGATCCTGACCGTCCCGATCATCTTCCCGCTGATCAAGGAGATGGGATTCGACCCAATCTGGTTCGGCATCATCATCGTCATGACCGTGGAACTCGGCCTGATCCATCCGCCGGTGGGCATGAATATCTTCGTCATCAAGAGCGTGCTCGAGGACATCAAGATATCCACGATATTCATAGGGGTGATCCCGTTCATCATCACGGACCTGATCCGGCTGGTGATCCTGGTCCTGTTTCCGGCGCTGGCCACCTGGCTACCGTCGCATATGTAATTAGATTGCAATTGTTGTAGACTGGGCTCCGGCCGGGGGCACCCGGGCCGGGCGCGACAGGATGACCATGGAACGTTCCTTCAAGAAAGAAGTGCAGTCCCTGCGGCTGGGCGACGGCGAAACCTTTCACGGCGAGGGCATTCTCGCCGTCACCAAGGCGCTGCTGCAGTCGGGGGTGTCCTATGTCGGCGGCTACCAGGGCGCGCCCGTGTCGCACCTGCTCGATGTCATGGTGGACGCGGAAGACTATCTCAAGGAACTCGGCGTCCATGTCGAGACCTGCACCAACGAGGCCTCCGCCGCCGCCATGCTCGGCGCCTCGATCAATTACCCGATCCGCGGCGCGGTGACCTGGAAGGCGATCGTCGGCACCAATGTCGCGTCTGACGCCCTCTCCAATCTTGCCTCGCCCGGCGTGATGGGCGGCGCCATGATCATCGTCGGTGAGGATTACGGCGAAGGCGGCGCGGTCATCCAGGAGCGCTCGCACGCCTATGCGCTGAAATCGTCGATCTGGCTGCTCGATCCGCGGCCGGACCTGACCAGCATCGTGCGCATCGTGGAAAAGGGCTTCGAACTCTCGGAAGCAACCCACGCCCCGGTCATGCTGGAGCTTCGCATCCGCGCCTGCCATGTGACCGGCTCGTTTGAAGCCAAGGACAACATCAAGCCGAACGTATCGGAGATTCACCCGACCAGTCCGGCGCCGCACAACTTCGCGCGGCTTTCGCATCCACCGGTCACCTTCGCGCATGAGAAGCTCAAGGTCGAGGAGCGCGTGCCAGCCGCACGCGACTTCATTCAGCGCGAGCGGCTGAACGAGCTGTTCCCGGGCGACCTGAAGGATATCGGCATCATCGTGCAGGGCGGCCTCTATAACGGCACGCTGCGCGCGCTCGAACGGCTTGGCATGGCCGACCTGTTCGGCGAATCCCGCGTGCCGGTGCTCTGCCTCAACGTGACCTATCCCCTGGTGCCGCAGGAGATCCGCTCCTTCTGCGCCGACAAGAAGGCGGTTCTGATCGTCGAGGAAGGCTTTCCCGAATATATCGAGCACATGGTCTCGACCGAGCTTCGTCGCGGTGACGTCCAGACCAGGCTCTACGGCAAGGATGTGCTGCCGCCGGCGGGTGAATACACGCAGGAAGTACTGATGCGCGGCCTCGCGCAGTTCCTGATCGAGGCCAAGCCCGCCAGGCTCGACACCGCGGCGGTCGGCGACCGGCTCAACAAGATGACGGCACATCTGCCGGCGGCGCAGCATTCCTTGCGCGACCTGCCGCCGCGGCCCCCGACCTTCTGCACCGGCTGCCCGGAGCGCCCGGTCTTTTCCGCGCTGAAGCTCACCCAGGCCGAGACCGGCAACCGGCATATTTCGGCCGATATCGGCTGTCACTGCTTCGGCCTGTTTGCGCCATTCAGCATGGGCAACTCCGTGCTCGGTTACGGCATGTCGCTCGCGAGCGCGGCGGCCGTCGGACCGAATGTCAACAAGCGGCCAATCGCGGTGATGGGCGACGGCGGCTTCTGGCACAACGGCCTGATCACGGGCGTCACCTCGAACCTGTTCAACAAGGGCGACGGCCTGCTGATCGTGTTCCAGAACGGCTATACCTCGGCGACCGGCCTGCAATACATGCCCTCGTCCAAGGCCAGCCGCGCCGGAGAAGGACAGACCGCAGATATCGAGCAGACGCTGAAGACCATGGGCGTCAAGTGGATGCGCAAGGTGCGCACCTATTCGGTCGGCAAGATGATGGCGACCATGAAAGAGGCGCTTGCCAGCACCGAGCACGGCCTGAAGGTCATCATCGCCGACGGCGAATGCCAGCTCGCGCGCCAGCGCCGCGTTCGCGCGGAGGATGCCGGCAAACTCACGCGCGGCGAACGGGTGGTACGCACCAAGTTCGGCGTCGATGATGAAATCTGCACCGGCGACCATTCCTGCATCCGCCTGTCGGGCTGCCCGTCGCTGACGGTGAAGCCCTCGCCCGATCCGCTGCGCACCGATCCGGTGGCGAGCGTGATCGAATCCTGCGTCGGCTGCGGTCTGTGCGGCGAGGTCGCGCATGCCGCCGTGCTGTGCCCGTCCTTCTATCGCGCTGAACTCGTGCGAAACGCCACCTGGTGGGATCGCACGCTGTTCAATATCCGCCGCACCGTGATCTCCTGGTTCGCCGGACGTCCGCAGCAGGCAGCCATGCCGCAGGGCGCCATGCCCGCCGCCGCGCGCGAGCAAGTGACGGCAAAGGTGTCCGCATGACCACGCCACAGCGCCCGGTCACCATGCTGATTGCCGCGCTTGGCGGCGAAGGCGGCGGCGTGCTCACCAACTGGATCATGGCGGCAGCGGCCGATCTCGGCCTGCCGGCGCAATCGACCTCGATCCCCGGCGTCGCCCAGCGGACCGGCGGCACCACCTATTATATCGAAATCTATCCGACCCCCTGGCATGAACTGGGGGTGCGCCGTCCGGTGCTGGCGCTCGCCCCCGGCGTGGGCGATATCGATCTTCTGGTGTCGTCGGAATTCATGGAGGCCGGCCGCTGCATCGCCAACGGCTTCTGCACGCCGGACCGCACGCTGCTGATCTCGTCGACCAGCCGCTTCTATGTGATCAACGAGAAGATGGCGCTGGGCGACGGACGCTTCGATGACGCGCGTCTGCTGGATGCGGCCGAGAAAAACTCCAGGTCGCGCATCCTGTTCGACATGGAATCGGTCGCAAAGGAAGCCGGTGCCATGATCAACGCGGTGATGCTCGGCGCCATTGCCGGCTGCGGAAAGCTGCCGATCCCGGTCGAGGCATTCGAACGTGCCATCCGCGCCGAGGGCAAGGCCGCGGAGGCCAACCTGCGCGGCTTCAAGGCCGGCCTCATGGCAGCTCGCACCGAGGCGACCGCAATCCGCCGCGCGACCGAAGGCAAGCGGCGCGAGAAACCGCGCAATGACCTTGTCACGCTGGAGCACGAAATCCGCGAGACCATGCCGCAATCGGCGCAGGACGTGCTGATCGAAGGCGTACGACGTCTCGCGCGCTTTCAGGACGACGATTACGCGCGCCTGCTGCTCGATCGCCTCGCCCCCGTGCGCGACATCGAGGCCCGGATGCACGGCGACGGCAAGCTGTTGCGCGAGACCGCGCGCCACCTCGCGGTACGGATGTCGTTCGAGGATCTGATCCGGGTTGCACAGGCGAAAATCGATCCGGCCCGCATGCAGCGCATCGAGCAGGAACTCGGCGCCCGACACGGCGAACCCTACAGCGTCACCGAATTCCTCAAGCCCGGCATCGAGGAGATGTGCCAGGTGCTGCCGCCGGCACTCGCCCGCCGCATCATCGCGACGGCCGAAAAGCGGGGCTGGCTCGATAAGGTCCATGTCGGCATGTATGTCAGCACCACGTCGGTCACGGGCTATCTGCGCTTCTGGGCGCTGGCGAAGCTGCGGCCGCTGCGCCGCTACATGCATCGCTATGTCGAGGAACAGACCCAGATCGAGGCCTGGCTCGGCATGGTCGAGGCGGCCGCCAGGCACTCGCCGGCGCTGGCGCTCGAAATCGCCGAATGCGCCCGCCTGATCAAGGGCTATGGGTCGACCCACAAGCGCGGAACCCAGAATTTTCAGACCATCGAAACGCGCCTGATCATCCCGGCCCTCAACGGGCAGATCCCGGTGCAGGACGCGATCGACGGCATCGCCAGTGCGCGGACGGCCGCTCTGGTTGATCCGGAGGGCAACTCGCTCGCGAAGTGTCTGGACGAATTCGACGCGCGCCTGTCGTTCCGCATTGCAGCGGAATAGCTCGCATTCGCGGGCGGCATTGTAAGCGGCTGGCCGCTCCGCTAGACGTTTGCGCGGCCACCGATGTCCGCAGGCCAGATGGTCATTCCGCCCTCATCCTGAGAGCGGGCGCAGTCCGCGTCTCGAAGGACGAGGGCGGCCCCATCCTTCGAGACGCATCGCCATAACGCGTCGAAGACGCGCGTAACCACGCTTATTGCGACGCTCCCCAGGATGAGGCCGAACGAACGCAGCAAGAAGGTTGAGGAAACGCCATGCCAGGGCCGTCCGGCGGAAAGCCCAGCAAGTCTGCGCCGATTGCGGCCGAGATCTTCCTCAAGACGCTGTCCGAGCACGGCGTGGATTATTTCTTCTGCAATCCCGGCACCGACTTTCCACCGATCGTCGAAGCCTTCACCCGTGCGCAGGGCAGCAACGCGAAGCTGCCGCAGCCGGTCCTGGTGCCGCACGAGAATCTCGCGGTCGCGATGGCGCATGGCGCGTATCTGATGACCGGACGCCCGCAGGCGGTGATGGTCCATGTCAATGTCGGCACCGGCAACACCATCAACAACATCACCAATGCCGCCCGCGACCGCGCGCCGCTGATCCTCGCCGCCGGCCGCACGCCCTTCACCGAGAAGGGCAGCTTCGGATCGCGCAGCCGCTCGATCCACTGGGCGCAGGAAATGTTCGACCAGGCCGGCATGCTGCGCGAACTGGTAAAGTGGGACTATGAGCTGAAAGTGCCGGAACAGGCCGCCGATGTTGCCGCCCGCGCCTACGAAATGACGATGACGTCGCCCCGGGGGCCGGTCTATCTCGTGCTGCCCCGCGAGCCGCTGGCCGCACCGGTGTCCGAGACGCTGTCGTCAGCGCCGCGCCAGTTGCCGATGCTTGGCCATCCTGATCCGCAGGCCATCGCAACACTCGCCGAGTGGATCGCCAGGGCGCAATCACCGCTGATCATCACCTCCTCGGACGGCGATCCGCGGGCGGTCGCGGCGCTTTCGGCACTCGCGGAAATTTTCGCGATCCCCGTGGTCAACCACAATCCCCGCGTGGTGACGCTGCCATCGAACCATCCGATGCATGCGGGCTACGATTCCGGACCGCTGGTGCCGCAGGCCGACCTCATCATCAACGCCGAATGCGACGTGCCGTGGTATCCGCATCTCGACAAGATGAAGTCCGGCTGCAAGGTCGCGCATATCGGTGAGGACCCCGTCTATCAGCGCTATCCGATGCGCTCGTTCCCGAGCGACCTGTCGCTCGTGTCGCGCTCGGCCGACGCCTACGAGGCGCTGCGCGCGGCACTCGAAAAGCATCGGGCGGGCATGGCTTCCGCAATCGAAGCCCGCCGCGAGGCCGCCGCCGCGCACCGCAAGATCCGCGCCGAGAAGGCGGCAAAGGAAGCGGGCGGTGCGTCCGACAAGATCACGCCGGCCTATCTCAGCCGCTGCATCGGCGAGGCGTTCGGCACCGACGCGGTGATCTTCAACGAATACCCGCTGTCGATCGAGCATTGTCCGCGCGAGAAGGCACAGACTTTCTATTCGGTCGGACCCGCGGGCGGGCTCGGCTGGGGCCTCGGCGCCGCAGTCGGCGCCAAGCTTGCCGCCCCCGAGAAACTGATTGTCGCCACCCTCGGCGACGGAAGCTACATGTTCGGCAACCCGACGGTGAGCCACTGGGTACAGCAAAAGTTCAACCTGCCGATCCTCTCCATCGTGTTCAACAACAGCCGGTATGGCGCCGTGCGCAAGGCTACGCTGTCGATGTTCAAGGACGGCGTCGCTGGCGAGACCGACGGCCGCTTCCTCGCCGATCTCGATCCTTCTCCCCCATTCGATCAATTCGTCACGGCGCAGGGCGGACATGGCGAGCGCGTCGAGCGCCCCGAGGACGTACCGGCTGCGCTGGCGCGGGCGCGCGACGCCGTGCGCTCCGGCAAGCAGGTTCTGCTCAACGTGATCACGCCGTACTGATGCATATTTATCCGCTCGTCCCCGCGAAGGCAGGGACCCAGAAGCCAACAACTGGATTCCCGCCTTCGCGGGAATGAGCGGAGTTCTGGTCTGCCGCCCTCAACGACAATTCGACGTTCGAAAAACCAAGGACCACCGCATGCGCATCGACGCCTTCAACCACTTCTTTCCGAAAGCCTATTTCGACAAGCTGCTGGCGAGCGGCCTGCCGGACATCGGCAAGCGCGCCACCCAGTTGCCGGCGCTGCACGATGTGGATCATCGCCGCAAGATCATCGGCGGCTTCAAGGATTACAAGCAGGTGATCTCGCTGGCCGCGCCGACGCTCGAGCAGGTCTCCAGGGGCGATCCGAAGCTGGCTGTCGAGTTTGCGAAGGTCGGAAACGACGGCATGGCAGAACTCTGCGCGAAATATCCGGACGAGTTTGCGGGCTTTGTTGCACAGACGCCGCTGACCGCACCCGATGCCGGCGTCGCCGAGACCACCCGCGCCATCAACGAACTCGGCGCCTGCGGCACGCAAATCTTCACCAATGTCGAAGGCAAGCCGCTGGATTCACCTGAATTCCGTCCGTTCTTCGCAGCGATGGAAAAGCTCGACAAGCCGATCTGGGTGCATCCATCGCGCGGCGCCAATTTCCCCGACTATTTGAGCGAAAAGAAGTCGCTCTACGAAATCTGGTGGACCTTCGGCTGGGCCTACGAAACCGCGGCGATGATGTCGCGGCTGGTGTTCTCAAAAATGCTGGACGACATGCCGAAGCTGAAGGTGATCGTGCATCACTTCGGCTCGATCGTGCCGACGCTGGAAGGCCGCGTCGGTCCGGGCTGGGATCAGCTCGGCGCGCGCACCTCGGACGAGGATTACGGCGCGCTGCTGAAGAGCCTCAAGAAGAGGCCGCTGGACTATTTCAAGCATGACTTCTATCCCGACACCGCAACTTTCACCTCCGAAGGGGCGATGAAGCTCGGCTTCGGCTTCTTCGACCTCGACAAGGTGATCTTCGCGTCGGACTGCCCGTTCGATCCGGAAAAGGGCACGATGTACATCCGCGAGACGCTGCGCATCCTGGAGGAGTACGGGATGCCGAAGGCCGATCTCGACAAGGTGTATTACAAGAACCTAGAACGGATCACCGGCAAGACATTTGTGAAGTAGAAATTCCGGCCGCAAGAAGCCGATACTTGAAGACTTCGCCGGGCCTGCCCCGGCGATTTCTTTCTCCGGGCGGTGCATCGCTTGTGAACGGCACCGCCAAATCCCATGCCCGCATCGCCCCGTTCTGATAGCGTGCCCGCCATGGATGCCCCGCACAAGCCATCACCGACCGAGGCCGCGCCTGCTGACGCCGGCCGCGTGACTCCGATGATGGAGCAGTTCATCGAGATCAAGGCCGCCAATCCGGATTGCCTGCTGTTCTACCGGATGGGTGATTTCTACGAGCTGTTTTTCGAGGATGCCGAAATCGCCTCGCGCGCACTCGGCATCGTGCTGACCAAACGCGGCAAGCATCTCGGCAACGACATCCCGATGTGCGGCGTGCCGGTCGAGCGCTCCGAAGAATATCTGCACCGGCTGATCGGACTTGGGCACCGGGTCGCGGTTTGCGAGCAGCTCGAGGACCCGGCGGAAGCCAAGAAGCGCGGCGCCAAGAGCGTGGTGCAGCGGGGCGTGGTGCGCCTTGTCACGCCCGGGACCCTCACCGAGGACTCGCTGCTCGATGCCAGGCGCAACAATTTCCTGCTGGCGCTTGCGCGCGCCCGGAGCTCTTCCGACGAAGGACAGGCGCGTTTCGCGCTGGCCTGGATCGATATCTCGACCGGTGAGTTTCGGGTCACGGAAAGCGAAGCGGGCCAGCTCGGGGCGGAGGTTGCCCGCATCGACCCCGGCGAGATCATCGTTTCGGATGCGCTGTACGCGGATGCCGAGATTGCTCCGATCCGGCGCGAATTCGAACATGTGATGCCGCTGACGCGCGACGTGTTCGACGGCGCCACCGCGGAACGCAGGCTCTCTGATTACTTCAGTGTGGCGACGACCGAGAGTTTTGGTCCCTTGTCGCGGCTTGAACTCACCGCGGCCGCGGCCTGCGTTACCTATGTGGAGCGCACCCAATTCGGCCGGCGGCCGCCGCTCTCGCCGCCGCTGCGCGAGAGCGCGGGCACGGCGCTGTCGATCGACGCCGCGACGCGCGCGAATCTCGAACTGATCCGCACAATGTCAGGCGAGCGGCGCGGTTCGCTGCTCGCAGCGATCGACCGCACCGTCACCGCCGCCGGGTCACGCCTGCTCGCGCAAAGACTGGCCGCGCCACTCACCGACTCCGATGCGATCACGCGCAGGCTGGATGCGGTGACGCTGTTTGTGGACGATCCCGGATTGCGAAGCGATATGCGATCGAGCCTGAAAGCTGCGCCCGACCTGGCGCGCGCGCTGTCCCGGCTCGTGGTCGGGCGCGGTGGGCCGCGCGACCTCGCCGCGATCCGCGATGGTCTCGTAACAAGCGCGGAACTGGCGCGACAGCTTTCCGGCTTCAGCGCCCTCCCTCAGGATATTGCCGGTACTGCCGCAGCGCTCGGACGTCCATCCAGAAGACTGCTGAGCGAGTTGTCCGCGGCGCTGGCCGACGAACTCCCTGCCTTCAAACGCGACGGCGGCTTCGTCCGCGACGGCTACGAGAGCGCGCTCGACGAGACCCGTGCGCTGCGCGACCGCTCGCGCAAGGTGATCGCGCAATTGCAGGCGGGATATGCCGACGAGACCGGCATCCGCATTCTCAAAATCCGCCACAACAACGTGCTTGGCTATTTCGTCGAGGTAACGGCGCAGCACGGCGAAAAACTCTTGGCCGCGCCGCTCAATCAGCGCTTCATCCACCGCCAGACGCTCGCCGGTCAGGTGCGTTTCACCACCACCGAACTCGGCGAACTGGAAGCCAGGATCGTCAGCGCGGCGGACCGCGCGCTCGGTCTCGAACTCGAGGTCTTCGAACGGCTCGCCGCGCAGGTGCAGTCAGCAAGTGCGGACATCATGGCCGCCGCGGAGGCGCTCGCTGCACTGGACGCGGCGACCGCACTGGCCGCTCTTGCCGTCGAGCGCGATTACGTGCGGCCTGCGATCGATCGGTCGCTGTGCTTCGTCATCGAGGGTGGCCGTCACCCTGTGGTCGAGCAGTCCCTGAACGAGCCCTTCATCGCCAATGACTGCGACCTGTCGGCCCTGCCCCCTCCCCAATATGCCGTGGACGAAAGAATCGAGGCGGCCGGTCGCATCTGGCTGCTGACCGGTCCGAACATGGCCGGCAAATCCACCTTTCTGCGCCAGAATGCACTGGTCGCGATCCTCGCGCAGATGGGAAGCTTCGTCCCGGCGCGACAGGCCCGGATCGGGATCGTCGACCGGCTGTTCTCGCGCGTCGGCGCCGCCGATGATCTGGCGCGCGGGCGCTCCACCTTCATGGTGGAAATGGTGGAGACCGCCGCGATCCTGAACCAGGCGACCGAGCGATCGCTTGTCATCCTGGACGAGATCGGGCGCGGCACGGCGACCTTCGACGGGCTGTCGATCGCCTGGGCGAGCGTCGAGCACCTGCACGAGGTCAATCGCTGCCGCGCGCTGTTCGCCACGCATTTCCATGAGCTGACCGCGCTGGCGGCAAAACTGCCGCGCATCCACAACGCCACGATGCGGGTCAAGGAATGGCAGGGCGAAGTCGTCTTCCTGCACGAGGTCGTTCCCGGCGCGGCCGACCGCTCCTACGGCATCCAGGTCGCAAAGCTCGCAGGCCTGCCGGCGAGCGTGATCGAGCGTGCGAAGGTGGTGCTGGCCGAGCTTGAGGCGGAGAACCGCGGAAAGCCGCTGCGCGGCTTCGAAGATCTGCCGCTGTTCCAGGCCGCGCGCCCCACATCGAGCCAGCAGGAACGGTCGCCGCTCGATGCGGTAATCACGGCGCTGCAGGCGCTGCACCCGGACGAGATGTCACCACGTGAGGCGATGGAAGCGCTCTATGCGCTGAAAGCGGCGCTGGCGGACAGCAGACGCTGAAGCTTTCAATCCATCGGCAGACGCGCGGCGAACTGCGTGCGCCAGGTCCAGAGCAGCCCGTTCCACAACAACGACGCCATCAACGCGATCAGCAATGCCCACCATTCGCCAAGCGAGGTGGAGAAGAGATAGACCGCCAGAAAGGCCGGAATCAGTCCGAGCATGGGCACCTGTGCATGCGCGATCACATTGGAGGTCGCCGGCCCTCCGATCCGACTGTGCAGGATCACGATGAAGCTCGACAGTGCGATCGGGAAGACCGCGAAAATGCCGGAGGCGAACGCGCCGATCGAATGGCTGGCCGTGGTGACGATGATCACAAAGGCTGCGACGGCGGCCGCGCGCAGCGGGATATCATAGGCCCGTGGCACGATGGCCACTTTCGGAAAGGACTCCGCCCGAATCCGCGCCGTGATCCAGATTGCCGCCATTGCCACGCCGACATTGAGAGCGATCGCGGTCCAGATATTGAAATCGAGTTTCTGCAAGGCGAGCGCGCAGAGGAACCAGACCAGCAACGCGCTGCCGAGACCGAATAGCAGCGAATATCGCCGCGCCAGCATTGCGTAAACCGCGGCAAACGTCACACCCGCGGCGTTGGCGGTAAGACTGCCAAGAGCGGACCGCGAGATGAAATCCGCGGGATGCTCGAAGGTCATGACGATATAGGCTGCGCCGACCGACGTCGGCAGCGAGGCGATCATTGCGCCGACGAAGGGGCCGCCGCGCTCGACGATCAGCGAAGCGCTAACGATGATCGATGCCGTCAGCGCCGCCTTGAGCAGCAACGAGAGCCAGAAAAGTTCCGCGGGAGACATGCGGTTATCGAACCGGAGGTTGGTACGCTGTATCGGAGTCGGGGGCCACAGGCTAGTCCGTCGCGGAGCGAGGCATGCGCTGCGAGTTTCAGTTCGGCGCCAGCACCACGCGGCCCACCACGGCGCCGTCCTTGAGGTCCTGCAAACTCTGGTTCACGGTGTCGAGAGGTCGAACCTGAACCGGCAAGTAAGGCATCGGCCGCTTGCGCAGCAGCGCGATCAGTTCGTTCAGTTCGGGCAAGCTTCCGGTATATGAGCCCTGAAGGGTCATCGCGCGCATAGGGATGTAGGGCGTCGGGATCGTGATCTCGCCGCCAAACAGACCCACCACCACGAGGTGGCCGCCCTTGGTCAGAAGATCGGTGCCGAGCTTCACTGTCGGACCCGAGCCGACAAAATCGACCACCGCCCAGATCCGGTCGTTTACGATCGCCCGGATTTGAGCGGCGGCATCGGCGGCCTTGCCGTCGACGACCGCGAGCGCACCCGCCTGCATTGCGGCTTCGCGTTTCCTCGGATCGATGTCGACCACGATCGCCCCCCGCGCTTCCATTGCGCGCAGGATCGCAAGCGCCATCAGCCCCACGCCGCCCGCGCCGATCACCACGACCGGCTCGCGCTTCAGAAGTTCACCGAACTTCTTCAGTGCGCCATATGCGGTTACGCCGGAACACGCCAGTGGCGCCGCCTGTTCGCGCGCAACGTCGCCATAATCAACCAGGTAACGCGGATGCGGCACCATCAGGTGATCACTGAACCCTCCCGGACGGAAGGCTCCGACAAATCCCGGCTTCAGGCACAATTGCTCGTCGCCGCGAGCACACACGGCGCAGGTTCCGCAGCCGATCCAGGGATAGACCAGCCGCTCGTCACCGACTTGGACGCCTCGCGCCTCCGGACCAACCGCCACCACGCGCCCGACATTCTCGTGTCCAAGTGTGAGCGGCAGTTTCAGGCCGCGGTCGGCCAGGCGCATCACCTGACCGCCGCCGATGTCGTAGACGCCTTCCCAGAAATGGATGTCGCTGTGGCAGATGCCGGCCGCCGTCACCCTCAGCAGCACCTCGGTTCCAGCAGGTTCCGGTGTGGTATCCTCGCGCAATTGCAACGGCGCGCCACACTCGCAGACTTGGTAGGATATCATCGTTGCTTCCTCCCCGGGCCGGCCAGCTTAGCCGGTTTTCCGGATTGTGATCAGCCGTCGAAAGGGCCGCATTCCATATCACCCGGGCTGCGCGGGACGCATTAAAGTTCGTCAATTGACGCGCATCAGGCCGTGACAGCGCTCAAGCGCTCCGCTATCCCCATCCGACATGCTATCGCCCAACCAGACATCCCGCACCGCGAGCGAGATTTTCGACGCCGACGCCGCAGCCCATGAACTGGAGGCGCTGGCCGCGGCCTATTCCGGGCGCGAAAGCGAAATGCGCACGGCGGTGGCGCAGTTCATGAAAGGCGAGCTTTCTCGCGGGCGCGAAAAGGCCGAGCAGCTCCTGCTAAAGGATCGGCATGGACGCCGCTGCGCTGAACGGCTTTGCGCGATGCAGGATGAGGTGATCCGCGTCCTGTTCGAATTTGCC
>NZ_JBFWPA010000060.1:0-40229 GCF_050250235.1 Pseudorhodoplanes sp.
GACGTGATCCTTGCGCCGGCAACGCCCTGTACTGCGCCAGCGATCGGCCAGCAGACTATCAAGCTCGACGGCATCGAAATGCCGGTTCGCCCCAATATCGGGATATTCACCCAGCCGGTTTCGTTTATCGGCCTGCCCGTGGTGGCGGTGCCGGTTCCGCTCAAGCCGCTGCCGATCGGCGTGCAGATCATTGCGGCGCCATGGAGGGAGGACATCGCCTTGCGCGTGGCGCAATACCTGGAGGACATGGGTACGGTTGTGGCACCGCGGCCGCCGTTGAACTAGAAACTGTCCGTCATTCGGGGCCGCCGCGCAGCGGCGAACCCGGAATCCATAGCCACCAATCGCGGGTATGGATTCCGGGCCCGGCCGTTCCGGCCGTCTGGAATGACGAAGCGGGAGGAGCTTGTTGAATGGCCTTGGAACTGAATCTGCCGGACGTGGTTGCCGAAGTGACGGCCGCGTTCGAGAAATACGAGGACGCGCTCGTCAACAACAAGGTCGATGTGCTCGACGCGATTTTCCGCGAGGCCCCGGAAACCATCCGCTATGGCGCCACCGAGAATCTCTATGGATATGAGGAGATCGCGGCCTTCCGCGCTGCGCGCACGCCGGTAGCGCTGGGCCGCACGCTCTCGAAGACCGTGATCACGACATACGGCCACGACTTCGCGGTGGCTTCAACCCTCTACCAGCGGCCCTCGGCTCCCGGACGGGTCGGTCGTCAAATGCAGACCTGGGTGCGGTTCCCGGAGGGCTGGCGCGTCGTCGCGGCCCATGTCAGCCTGATGGAGCCGCCGAAGCAGGGCTGATGCGATGAATCTCTACGCCCGCGAAATCCGCGTCACCGAAAGTGGCCGCCGTACGCTCGCGGAAGAATTGCGGCTGCAGATCGCCGACGAGATCGTGCGCGGCGTGCTGGTGCCCGGCACGCCGCTGGACGAAACCGAACTCGCGTCGCGCTTTGGCGTTTCGCGGACTCCGGTGCGCGAGGCGATCCGCCAACTGGCTGCCAGCGGGCTTGTCGACGCGCGCGCGCATCGCGCGGCCGTGGTCGCGCGACCGACCGAGGACCGGCTTGTCGGCATGTTCGAAGCGATGGGTGAGATCGAGGGACTGTGCGCTGGTTTGGCAGCGGAACGGATGACGGCCGCGGAGCGCCGCCATCTCGAAACGGTGCACGAGCAATTGCGGCTGCTGATTCAGGTCGGCGATCCGCAGCGTCACCATGAGATCAACGAAGCCTTTCACGGCGCGATCTATTCGGGCGCTCACAACGCGTATCTTGCCGAAGTCGCAGTCGCCACGCGCGCGCGGGTGCAACCGTTCCGCCGCGCGCAGTTTCGCAATCTTGGCCGCCTGTCGAAATCATACGTCGAGCACGACAAGGTGGTGGTTGCGATCCTGCGCGGTCAGCGCGCGGCTGCCGGCGATGCGATGCGCGCGCATATCCTCACGGTGCGTGAGGAATACGAGGCGTATGTGCAGTCTCTCTAGGCCGCAAGCAGACGCGCCGTCACTTGCTTTCCACAAACGCGCGCCAGCCGCCGAATTCCGAAATATCGCGGGCGCCTTCGGTCGCGAGCGGCTCGACCAGAAAACCATGCACCTGCCGCCCGTCGGCCAGCCGGAGCGTTCCGATCGACAGCGGTGCCGGCACGCCGGCAACGAAGCGGCCGAAATTGTCCGGCGTCAGGGCCCAGATTTCCAGCGCGATGGCGGCCCCGGTGCCCTCCGGGACGCGGAGCATGCCGGGCTTCGGCGGCGTAGTGCCGGCAAGCGCATAGAGCCGATAGTCCGGCGCGGTGCTCGTCTCCTCGACGAAACGTGCATGAAGGGTGCGCAATTCGCCATTCAGCGGCATGCCCGACAGATGCGCGCCGACCACGGCGATCGCGATTTCGGTCGGCCTTGCCATGGGAGCGAGCGCTTTCGGCACCGGCTGTTTCACGTCCAGCGCGCCAAGCGGCAATTCGGTCTGCGCGTGGAACACGCGGCCGAGGCTCGCCAGCCCGGCATCGCGGCCGCCGCGCGCCAGAAACGTCACGCCATAGGGCGTGCCGTTGCCGGCAAACGACACCGGAACGGCAAGACCGCACAGGTCGAGCAGGTTCACGAAGTTGGTGTAGGTGCCGAGATTGCTGTTCAGCGCAACCGGATCGGCCTCAAGCTGTGACACGGTGTAGGCGGCCGGAACCGACGGCACCATCAAGGCATCGAACCCGGAGAAGATTTCAGCTGCCGTGCGCTTGAGTGCGGCCAGCCGGTAGAATGAGCGAAAGGTGTCGGCGGCCGAAATCTTTCCGCCGCCAAGGATGATGTCACGGGTCACGGGATGAACCTTGTCGGGGTTCTTTTCGATGAAGGCGCCGACACCGGCATAACGCTCCGCGACCCAGGGACCTTCATACAGAAGCCGAGCCGTCTCCAGCAATGGGAACACATCGATCGCCCGCACCTGAGCGCCCATGTTGCGCAGAAGCGCGATGGCCGTCTCGAATGATTGTTCGCTGCTGGCGTCGCCGAAGAACATCCGTCCATTCGCATCTGGCACCGCGATCACCATCGATGGCGGCGCAGCGCCGAGCGTGCCGAGCGGCATCACCCGCGAATAGGGATCGCTCGCGTCCGGGATCACCATCGCCTGAAGTACGGCGAAGGCATCGTCGACGGTCAGCGCGAACACCGAGACGCAGTCCAGCGACCGGCAGGCCGGGACCACGCCGGTGGTCGAGACCAGCCCAAGGCTCGGCTTGAGCCCGACGATATTGTTGAGTCCGGCCGGCACGCGTCCGGAGCCCGCGGTGTCGGTACCGAGTGCGACCGGCACCAGCCCCGCGGCCACCGCGACGGCCGATCCGGAGCTGGAGCCGCCCGGGATCAGATCGGAACGATGCGGATTGCGCGGCACGCCGTAAGGCGAGCGAACGCCGACAAGGCCGGTCGCGAACTGGTCGAGGTTGGTCTTGCCGATGACGATCGCACCCGCGAGGCGCAGCCGCGTGACCGCGGTCGCGTCGGCGCCGGCCCTGTAGGAAAAAGCCGGACAGGCCGCCGTGGTCGGCAATCCTGCAACGTCGATATTGTCCTTCACCGCGACCGGCACGCCGTAGAGCGGCTTGCCGGCCGGTCCGGCGGACATCAATTCGCGCGCTTCCGCGACCGCCTCGGCTTCGTCCCGCAAGCTGATGAATACGGCCGGATCATCATAGGCACGGATGCGCTCATACGAGCGGCGGACGGTCTGTTCGGGAGTGGCGGCGCCGGACCGGTGTGCGGCGACGATATCGCTGACCGTCTCGCTCATCGGAGACACGGGCGGCCAAGGACGGGACTGATCATGAACGATTTGCCGGAGCCGGAAGGAGCATGGCAAGAGCTATAGCCAGCGGCTGACCCCGCGTAAATCCGGCCCTTGCGCAATGGCGCGGAAATGCGGCCGCATGGCGAGCGCCGGCCGGGGAACGGGAAGCCGAGCCCCCGGTGTCATCGATCCTGCGTGCGGGCGGCCTTCAGATGCTGCGTCACTTTTGTGCGCAGGTCCTTCTGCTGCTCCGGGGTCCAGGTGCGGAAGCCTTCGCCCGATTTGAAGCCGAGCTTGCCCTCCGTGACCAGCTTTTCGAGATAGGGCGAAGCGGCCGGGCGGCTGTCGATCTCCGGCAGCACAGTCTTGTGGATCGCAAGCGTCAGGTCGGTGCCCACCAGATCGGCATTCTCCAGCGGTCCCAGCACGGCAAGCCTGCGCCCGAACGCGGCCTTGATCACGGTATCGACCGTCTCCGCATCGCAGATGCCGTGCTCGACCAGCGCCACCGCCTCGCGCCACAACGCGTGCTGCAGCCGGTTGCCGACAAAGCCCGCGACATCCTTTTTCACGTACACCGGGGTCTTGCCGATGGCCTTGTGCAAAGCCATCGTGGTTTCGATCACGGCTGGCGCGGTCCATTGCGTGCCGATGACTTCGACCAGCGGCACCAGATAGGGCGGATTCCACCAATGCGTGCCGAGGGCGCGCTCGCGGTGCCTCAGCCCTTCCATTATTCTTGTGATCGGAATCACGGAGGTGTTGCTGGCGAGGATCGCATCCGGCCGCGCATGCTGTTCGATTTCGGCGAACAGTTTCTGCTTCAGCGCCAGATCTTCCAGCACCGCCTCGACCACGAAATCCGCGTTGCGCACGGTCGTCGCCAGATCTGCATTCGGCGTGACGCGGTTCACGGCATCCGCATCGTCCTCCAGATCGGCGAGGTTGGCGCTGATGCGTGCTTTCACCGTATCGAGATTGGCTGGAAACGAATCCGTGATGGTCACGTCATGGCCGGCGAGCGCGAATACCTGCGCGATGCCATGACCCATCAGGCCGGCGCCGATGACGGCGATGCGCGCCCTGTCAGCCATGTCACCCCGCCGTGTAGCCGCCGTCGGCATAAAGGATGTGGCCGGTATAGAAATCCGATGCCGCGGACGCGAGGAACAGGAGCGGCCCCGCGAGGTCGGACGGCTCGCCGAGCCGGCCCTTCGGTACCCGCGCAAGGAATGCGCCGCGCACGCCCCTGGCCTTGTCGGTGTCCTCATACATCCACGCGGTCAGGGCCGAGCGGAACACCGTCGGCGCGATGGCATTCACGGTGATGCCGGTATCGCCCCATTCGCAGCCGAGTGCCTTGGTGATGCCGTCGACCGCCGATTTCGACGCGCAATAGGCGGTGTAGCCGGCGGGATGGCCGAGCAGGCCGCGCGCCGACGACATCAGCACGATCTTGCCGGCCGTCCGGCCGTCCTTGCCCTGCGCCAGCATCTGCTTGCCGGCGGAGCGCGCCATCAGCCAGCTCTGCGTGACATTGGCGTCCATCACGTCGAGAAAGCGTTCCGGCGCCATGTCGACGATCTTGGCGACATCGTTCTTGCCGGAGCCGACCACCAGAATGTCGAGCCGGCCGAACTTGTCGACCGCCGCCTTGACGATCCTGTCGCAATTGGCTTCCGAACTGGGGCGGACAGCGACGCTTTCGACCTTCGCACCGAGTGCCTCGCATTCGGCCGCGGTCTTCTTCAGTTCGTCAGCCTTGCCGGCGGCGATGACCACATTGGCGCCGGCGCCCGCCAGCACCTTTGCCGCCAGAGCACCGAACGCGCCGGATGCGCCGGTGACGATCGCGGTCTTGCCGCGGACGTCGAACAGGGAGAGCGGATTTTTCAGGAAATCTTCGGACATGGAACACCAACCTTTGTCATGCCCAGCGCAGGCGGGGCATCCATCCAACCAGGATTTCGAATTGCTGGATCGCCCGCCTTCGCCGGCGATGACCGCATCAAATTATTTCCGCGGCGGCAGCATCGCCACCACGATGGTGCAGACCTCGTTCGACCGGTTGACGATCTCGCGCACTTCGTTCGGGCCGATGTAGCAGCTATCGTTCGCCCTCAGCACATGCTCCTTGCCGTCGACGATGACGGTGAGCTCGCCCGAAACCACAAAATACACCTTCTCCGGCGGCGAGCCGTCGGGTCCCGCGCCGCCGCCGGGCAGGAAGTGCGACAGCCCGACGATCATTTCCTTGGAGCCGCCAGCCTCCGCGCCGAACAGGCGCAGAGAGCTATAGCCGCGATGGTTCGGCGCCTCGTAAGGCTTCGCCTCGTTGAATTTGCGGACGATCATTTGAACGTCTCCCCGCGCTCGATGCGATAATTGCCTTTCGGGTCGACCATGGCGACCAGCCGGATGATGCAGCCGTCGCCGCGATCCCAGTTCCACGGAAAGAACGCGAAGGTACAGCGCCGTCCGGTGACCTTGTCGAGATCGCCGCCGACATTCTCGATGCCGAGGATGCCGTTGGAGAACAGCTTGCGATGCACCGGCTCCCATTCCGGGAAATCGTCCTTCCAGTCGCGCCCGCCCGACCACTCCTTGTATTCGTCCGCGAGATGCGGATGCAGCGGGCCGTTCCGCTGCGGTCCGATCGCGGTGGCGAGCGGATGGTCGTTGGCCTGGGTGTCGTGGCCGACCACCTTGACCTTCTTCTCGACGAACCAGTCGCCGGCGGACGCCACGAAGCCGGGCGCGCGGCAGAAATAGTCTTCCGAGTCCTCGTATTGATGATGCCAGCCGGTATTGACGATGACGACGTCGCGGGGGCGCACGATCTTGCCGGCCGCCTTTTCCATGTCGTCATAGGTGATCGGCTCCCACTTCTTCTTCGGGATCGACACCACGATGCCGGAACCGAAGAAATGCGGCAGCGGCACCTCGTCGATGAACGGCGTGCCCTGCACGACGTGTGCGGGCGCGTCGATATGCGTGGTGTTGTGCATCGAGGTGGTGATGCGCTGTGACAGCACGCCCGATTTCGCCATGTAGTGAATGCGTTCGATCTTCACGTCCTCGAAATAGGGCCAGTTCGGAGACTGATAGCCGAAGCGATGCGACAGGTTGTAGAACTCGAGCCCCATCGCATTGTGAAGATTTTCTTCAAACTCGATGCCGCGAATTTTCGCCATCTGCGTTCCTCCTTTTATCCGGTCGCACTGGAAAGGTGCTCTTCCAGCACGCGCTTGGTGGCGAGCAGGCGCTCGCAAATCTGGTTTCGCTCCTTTTGAAAGCGCTGGGTCGGCACGGGCACCGAGATCGCCACATAATTTCCGAGCATGTCGCGCATGGCGACGCCGGCAGCGCAGATGCCCAGCGTATGCTCCTCGCGGTCGAGGGCGTAGCCGTTGCGGCGGATGGCGCGGATGTCGTCCAGAAGCTGCGCCAACTTCGTGATGGTATGCTGGGTGCGCGCCTTGTAGCTCCTGCCGATCAGCGCTTCGACCGCGCGATCGTCCAGTTCGGCGAGATAGGCCTTGCCGTTGGCGGTGCAGGTCAGCGGGAACGTCTCGCCGACCGCCGACACCGTGCGCAGGCGCTGCGAGCCGATCACCTGGTCGATGAATACCAGATGGTCGCCCTTGACCGAGGCAAGGTCGACGGTCTCGTGCAACTCCTTCGACAGTTCGATCAGGAACGGCCGCGCCAGTGTCACGAAATCGGTGCGCACCGAACCGGCGAGCCGCAGGATGGTGGGCCCGAGCCGCACCCGGCCGGCAGGCGAGGCGGCGACGACGAGCTTCTCGGTTTCCAGCGCGGCCACAATGCGCTGAACGGTCGAGCGCGCCAGCCCGACCTTGAGCGCGATCTCGCCGAGGCTCAGCCCGGTGGTGGTGTCTTCCAGCGCGCGCATGATCGAGGCGGCGCGCGCGATCACCTGAACCTGGCTCTTCTCCTGAATCCGCTCTTGGCTCTTTTCCTGGCTCTTCTCGGTGCCCGGCGCCTTGACAGGACGTTTCATCGCGACGTTCATGCTGGCGCTCCGATGCGCAGGAGGCGTGCGGCGTTGTTGTAGGAAATGTCTGCGACTACGTCGGAATCGAGTGGCAACTCGTCCATGAAGGCGCCGGCTTCGACCGGATCCTCGAACGGATAATCCGCCGAATACATGACATTCGCCCGGCCCAGCGCCTTGAGCGCGCAGTCGATCGGCTCGAACGAGAACATGCCGGAGGTCGTGACCACGAGGTTGTCGCGGATGTAATCGGACGGCCGCCTGTTCAGCTTCACCCCATAGAGCTTGGCGCGGCTGTCGAAGCGCCAGAGCTGATAGGGCAGCGTCTCGCCGAGATGGCCAAGCGCGAGCTTCGCGCCGGGGAAGCGATCGAACAGCCCCGAGAACACGATGCGCAGCGCATGCGTGCCGGTCTCCACCGTCCATTCCCAGGTGGCGCGTTTCAGGCCGCGATAGCCGTCGAGCGCGGGCATGGGCGTGATCGGATCGGCCGGATGCAGATAGAGCGGCACGCCGAGCGCCTCGGCGCGTTCCCATAAAGGATATGTGTCCGGATGGTCGAGATACTGCCCGTTGGTATGGCCGTTGATCATCGCGCCCGAAAACTTGAGGTCGCGCACGCAACGTTCCAGTTCGTCCGCGGCCGCCTTCGCGTCCTGCACGGCGAGATGCGCGAAGCCGCGATAGCGGTCCGGCGCTTTCTGCACCTGGCTCGCAAGGAAGTCGTTGGCCCCGCAGGCCTTGCGGGTCGCCGTCGCGACATCGCGCTCGATCTGCACGCCGGGGCCGGCGAGCGAGAGCACCGCAAGCCCGATACCCGAGGTATCCATCGCTGACAGCCGCTGCTCGCCGAAATCGTTCAGCCGTGCCAGCACCTGCGCGTAGCGGGCCGGCTCGACGTCCTCGACGGTCTTGAGCCAGTAATCCTCGAAGCCGGGGGCGAGGAAATGCTCTTCGAGCGCGATCCGTTTCATGTTGCGCACGGGACGGCTGTGATCTGCCGCCCGTCCTCTCCCTGGATAATGCACCGCAATACGGTACACCTGTATCATTTTGTGGTCATCATATGCAGGGATGCCGCGATGTCAAATCGCGGTGGTTTGTGTCCGAACCGCCGTGCAGTTCAGAATCCCGTTGGATGAATTTGAGGGCGGCAAAAGCCGTCGCCCGCCCGAACTGGCTAAAATCAGGGACGGCGGAGCTTTGTCTGCCAGTCGTCCCCGCGAAGGCGGGGACCCATATTCCAGAACGGTGGTTATGGGCCCCCGCTTCCGCGGGGGCGACGCGTCGTCAGATCATGTAATGCCCGCCATTGACATGCGTGACCTGGCCCGAGACGAAGCCGCCGCCGGGAGAAGCGAGAAATGCAACCGCAGCCGCCACTTCCGTCACGTCACCGAAGCGCCCGAGCGGAATCTCGGACTGGATCTTCTCCTTCGCCTGATGCGGATACTGGCTCCAGTCGCGTTCGGTATCGATCGCGCCGGGCGCAACCGTGTTGGCGGTGATGCCGTCGGATCCAAACTCGCGCGCGATTGCCTTTGCCAACCCGTGCATGCCGGCCTTGCAGGTGATGTTGTGCGCGCGATGCGTCACCTGCGCCCAGAATCCGTCGAAGCCGGAAATCAGCACGATGCGGCCCCACTTGTTCTTGCGCATGTGCGGGATCGCGTGACGCGACAGGTAGAAGGCGGAGCTGAGATTGGTGGCGAGCACGTTGTTCCAGTCTTCCGGCGTGATCTCCAGAAAGGCCTGATAGCGGCGGATGCCGACATTATTGACCATGATGTCGACCGAGCCGAAGGCATCGACGCAAGCCTGAACCAGCTTCGCGCAGTCTTCATCCTTCGACACGTCGGCCATCACGCCGATCGCCTTGCCACCGGCCGCATTGATCTCGGCCACCGCGTTGTCGACCGCGGCCTGGTTGGAGGAGCCGTTGACGACAACCGTGGCGCCCTTCCTGGCCAGCGCATTCGCAATCGCGCGCCCGATATTGCGCCCCGATCCGGTGACGATTGCGGCGCGGCCCTGCAAGTCCTGTTCTGGCATGGTGTCATCCCAAATGAATGCGGCGCCCGATCCGCTCGGGCGCCGCGATACAAAGGCGTTCCGATTATTGCGGCGTGATGCCGATGGACGGAATCACCTTGGTCCAGTGATCGAATTCTTCCTGCATCGACTTCTGCAGTTCCTCCGGCGTGCCGCCCGCCGGCGTCGCGCCCTGCGTCTTCATCTTCGCGATCACGTCCGGCTTCTTGATTGCTTCCGATATGATGGCGTTGACACGGTCCACGATCGGCTTCGGCGTGCCGAGCGGCGCGAACACCCCCAGCCAGTTGAAAGTCACAACGCCCGCCACCGTCTCGGAGACTGTCGGAATGCCGGGAAGATCCGGAGAGCGCTTGGGTTCGACGAGGCCGATGATGCGGATGGTCCCGGCATTCGCCTGCGGCAAGACAGCGGGGGTGGTCCCGAAGCTGATCGGAATGTGGCCGGCCACAAGGTCCGCAATGGCCGGGCCGCCGCCGCGATAGGGTACATGAACCATGTTGATGCCGGTCTTCTGCTTGATCAGCTCGCCGGCGATGTGATGCGCGGAGCCGATTCCCGCGCTGCCGAAGCTCATCTTCTGATCGGGATTCTTCTTCGCGTAATCGATCAGTTCCTGCACGCTCTTGACCGGCAGCTTGGCGTTGACGGCGAGAGTCATCACGACGTCGGCAACCTTGATCACCGGGGTGAAGGATTTCATCGGGTCGAACGGAAAATTCTTCTGCATATGAGCATTCATGGTGACCGGTGCGTTCACCGACACCATGAAGGTGTAGCCGTCGGGGGCGGCCTTCGCGACCAGCGCTGCGCCGATGGTGCCACCGGCGCCCGGCTTGTTTTCCACCACGACCGGAACCTTGAGCTCGGCCTCGAGCGGATCGCGGATCAGACGCGCGGTGAAATCGGTCGAGGCGCCGGGCGGATAGGGGACGATCAGGGTGATCGCGCGGCTCGGCCATTTGTCCTGCGCCCATGCTGCACCCGTCGCAATCGCCAGGCCGCATGCTGTCAGCGCAAGAACAACGGCGCGTCTGCGGAATGTCATGTGGAGTCCTCCCTTGGATCGGCGGTTCGCCCGCTGCCGTTCGGCATTGTCGGACGGATTGTAGAGGCGCAGCTTGTCAGTTCAACCAAAGTGTTGGCTGACCAAACACCAAACATCCTGCCTAGCGTCCCCTGAATTGCGGCTTGCGCTTCTCGTTGAAGGCGCGCACGCCCTCGTGGCGATCCTCGGTGGAGATCATGCGCTCATAGCACTGGATTTCGAATGCAAGCCCCGATTGCAGGTCCATGTTCATGGAGGCGTTGACGGCCTTCTTGATCTGCCGCACCGAAATCGGTGCGTTGTCGCAGATCGTTTTTGCAAGGCTCATGACCTTCGGCATCAGGTCGGCGGCATCGCAAACCTCGTTCACCATGCCCCATTCATGGGCTTCCTCGGCCGAGAAGGGCAGGCCGCTCATGATGATTTGCTTGGCGCGCCGGATGCCCACCGCGCGCGGAAGATTCTGGGTGGCGCCTGCGCCCGGCATGATGCCGCGTGTGACTTCCGGCAGGGCGAAACGCGCATGGCGTGCGGCGTAGATGAAGTCGCAGCACAATGCGAGTTCGCAGCCGCCGCCGAACGCAACCCCGTTCACTGCGGCGATTACCGGCACCGAACTGTTGATCACCGAATAGGCCGCCTCCTCGATGATGGCGTGCTGCGCGCGCCACTGCTCGTCGGTCATGCCCTGGCGTTCCTTGAGATCACCGCCGGCGCTGAACGCTTTCTCGCCCGTCGCGGTCAGGATCACGCAGCGCACGTCGCCCGGATAG
Source organism: Pseudorhodoplanes sp. (assembly GCF_050250235.1). GTDB lineage: Bacteria > Pseudomonadota > Alphaproteobacteria > Rhizobiales > Xanthobacteraceae > Pseudorhodoplanes. The sequence continues at coordinate 11,196 of NZ_JBFWPA010000060.1, forward strand.
AAGGCCAGCTTGCCGAACACCTTGTAAAGGTCTTCCGAGGTCGCCGTGTTGAGTGCGTTATGGACCTCGGGGCGGTTGAAGCGGACCACCATCAGCCCGGGTTCGGGCCGCTCCACCAGAAGATGCTTGAGACCGTCCATTGTTATGCCGCGCTCGCCGCGCGCCTGCCGGCGGGGAACAGGCCGAAATCCGCCACCGAACGCATGCGGTCGATGCCCTGGATCGCATCGAACAGCGTGCGGGTGCCGCGCTCGCCGAGCGAGGGCTTCACGCAGTCTTCGAACTTCGCCCACATTGCCTCGGTTTCGACGCCGCGCTGGAAATGCCCGCGCGGCCGCGTCACCGCTTCCGTCGTCAGCTTGCCGCCGCCACGCATGTGCAATGTGACGCGGTCGAACGGCGAATGTGCGGGTTCGTGGTCGTCGCGTTCGGGCATCGTCACGATCCGCACCTTGCGGATCAGGTCCTGCACGTCCGCCCGGTTGACGAAGCCGTCGGTGAGTTCGGCATTGCCGCAGGCGCCGGCCACGATCGCCGAGGCCATCGCGAATTCTCCGGAGATTTTCGCATCGAGCCCATTGGTCGGACGATGGACGCGGAGAATTTCCGCCTGGGTCTCGCCGATTTCGAGATCAATGGCCTCGACCTCCTCCGGCTTGACCGGCTTGAGCTTGCGCAGGTCGATGACCGCGTCGATGGCGCGATGAACGGCGTAGCAGACCGGGTAGAGCTTGATGTTGATCCCGGCGCGCAGGATGCCCCAGTCCTTGCCGAAATTCGCTGGCGTTGTGGTGTCGACCTGGCCCTTGGGCGAAATGGCGCGCAGCAGGCCGAGGTCGTCCTCGATCGCGGTGTCGGTGGAGGTCAGACCCGCCTCCGCGAGCCGCGCCGCGAGCAAGCCGGACTGCGCCGCGCGTCCGACCTGATAGGGCTTGGTCATCGAACCGAAATTGCCGACGATGCCGCCCGCAAGCGAGGCCGCGACGCCGATGGTGCGCGTTGCCATCGCAGCGTCCTGGCCGCGCAGCGAGGCGGCCGCGCCGGCCGCCGCGATGGTCCCGAGCATGGCGGTCGGATGCCATCCCTTGCGATGATGCTGGTCGGGATCGCGCCGTGCCATGTCGGCCCAGAGTTCATATCCCGCGACATAGGCCGCGATCATTGCGCGCCCGTCGGCGCCGGTCTCGGCCGCCTCCGACAGGATGGCGGGGACGAGGATGGCACTCGGGTGGCCGGCAAGGCCGGTGTCGTCGTAATCGATGGCATGGGAGGCGACCCCGTAGATCAGCGCGCGTTCGGGCGCCGGAGCCTGAAGCGCCGAAATCGTGGTATTGGCGCCGTCATGGACGATGCCGAGGCCGCGTGCCGCGGTGCGGGTCACCGCCTCGTTCCAGCCGGTGATCATGCACGCGATGCAATCGGTGAAGCCGAGCCGCACCGTCTTCACCGCATCCGACGGCAGCATTTCGAAACGCAACGACGCCAGGAAGCGCCCCATGTCGGCCGTCAGTCCCATGTAACCGTGTCCCTTTTCGGCAATCGGATGGGTCCCGGTTAGGAAAGCTCGTTTGTCATGTCAACGCAAGGTTTGATATAAAAAACGCCGCGCGCCACAGAGGTCCCCCGATGCCGACCCGCCGACCTGATGAAGACCGGATTGATCCGCGCTATATCGTTCCGGGCCTGTCGCGCGGGCTGGCGCTCCTGCAACTCTTTCCGCGCAGCAAGCCCGCCAAGACCCTCGCGGAACTTGCAGCCGGGCTGGGCCTGTCGCGCTCGGCGGCCTATCGGCTGGTCTATACGCTGGAAGCCGACGGCTTCATCTCCCGCGATCCCGAGACGAGGCGCTACCGCCTGACGTCCAGGACCCTAGATCTCGGCTTCGAATATCTGCACGCCCAGCCGATCACCGAGACCGCGCAGCCGTTCCTGCGCGCGCTCAGTGACCGCACCAATGCCGCCGCGCATGTCGCGATCCTGGACGATTGGCATGCCGTCTATCTGGCGCGGGCGGTGCCGCATGCCGGGCTCGTGATCAACCTGCAACTCGGCGCGCGACTTCCCGCCCATACCACGTCGAGCGGGCGGATCATGCTCGCGCATCAGGAGGAAGAGCGGCTGCGCGTTATTTATGACAGGCTGCGCAAGGAGGTGCGCGGCCCCAATGCGGTCCCGCCACTACCGGACTTCAACAGCCAGATCGCAGCGGACCGCAAGCGCGGCTATGTATTCCACCATTCGATCGCCGACCCGGGTCTGGTCAGCCTTGCCTTTCCGATCCGCGACCACGACTCCCGCGTGGTTGCCGCGATTACCGTGATCGTTCCCGAGAAGCTGTCCGATTCGCTGGGTGGCGAACGGGCGCTGCGCCCCCTGGTTCACGAGGCGGCCGACGCGATCTCGCGCAGGATCGGATATCGTGGCTGACAAAGGCAAGAAGTAATGCGCGAGCTGTGGCAATCTGCTGTCGATCACGCTGACGATTCGCCATGACCAATTCAACGGGCCCAAGCAGTTCGGAAGTGTTCCGTTTTGGCGGGGCCGGCACGGTTCTGCTGGTCGCCCTGCTCGCGTATGTCGGCCTGCATCCGCTGGTGCTGGGCGACACGCCGGCGCGAATGCTCGGCGGGGTGATCGTTACCATCATTCTCGTCGCCGGTACCGCGGCTGCCAGCCGCTCCAACGGGCTGCGGCTGATTGCGGTGCTGCTGGCCGCGATCGCGTTCGGGCTGCACGCAATCTGGGTTGCCACCACGAACAAGTCGGTCGAAGCAGTCATGATGGCGGCCTTTGCCGTCTTTTGTTTCTTCACCGCCGGCGTGATTCTGCGGCACGTTCTGTCGTTCGGCCCGCTCTATGCCGATCGCGTGCACGCCGCGCTCAGCGTCTATATCCTGCTCGCATTCGCATTTGCGGGCGTCTATGCGGCGATCGAAATCCTGTCGCCGGGCGCCTTTTCGATTCCGGACGGCGGAGCCAAGGACGAGGGCGCGCCGCTGCTTGCCGACATGATGCATCTGAGCATCGCGACGCTGACGTCGACCGGGTTTGGCGACATCACTCCGGTCGCGCCTTTTGCGCGTTCGGTCAGCCAGCTCGAGCAGTTGACGGGTGTGTTCTTTATCGCAGTATTGATCTCGCGCCTGATCGGGCTGTACCCGATGGAAGAACGCGGGGGCAAGGAGCCGGAGCCGCCGGCCGGGTAGTTCGATGCATCTGACGCGCTGGACCAGGATTGCGCTCGTTGTCGGCCTCGTGGCGTTGACGACCGGCCTCGCATTCTATGCCTATCGCTACTCCACGCGACCGGTAACGCTCACGGTTGCCGCCGGTTCGCTTGACGGCGAGGGCGCACGGCTGATGAATGCGCTCGCCTCCAGACTTGGGTCGACCGCGAATTCGCGCATCCGTCTCAAGGTCGTCGACACCGATACGCCGCTCGGTGCGGCCGAGGCATTCGCCAGGGGGGAAGTCGACCTCGCGATCGTGCGCGGGGATGCAACCGATCTGAAGAACGCACGTACGGTGGTCGTGATCACCCATGGCGTGCTGATGCTGCTCGGCCTGCCCGGGCACGGCATCGAGGATTTCGACGGGCTCAAGGGCAAGACCATCGGCGTGGTTGGCGGCCCGGTCAACAAGCGCATCGCATCGGTGCTGGACAGCGAATACGACCTCACGCGCGCCAAGGTGAAATTCGTCGATCTGAAGCTGCCGGAGGTCGCCGCGGCGATCCAGGGCAAGAAAGTCCAGGCGCTCCTGATCGTCACTCCCATTTCCGGACGCTATCTGACGATGCTGCGCAACTTCTTTCCGCGTGACTCCAAGAAAAGCCCGACGCTGCTTGCAATCGAGTCCGCAGGCGCCATTGCCGCCGCCGTGGGCGCCTATGAGAGCTTCGATGTCCCGAAAGGCACGATCCGCGGCTCGCCCGCAATTCCGGACGACGACCTGACCACATTGCGCGTCCCGGTCTACCTGGTAGCAAAAGAGAAGCTCGACGACGACACCGCGACGCAGCTTACGCAGGCGATCATGGAAACCCGCGGCAACATGATCGGCGAACATCCGATCCTGGCGCAGATCAGCGCGCCTTCCACCGAAAAGGACGCGCCGATCCGGATTCATCCGGGCGCAGAGGCCTATTTCAGCGGCGACGTGAAAACGATCTTTGACAAATATGGCGACCAGTTCTTTTACGCCTCGATGCTGCTCGGCATGCTGAGTTCGATGGCGGCGGCATTCTGGAAATTCATGATGCCGAGTCCGGCCGAGGAGGGCGGTCGCCCGCCGGTCCGCCTGCACAACATCACCGGACGCATTCGCGATGCCAACAGCGCCGCCGAACTCGACCAGATCGAGGACGAGATCGATCGCATCCTGAGCAGCGAATTGTCGCGGGAAAAGCGTGACGACAGCGATGCAGGCGCGCTTCAGGTCGCGCTCAGCCGGCTGGAATATCTGATCAGCCAGCGGCGGCGCATCCTGGAAATTCGCGGCGCGTCGTAAGTTTCATCATTCAGAGGAAAGCAAGCAAGGTCAGTCCACCTTCACGCGCGGCGCTTCCATCGCGTGCAAGTCGGTGGCCTTGCCCGATTTCATCACCATGCCGGGCAGGGGGCGGCCCAGTGCGTCCTGCGCACTCTGCGCGACCGCGATCAGTGCATCGAGATCGATTCCGGTCTCGATGCCCATTTCGTGGGCCATATGCACGAAATCTTCGGTACAGATATTGCCGACTGCTCGGGGTGCAAAAGGACAACCGCCAAGTCCGCCGATCGAGCCCTCGAAATGGCGAATGCCGCAATCGATCCCGGCCAGAGCATTGGCGATGCCGAGGCCGCGCGTGTTGTGCAGGTGGAGCCCGATGACGGCTTCAGGAAACGCTTTTTGCAAATCCTCGACGGTTCGCCGGATGCGGTCCGGATTGGCGACGCCGGTGGTGTCGGCGAGATAGACGATCGGTGCACCATGGCGCAGGAGTTGCGCCATCATCCTGTGCATGCGCTCGCGTGACACCGGCCCTTCATAGGGACAGCCGAAGGCCGTCGCGATGCCGCCGACAAGGCGGCTGTTGGTGCCCTTCGTCGCGGCGGCGATCTCGTCAACCGCCTTCATGCCCTCCTCGGTGGTCATGCGCACGTTCAGCCGGTTGAAACTGTCGCTCACTGCGACGCCGGCCTTGAGATCGTCGATACCGACGGCGACGGCGCGCTCGGCGCCGCGGGCATTCGGGATGAATGCGCCGTAGCGCACGCCGGGCTCCCGCCTGATCCCCGCGGCAACCGCTTCCGCGTCGGCAAGCTGCGGGATCACCTTCGGATGCACGAAACCGGTGATCTCGATCTTCTTCAAACCGGTCTTCGACAAGGCATCGATCAGCGCGATCTTTTTCTCGGTCGGGACCAGATTGCGCTCGATCTGCAGACCGTCGCGCATGCCGACTTCGCTGATCTCGATGCTGCGGCTCATTGCGGCGGCGTCCAGTCCGGCGGGTTGAGGCGGCGCTTGCCGTCCGCGGTGCGGCTCACCTTCGGGTCGTCGAGCCCTTCCTTGTCCCAGAGCTGGCAGGTGACGGTCTTGTGCTTCTGATCGAGACCCTCGCAATAATTGGTGAACTCGCAGATGCGTACGCTCTGGCCGAGTCCAAGCTTGGTCTTCAGGAACCAGTCCGGATCGGCGAGGGTCTGTCGTGCCGATCCGACGATGTCGCAGACGCCGTCGGCCAGCATCTGCTCGGCGAACTCGAAATTGTGCACGCCACCGGTGCAGACAACCGGCGTATCCAGCCCTTCCGCATGAACGGCCCTGCGAATGCCGAGGGTCGCACCAACGTTGCGGCCGAACGGCCCGCGTTCGTCGGAGATGAATTGCGGCATGCATTCATAGCCGCTGGGCCCGGTATAGGGATAGGCAGCGCCGCCGACACCGGGCTGCTTTGCGTCGTCGAACTTTCCGCCGCGCGAGGTCGAGATGAAATCCATGCCGGCTTTCGCAAACTGCACGCCGAAATAGATCGCGTCATCCGCGTCGCTGCCGCCGTCGATGCATTCGTCGGCGAGGAAACGGCATCCGACCGCGAAATCCGGCCGCGTCCGCTCGCGGACTTCCCTGAACACTTCGAGCGGCAGCCGCGCACGGTTTTCCAGCGAACCGCCATACCCGTCTTCGCGGGTGTTCTTGCGCGAGAGAAAGGATGCCATCGTGTAGGCGTGAGCGTAATGCAATTCGACGCCATCGAAACCGGCGGTTTGCGCACGCAGGGCTGCGTCGGCAAACAAGCCGGGCAATACCTGTGGCAGTTCGCGCACATGGGGCAGGTCCATGTCGGTGACGCGTTCGCGATAGCCGAATTCAAGGGATTCCAGCTCGCGCTCGCTCAAGACGGTCGCAAGTTCGTCACGCTTCATGTCGGAAAGCTTCGCCCTGATCTCGGCCTCGTTCAGGCCCGGCAGCGCGGCGCGGTGAGAGTCCGTGATCGCAAGGAACCGCTCGAAATATTTCTTCGCCACCGGCCGCCGGCGGATGTTGAGGAAGTCGATGATCTGGATCAACAGCCGGGTATGGCCGCCGCTCGCTGCATGGACCGCCTCGACCAACCGTTGCAGGCCGGGGATGAAGCGATCGTCGCCGATGCGCAACAGCGGTCCGCTCGGGATGTCGCGGATGCCGGTCGCCTCCACCACGATCGCGCCGGGACGGCCCTTCGCGAAACGGGCATACCATTCAACGACGGCATCGGTGACGAAGCCGTCCTCGGTCGCCCGCCATGGCACCATGGCCGGCACCCAGCTGCGCTGCTCCAGCGCGATGGGTCCCACCTCGACCGGAGAGAACAGACGCGAGGCTTCCGCTTCCGCGCGGGTCGGAACCCGGCCGGATTTCGGCTCGAACTGGATGCGCTGTGGGGGGCGCCACATCGGTTCGCTCGCACTTTGAATTATATCCAGTTGGATGTATGCGTCTGCGGCAGGACCGTCAATCGGACCGGCCACGACGGTTGTCACTGCCTGTCCCGCGCGGATAGGTTTCAAAAACGCTCAGCCCGCTCTCCATGCTCGATCCCAGCGTCTATCCTGACCGCTTCGCGCGCGACCATCTTCCGCCGTTGCCGCTGTGGCCGCAATTCGACGGCCTGGAGGCGCTCGGCTATCCGAAGCGATTCAATGCCGCTGTCGAACTGATCGACCGGCAGGTCGCGGCAGGCTTCGGTCCGCGGCTTGCGATCCGCACGCCGGCCGCGACATGGACCTACGCGCAATTGCTGGACAAGGCGAACCGCATCGCCGCGGTGCTGCGCGACGACCTCGGCCTCGTACCCGGCAACCGGGTGCTGCTGCGTTCCGCGAACAATGCGATGAAGGCCGCCGCCTGGCTCGGCGTGCTGAAGGCGGGCGGGATCGCGGTCGCGACCATGCCGCTGCTGCGCGCGCAGGAATTGTCCTACATGCTCGGCAAGGCGCGCGTTCAATTCGCGCTCTGCGACGCGCGGCTGACCGACGAACTCGACAGGGCCGCGGCATCGGCGCCGGCTCTCAAGACGATTGCCTTTCACAGCGATGCGGCCGACGGCCTCGAAGCCCGCATGGCGCGAAAGAGCGGCGACTTCGACAATGTCATTCCCTCCCACGACGACGTGTCGCTGATCGCATTCACTTCCGGCACCACCGGACTGTCCAAGGCGACCGTGCATTTCCATCGCGACGTGCTGGCGATCGCCGATTGCCTGCCCCGGCATATCCTGAAGCCGGTGCCCGACGACGTCTTTCTCGGTTCGGCGCCGTTCGCATTCACCTTCGGGCTCGGCGCCATGCTGGTATTCCCGCTGCGGTTCGGCGGATCGGCGGTGATGCTGGAACAGCCGACGCCGGAGGCGATGCTGGCCGCCATCGAGCGCGAAGGCGTATCGCGGCTGTTTACGGTGCCGACGCTGTACCGCGCGATGAGCCCGCTCGCGGCCGGCTATGATGTGTCGTCGCTGAAGAGCTGCATATCGTCCGGCGAGCACATGCCGCTGGCGGTATTCGAAGGCTGGTACCGGGCGACCGGTGTGCGCCTGATGAATTCGATCGGCTCGACCGAAATGCTGCACGGCTTTCTGATCAATCAGGATACACAGCATATTCCAGGCGCGGTCGGCCGTGCGGCGCCGGGCTATCGCGCGATGGTGGTTGACGATGACATGAACCCGTTGCCGCCGGGGCAGGTGGGACGGCTTGCGGTACGCGGGCCGACCGGATGCCGCTATCTCGACGATGTCGACCGGCAGCAGAAATATGTGCAGGACGGCTGGAACCTGACCGGCGATGCGTTCGAGACCGATGCGGCCGGCAATTTCTGGTATCACGCGCGAACCGATGACATGATCGTGAGCGCGGGCTACAACATTTCCGGGGCGGAGGTGGAAGGCGTGCTGCTGCAACACGTCTCCGTCGCCGAATGCGCCGTGGTCGGATTGCCGAACGAGGAGCGTGGTCAGATTGTCGCGGCCTACGTGGTCCTGCGCGAAGGCGTGGTCAACGGCGAGGCGATGAGGCAGGAATTGCAGGAACTCGTGAAGGCGCAGATCGCGCCCTACAAATATCCCCGCGCGATCGAGTTTGTGACCGCGCTGCCGAAAACCATCACCGGCAAGATTCAGCGCAGCGCGCTTCGGGACGGGCGCTAGTTTCCAGCCACGCGCGATCGCGGGATGTGCGCCCGCGGTTCCTTTCACCATATGGCAGTGGCGGCGCTGCTCAAAAAATTGCCGCAGGGCCAGACAGCGGTTGTCCGCGGACGGCTCCCTGCCTATCCTCGCGTAGCCCGGCGCACCGACAGAAGCTCAAAGCAGAGAAGCGCCGGTTCGGGTAGGAACGTCCGGATCGCCATGACCGATGCCGTGCAGGCAGCGTCCGCGGGTCCAGCCACGTCTGCCGCATCCGGCGGGCAGGCCTGGCGCAGCATTGCGCGCAACGCGCTTCCGTTTGTCGTGGTCGGCATCGTCTGGGAGATCGTGGCACGCAGCGGCTCGTTCCCGCGCAAGCTGTTTCCCCCGCTTGGCGATATCGCCACCGCATTCTGGCAACTGACCGTCTCCGGCATCCTGCCATATCATGCGTTCGAGACGATCCTGCGGCTGCTCGCCGGGTTTGCGATCGCGGCAGCGATCGGCGTGATTATCGGGATCGCGATGGGCCGATCGAAGCGTGCCGAGGACTACACGCTGCCGATCGTCGCCATGCTCGCGCCAATTCCCGGCATCGCCTATGCGCCGCTGTTCCTGCTGTGGTTCGGGCTCGGCAATCTGCCGACGATCCTTCTGGTCGCGTTCGTGTCGACCTTCCCGATCGTGTTCAATACCTGGACCGGCGTCAAAGCGGTCAAGGAAATCTGGTTGCGTTCCGCGCAGGCCATGGGCGCGACCGATCGGAAGGTGTTCCGCCATGTCATCCTGCCCGGCGCCTTGCCCTACATCCTCACCGGCTGGCGTCTCGGGCTTGCCCAGGCCTGGCGCGTGCTGGTCGGTGTGGAGATGCTGGCGGCGGTGTCCTGGGGGCTCGGCTGGCTCATCTTCGGCGCCCGCGAATTCCTGAATACCGACGTGATGCTGGCGGGCGTGGCCGTGATCGGGATCATCGGGCTCTCGCTGGAGAAGCTCGTATTCCAGAAGCTCGAAGACTACACGCTGGTGCGGTGGGGCATGATGCGATGACGCTGACCGCCGAACGCATCCGGAGTTGGCGGCGGGCCGCAACCTCCATCGTCGCGCTGCTGCTCATCTACGAATTCGCCGCGCGCAGCGGCTATTTTCCCTCCGTTCTGCTCCCGCCCCTGTCGAAGGTCGGCATCACGCTCTGGACCGCATTGACCGACGGCACCATGCTGCACCACGCCGCCGCGACGCTCTATCGCGTGCTGGTCGGAATGACGCTGGCCGTTGTCGTCGCGGTTCCGCTCGGCGTATTGATGGCGCGCTTCAAGCGCGTGGAGAATTTCTGCCTGCCGCTGGCGAGCGCGCTGATGCCGATCCCCTCGCTCGCCTGGGTTCCGGTCTTCATACTGTGGTTCGGGCTCGGCAATACCGTTGCGATCCTGATCGTGTTCTACGCCGCAACCTTTCCGATCCTGCTCAACACCTGGTCGGGAGTACGTTCGGTCAACCCGCTCTGGCTGCGCGCGGCCGGCGCCATGGGCGCAAACGGTCAGTCGATGTTCTGGAAGGTCATGATCCCGGCGGCGTTGCCGTTCATCATCACCGGCGTCCGGCAGGCGTTCCTGCGCGCCTGGATCGCCGTGATCGGGGCGGAATTCCTGGCCGCCTCGGATTGGGGACTGGGCTGGGTGATCTTCGATTCCAAGGAGTTTCTCGCCGCCGACATGATGCTCGCCTCGCTGGCGGTGATCGGGCTCATCGGCTTTGCGTTCGAGCGGCTGTTCTTCGGATCGATCGAAAAGGCGACCGTCATGCGCTGGGGCATGGTTCGGGCGGCGCGTACATAGGAAAGGTGCGGCGGTCGGAATGGCTGAAATTGAAATCCGGGACGTCTGTCTCAACTACGATACGCCCGCCGGCCGCGTGACCGGCGTGCAGGATGTGAGTCTCGATATCGACCGCTCCGAGTTTCTGTGTCTCGTCGGCCCGAGTGGTTGCGGCAAGTCCACACTGCTCAACATCATCGCTGGCTTCATCCCGCCGAGCGGCGGCGAAATTCGCATCGGCGGAAGGAAAGTCGACGGTCACGGCATGGATCGTGGCGTGGTGTTTCAGGACTTCGCACAATTGTTCCCCTGGCGCACCGCGCTTGGCAATGTCGCCTTCGGTCTCGAAATGAAGGGCGTGCCGAAGGACGAACGCGAGGCCATCGCACTCGAACAGCTGCGCCTTGTGAAGCTGGACAAGTTCGTCAAGTCCTACCCGCATCATCTTTCCGGCGGCATGCAGCAGCGCGTGGCGATTGCCCGCGCGCTCGCCTATAACCCGGCAGTGCTGCTGATGGACGAGCCGTTCGCCGCACTCGACGCGCTGACCCGCGATGACATGCAGCGCCTGCTCGCGGATGTGTGGCGCGAGACCAGAAAGACCGTGGTCTACGTGACACACAACGTCTCGGAAGCGGTCTATCTCGCCGACCGGGTCATCGTGATGACGCCGCATCCCGGCACGGTGAAGACCGAAGTGCAGATCGCGCTGCCCCGGCCGCGCGATCCGCTGAGCGTGGAATTTCTGGACTATCAGAAGAAACTGCTGCGAGAACTCGGCCAGATGCAGAACTGAGACAATCCGGTCACGGCCGGCACAGGGAGGACTAAGCCATGACGACACAAAAGAATGGACTGACCCGCCGCCAGTATATCGCCGCAACCGGTGCCGCGGTCGCGGCCGGGATCGGCGGGATGCGTTTTGCGGATGCGCAGACGGCGACGATCCGTCAGGGTTACCAGACCAACATGTGGGGCATGCCGACCTATTATCTCCTGCGCTCCGGTGCGCTCGAGAAGCGCGGCCTCAAATTCGAGGAATTCGCGGTGCCGTCGGGCAATCTCACGATGCAGCAGATGGTGGCGCGCCAGGTCGATCTCGGCACGTATGCAGGCCAGTCGATGATTCTCGGGCACGACAAGGGCGGTCTCGTCGGCATTGCCGTGATCGAGCAGGTCGGGAAGACCGCCGCCGTCATCGCCCGCAAGGATCTCAACCTCAAGAGTGTGTCCGAACTGAAGGGCAAGAAGATCGGCAATCAGGTCGGCGCGTCGACCGCGAACATTTTCACCAACACCATCGCCCCCAAGGCCGGCCTGCAGAAGAGCGACTGGCAGGAGGTGCGCATGAACGTCAATGACATGGTCGCGGCGCTGGCCGCCAAGACCATCGACGCGGCGGTAACGGTCGAGCCCTATAACGCGATCGCCGAAGCCGACGGAATCGCCACAATCCTCACCGACTTCTCCCCCTACGACAAGATGCCGGTGTTCATGGCGGCAACGCCGGATTTCGTCGAGCAGAATCCGAAGGCCGTCATCGCCTATCTGCAGGCCTGGCTTGATGTCGCGCGCGACTTCAAGGAACAGCCGAAGAAGGTCTCCGATGTGATCTACAAATTCTATACCGAGAAGGGTTACAAGATGGCGCCGGAAACCTTCCAGAATGCGCTGGCGCGCGTCGAGGTCAATCCCGGTTTCCCGCCCGATCTTGCGCCGTACATGCAGGGCGAGGCGGAAATCCTGCTCAAGGCCAAACGGATTTCCGCGATTCCGGACTGGAAGAAGGCGCTGCGGCCCGACTTCATGGAGAAGGCGAAGGCCGGCGCCTAAGGCGTCGATCGAATTCATGCGCCATGGCCGGGCTTGTCCCGGCCATGGTCTTTATCGCGTGTCCGGAGACCTGGAATGCCCGCAAGTCCGCTCAAATCGTCCGACTCGATCCTCTGGAACTTCAAGCTGCTCGGCCATCACGAACTCGCAGGCTTTGGCGGTATGGGGGAGGGCATGGCGGTGCAGGTCGCGAAAGACGGCCGCCGCATCATCTGGCTCGCGCATGAGAGCGCGCCAAAGAACTTCACCGCGGTCGACGTCACCGATCCGCGCGATCCGAAAATCGTGGTGCAGACCGACCTGCCCGAAAGCTTCATGCGTTCCAATTCGCTCGAGATCACCGGCGACATCATGGCTGTCGCCTATCAGTGCCAGAAGGTCGGGCAGAAACCGGCGGGGTTTGAACTGTTCGACATCTCGGTGCCGGAGAATCCGAAGAGCATCGCCTTCGTCGACCGCTCGGGACCGCATTCGCGCGGCGTGCACCAGCTTTGGTTCTGCGACGGGAATTACGTGCACATGGCGTCCGGTGCTGCCGATTTCCAGGCGACGCACCCACTCGACGATCAGTGCTACCAGATTTTCGACGTGCGCAATCCTTCAAAGCCCGTGGAAGCCGGACGCTGGTGGATGCCGGGCACCCGCGAAGGCGACAATGTTCCGCCGCCGGCACGCCATCAAGCGCCGCTCTACGACATGGGATTCCGCGCCCACAACACCAATGTCTATCCGCAGCGGCCGGACCGCTGCTATCTCGGCTATATCGACGGCGGCATGTTCATCATGGACATTTCCGACATGTCGCGGCCGACGCCGATCTGCCGCTGGGACAACTCGCCGCCCTATCACGGCTTCACGCATACCATCATGCCGCTGTTCGACCGGGGCCTGCTGGTCGTCACCGACGAGTCGGTGGTTGACGACGCGGCGGACTGGCCGAAGCTGATCTGGATCCTCGACGGCCGCGACGAAACCAATCCGGTGCCGATCGCGACCTGCCCGCTGCCCTATGATGCATTCAAGGGACGGGGCGGCCGCTTCGGCGCGCACAACATCCACGAGAATGTGCCCTCGCCGCATGCCTGGTTTTCCGATCAGGTCGTCGTAGGAACGTTTTTCAATGGTGGGGTGCGGGCCTACGACATCTCGAACCCGTATCAGCCGAAGGAGATCGCGACCTTCGTACCGGAAGCGCCGGCTTTGGCGCCTCGTGGAACGATTCAGCTCAACGATGTGTTCGTCGACGAGCGCGGCATCGTCTATACGGTCGACCGGCATGTCGGCGGTCTGTATATTCTGGAGATGGAGTTTTAGGTTCGTCATTCCGGGACGCGCCGAAGGCGCGGACCCGGAATCCAGAGCCGCAAGCACCGCATTCAGCCGCCCTGGATTCCGGGTTCGCCCGCTTCGCGGGCGCCCCGGAATGACCGTATCGGTTGATCGGAAACCGCATAAGGTTCGGCGCTGAGCCATGCACCAACTTTTCCGATCCCCTGACGCCGGTCTGTTCGGCCGCCGCCTGCGTCATGAGCGCGGCGCGCGCATTCCGGTGCTGTTGGTGACAGGGTTCCTCGGCGCCGGCAAGACCACGCTGGTCAAGAATTTTCTCGATAGTGCTGAAGGACATGGCACCGCAATCGTGGTCAATGAGTTCGGCACCGCCGGGATCGACGATGCGTTGCTGCGGTCGAGCGCCGACGAGACCGTGCTGCTCGGCAACGGGTGCCTGTGCTGCAACGTGCGCTCCGACCTGCAGGTGGCGCTGCGCAAGCTGCTATCGGATCGCGAGCGCGGGCTCGTTCCGCATTTCCGGCGCATCGTGATCGAAACATCCGGGCTGGCGGACCCGGGTCCGATTCTGAGCACCTTCGCCACCGATCGCGCGCTCGGCGGCGAATGCCACCTTGATGCGGTGATCGCGGTTGCCGACGCGGTCAACGGCATGACGACGCTGGAGCAGTTTGCCGAGGCGCGCCGGCAGGTGATGCTGGCCGACATCGTTGTCCTGTCGAAGACCGATCTGGTGACGGGTGATGGCAGCGACGCGCTGGCCGCGCGATTGCGCGCGCTCAATCCGCGAGCGCGCATCGTGATGGCGGATGCGGGACGGGTGGATGCGTCGATCTTCACAGCGGCTCAGGCTGGTCCGGCGTTTCAGGCGGAGGCGATCGGCGAGGCGGCCCACAGCGACGGAGTCATGAGCTTCACGCTTGTCTTTACCGATCCATTGCCCTGGTCCGTTGTGGCGCGGTCCATGGAAACGCTGATGGCGCTGCGCGGTGCCGACATCCTGCGTGCCAAGGGTTTGCTCGCTGTCGAAGGCTGCACCGGACCGGTCGTCGTCCAGTTCGTGCAGCACCTCGCGCATCCGCCGGCGGAATTGCAGGCCTGGCCGGATGCCGACCGCACCAGCCGGCTGGTGCTCATCACGCGCGGGATCGCGGAGGGTAACGTCCGGGCGCTGTTTGATGCGGTGCAAGCTCTTGCCGCTACGACAGGGCCTCGATGACCCCGCGCATATAGCCGATATTGCGTGCGGCGCAGGTCGCACCGTCGGGAATGTAGATGAACGGCTCGACGGCGGCGTTGCCGGCGTAACCGGTCTCGCGCAATGCGGTGATGACCGGCCCGAAGGCCAGCGTGCCGTCGCCCGGTCCGCGCCGGTTCGGATCGTTGAAATGGATATGCGCGATCAGGCCGCTGGGCATCCATTGCCGGATCAGGTCCGGCACGCTCTGCTTTTCCCAGATCGTCGCCGCCGAGCAGTCGATCATGGTGCGCACCGCCGGGCTGCCGATCTGGCGCACGATCGCCGCGGCTTCCTCCACCGTGTTGACGAAATTGGCATCGGGCTGGTGCAGCGGCTCGATGCAATAGGTGATGCCGGCAGATTCCGCGTCTCTTGCGATCGCGGCCCAGCATTCGATGGCATGGCGGCGCCCATCCGCCTCCTGCCCCGGCTCCAGCCGCCGATGCTGTGGCGAGCCATGCACGATGATCCCGCCACCGAGGTCGTGCGCCAGCGCGATCAGGCGGCGGATCACGTCGATGCTGCGCTGGCGGACGGCGGCATCGGCGGATGTGATCGACAGGCCCCTGGGCGCAACCATCAGGTAATGCAGCCCGGTCACCGGCACGCCCTGATCCTCCGCAATCTTGCGAAAATGCCTGCGCTGTTCGGCAGTCAGGAGGTGCGGCTCCTCCGACAACGTGACGGGCGCCACTTCCAGCCCGTCGTAGCCCATCTGCCTTGCCAGTTCGCATTGCCGCGCGAAGTCGTAGCCCGCCAGAACTTCGTTGCAGAGCGATATTTTCATGCACCGTTCCTACGCGCCGCTCGACTTGCCGCGCAAGGGCGCGGTGGCGGCGGACCAGATCCGGCCGATGGCTCTTGTCACGGCCGGGACATTCATCAGGATGGTGCCGGCCACGAGGCAGAACATCACAAAGCTGATCGGGCGCGTAAAGAAGGGTGACAGATCGCCGTCCGACAGCGTCAGCCCGCGCCGCAGATTCTTGTCCAGAAGGTCGCCCAGCACGATGCCGAGCACCAGCGGCGCCATCGGGTAGTTGAGCTGCCGCAGGATGAACCCGATAATTCCGAAGGCCAGCATGACGTAGATGTCGAAGAAGCGCGACGCGATCGCAAACGAGCCGACCGTGCACAGCACGAACACCACCGGCATCACCAGCGTCCGCGGCACCTGCAGGATTTTCACCAGCACTTGCGTGAGCGTCAGACCGTAGATCAGGATGCCGATGCTCGCGAACAGCATCATCGTCACGACGTCGTAGACGAATTGCGGGTTGTTCACCATGATGAGCGGGCCGGGCTGCACGCCATGGATCAGCATGGCCGCGAGCAGCACCGCAGCCGGCGCCGATCCCGGCACCGCGAGCGTCAGCACCGGGATCACCGCGCCGGGAATGCAGGCGTTGTCGCCGGTCTCCGCCGCCATCAGCCCTTCGACCGAGCCCTTGCCGAACTTCTCCTTCTCCTTGCTGGCGCGCCGTGCCGCCGCGTAGGAACTCCAGGCCGCAACGTCTTCGCCGACGCCCGGAATGATGCCGATCCCGGTACCGATCAGCCCCGAACGGATGATGGTGCGCCAGTATTGGACCACGTCGCGGAGACGGGGCAACACCGCATCGAAGCTGTTGACGATGATTTTCGGCGGCCGGTCCTTCATCACGGTCAGCACTTCGGCAAAGCCGAAGGCGCCGACCAGCGCCGGGATCAGCGCGATGCCGCCGGACAGGTCATGGATACCGAAGGTGAAGCGGTCATAGGCATACATGCCCTCCTGTCCGATGGCGGCGACGAAAAGCCCGACAAAGCCGGCGATCCAGCCTTTCAGCGGGTCGTTGCCGGTGAGATTTCCGGAAATGACCACGCCGAACAACGCAAGCCAGAAGAACTCGTAAGCGCCGAATTTCAGGGCCACCTCGCCGAGCACCGGCGTGAACAGCGCGAGTCCCAGCATCCCGATCCAGGTGCCGAGTACGGACCCCGTCGTGGCGATCCCCATGGCGCGGCCCGCGAGCCCCTGGCGCGCGAGCGCATATCCGTCGAGGCAGGACGCCGCGGAGGCGGGCGTGCCGGGAATGTTGAGAAGAATGGCGCTGCGGCTGCCACCATAGATCGCGCCGACATAGGTGCAGATCAGGATCAGCAGCGCGATGTTCGACGGCAGCGCGATGGTCAGCGTCGTCATCAGCGCGACGCCCATGGTCGCGGTCAGGCCCGGCAGCGCGCCGATGATCAGCCCGACAAGGCATGACCCGAGCGCGTAGAGGATCGTGGTCGGTGTCGCGAAACTCGCGATCGATTGTCCGAACAGCAGCAGACCGTCGAACATCGTCGGCTCAGGGCAGGCGCACCAGGAACAATTCCTGGAACACATAGTGGATGGAGCCGCCGCAAATCAGGCCGAAGACCGCGGCGTAGGCAGCACCGCGCAGCAGCGTGCCGGCGGCCTCGCGCTCCTCGAATTGAAATACGAAGACGAATGTCGCGATGAAGATGGCAGCCGCCAGCCAGAACGGCAGGCCGCTGCCCAGCAGGCCGAGCGCAAAGGCGAGGCAGAGCGCCACGGCGCTCAGGATCCGCCAATGCGCGCGCGGGCTGAACCGGGGAAGCTGCGCCTCGCCCAATGCCCCGGCTCGGATCGATCGCAGGATCAGCAGCACGCCCATGATTGCGATCGCAATCCCCAGCAATGCGGGTACCAGGCCGGGCGCGGTATAGATGGTCGCCTGCAGATGCGTCAGGCGATCCATCTTCCAGCTCAGGATCACGATGCCGATTGCGAGCGCGAGCCACACGCCGCCGGAAAGCAGGTCTGCGAAGGGCGATGGTTTGCGGTCTTCCAAAATGGTCCCCCGTCATTCCGGGCCGCGAGCAACGCTCGCGAGTCCGGAATCCAGCCACGCATCAGAGCGACTCATTTCTGGATTCCGGGTTCGCGCCTCTCGGCGCGCCCCCGAATGACCCTCTTCAGCTCAGTGTCCGACCAAACCTACGGCTTGGCAATCCCGACGGTATCGGGCGATACCTTCGACTTGCCGGCCGCGTGCAACTGCCAGGCGGTCGACTGGATCGCCGGCATCGCGGCCTTCACGGCATCGTCGCCATAGACCGGAGCGAACTGCGCGCCGTTTGATCCGGCATATTTCTTGACGCTTGCCGAATTCGCGATCACGTTCTTCCACACCATGTCCATGGTCTCGCGGACATTCGCCGGCACATCCTTGTGGATGAAGATGCCGAAATAGTTGGCGTCCGGCTTGAACCCGGCAACCGACGCGGTCACCGGCGGAATGGTGCCGTAGCCTTCCAGTTCCAGCGGCTTGTCGGACAAGACCGCAAGCGGGCGCAGCCGCTTGGCGCGCAGCATCGCTGCCTGCTCGACCGCGAGCTGGGACGTGACCTCGGTTTCGCCGGAGACGGTCGCATTCACGGCCGGGTTGCCGCCGTCATAGCTCACATGCTTGTAGGTGAGGCCGAGCGCGCGGGTGAAGGCCTCGATTGCCGCGTGTCCCGACGAATTGATGCCCGCGGTCGCCACCGAAACGCCGTTGGGCTTGGCTTTCATCGCATCCACGAGGTCCTTTGCGGACTTGTACGGTGTGTCCGGATTGACCCCGAGCACCGACACGTTGACGACGCTGAGATAGGGCCGCCAGTCGGTAAACTTGGTGTCGAGCAGCCCGCTGACCGCATAGGTGCCGATGTCCTTGGCGGCGCCGGCCGTCCAGGTATAGCCGTCCTTCGGCGCCTCGAGCGCGCTCTTGGTTCCGATCGAACCCGATGCGCCACCCTGGTTGACGATGACGACCTTCTGCCCGAGTGCTTTTTCGATTTCGATCGCGGCGACGCGCGTTACCTGGTCGGTGGAGCCGCCCGCGGCCCATGGCACGATGATGGTAATCGGGCGTTCCGGCTTCCAGGGATAGTTTTGCGCGGATGCGGCACCGGTCAAAGCCAGGGTCGCAGCAGCAAGGAAGGTTGTTGTTCGCAGCAGCATCTGTCGTTCCTCCCATGAACGTAAGTGGCCGGCTTTTGCCGGTTGTTGTTGAAGGTCGCGGGGCTGTCGTCGCCCGGGCATCTGCCGAACTCGAACGTTCCGCTAAGTAACCATCTGGTTACAAGTGCACCATGCCGGGGTGCGAAGCGTCAAGAGGGAAACGATCGGGCAACGCGGTGCATGTGCCCTCACGGCCTCAGATAGCCCAGAACGACGTCCTCGATGTGGCGGCCGCGTTCAGCCAGTGCCTGCTCGTGACCGAGATCGCGGCCAAAGATTGTGGACAGGGTGAACCGGTTGGACATGTAGAAAAATCCAAGCGAAGCGATGGTGATGTAGAGCTGCACCGGGTCGACGCCCTCCCGAAACACCTTCGCCGTCACGCCCCGCGCCAGCAGGGCTGAGATGATGCCGATCAGCGGCGAGTGCAATTCGCGGATTTTCTTCGACGTCTTGAGATGCCGGGCTCGGTGCAGGTTTTCGGTGCCAAGCAGGCTGAGAAATTCCGGATGCTCGTTGAAATAGTTCCAGGTGAAGGCGACCAGTTCGCGCATGGCATCGACTGGGTCGCGATCGGCCAGATGCAGCCTGATCTCGGCATTGCGGATATCCGCATAGATTTCTTCGAGAACCGCGAGATAGACCCCGTTCTTGTCGCCGAAATAGTAATAGATCATCCGCTTGTTGACGCCCGACCGTTTCGCGATCTCGTCAACGCGCGCTCCATTGAGCCCGTGGGTGCTGAATTCCTCCATCGCGGCGGCGAGGATCGCCGCGCGGGTGCGCTCGGGATCGCGCTCCCCAGGCGGGCGGTGGGGCGGACTGGCTTTCGAGGGGGAGGGGGCGTCCATCACAGGCACGATAGCGTCATTCCGGGACGACGCGAAGCGCATGAGGTCGCGGCATGCACCATGCGCTCCCTCCCCCTGAAAGGCGGAGGGTTGGGGAGGGGGTCGGATGCGCAATTGGGCTCAAGAAAATTGACCCCCACCCGACTGCCTCGCTTTCGCTCGGCAGTCGACCTCCCCCTTTCAGGGTGAGGTAAGGGCGCCGCTCGCTACCCCGCATTGCCGCGGGCCGCATGCTTGCGCAGTTCCAGCTTCGCCACCGTCTCGCGATGCACCTCGTCGGGTCCATCCAGAATGCGGATGGCCCGGGCGCGCGCATAGGCATAGGCGAGGTGGAAGTCCTGCGACAGGCCGCCGGCGCCGCAGATCTGGATCGCCCGGTCCACGACCTTCTGTGCCATGTTCGGCGCCACCACCTTGATCATGGCGATTTCGGCGCGGGCCGCCTTGGTTCCGACCTCGTCGATCATCCTTGCCGCATGCAGCGTGAGCAGGCGCGCCTGATCGATCTCCATGCGCGACTCGGCGATCCAGTGCCGCGTCACGCCTTGATCCGCGAGCGGCTTTCCGAAAGCGGTCCGGGTGAGCGCGCGCTGGCACAGGGTTTCGAGCGCGCGTTCCGCAAGCCCGATCGTGCGCATGCAATGATGGATGCGCCCGGGTCCGAGCCGGCCCTGCGCGATCTCGAAGCCGCGGCCCTCGCCGAGCAGGATGCTGGACACCGGCACCCGCACATTCTCGAACAGAACTTCGGCGTGACCATGCGGGGCATCGTCATAGCCGAATACCGAGAGCGGCCGGATCACCTTCACGCCCGGCGTGTCCATCGGCACCAGCACCATCGATTGCTGCCGGTGCGCGGGTCCGTCCGGATCGGTACGGCCCATCACGATCGCGATTTTCGCGCGCTTGTCGGGAGCGCCGGTGGTCCACCATTTGCGCCCGTTGATGACATAGCTGTCGCCGTCGCGCCGGATCTCGGTGCGGATATTGGTGGCATCGGAGGACGCGACGTCGGGCTCGGTCATGGCGAAGCAGGAGCGGATCTCGCCATCCATCAGGGAGGGAAGCCAGCTCTGCTTCTGCGCCTCGTTGCCGTACAGGATCAGCGTTTCCATGTTGCCGGTGTCCGGCGCCGAGCAGTTGAAGCTTTCCGGGCCGATCGGCGAACGTCCCATGATCTCGCACAGCGGCGCGTATTCGAGATTGGTCAGCCCTTCGGCGTAGTGCTTCTTCGGCAGCCAGAGATTCCAGAGCTTCGCCGCTTTCGCCTTCGCCTTCAGGTCGGCGGTGACCGGTAGCTCACTCCAGCGATCCTTCGCCTCGGCGAGCTGGCGCTCGAACACGGGCTCCGCCGGATAAACGTGCTCCTCCATAAATGCCGTCAGCCGCCTTGCGATATCCTGCGCGCGGGGTGACGGCTGCGGGAGCATGGTCAGTCTTTCCCGCTCAGCGAACCGAAGCCCTTGCCTTCGTTCGCAAGCCGCTTCAGGAGCGGCGCCGGCTCATGTTTCGGGTCGCCGGCCTGTCTGGCGAATTCGGTCAGCCGGTCGCGGATATAGGGCAGGCCGATCTGATCGGCATAATACATGAGTCCCCCGCGCCAGGCCGGGAAACCGTAGCCATAGACCCAGATCACGTCGATATCGCCCGGCCGCTGGGCGATGCCTTCTTCAAGAATACGCGCGCCTTCGTTGATCATGGGGAAGAGAAGCCGCTCGGTGATCTCGTTGCGGCTGAGCGCGCGGCGCGCAATGCCGAGCCGCTGCGAGGTCGCGACGATCAGCGCCTCGACATCGGGATCAGGCTTCGGCGTGCGGTTGCCTGCCTCGTAGAGATAGAAGCCCTTGCCGGTTTTCTGGCCGAAGCGGCCCATCTCGCAGAGCTGGTCGGCGATCTCCGCGCGCGCGCCTTGAGCCTTGCGCATGCGCCAGGAAATATCGAGGCCGGCGAGATCGCTGACGCCGAACGGGCCCAGCGGGAAGCCGAACGCGGTGAGCGCGCCGTCGACATCCTGCGGCAGCGCGCCTTCAAGAAGGAGACGCTCCGCTTCGGTCGAACGGACCCGCAGGATGCGGTTGCCGACGAAGCCGTGGCAGACACCGACGACGACCGGCACCTTGCCGATCTTGCGCGCGATGCTGATGGCGGTCGCCAGCGTCTGCGGATCGGTATCGGCGCCGCGCACGATCTCCAGCAGTCGCATCACGTTCGCGGGGCTGAAGAAATGCATGCCGAGCACGGATTGCGGCCGGTCGGTGAAATGAGCGATCTCGTTGACGTCCAGGTAGGAGGTGTTGGTAGCGAGCACGGCGCCGGGCTTGCCATTGGCATCGAGCTTGCCGAGCACCTCGCGCTTGACGCCGATATCCTCGAACACCGCCTCGATCACCATGTCGGCGTCGGCGATCTCGCCGATGTCGGTGGTGCCGTGCATCAGGCCGGTGCGGGTCTCGACATCCTCCGCACTCATGCCGCCACGCCTGGCGGAAGCCGCGTAATTCTTGGCGACAAGATCGAGGCCGCGCTTCAGCGCATCGGCGCTTGTCTCGACGATCGTCACCGGGATGCCGGCATTGGCAAAGCACATGGCGATGCCGCCGCCCATGGTGCCGGCGCCGATCACCGCGGCTTGCTTGACGTCGAGAGGCTTCACGTCCTTGGGCAGGTCGGCCACCTTGGCGGCTTCGCGTTCGGCAAAGAAGATGTGGCGCTGCGCCTTCGACTGCGCGCCGTTCTTCAATTCGATGAAGGCGTCGCGTTCGCGGATCAGCGCCTCCGCCACCGGCACGTCGAGGGTCCAGCGCAACGCCTCCAGCGCCTTGGCCGGTGCGTGCAGACCACGCGCGCGCCTGGCATAGGGCGCGGCGAGTTCGTCGAACCTGGCGGGATTGGTGCGGAGTTCCGCGAGCTTGTCGTCACGGTCGCGGGCGCGGGTCAGCGGGCGCTTCTCGGCAACCACCCGTTGCGCAAATGAAATCGCAGAAGACGTGAGATCACCGGCGACGATCTCATCGACCAGACCATAGGACTTGGCATCGTCTGCGCCGATCGGGTCGCCGGACAGGATCATCGCCATCGCCCTGTCCATGCCGATCAGGCGCGGCAGCCGCTGGGTGCCGCCGGCGCCCGGCATCAGGCCGAGCTTGATCTCCGGCAGACCAAGCCTTGTTCCGGCCAGTGCAACGCGGAAATGGCAGCCGAGCGCGACCTCGAGGCCTCCGCCGAGCGGGGTGCCGTGCAGCGCGGCGACCACGGGCTTCGGCATGGCGTCGATGGCTTCGATGACATCGATCGTCGTGGGGCTCACCGGCGGCCGATTGAACTCGGTGATGTCGGCGCCGGCAATGAATGTACGGCCCGCCGCGGCAATGACCACGGCATTGGTCTCCGCATCGTCGCGCGCGCGCCCCAGCGCCTCGACCAGTCCCTTGCGCATCGCGTGATTGAGCGCATTGACCGGCGGATGATTGACGGTGATGACCGCAATCGTACCCTCGCGACCAAACTCGACGACGTCCGGCACAGCAGTTTCCCTAAAGAGTGGCGGGCCTGATCATAACGCGCGGGCAGGCTGGGCGACATGTTTAGGAAGGGGGGCGCGGAGTGTCAAACGGCCGGCAGGAGACCCTGCGCACTTGGCACACGCACTGGCTCGCAGGCACTTGGCGCATGCACTGTCTCGCACATACCTGGCGCATGCACTTGGAGATTGCCGAACCTTCCCCGGGATGTATGGTTCGCCTCCCCGAAAAAAGTTCAGGAACGCACGCTGTGCCCTCACCCCTCGATCAAATCAGGACTTTCACTGCGCTCGGCAACCGCATCCTCGCCAATGAGGGGGTGCTCGATGCCTTCGGCCATGTCAGCATGCGCCACCCAACGAATCCGACCCGCTATTTCCTGTCGCGTTCACGCGCACCGGAACTGGTCGAGCCCGCGGACATTCTCGAATATGACCTCGATTCCAACCCGGTGAAAAAAACCGACCAGCGTCTCTATGCGGAGCGTGTGATCCACGGCGAAATCTACAAGGCGCGGCCCGACGTGATGGCGGTGGTGCATCATCACGCGCCGGCGGTGATGCCGTTCTGCATTTCCGGAGTTGAGCTTCAGCCGGTCATGCATCTCGGGGCGGTTATCGGCCCAAAGGTGCCGATGTGGGACCAGTATGACGATTTCGGTGACACCAACCTTCTGCTGGTAAAGCCGGAGGAGGGCGCCTCGCTTGCGCGCTCGCTTGGCGACGCGCCCCTCGTGCTGATGAAAGGCCATGGCGCGACCGTCGTCGGGTCCTCGATCCAGGAACTCGTGTTCCGCGCAATCTATTCCTGCCGCAATGCCGAATATCAATTCATGGCCAAGGTGCTTGGCAATGTGTCGCCGCTGCGTCCCGGCGAGGTCGAGAAATCGTCGCAGATCAACGCGATGCCCACTGCGAATTTCAGGACATGGGAATACTGGTCGGTGCGTCTCGATAAAGCCGGCGGCGGACTTCCGCGCGCCGGCAAAAAGCGGGTTGGCACGAGCGCCAAGCGTGCTAGCGTTGCGCCGACGAAGTCAAGAAAAGCCAAAGGGAGAGCAAGATGAAGCAGATCGGAGCCGCGATTGGTGCGGCTGTGCTGGCGGCGCTTGTTGCAAGTCCCGCGTTCGCGGAGGACCAGCTCAAGATCGCGATCGGCCAGATCAATAACTGGGAAAACCAGCCACCCACGCTCGGCCAGGACGCCGGTTTTTTCAAAAAACACAATCTCAAGATCGAGGCGGTCGGCACCCAGGGCGCCGGCGAGACCATCCAGGCGGTGATTTCCGGCTCGGCCGATCTTGGCGCCGGCGTCGGCGTCGCTGGCGTGATGCGCGCCTTCTCGAAGGGCGCGCCAGTCCGCGTCCTTCTGCCAGCCTTCACCGGCACCGGAGACCTATACTGGTACGTCAAGGCCGACTCGCCGATCAAGTCGGTGAAGGACATTACCGACAAGAACACCATCGCCTATTCAACCTCCGGCTCGTCGACCAACAATCTGGTGCTTGCCTTCGGTCAGGAACTGGGTGTGAAGGCGAAGCCGACTGCGACCGGCGGCCAGCCCGGAACGCTGACCGCGGTCATGAGCGGGCAGATCGATATCGGCTGGGCGGCTCCGCCCTTTGGCGTGAAGGAGTTGAAGGAGGGCAAGATTCGTATGGTCATACGCGGTAGCGATGTCCCGTCGCTGAAGGGGCAGACCGTGCGTACGATCATCGTCAACGCCGACGCGCTGAAGAACAAGAAGGACGCCATCATGCGCTTCGTGAAGGCCTATCGCGAAAGCGTGGACTGGATGTATTCCGACCCGAAGGCGATCGAGATGTACGCCAAGAAGATCAAGGCGGACGAGGCGATGCTGAAGGGCTCGATCGCGGAATTTCATCCCAAATCGACCATGCAGTCCGACCAGATGGCCGATCTGGACGGGGCTGTGCGGGATGCCGTCAAGCTGAAGTTCCTCGACAAGCCGATGACGAAGGAGCAACTCACCGAGTTCCTGCAAATTCCAGCGCGCTGATCGAAGCCCTGCGACGACGGTGCTACCGCCGCTCTGGCGATGCATCGTCGATCGCGGAGAGCATTTCGGTCCGTCCGTTTGCGGACGCCTGCTTGACCGTCGGCCGCCGGCCGATCTCGCCCAGTTGCTGCTGGCGCTCGACGGTACCCGCCGTCATCAGCGGCTTCACGCCGAGTTCGCGCAGGGTATCCATCACCTCGCGCATCTCCGCCGCCCGCCGGATGCCGTGGCTCACCATGCGTTCGATGTTGTATTCGGACATTTTCTGCCAGTCGATGCCGGGATAATTGTTGTGCAGGGACGCTGCGACCTGATCCGCAACGCCCGCGCGGGAGGCGGCGAGGAAGCACTCCAGCGTCAGCGCCTCGATCCCCTTGATCATCACGCTGCGGATCATCTTGATCGCGGCCGCCGCCCCGACCTCGCCGCCCACGACCAGTGTTTTCATGCCGAGCGTGGCCAGCACCGGTTCGGCTGCCGCAGCGTGAGGTCCGGCGAGCATCATCGGCGACTTGTGACGGGCGGGGTAGATCGCCGAAACGATTGCGACGTCGACATAGCGCGCGCCATTGCCGAGCAGAGCCGCCGTCGCCTGCTTGCGGCCGGGCGAGATGGAATTCACGTCGAGATAGAATGGCCGGCCCGCCAAATGCCCGGCGACCGATTGCGCCGCCTCGTAACTCGATGCGGCGGTAACCGCAGCGATCACGATCTCGGCGTCGTGCACCGCGTCGGCGGCGGAGGACGCCACGCGAACGCCCGATGTCTTTGCCGCTTGGATCAGCGTCGTACCGGCGGACTCGGGAAACAGGATGTCCCAGGCGGCAATCTGCGAGGCATCGTTCTCGCGCAACCCGGCTGCCATCGCCTGACCGGCCTCCCCGAAGCCGATAAACGCAATGCGCGGACTCATGGCTCACCTTTGAGCTTCTTCTGGATGCGGGCGTCGAAGCGATCGACATTGACCACCACGCGCGTGTGCGTGCCGTCGCCGACGCGTTCCTTGTCGTCGAACGCCTCCACCCGGAAGGTGACGTTGCGGCCTTCGATCGTCGTGACCTCGGCGGTCGCCCGCAGCGTCATGCCGACCGGCGTCGCCGCATAGTGACCGACTTCGAGATGGGTGCCGAGGCTCTGATGGCCGGAGGGCAGCAAATTTTCGATCGCGTCTAGCGCCGCCGCTTCCATCGTGTTGATCATGACAGGCGTCGCCAGCACGTGCACGCGGCCGGATCCCACGCGCGGCGCGGTCTGTTCCTCGCCGACGCGGATTTCGGCTTGGCCTTTGAGGCCGGGCGTGAGCTTGGAGAGGTCGGTCATGGGCGGCCCGCGGTGAGAGGATGGGTTATACGCAATTCGCGGATCGCGTATAACCCGGCGCGCCGCTAAAGCATCTCCAAGGCGTACTTCTTCTGCGGCGGCGGGAAGGCGCGGTCGAGAACAGACAGGTCGTCGTCCGAAAGCGTCAGATCGAGCGCGCCGAAATTCTCCCGGACATGGTCCGGTTTCGTCGCCTTCGGAATGACGATTGTCCCGGGTCTCCCGAGCAGCCAGGCGAGCGCCACCTGCGCGGTCGTCGTGCCCTGCCGCTGCGCCACTTCCTTCAGTGCCGCAGCGCCGAGAAGCCGGCCCTGTTCGATCGGCGAATAGGCCATCACTGGAATGTCGCGTGCGCGGCAGAGCGGCACAAGGTCATACTCGACGCGCCGCCGTTTGAGGTTGTAGAGCACCTGGTTGGTGGCGCAGCCGTCGCCGCCCGGCAACGACAGCAACTCCTCCATGTCGTCGGTGTCGAAATTGCTGACGCCCCAGTGCCGGATCTTGCCCTCGCGCTGAAGCTGGACGAACGCGTCCAGCGTGTGTTGCAGCGGCGTCGAGCCGCGCCAGTGCAAAAGATACAGGTCGATCCGGTCGGTGCGCAGCCGCTTCAGGCTGCGCTCGCAGGCCGCAACCGTGTCCTTGCGCGAGGCGTTTTCGGGCAGCACCTTGCTGACGAGGAACAAGCCCTCGCGGCGTCCAGCGATGGCGTCGCCGACAATCTCCTCGGCCTCGCCGTCGCCATACATTTCCGCGGTGTCGATCAGCGTCGCGCCGAGATCGAGCCCGAGTTTCAGTGCGGCGACTTCATCGGTGCGCTTATTCTCGCTTTCGCCCATCATCCAGGTGCCGAGCCCGAACACCGGGATCGGCCCGCCGGAGGGCAGGGACGTCGTCGGGATGACCACGATGCCTAATGGTCCTTGGCCGCGACCGGCGGCGTGCCATGGGTGTGAAACGATTCGATGGTCTTGAGCCCCCACGCCTGGCCCTTCTTGCGCTCGTTCTCGGTCCACACGATCGGCTTCCAGTCCGGCGCGAGGATCAGCCGTGCGCCGGCATTCGCCACTTCGACGCGGTTGCCGCCCGGCTCGTAGACATAGAGGAAGAAGGTCTGCTGGATGGCATGCTTGTGCGGACCGGTTTCGATATGCACGCCGTTCTCCAGGAAGATATCGGCGGCGCGCAGGATCTCCTCGCGGGTGTCGATCGCGTAGGTGATGTGGTGGAAGCGGCCCTTGGTGCCGGTATGATCGCGGGTATAGGCGAAATCGTAGCTCTTGTTGGTCGCGGTCATCCAGATCGCGGCTTCCGAGCCGTCATTGAGGATGATCGTCTCGGTCAGCCGGAAGCCGAGATAGTCCTCGTAGAAAATCCGGTTGGCCTTGATGTCGACCGCGAGCCCGTTCCAGTGATCGAGCCGGCGCACGTTACAGCCACGCGCGGGGAAGCGCTGCGCCTGGTTCTTCAGCGCCGGCTTCTTGTCCGGCGGCGCCTGGTACCATTCGGTCTCGTAATAGAGTTCGACCACGTGGTCGTCGGGATCCTTGCAGACGAAGGTCTTGCCATGGCCGAGATCGCCGTCGGTCCAGCCGATGTCGAAGCCGGAACCTTTCAGTGCGGCGGCGCGCCGTTCCAGCGCCTGCGGGGAACGACAGCGATAGGCGACATGTTTCAGCCCCGAGGTGTTCGATGCCGTCAGCTTGAGTGAATAGAGCTCGTAATCATCCCAGGCGCGCAGATAGACACTGTCGCCCTTCTCGGCGCTCTGCGTCATGCCCAGCACGTTGATGAAGAAATTGCGGCTCTCCTCGAATTTCGGCGTCAGGATTTCGAGGTGGGCGAGGTGGGCAATGTCGAGAATGGGCTCTTTGATCATGGGCCGTCGGGTCGCCTGCGCTTGTTGAACGGCAGCGACCTAACACGCGCGGCACGTCGCGTCGATGGCTGTCATTCCGGGCGCGACCGTCAGGTCGCGAACCCGAAATCCAGGGGTGGGGGATACGGTGGTCCTGGCTCTGAATCCCGGGCCCGCGCCCTTTCAGGCGCGTCCCGGAATGACAGATGTTACTTCGCCTTCAGGAAATCCGTTACCTTGAGAAGCACGAACTCGTTGTCGTCGGCCTTGTTGGGGTCGCGGCTCGACGAGAACGGCAAGTTGTTGTCGTTGCCCACCACGATGTGATCGCCATCGACGATGTCGACATTCTCGATGGTGAAGAACGGAAAGGTCAGTACGCCGTCATTCAGTGCCTTGCGGGCCTTCTTGTCGGGATCGGCGATCTTCATCAGATCGATATGCGCAATCTTGCGCACCGGACCGTTCACGTTCGCATCCGACATCTCGATCTTGTAGACGCGCTTGAACTTGGCGAGATCGTCGAAGCAGTCGGGGCGCTTCTGGCCGGCCGGGCAGGCCTTGTCGGCGGTGCCCTCACCGTTGTCGCGTTCGATCACCAGCGCCTGGGTCGGGCTGATCATGTTGAAATCGCCGATTGCGAGTCC
>NZ_JBFWPA010000061.1:0-39591 GCF_050250235.1 Pseudorhodoplanes sp.
GCGCGGAATTTTTCATCCTGCTCACGATGTTCCGGATCGTCGGTGAAACTGGCATGTCAAGACTCCTGCAGGAGGCAGCGGGCGCCACGTGCGCCCGCATGGACCGTGATCAGGCCGTGGCGCGGCGTATCGCAGCGCCCTGCGGCTGGGTGAGAAACGAGAGCGTGCTCTCTGTGAAACGTTCAGGGTGTTCCAGAAACGGCATGTGGCCGCATCGCTCGATGGTGACGAGGCGCGCATCCTTGAACAGGTGGACCCCTTCTTCGGCGCGCTGATGGCTGGCACGCTGATCCTCGCGCCCCCACACGATCAGTGTCGGCGCCTCGACCTCCGACAGGCGCTCGCGCACCCGATAGGGGCGCGCTGCATCGGCATCGAGCATGGCGGCAAGCAGCGTCTTGTAGGCTGCGGCAGCTCCGTCGCGGGCATAGGCCGTCAATTGGCTGAGAATGATCTCATCGTGCCGCTGCGCAGGGTCGAAGCACAGATTGCCGAGCCGCGCTCTGCAGCTTTCCCATGTGGGCGCATCCAGTGCCTTGGACGCATTGGCGAGCGTGCCTGCGAGCGCGGCCATCGTTTCCTTCTCGGTCTGCAATGCGGTAGCGCTGCCTACGACAACCAGCCGGCTGACGCGACGCGGCATCGCGAGCGCGAGCAGGACCGCCATCTGGCCGCCGAACGAGCTTCCGACCACCGAGAACTCGTCCCAGCCGAGTTCGTCGACGAGCGCGGTCAAATGCTCGAAAATCGCCTTGTGTCCGATGCGGCCGTTCGGATCGTAGAAATCCGTGAAGCCGTGACCGAGCAGGTCGGGCGCCACCGAGCGCGTATGTTCTCCAAGGCCCGGGAGAACCTTGAACCAGACATCGGCGGAGAAGCCGACCGGATGCAGCAACAGAACCGGCCGCTTGT
This sequence comes from Pseudorhodoplanes sp., assembly GCF_050250235.1. Taxonomy (GTDB): domain Bacteria; phylum Pseudomonadota; class Alphaproteobacteria; order Rhizobiales; family Xanthobacteraceae; genus Pseudorhodoplanes. Next base: position 913 of record NZ_JBFWPA010000061.1, read on the forward strand.
CGCCGCATTCCAGGAGGCGGGTCCGAATGCCGCCGGCGTTGACGAAACGTGCGTGCATCGGCAGCGCTCAGGAGGCGGGCGGCAGCGGCGCCACCACGTCCGACCGAAGCGGGGCACCCGGCAAGGTCTGGGTGCCGGGATAGAAGGCGAGCACGATGCCGTTCGGATCGCGCACGAAGCAGCGCGTGCCGCCTTTCGTTTGCACCAGGCGGAAGCGCTGGTCCGATGCATTGCGCTGCAAGACCGGGGAATCGTCGTCGACCAGGAACCAGAGCGAGTGCAGTCCGATCTTGTCACCATTCTCCGCTGCGACGAGCGCGAGACATGGCTCATCGGTGTCCGGGAGTGCGAGAAGTGCAACGTCGTCATTCGCTGCGACCGGATGTAGGCCGGCGCCCTTCTCATAGAACCGGCGCGATGCGGCAAGATCGCTCGTGATCAGAGTGGCGCCGCAAATCTCCATTGACTGCAGCGGCGCATCCGCCACGCGCGTGTCGACGCGATCCGGAGCGACGAATTCCGGCACCGGCGGCGTCGCGGTCGGGTCCCATTGCTCACTGATGAGCTGATTCTGATTCTCGGCATAGAAGCCACGCCAGTCCGCAACCGTGTCGACATAGAACTCGACGGCATTCTGATCGGGGTCGAAAAGATAGAGGCTACGCGCCATGCCGTGATCCAGCGCCTTTTCCAGCTTTATGCCGAACTGACCGGCATTGCGATAGGCATCGATCAGCGCGGCTTCGGTGCTGACGCGGAACGCGATGTGGTTGAGGCCCGGCACGCGGCCGCGCGTCATGGTGTTCTGCACCGTCCCGTCCTTGCCGATCAGCGGCGCATCGGAGCACTGCATCAGCCCGATATCGTGATGGGTGGCGCCGTTGCTCAGAAAGCCGGCCTTGACGCCCGGTTCGCGGAACACTTCGGTGATGCCGCAGACGTCGCGATAGAAGTCGACGGACACGTTCACATCGGCGACGAACAGGTTGGCATGCGCGAACCGTTCGGGATGGAACATTGCGGTGGTCTGGCTCAGCATGATGGAAATCTCCTTGGCATTTCTTCGCCGATTCAGCGGAAACGGTCGGCGACCTTTCTTTCGATGACGGTGAACATGAGGAACAGGAGCAGGCTGAAGCTGCCCGCGAGCAACGTTCCGCCCCATAGCGATGCGATGTCGTAATTCTGCATCGAGTTGATCAGGAGCGGCCCTATGCCACGGTCGAGCCCGAACCATTCGCCGAAGATCGAACCGACGACCGCAGCCGGCGCCGCGACCTTCAGTCCCGAAGCAAGCGTCGGCAGGCAGACCGGCCATTCCAGAAAGCGGAAGCGCTTGCGGCGGTCGGAGCCGAGCGCGGAGAACAGGTCGTGATGCGCAGCGCTCGCCTCAGCAAAGCCCGACAGCGTGGTGATGAACACGCTGAAGAACACGAAGAACGCCGCGACCGCGATCGAGATGTTGTTGCGGTCCAGGGTCGCCAGCAGCACTGGTCCGAGCGCCACCACCGGCGTGGCGTTGACGACAGCGCCGAGCCTCACGATTCCCGGCCGCAACGCCACCACCAGGAGCGCGAGGATCGCGAGCGCGATGCCGATCCCCGCCCCGATGATATAGCCTAGCGCTGCATTCCTGGTGGTGAACAGGAGTGCATTCAGAAACAGGTTGCGATCGTCCGACAGCACGACCGCACGGAACACATCGACCAGCGACGGCAGCACCCCGGTCAGCATTGGCGTTCGCACGATGATTTCCCAAAGCGCGATCGACACCATCACCCCGATAAGGCCGAAGGCGACATCTCGCCTCGATTGAGACTTCTGCATCGGGGTGGCGCTATCAGACATCAGCCGCACCAGCGCGTGGATCGGTCGTATCCTCGAAACTGTCGAGCGCGGCCGTGAGTTCGTCGGCCAGATGATGGAATTCAGCGCTCCGCATCATCTCAGGGACGCGCGGACGCGGGAACGGCACCAGTTTTTCCAGTCGGATGCATCCAGGCCGCGCCGACATGACGAGAACCCGATCGGCGAGGAAGATCGCTTCCTCGACCGAATGGGTGACCAGCAAAGTCGTCAGCCGGTCATCGCTCCACAGCCTCTGCATTTCGATATTGAGCCGCCGTCGGGTGACCGAATCGAGCGAGCCGAAAGGTTCGTCGAGCAGCAGCAAATCCGGTTTCAGTACCAGAGAGCGGGCAATTGCCACGCGCTGGCGCATCCCGCCCGACAATTGCTTTGGTCTCGCATGCTCGAACCCCTTGAGGCCCATGAGCCGAAGCAGCCAAGTGACACGTTCGGCGTCCACGCTGCGCCCGGTCACCTTGAACGGCAGCGCGACGTTGTCGAACGCGCTCAGCCAGGGCAGCAAGGCGTGGTCCTGAAAGGCGATGCCAAGCCGGGCATCTTTCACGAAATTGGCCGGCGTGAGCGTTCCGTCGATCGTCACATTGCCCGTGGTCGGCGTGTCGAGCGCCGCGATCAGGCGCAGGATCGTCGACTTGCCGCAACCCGATGGTCCGATTAGCGCCAGAAATTCATGCTTGTTGATCACCAGGTCGACGTCGGAGAGCGCGGTGATCTCGGTGGGCCCGGTATCAAACCGTTTCGACACGCCGGCGATCGAGACAAACGGAGTAGAGGAGCCGGCGGCTTTCACCAATTCCGTGTCAAGGCCGGCCTTGGCCGGCCTTGACTTCGCTTGGTCCAGAATCTGGCTTCGGTCCAGCATGTGCGCCGATCAGAGCAGCGTGTTGCGCGTGCCGTAGACTTCCGACAGCAGGCTGGTGTCGACATAGGAATCGACATCCGGGAGATCGGTGACGCCGGCCGCGGTCAGGCCGGCATAGATCGGGCCCTTGATCAGGGCCTTGTCGAGCCACAGCATGCCCTTCTCCTTGGTCAGCGCGCTCTGCGTCAGCGGCATCTGGGCGCGGTTGACCCTGATCTGCCGCGCGATGTCGATCTTGGTCGATCCTGCATAGCGCTCGGCAAGGAACTTCGGCGCGGTCTCCGGATCGCGGACGTTCATCTCCCAGCCCTTGATCGAGGCACGCAGGAACCCGAGGATTGCCTTGCGGTTTTCCTTGAGCACCTTGCCGCTGACCACGATCGGGTCGGTATAGGTCGGCAGCCCGAGGTCGGCGTAATAGGCGAGATTGATCTCGATCCCCTTGTCAGTCAGCGAATAGGTCTGCTCGCTGGTGGAGAACACGCTCATCACGTCGATGTCGCCCTTGACCAGCGGCGTCGGGTCGAAGCCGACCGGCACGAAGCGATAATCATTCGGATCGAGATTGTTGATCCGGAAGACCGCGTCGAGCTCGCGCTTGCGGCCCTGCGTACCGCCGATGCGCTTGCCGACCAGATCCTTTGCGGTTTTCAGCGGAGTCTTGGCGAGGCTGATGAGCGCCAAGGGCGAGGTCTGGAACACGGTCCCGATCACCACCAGATCGGCCTTCTTCTGCACCGCGTTGACCGTGGTGGTCAGGAAGGTGGGCAGACCCGCCGTTGCGACACCGCCCGAAATGACCTGCTCGACCGCCTGCATGTTGGGACCGCCCGGCAGGAACTCCACCGTCAGGCCTTCCGCCTTGTAGAAGCCCATCGCGTCGGCATTGTAGAAGCCCGCGAAGTCGGCGCTCGGAATCCAGTTGAGCTGGATCGGGATCTTCACTCCCTGCGCGGACACGATCACGCTCGATCCGAGCAACGCCGAGGCGCCGAGCCCCAGTGTGGCTGCGCTTGCACCTGTGAGAAAATTACGCCGGCTCGGTCGATCCGCAATCATGGTCTTTCCTTTCTCAAATGGGGACATGGTTTCGGCACATCGGCTTTGACTTGGGTTTCGGCACAAGGTTTCAGCGGGGCATGAATACGGTCATCGGAATCTACGGACGATCGTGCGTTCGAGCAGCGTCGCCAGTACGAAGATCATGAGAGACAGCGCCACACCCACCATGCTGATGTTCCAGGCTTGCGTCGTGTCCATCACCTGCTGAGCAAGTGCGAGACGAAACCCGAGCCCGTCGGTGCCGAGCAGCCATTCCGCGGTCAGCGCGCCCAGCACGCTCAGCATCGCTCCGATGCGAAGCGCCGTCGCCATATTGGGCAGCGCTGCGGGCAAGGCGAGATAGAGAAACCGCGCTCTGCGGTTGGCCCCGAGCGCCGCCAGCACATCCGGCGCACTCGGCGGTACGGCGTCAAGGCCGGAGCGCGTCAACACGAACGCGGGGAAAAACGTGATCAGGGCGGCGACCACGACCACCGTCATCGGGTTGAAGCCGAAGATCGACCCGAGCACGGGAATGAGCGCGATCGAGGGAATCGCATTCAGGAGCACGGTCGGCGGCGTCAGCACACCGGACAGCAAGGGCGAAAACCACGCGGCGATCGCCAGCGCAATACCAGCGCTCATCCCGAGCGTGAGCCCGGCGGCCACCACCTTAAGCGTGGCCAAAAGGTCCGGCCCGATAGCACGAAGTTGTTCCGCAGCATGTGTGAAGGCCAGCAGAGGCGACGGCGCGACGATCTCCGGAACTCGGCCGAACACGATCCAGGCTTGCCACACGGCAATGATCAGGACGAACGGCCACGGAGCGAGCACGATGCCTAGCGCGCGGCGCCAGAACGGGCGGCTCGAGGTGACAGCGACGCCGGGCTCGAACTGCGCCACTTTCCGCGCGTCGCTGCCCTGGCCTGCCCGCATGTCAGTCGCGCTCCCTGGGAGCGACTACCGCCTCGACTTCGAACAGGAACGGCTCTTTCACGAGCCTGTCGACTATCAGAAGCGTGTTGGGCGGAAACAGCGGGCCCTTGAACAGCTTCGGGAACATCTCCGCGCGCATTTCCATGAAGATCGGAATGTCCTGCGAATGCACGAGGTATGTCGTGAACTTCACGACATCATCGAAGCCGCAACCGCAGCCCGTCAGCACATCGCCGAGATTCTTGAAGACCTGGCGGAACTGCGCCCTGAAATCCCCGGCACCCACCACGCTGCCGTCGCTGCCGACCGCCAGTTGGCCGGCCACGAAAAGCAGGCGGCCGCCGCGCACGTCGGCGACATGCGAATACAGTCCCTGCGCAGGGCAGGCCCCTTCGGGATTGAGATAAGTGACGTGATGGGCCCGCTGGTCCATCAGCGTGACCCCGTCCTGCCGGTGAGTTCAGAGCGGTCCATTTCACCCTCCGCGCTTAGTTTAGAACATCTTAATTGGATAAAATTTAGAATCCAATATTTTATGCATTGCAACGCACATGCCAGACCGCAAACGTCTCGTTTGTGTTGATTTTTCCTGCGTCTTTTCGACGCTCAGGCGCCAATCGGTGCGCGATTCTTGGACAAATCTGATCGAAATTCAGGCATATCTTGTCGCGGCGACTGCGGCGCGTGCGGTGCCTTCGTAACTACCTTCCGCCCGTCAGGGGATGCGAGAGACCAGTTCGAGCTGCAGGCCCCACGGAGTAAGAAAGTAGATCCAGCGGCGCCCCGCCAGCGGATGGCCGTCAGCCAAAACCGATGCTTGGCCGAGCAAGCGGACATCCGGAATCTTGCCCAGTTGCTCCAGCGCGGCGTCGAAATCGTCGACCAGCATGGCGAAATGGCCGCCACCACAGGTGGAGTTCTTTGCCGTGACGTTCGGGCCGCCGGCATCGCGATATTCGAACAGTTCGATCGACGTGCCCGCGAGTTCGAGCTTGGCGAGTTCGAACGACGCACCCGCACGAACGTCAAAACGCTCCGCGAGGTCGCCGCCGAATGCGCCCGATCTCCGTTCGTATAATGCCCGCGCACCCAGGACATTGACGAAGAAGTCCACTGCCTGGCGGAGGTTGGGAACGGTGTATGAGACGTGGTCGATCGCACGGATAGCGATCGGACCCGTTGCCGGCTTATTGGCATTGTTGCCGCTCAGATCGGCAAAGCGCTCTTTCACCCATCCTTGTTCGAACGGCGTTCGAAACTCGATATGGAGCTTCAGGTGCGCGAACCTCCATTCGCCGCCGCGGCGCTCGAACGCGTCGACGTAACGACCGCCCATCCAGAGCGCCAAGCGGTCCTGGAACGTGCAGGGCTCGAACAGCTTCCAGGACCCGGCGCCGTGATCGCCCTCGACCGCGATTTCTTCATTGGTCAGATAATGAGTGGTAAAGGTGAGACGTCGCGGACTCGCCTCGAACATGGCGGCGATCGCGTCGTGGCCGACGACCTGACCCGCTGTGCTGGGTCCTGTCGCTTCCCAGATGCCATCGGGCCAGAACAGATCGGCGATCGCGCGCCCTAGCCGATCATCACAGGCCTGCATGTAGCGCGCCTTGAGTCGCCGGATCGCATCCTGCGACTCCAGCTGGTCCACCTTTCTCGCCAGCGTCTCGAAATCCAAGGCTCACCTTTGGATAAATAATTGGATAAAATATATTGCATCGCCAGTCAAAGCCTTGCAAGTTGCCCGCCCGATACCGCACACCACAAACGCATTTGTGTTCCATTGTGGACAACCTTCCATAACGTCCTTGATCCGTTGAGCGGCGAACGTCGATCGATCCGCTGGCAGATCGAAAGCGGCTACGAACTCTCCTCCGTTCACCCGACCGGACAAGGGCGCGACATCGACGGCAGCGAGCTGTGGCTGCTGCCGGCGCTCTATGATGCCGATGCTCACATGCCACATCTGGAATTCGGCGTTCGGCGGAGCGACATGCTGCGCGCGCTTTCGGGAGGCGTGTCCCGCATGAATGTCGCCGTGCGCTGGCAGATTGCCCGCACCATGGACATTCCGGCGATGGCGCGCGACCTCAAACGCCACGCATTGCCGAAAATCGTTCCGCTGCTGTCGGTATCGCCGAATCCCGAGAGCGCGGACTTTCCGGCCTGGCTTCGCGGCAATCTTTCGATGGTAATCGAGCATTTCCCGAAGCTTTGCAAACTTTACTCAAACGATCCCAATCTCGATCGCAACCTCGATGCGCTCTGGGAGGCCGGGATCAAGCCGATGGTGTGGAACGCAGATGACACCGGGCTGCAGCGCGTCGTGGAGCGCACCGGCGACCGGCCACTGCATTTGCGTCACGCCACGTCGGCTGCGATGGTGCAGATCATGCGCAAGGCGACAAACGCCACCATCCAGACCAGCCCGCATTTCCTGCTGCCGATCGAAGACATGAAGCGCGCGACGCTCACCGTGCTGCCGCCGTTGTCGCCGCCCGAGGCCGGGCGTTCGCTTGCCGGCATCTTCCTCGAGGAAGTCGACATGATCGCCAGCGATCACAATGCGCCTTTCTATATTGGGCCACCGGTTACACCTGGTCTGCAGACACAGCAGCAGTTTCTGTCCGCACTGCTGACGCTGTGCGAGATGTACCGGTGGCCGCTGTCCGCAATGATCGGGAAGGCGACGCGGGCGCCCGCCGCGATTTTCGGCACATCGCCACCCGACGAGGTTATGCTGATCGCTCCCGACCATGAGGACGTCATCACGAACTGGCCGGGCCAGACGCCGGATCGCGCCCCCTTTGAAGGGATGACGCTGAAAGGACGCGTTCTCGTCATGGCAAGCCGGGAACGGGTCGAACTCGTCTGACCAATTTCACACGAAACTTGCATTATTGGACTTGAGCCAAACCGATGTCGGAACGTCACAAGGTGAAAATCGCAAAGCGGCAAACGGTCTCGGGAGTCACCACCGAGCGTTTGCGGGAACTGATTTTGTCCGGCCGTCTCGGCGCCGGCGAGCCGCTGCGTCAGGACGAACTTTCGGCTTTTCTCAGCGTGTCGCGCACGCCCTTGCGCGAAGCGATCATTACCCTGGAAGCAGAAGGCTTCGTGGTCAACCACCCGCACAGAGGTGCCGTGGTCTACAAGCCGACGGTAGACGAACTCCTCGAAATCTACGAGATCAGGATCTTGCTCGAAGCCCGTGCCGCGCACGAAGCAGCCGAGCGCGTGACGCCTGAGGTGCTGCGCGCTGTCGAGGGCATTGTCGAGGAAATGAACAACGCGGTCAGTGCGAGCAAGCTCATCGAGTTGAACGAAAGCTTTCGCCACACATTCTATTCCGCGTCAGGCAAGCGGATGCTGGTCGAGATGATCCGCAATCTGACACTACGTGCGGAACCGTATTTGCGTCTGCTGGTCGGCGGCCCGCGCCGGCCGTTCACCAAGCTTGAAATGGCTCCCCTCCTCGACGCCATACGGGCCGGCGACGGAAAACGAGCAGCCACGATCACCCGCAAACACCTTAAGAAGACCGTGAGCGGTCTCCTGCCAATATTGAAAGGATAGCCTGCCGTTCCCTTCCGAGAAACGCGGCAAGGATGTTCCGAAGCGCTTCGGAGCGCCGACAACAGGGCCTCGATCCCGCAAGGGCCATCGCCGGCAATTCCGGTTGTGAATTAGGATGCCTATCGATGGCCGTAGCATGAATATTCTTAATGCACTTGATGATGTAGCCAGCCGTCACTCTGCCCAACCAGCCGAAATCGCACTTGCATGGTTGATGTTGCGCGAAGGAGTGACAACAGCGATTGCGAGCGCCACCAAGCTTGAACACGTGGAAAGCTTTGCGAAGGCCGCTTCCCTCTCGCTTTCAGCAAAGGACACACTCGATTTGGACCAGGCAAGCATCTCCGAGCATGTTGCGTGACAATCGACGGGCGCAACCATATTGAGTTGCTTAAGGCCACGCGGATCGAGGTGGCAGAGACGCTCGAGGAAGCATGGCAGATCCTGGCGTCCGATCCAACAGTCGTAACTGTGGCCGGCAACACCGCCGCACAATTGGATTGGCAAAAAACAGGATGGCCCGAGACAGTGCTGGACCTGTCGCGGCTCGGTGGAAAAGCCCGTGGTGTTGCGCGCAGACCGGATGGAAGTCTCTGGATCGGCGCCCTCACAACGCTGACGGAAATCAGGGATGATCCCGTCGTTGGCTCGCTGTTCCCGGCACTCGCGGCGACGGTTTCACGTATCGGCTCGCCTGCAGTCAGGGCATCGGGAACGATAGGAGGGAATATCTGCCGCATGTCCGGATGCGCTGTGCCTACGCTCCTCGCCTTGGACGCTATCCTGACAATTTGGGACGACTCTGGCTTTGCAGAACAGCCGCTGCTTCAGTGGTTGGCATCCCGCTCGACCGAGTGTCATCGCGCGATTTTGGTCGGACTTGCATTGCCACCTCCGCCCACACATGTCGCTGCTGAGAAAATCGGCCTACGCCAAGGCTTTGCACCCAGCGTGGTCGGCATCGCAGCGGCGCTGCGATCAGGCTCCGATCGCCAAATCGGCGCCGCCCGCCTCTGCGTCGGCGCCGGCGTGAAGCCAGCACGGCTCACCTCAACTGAAAACTGGCTGACTGGACGCAGATTCGACGACGTGGCTTGGCACGAACTGCGGGATCGGCTAGTCGGCGAGATCGTGGCAGAAGACGATGAACACCGCAGCGGGCGCTACAAGCGCTTGGCCGCGGCCAATGCGCTTCTTTGCGCACTGGGTATCAAAGCGGATCAACCGCGATCCCGGCACCGGTACGCGATCCCCTCTTTCCGGGCACCCGTGTTTCCACAAAACCTGGTCTCACGAAGCGCGTCCCCAAGCTGGCCGGTCCGTCCGGACATCGAGTGCAAGGTCTCAGGATCGCTGCAATACCTGACGGACTATCGGCGTGACGATATGCTGGTAGGCCGGGTGTTGCGCGCCGGAGTGCCGCATGCGAAAATTCTTGATCTGGACGTGTCTAAAGCTGAACGATTGCCAGGGGTTCGCGCCGTTGTGACCGCGCGAGATGTCCCGGGTCTTAACGCCTATGGCGTCCTGGTCCAGGACCAGCCTGCACTCTGCTTCGACCGCGTGCGCTATGAAGGCGACCCGGTTGCGGCTGTCGCCGCGGTGGATGCGGCGACCGCGGCGCGCGCTTTGGCACTGATCGAGATTGAGTACGAGTTGTTGCCGGTGGTGGACGATGTCCGCAGCGCCATGTTGCCGGACTCGCCGCAAGTCCACGAAGGCGGCAACGTTCTTGATGACGACCGTTACGTGCGGGGTGATGTCGAGTCGGCCTGGGCGTCCTGTGCGCATATCGTCGAAGATACCTATACGACACCCCGCCAGATGCATGCCTTCATGGAGACCGAAGGCGGCTTTGCTAGGCCTACGGCGGATGGCGGCTTGGAAATCTTTGTTGGCGCACAGGCCAACACGCGGGACCGGATGCAGCTCGCGCGGATTCTCGCACTGCCAGAGGAAAAAATCCGTGTTGTCAGCAGCCCGACAGGCGGCGCCTTCGGTGGCAAGGACGAACTGACGATCCAGCCGCCGCTTGCTCTCCTCGCGCTTAAAGCCGGTTTGCCGGTGCGGCTTCATCTCAACCGCGAAGAGTCCACCATCGCAGGATGGAAGCGCACGCCTCTCACCATCCGAATCCGAAGTGGGTGCGATCACGAGGGCCGTTTGCTCGCGCAGGAGGTCGACTTGCTGTGCGAGACCGGTGCCTACTCGTCGTGGAGCATCGCGGTCTCACATGCAGCGATGGCACAGGGCTGCGGTCCCTACAACGTCCCCAATGTCAGCCTGCGTGGCCGCACCGTCTACACCAACAACGGGATAGCCGGTGCTTTCCGCGGTTTCGGCGTTAATCAGACGGTGTTTGCCGTTGAGGCCCAGATCGACCGACTGGCGGAGAAGGTCGGTCTCGATCGAATCGCCATGCGACGGCTGAATTTGCGAAAGCCAGGCGATCCAGGCGTCTTCGGCCACACGATGTCGGGATCGGAGCGGCTCGAAGACGTGCTCGAACACGCAGCTGCAAGCGACATTTGGCACAAGAGCCGGGGTCCTGACCCGGCTGGACGAGTCTTGACAGGAGTCGGTGTTGCACTGGTCTGCCAACCGGTCGGCCTCGGCTCCCGTGTTCCGGATGACGGCGGCGGACGATTGTCACTGCTCGCCGACGGCAGGATCGAGGCGGCTTTCAGCTTCGACGAGTTTGGGCAGGGCGTCACGGCGCTGATTCAGGCATCAGTCGCAGACGCGTTAGGCTGCGCCCGTGCTGACGTGGCTCCTGTCGTCGGCGACACCGATGCTGCACCTGATTCCGGCGCGACGATTGCTAGCCGCTCTACCACAATCGTCGGGCAGGTTGCGCGTCAGCTCGCGCCGCGCATGCGCGCGAAAATTCTTGAGCAGGCCGGCCTCATGTTGAACCGCGCACCGACCGGACTGCGTATAGGGCATGGCGGGATCTACGACTCGGCCGACTCATCGGTCCTAAGCTTTGCCAAGCTGGCGGCTTGGCTCAGTCCCGACCGCCTCCCCAGCGAAACGGGCACTGTGTCGTTCCCCAAAAATGATTCCAGGCACCGCAACACGTTGTTCATGCACAGCTATGCCGCCGCCATTGCACGCATTTCGGTCGACCGGATGACTGGGATCGTGCGCGTCCTGGAGATTGATCAGCACTCGGCCGCCGGTCCCGTGATGGATCCGCCCGGCTATCTCGGACAATTTGAGGGGGGCAATGTCCAAGCTATGGGTTTCACATTGCTTGAGGACACGCTGATCAAAGCAGGCACATTTTTATCCCGCAACCTAGACAACTATTTGATACCGACGTGTCCGGATGCGCCAGCTCAAATGCGAACATACGCGGTGCAGGCACTCGATCCAGAAGATCGTCACGGCCCGCGTGGCATTGGCGAATTGTCGATCGGCGCCGTCGCTGCAGCCATTAATTCAGGCGTCGCCGAGGCCACCGGGACCTGGTTCACCAATCTCCCGTTGGAGCCGGAGACAATACTCGATTCTCTTGAAGCGACAGCTGTGTCATGAAACCGATAACCTTCAGGTTAAATGGCGATCAAGTTACCTTCGTCGGCGACGCCCAGACACCGCTAATTGACGTGATACGCGAGCAACTGGAGCTGACGGCTGCCAAGGTCGGCTGCGGAATCGGCCGCTGTGGCACATGCCTTGTGCTGGTGGATGGTCTGCCGACAAATGCGTGCATGCTTGGATTATATCGGCTGCACGGCCGATCGGTGATTACACCAGAGGGCTTGTCGGACGTTCGTGAGGGGCGCGCTGTGCGAGCCGCACTTGTGGCTGAAGTGTCATTTCAGTGTGGCTATTGCGCGCCCGGCTTCACGATCGCTGCAACTGCCCTTCTTCTAAAAACTCCGACGCCCGATGAGGAGGAAATCCGGGAAGCTCTTGCCGGAAATCTTTGTCGATGTTCCGGCTATCTCGCGATTGTGCGCGCGGTGCAGAAGGCTTCATCCTTGCTTGAACCGGCTCCGGATGGCGACCAGAGGCTTGAGTTTCACAATTGCGGCCCCAAACAACAGACAAACGCTACGGAGTCAGCACGGAAATCCCACCCATAATCGTGTTTAAGGCTGTTGCCGTATGTCATCGAAGGCGTCGTAGTCTAAAGTAAACGTGCCCTGCGTGTGGCAGTACTCGTCACCTGCGAGCCTGCCTACCGGACGCAGCTGCGTAGTGATGATCCGCCCATCCTTATCAATAACGTCTTCGCGTAAGTGGAAGAGGCAAATCTGGCCGATAACAAGCGACGAGGGAGACTCCGGCAGTTTCAATATCTGCAAAACGCGACACTCAAAATTAACGGGTGATTCCTTTACGCGCGGCGGCCTCACCAACAATGACGGTACAGGCGTGAGGCCCGATACGTCGAATTCGTCGACCCCTGGAGGGAAGTGCGTAGCACACGTCGATTGAGCCTGAACGATTTTGTCATTTACAATGTTAACGACGAACTCGCCCACATCCTTCAAATTGTTGACAGTATCCTTGTCCTCCCCGTTGGGCTCTCGTGTCCCGATTGAGAGCGTAAGGAGTGGAGGATGGTGAGACAAGACATTGAAAAAGCTGAAAGGAGCAAGATTACGAATTCCCGCTGCACTGACTGTTGATGTCAACGCAATCGGCCGTGGAACAACCGTTCCTGCCAGAATTTTATAGACGCTTTTCGCGTCTAGTTTCTGCGGATCCAGCACCTGATGCATCGTAGATGCCTCCATCGAACAGTTCTGACTGCGTTGTGACCTCGCAAATATTTGATTCACGAGACCGCTTGGCTTCGAAGTTCCGATTCTCCCATCAATGCCGTTTTCCGGCAGCGGGGCTACAAGGTATTCGCGTTCGGAAGGCTTGTCGCGCGACGAGGTTTTCTGGTTCCTTCCGCGCCACCTATTCTGCTGCCTCTGGGACGCGCCATCGTTCTCAATATTCGATCGAGCTTCTTCGTAACTATCCGCTCAAGCTTCTGGACTGGTCTGCTCCAGCGGCTCCGTTTGCTTAGTTGAGAGCCTTGGGCTTTTCAAGATTGCCGCAGCGCTTGACGCGCATTCAATCGCAATCGCGCGCTATTTTCACAAGGCTTTCCGTTGGGATCGCGGCTGCGAAGAGAAACACGATTGCTTGTTTTCCAGGGGAGTTCGGCGCCCGACCGAACGTGTGTGGTGGCGGGAAGGAAGGCAGCTGACCCCGCCTGAAGTCGTCCTCTTGACCCACGGCTTTTTTACGTGAAACAACGCATTCTTAGCGGACTCTAGGGACATCCGATGCGCATTCTCGTAAAAGACGGCCGCATAGTAACAGCCGACAAAGCCGACCGGCAGATCGAACGGGGCTACATCGTCGTCGAGGGCGACACCATCACTGACGTCGGACCCTGGCCGCCCGAAAGTGCGGCTATCGCGCACGCTGACTATGACGAGGTCATCGATGCGAGCGACTTCATCGTGATGCCCGGCTTCATTAATGCCCATATGCATTCCAACGAAAGCTTCGAGCAGGGTGCCTATGATAATCTTCCCCTCGAGCTGTGGCTCGCGCGGGCCTATCCGCCGTCGGGCGTTCCGGCCTTCGGCGTCCGAGAAAATTACCTTCGCTCGATGATCGTCGCGATCCAGAGCATCCGGAGCGGCGTGACGACAATTCAGGACGACGTCATCAATTCCTATGCGAAGGAGGATTTCGTCGATGTTGCAGTAGAGGGCGCGGTGCGCGCCTATGCGGATGCCGGGCTTCGGTCAGTTGTGACCGTCAGCTTCATCAACACCAATTTCGCTGATGGCCGTCCCTTCATGCGTGACATATTGCCCGCCGAGGAGTTGGCGAGGATTGACGCCGTACCAGCTCCCGATTTCCGCGATCAGGTCGCGCAGTTCAACGATCTGCACAGCAAGTGGAACGGCTATCAAGGGAAGACGGGCATCATCCTCGGACCAATGAGCCCCCAGCGAATCACCGCGCCTTTCTGGGAAGAGATCAATGACATCTCGTTGTCCCGCAATATTGCGATTCATTGCCATGTCGACGAGACCCGCAATCAGGCGGTGACCGGACGGCTGTTCTATGGATGCTCGATGATCGAGCACCTTGGCAAGATCGGTACATTGTCGCCACGGCTCACGATCAACCACGGCATCTGGGTTACCGACCGAGACATCGAGCTCTTGGCCGAACACGGCTGTTCGGTCACGCACAATCCACTCTCCAACATGAAGCTCGGAAGCGGCTTGTGCCCTGTGCGCGCGATGCGCCGTTCAGGCGTGAACGTAGCGATCGGCACGGATGGTACCGCCACCAGCGATACCGGAGATATGGTGGAAGCGATCAGGGCGGCCAGCCTCCTCCATCGAATTGGCAGCGGTCATCATGACGAGTGGGTGACGGTGCGTGATGTCTTCGACATGGTCTACCGCGGCGGCGCGAAAAGCACGATGATGGAGGATGAGATCGGGAGCATCGAGATTGGCAAGAAGGCCGACATCATTCTGCTCGACAGAAGCGATTGGGGTTTCATCCCGCTTGCGGATCCTCTTCGTCAACTCGCCTTTTCCGTGAACTCGGGTGCGGTTCGGACATCCATTATCGATGGTACAATTGTCATGCGCGATCGTGTCCTCCGCTTCATCGACGAATCTACCCTGAAGGCTGAGGTCTCCGAGCTGGCTGAACACTACCGCACGGTGCATTGGCCTGAAATGCAGCGCTCGGCCGAGACGATCTTGCCGTTCCTAGAGGAGATGCTTCGTCGCAGTGCTGCTCATCCGCTGCCGGAGTTTGCCGCCCGTTAAGCCACTGGACGGAGGACTGCGCTTCCGGCTACTCGTTGCCTTGGCGCCCGCTGCCTGTCCTTTCCGAAAATCACATTCGGACATACTCGTGATGCAGGTCGCCCAAGATCGGGACGCCAACGATGGCTGTCCCTATCGCAAATTCCATCCGGGTGGCGAGTTGTCGAGATTCGCGCGATGCTGCTGTCCTGCGCTGAGATCATTCTTTGGAACGCCGGAAGCATCGCACGTCGAGCGATAGATCGGCCACCAGCTTCCGCAATTTGTTGTTCTCGTCCTCGAGCTGCTTCAGCCGACGAATCTCGTTCGGCAGAAGGCCATCGCACTTCTTCTTCCAATAGGTCGCCGGGCTGATCCGGGCCTTGCGGCAGATGCCCGCCACCGGCATCACGTCAGCACCTTGGTTTCAGAATGAGGCCTTCTGGGCGTCAGGAAACTTCGAAGCCTTCATTGCGCCGCGTCCAGCCGCGCCAAATGAAAGCTGCGTAGAACAGGCTGATGTCGGAAAACCCAGCTGCGCGCAATATCGCTTCATCCTCTTCTGGAGAGAGCATACTCACGCTCCCCTCAATCGCCGTTGACGATGGCAGGGCCATCTCTGCTTTCGAAGCATAGGGGGCCTCGCTTGTGTACTTGTATTTGGACGAGCTCGCTTCCTATCCTCGACGGACGTCGGATCATCGTCGTGCGAGACCGAGAAGCTGTGGCCGGAAGGCTCGGGCATCCTGAACATGATTTGCGACAAGCGGGCCGAAAGGATTACACTACCAATCCCTTCGCGCGCAGGATCTCATCGACCCAAGTCCGGTCCACCGTACCATTGTCGATCGAGGCGAGAATTTCAACCTCCCGCCTGAGCTGCTCCCGCGCGGACGCCGCCACCTGCACCGCAGCGTGACGCGGAATGGCAAGCATGCCATCCATATCGCCAATGATAATGTCGCCCGGGGTGACCGTCTGACCACCGACAGTGACCGTGACATTGATCTCGCCCGGCCCGTCCTTGTATGGACCGCGATGGGTGATGCCCTTGGAGTAGACTGGAAAATCACCCGCCGCGATCACGTCACAGTCCCGGATCGCTCCATCAACCACAACACCGGCCGCTCCACGCTTGATGGCGAGGCGCATCATGATCTCGCCGAAAATCGCATTCGTGAGATCGCCTCCTGCATCGATGACAATCACGTCGCCTGGCTCGGCCATGTCGATGGCCTTGTGCGCCATCAAATTGTCGCCGGGGCGCGCGCGCACGGTCAGCGCAACCCCTAGCATGGAGCCGCCCCGGTGACGCGGGCGCAGATCGGCGCCGCCGCCAAACATGCGGGACATGTTGTCGCTGACGATCGGCGCGGGAATTCCACGAAATGCTTCCAGCAGGGACGGATCAATCTTGGAAGCGCGAGGGTTGATTTGAAATCCGATCGGCATGATTTTCTCCAGAACAATCTTTGGCACGGCGACACAAGCAGTGATCCGGGTGCTCCACGGTCGAGGCTGCGTCAGTTCGCAGATCGCTCCAGCTGGGAACGAAGCATCCCGGTCAGGCGCCGTACCGAATCCAGGTCTTCAAGGCCGTCGATCATGCCGAATATCTCCGACAGCTGATCAGCCGTTTTGAATCTGGAAACGTAAGTCTCGAACTTCGATCTGAGCTGGTCGCGCGATAGCGGATTCTCGTACGAACCACGCGGGTGGTCACAGCGACCTGATATCTTCGTACCGTCGTTCAGTTCGATCTCGGCGATGGCCTGCACGCCGTGCAAACTGTGGTCTGGCGCGATTTCGATCTGTTGCATCACCGCTTGCCGCAAGACCGGATCGTCATACCGGCTCGCCTCGTATTGGCGCAGACCGAGCGCCCTGTCGGCCAGGATGGCGGCTGCGGTGTAATGCGCCGAAATCAGCGCCTCGAATTTTCCATGGTAGTGCTGGAAATTACCGTGCATCTCAAACACGCTTGGGCTGACACGAATGCGCGCCTTGACAATCGCGTCGGCGTCGATCGCATTGTTCTCGACCAGGTCGAACAGAACGGTGTTGATACCCTGCATCGGCGAGCCCGACGGCCACGGCCTCAGTCCGATTTGCAGCAACTCCCAACGCTCCCCCAGCCCATCCAGTGCGAGCGCGGGTTTTCCGCCGTCGGAATAGGTATTGTAAAGCCCGCCGTCCGAGGCGGTCAGGAACTCTTGCGTCGCAACGAAGTGCTGCGCCGCGAGGATTGACGCCATCAGTCCGGAGAGCGCGCCGCGGCATTGATGGAATTTGACCGTCGGCGTACCCCATGCGGCAAATGTTCCGGCGGCCTGACTTCCGGCAAGTCCAAACGCGCGCGCCATTGCCGCAGCGTCGAGTTTCAACAAGCGGCCGACCGCCGCGGCGGCTCCGAAAGCGCCGAAAATGCCGGGCCCGTGCCAGCCCTTCTTACGAAAGATCGGGTAGTCGGAGCCGAGCCCGATCCTGGTCGTGATCTCAAAACCAACCGCCAACGCGACCAGCAAGTCGCGTCCCGGCAATCCGTCGCGTTCGGCGATCGCGAGTGCCGGCGGAACCACCTCGGGCGTGACGTGTGTATGGGTGGGGCGATGGATATCACACATCGTCACCGCCGTGATCAGATAGCCGTTGAGCAGCGTCGCCCCTGCGAGGGAGAGTCCTCCGCCACCGATCACACTGCTCTCGTCGGATCTGGCGATCGATTCGGACAAGGCCCGGATCTGAGCCGTCTCGTCGCCGTCATGGCCGGCGAAGCCGCATGCTACGGTATCAATCAGGATGTTCTTGACATGCGCGCGTACCTCTGGGGTGATATCAGCGTATCGAAGTCCCGCGGCGAATTGCGCGAGCGTGCGAGTGGTCTCCTGTTGATCTGATCTGTTCAAGCGTCACCCTTTAAAAGCCGCAACGCGTCACCGGCAAGCCCCGGTCCAACGCCCGATTTGTGAATTGCGCGCCAGACGCGCTCCGGCGACGCCGGCATCTCGATGTGGCGAACACCGAACGGCGAAAGCGCGTCCACGATGGCGTTGGCGACCGCCGGCATCGCGCCGACGCTGCCGGCCTCTCCGGCGCCCTTGATGCCAAGCGGGTTCGTAGCTGTGAAGGTCGGCCGGCTCAATACCTGCACGACGCTCATGTCGGTCGCGCGCGGCATCGCGTAATCCATGAAGGATCCGGTGACCAACTGCCCGTCGGTGTCGAACTGGATGTCTTCCTTCAGAATTTGACCAGCGCCTTGCGCCACGCCGCCGACGATCTGTCCCTTGAGTAGCAACGGGTTCACTACCGTTCCGACATCGTCGACCACCGTATAGCGGACAATTTTGACGTCTCCCGTATCGGGATCGACCTCAACCTCGCAAGTATGACAGCCGTTCGGAAAATTCTCCCCGTCGACCGTGAACACACCGACAGCAAACAGGCCTGGGTCCACGCCGGCAGGAAGCCGGCTCAGGTCGAAAGCGAAGTCCGCGACCTCGTCGATCGCAAGCGTGCGATTCGTCGACGGGCTCGAAAATACCCCCTCGCCGAATGCGACATGGCCGGGCTCCACGCCAAGCGCCTTCGCGGCGATCAGTCTGGCCTTTTCAATGATTTTTTTCGCGGCGAGGTGAAAAGCGGTCCCTGACATGGTTGCACTTCGTGAGGCTCCGGTGCCGTCCGCGAATGTGACCTTGTCGGTGTCGCCCTGAATGTACCGGATCGTCGCGGGCGAAATTCCAAATTGGTCGGCAACGATCTGCTTGAAAATGGTTTCATGCCCCTGCCCCTGGCTCAGGGCGCCTGACACCAGAGTGACCGATCCGTCACGTTCCACGCGGATTTCCGCGGCCTCGAAACCCTTCGCCGCGGCACGCTCGATCACGCAGGCGATGCCAAAACCGCGCAGCATACCGCGGAGCCTCGACTCACCTTTGCGGGAATCGAATTGCGCAAAGTCTGCGGCCTCAAGCGCCAAATCCATGCACTCGCGGAATTCGCCGCAATCATATTTCAGCGTGAGCCCGGTCTCGTATGGCATCGCGCTGGACGGGATGAAGTTCCGGCGACGAAGCTCGCAAGGGTCGATCCCCATCTCGTCGGCCGCGATATCGACCATGCGCTCGATGATGTAGGAAAATTCCGTTCGCCCGTTCCCGCGATAGGCCCGCACCGGATTGGTATGGGTGTAAACGGCTGTGGTAGTCGCGACCAGCGCCGGGGTGGAATAGACACCGGCCAGCGAACCCAGATTGTCGGCGTAGGACGGAAACAGGGTTTGCGAGTAGGCGCCGGCATTGGCGAAGGTGTGGACGCGCATCGCGAGAAAGCGGCCATCCCGATCGAGCGCCAGTTCGGCGTCGGTCAGATGATCGCGAGCATGAGCATCGCTCAGGAACGATTCCGACCGCGTGCTGGTCCATTTCACCGGCCGACTGATCTGTCGCGCGGCAAGAAGAGAAAGAGCCGCCTCGTTGTAAACCGGCGCTTTCAGTCCGAAGCTTCCGCCCACGTCGTTTGAAATAACCCTGACTTTCGACGCGGGAACCTTCAGCACATATTTCGCAAGGTCAGCGCGATACATCATGATGCGCTGGGCCATGGTGTGGATGGTATACTGATCACACAGTGCGTCATATTCAGCAACCACGCTACGCGGCTCTATCGGAGCCGCCGTAATACGATTGATCACGAAACGCTGTCTGATCACCTTCGCCGCCGCGGCGAAGGCAGCGTCGGTCGACTCCCGATCACCCTCGGTCTGGACGAAGCAGATGTTGTCCTCGCAGTCGTCCCAGACAAGCGGAGCGCCCGCCCTGGCGGCGTCCGCGAGTCCGATCGCCGCAGGAAGAGCCTCGTAGTCGACCTGGATCAGCTCGGCCGCGTCCGCAGCCTGGTGCCTGGTTTCCGCGACCACAAACGCAACGTAGTCGCCGACCCAGCGCACAATGTCCGTTGCCAGAACAGGATATTGCGGACGATACATGTTGCGGCCACCGCTTCGCGCGCGCCCACTTGCCACCGGAAGAGTGCCCAGTCCCGCCGCCAGCCAGTCCTTCCCGGTCAGAACCAGCAAGACTCCGGGCGCCTGGCGCGCCGCTTCGACGTCGATCGAGTGAATCTTTGCATGCGCGTGCGGCGATCGCAGGACGGTAGCATGAGCCATGCGGGGGAGGTCGATGTCATCGACATAACATCCCGCTCCCTTCAAAAACCGCTCGTCCTCAAACCGGGCTACGGGCTGGCCCAGGGCAAAATCACCCATCCGAGTACCTGCGCTCGCAGAATGGCAGCGTTCCCTTCAAGTGACATGTCCTGACACGCATGGTTTCGCGCGCAGTCTGCGCTATTCATTCAGCATTAAAAGCGATATTTTCGGATTAGTTTCCATCGAAAAAAGCGATCAAGTATCGGGCTTCGCGATGATGACATTCAAACAACTTGAAGCCCTGTACTGGATTGTAGAGCTGGGCAGTTTCGCGGCGGCTGCAAAGAAACTGAACACCACACAGTCCGCTATTTCCAAACGCATCTATGAGCTTGAACTGACATTCAAGACGCAGCTATTCGACCGCACCCAACGCGTTGCGCAGCCAACCGAAGCCGGACAGCAGATGATCGCGGTCGCGCGCAACCTGCTGGAACAACGCGATCTCGCCATCGAGCAGTTCGCGCGGCTTGATGTGGTGCGTCGAAGGGTGCGCATTGGATTGACCGAGATAACGGCGATGACGTGGTTTCCGCGGCTGGTAAGACGAATCCAGCAGGAATTTCCCAAAGTGGTCATCGAGCCGGACGTCGATCTTACGGGAAATCTGCATGAGAAGGCGCTGGCAGGCGATCTGGACATCGCCATCGTGCCTGATGCATTTGAAGATCACCGGCTGGAACGCAGCAAACTCGGCAAAGTGACATTCCGCTGGATGTGCAGGCCAGGGCTGAATCCAGACTCTCCAACAGTGTCGCTGCAGAGTCTGTCGGAGCTGACCTGGCTGGTCCAGGGCGACCGTTCCGGAACCGGCCTGATCTATGGAGCGTGGTTCAAAGCGCGGCGGGTGGCGCCAGCACGCATCATCCGTAGCGACAGTCTGGTGGCAATCATCGGTATGACCGTAGCGGGACTGGGAGTCGCCTATCTTCCGGCGCGCTGCCTCGCGCCTTTGACGGAACTCGGGATGCTGCGGCCGCTTTCGGTCAGGCCGGCGCTTCCGGCCGTGCAGTACGTCGCCTTGCGACGGAGCACGGCAAAGAGCGCGCTGATTGATGCCATCACCAGCCTTGCTTCGGAATGCTGCGACTTCTCCCAGTTGTTTCAGGACACCTCGCGCGGCACCACTCCGCTCGCTGGCTGAACCGGCATGCAGCAAGCGGCGCCTTCTACAGCAGAAAATCGAGAAGAGCTTTGATGTATGCCTGCGGCTTCTCGACGTTCGACAGATGCGCTGCGTCGATCGTCACGATCGAGGAGTTCTTGATCATCCGGTGAATATCTTCTCCGGCGCTTGGCGGTGTCGCCTTGTCTTCGCTGCCGACTATGATCAGGGTTTGCGCCTTGATCCGCGGCGACACACTCCGGAAGTCCATGTCGCGCCCCGCTTCACAACACGCCACATAACCGTCGAGCCCGGTACTTGCGAACATCCGGGCCACGCCGTCCACGACTTCCGGATGCGCACTGATAAATTGCTGTGTAAACCAGCGCTGTATCTGGACCGGTGCGAGCGTCGCGACGCCTTGCTCGCTGGCGATTCTGATACGCTCGTCCCAAGGGCTCTTGTCCGGATAATAATAATGGGTGTTCGACAGGACGAGCTTCTGGACGCGTTCAGGGGCGTTTGCGGCGAGCCACTGACCAACCATTCCCCCCATCGACAGCCCGCACCAGTTAAAGCGATCGATCTTGAGGGCATCTACGACAGCCAGTACGTCCCGGCCCAGACGCTCCATGCTTCCGCGGGTCTTGCTTGCGGACGACTTGCCGTGACCGCGGCGGTCGTAACGCACGAGACGAAAATGCCGGCTGAGCTCCGGAGCCTGTTGATCCCACATGTGGAGATCGGTCCCGAGTGAATTCGACAGCATCAACACCGGTGCATCGGCGAGACCCTCGACTTCGGCGTGGATCAGGCATCCATCGTCGGTCGGGATCAGAGGCATGTCGTTCTCCTGGAGGAACGGTCGAGCACAACCACCGGACAGCAAGGGCCAAAACCGCCCTTGCCGCCCGCTAGCGGCCGGTCAGTTGACACGGATGTTTGCCGCCTTGGCGACCGCCGAGTAGGCCTCGATCTCATCACGAACGAGCTGCTCGAACTGAGCGGACGTCAGGGGCATCCGGCCGGTACCGGCATCGGCAAGCTTCTTGGCGACTACCGGATCAACCAATGCCTTGGATATCTCGGCATAAAGCCGCTCCTTGATCGGTGTAGGAGTTTTCGACGGCGCAAAAACGCCGATCCATGAGCCATAAATCCTGTTGCCGAAACCGAGCTCCGAAAACGTCGGAACGTCAGGAAGGGCCGACAGGCGTTCGGCTCCGGTGACCGCGAGGCCCTGCAATTGCCCGCTCTGGATCATCGGCAGTGCCGAGGTGATAGGACACAGGTAGAAATCCGCCCGGCCCGTAAGGACTTCGGTCACAGCTTCGGGAGAGCCCTTCAGCGGGAGGTGTACAGCTTCGAAGTCCGACGCGGCTCGGAACATCTCGGCGGTCAGATGGGATTGGTTGCCCGCCCCGGCCGAAGCGTAATTGATCTTTCCGCGATTGGCTTTCGCATAGGCCACGAGATCGGCGACGCTCTTGTAGCCCTTCCCCGGCGTGGTCACCAGCACCAGCGGAAGGCTGGCGAGCGGCACGATCGCGGTGAAATCGGCCAGCGTATCGAACGGCAGGCTACTTCGGATTGCGGTCGTTACGGTATGTGTCGAGGAATTGACGAGCAGCGTATAGCCATCAGGATCGGCCCTGGCGACAACTCCCATACCGATCGTATTTCCGCCGCCAGCGCGATTCTCGATGACGATTGGCTGACCAACCTGCCTTGAAACCTGCTCCATGACGATCCGGGCCGCGACATCGGCTCCGCTCCCCGGAGACAAAGGAACGATGACCCGAATGGCCTTCGTAGGCCATGCCTCTGGCGCCGTCTGCCCTGGCGCCGGACCAACAGACGCTGAGGACAGTATCGCACCAAGGATGACGGCGGCTCGCAAGGAGGACATCTGGCGCACTGGTTTCTCCCCTGTCATTTCTCTTGATGGATGCGCAATCGCCTCGGCCCGATCACCTCGGGTCCGGTAAACCATCAAGTCGCTTGTTTGCTTGGTCATTTTGCAAAAGGCCAACGCATCGAAAAGCGATTAAAAATCATGGTGTGTGATCGCATTATGCGATCAGTCGCAGTCCCCTAACGCATTTTCGAGGGATCGCGGGGAACCAGAGCCCGAGCAGCCTCGCTGAAAGACTTGCGGTCTTTCACAGCGGGCCACACGCGCGACATTTCGCGGCGGCAGTCACTTCGCTGCTGCACGAGGCGGCCGATGGTCCGTCTCATCCGTTGCCAATTCACTCTCGCATCGGCCAACGAAGCTCATCTCACCGCCGCAGCAGCGCGACGACACGTTCCGGAGGAAGCGTCAAGACGACGGACGTTGCCGTCGTGATGCCATCCGACACCGATCTTCTCACGGCGAGTTCAACGCCATTTTCAGTTGCTACGCGAGTAATCCAGGATCACGAGAATTCTCATTCGAACCCAAGGCAACCCAAAGCCTCGATGCACTTGGCGGTCCAACTAGGTCCCCCTCGGATGGCCCAACTGATACATGCAAGCTTTTAAGACTGCCGTTCTCTGGGCATCGTTCGTAGTCGGGTGCCGACCGACTCTCTTGTCGACTTGCTTGAGACAGAGATGCCAGGCGTCCTCTGTCGAGACCTTCCATTTCGCGGTTATCCCTTCCGACGAAAGTGGACCAAAGAACAGGCCACTGGCTGTCAGAATCACAATCGACTTTTCATTCGCTCCTCCTTGGCGCGCGTTATGACCTGTTCGGCTCTAAACGGCTGGTCTGCTGTTCCCTCTCGCGAATCTCGTTGAGGTCCCGCTCCAGGAAGAAGTTCAGGAACGTCCGGATCACCGCGATGGCGCCGACCTTGGCGATTTCCTCCCATGATGGGGTAATCGACGTCTCGATGATGTCGGCGGCAAGCTGGAATGTAAGACCAGCCACCAGCCAGCGTGCGTAGCGCAACCAGACATCGCGCCGCTCATGACCCCCCTGCGACGATATCAGCACCCAGCCGCCGCGGATGAAGGCCTCGAACGTGCCGATCAGGATCACGATCAGCGCCATGAAGTCGATGATGACGACCGCCTGTTGCGTGATGACGATCAGCCATTCCTTCAGCATCGCACGCGCTCCCTCATCATACCTGCGACTCGAACACCGTTTTCCAGTCGTTCTTCATGCTGACCAGCGTGACCCCGTATTCGCTAGCCTTGTCGAGTGCCTCGGCGAGCGGGCTCAGCTTGAAATCGCGGTCGTAGGCCACCTCACGCACGGCATCGTCGTGATGGACGAGCAGCGCAAGCCGCGCGCCCTTGCCCGCCAAGGTGTAGCGAAGCATCGCAAGGTCGCCGTCCGAGTTTCCGAAGGCGAGGATCGGGCGCCGCCCGATATGCAAATTGATATTCTGCACCTTGACCTCACGGTCGTCGAACGAATTCAGCTCGCCCAGCTTCGTCAGGCTGGAGGGATCGTCGCCGGAATCGAAACGGGTTTTGACACTCGAACCGATCACCCGCTCGGGCGGAATTCCGTAGGTCGCCTCGGCAAAGGCGCGCATGAAGTCAACGCCGCCACCCGATACGATGAAAGTCCTGAAGTCGTTCGTGTGCAGATAGTCGAGCAATTCGATCTGAGGGCGATAGACGCAACCCTTGAACAGCGCTCCGAATTTCGGATGCTTTGCATGGCCAAGCCAAGTGCGCGCGATCTCTGCGAAGTGTTCATCGGTCACGCCGGCATGCGTTGCGAAGAACAGCTCCAGCAGGCCCTTCTTGCCCAAGTCGTGCAGCGT
Organism: Pseudorhodoplanes sp.; assembly: GCF_050250235.1. Lineage (GTDB taxonomy): Bacteria > Pseudomonadota > Alphaproteobacteria > Rhizobiales > Xanthobacteraceae > Pseudorhodoplanes. Next base: position 26,075 of record NZ_JBFWPA010000061.1, read on the forward strand.
CTTCAGGTCGCGCTCCAGCAGCGCCTTGAACGGCTGGCGCTGGCCCATGCCCGGATCGCGCGCCGCGAGCTCCTTCACCCGGTCGATCAGGAAAAAAACCTGCACTTGCAACGGCTGTTCGCACCACAGCGTGCCGTCATTGTCGAAGGTGGCGATGCGCTCTGCCGGGCGCACATAGTCCGGCCCGCCCTCCTTCGCCACGCGCGCGACGAAATCGAGGATCGCGGACTTCGCCGCGCCGTCATTCCAGGAAGGGAGCGGATCGGACGCCATGAGTGACTCCGTGGTGAAAGCGAGGGGGGCAATCACTCGTCGCCCTCGCGGCCGGTCAATGGCCGGCGCCTCCGACTGTATCCTCCATGGCCTTGATCGCGTCGTCGATGGTGAAGGTGTTCGGCTTCTGTATGATCGGAAAATCCTTGAAGGTGTCGGCGAACTTCTGCGCGATCGTCATAGCACCGTACAAGATGTAGGCATGGTAGATCAGCCACTTGTAGTACTCGTTCGAGGTGATGTCTGCGAACTCGTATGGATCGGTTCTGAGATTGAAAAACTTGGCCAATCGCAGCTTTACAAAAGGCTCCGCCCACACGGCCATCGTCCCCTTGCAGCGCTGCTCCATGAAGCAGACCTTCCAGTTGTCGTAGCGCACACCCAGGATGTCGCCGTCGTCGCTGATGTACATGAACATCTTCCGGGGAGATTCCTTCTCCTTGCCGGTCAGGTATGGCAGCAGGTTGAACCCGTCGATGTGGTTCTTGTAAGTACGACCGATCGCCTGATAGCCCTTCTTGCACTTCTCCACGATGTCCGGCTCCCCCGCCATCGCAAGGAAGGTGGGGAACCAGTCGTGGTGCTGCACGATTTCCTTCGAGACCTGCCCCGGCTTGATCTTGCCCGGCCAGCGCACCATCAGAGGTACGCGAAAGGCGCCTTCCCAGTTGGTGTTCTTCTCCGAACGGAACGGCGTCATGCCACCATCCGGCCACGAGTTGCGGTGCGGCCCGTTGTCGGTGGAATATTGCACGAAGGTGTTGTCGGCGAGACCCATCTCGTCAATGAAATCGAGCATCTGGCCGACATTCTTGTCGTGGTCGATCATGGTGTCGTGATAGGGTGACTGCCAGCGTCCCGCCTGCCCCATGCTTTCCGGCTTGGTGTGCGTCACGAAATGCATATGTGTGGTGTTCAGCCACACGAACCACGGCTTGCCCTCCGCCTCACAGCGCTTGATAAAGTCCTTGGCCGCGGCGACGAAGTCGTCGTCGCAGGTTTCCATGCGCTTGCGGGTCAACGGCCCGGTGTCTTCGATCTTCTGCTTGCCGACCTTGCCCCACCGCTCCATCACCGTCGGGTCGTCCTTGTCGGTCGCCCATGAATGGAGGACACCGCGCGGCTTGATGTTCGCGATAAGCTTGGGAAAGTCCTTTTCCGGATAATAGTCATACATCTCCGGCTCTTCCTCGGCGTTCAGGTGATAGAGATTGCCGAAGAACTCATCGAAGCCGTGATTGGTCGGCAGCATCGAATTGAGATCGCCCAGATGGTTCTTGCCGAACTGGCCAGTGGCATAACCCTGGTTCTTCAACGCCGCCGCGATCGTGATGATCTTGTCGTTCATACCGATCGGCGCCGCGGGAATACCGACCTTCGATAGGCCGGTCCGCAGCACGCTCTGTCCAGTTATGAAGGACGAGCGGCCGGCGGTGCAGGATTGCTCACCGTACGAGTCGATGAACATCATGCCTTCCTTCGCGATACGGTCGATATTGGGCGTACTGTAGCCCATCAGTCCGTGCGAGTAGCAACTCAGATTCGAGATGCCGATATCGTCGCCCCAGATGACGAGGATGTTCGGCTGCTTGCCGCTTTTAGCCATAGGCTTGCTCCTTCCGTCGACCGCATTCGAAATTGAAAGCGCGAAGCGCCATGATTCGAAAATTGAAGGCGCGAAGCGCCATGCCCGGCGTATTCACCCTCGAACCTCCGGGCGGCGGGATCGCTCCCGCCGCCCGACGTTGTGCCGTCAATGTCCCTGCGATGAAGCGGCCTGATTCATCTTTTCGACCACCTGATCGATGCTGAAGCTCGCCGCTTTCTGCCGGGGCGGGAATTCCTTGAACGTCGACAGGAATTCCGCAACGCCGGCCTGCGCGGGAACGAGCAGATAGATGTGACGGAACATCCAGTCGTAGAAGGTGTTCGAGGTTTGTATGCCCCGCTCGTACGGGTCCATCCGCAAATTGAAGATGTACGGCGTACGCAGCACGACAAACGGCTCCAGCCAGATCTTGAGCGTGGTCTCGACGCGCTGCTCCAGGAACATCATCTTCCAGTTGTCGTAGCGCAAAGCCGCGACGTCGCCGTCATCGGTGAAGTAGATGAAGCCCTTGCGTGGGCTCTCGGCTTCCTTGCCCGTCAGGTACGGCAGCAGGTTGTGGCCATCGAGATGGACCTTGAAGGTCTTGCTGCCAATCTTGTAGCCCTTCTTGAGCTTTTCCTTGATATCGGCCTCGCCGGCGATCGCGAGGATGGTCGGGAACCAGTCGAGGTGAGCGACGATGCCGTTGGATACCGAACCAGCCTTGATCTGACCCGGCCAACGCACCATGCACGGCACGCGATAGGCGCCTTCCCAGCTGGTGTTCTTTTCGGACCGGAACGGGGTCATGCCGGCGTCCGGCCATGTGTTCATGTGCGGTCCGTTGTCGGTGGAGTATTGGACGAACGTGTTGTCCGTGATGCCGAGTTCGTCGAGGAAGTCGAGCAGTTCGCCGATACACTTGTCGTGATAGATCATCACGTCATGGTATTCGGACTGCCAGCGGCCGGACTGGCCCCGGTCTTCCGGCCTCACATGCGTCCAGGCGTGCATGTGCGTCGTGTTGAACCAGACGAAGAACGGTTCGCCGGCGTCGTGCGCAGCCTTGATGAACTTCTTGGCCGCGGCCAGGAATTCCTCGTCGCAGGTCTCCATCCGCTTTTTGGTGAGCGGGCCGGTATTCTCGATCTTCTGGCCGCCCTTGCCGTCCGCCCAGCAATGCAGCACGCCACGAGGCCCATACTTCTTCTTGAAGTCGGGGAAATCCTTCGCGTTCGGATAGTCCACTTCCTCGGGCTCCTCCTCAGCATTGAGGTGGTAGAGGTTGCCGAAGAATTCGTCGAAGCCGTGCATCGTCGGCAGGTGCTCGTCACGATCGCCAAGGTGGTTCTTGCCGAACTGGCCGGTGCGGTAGCCGAGCGGCTTGAGGGCTTCGGCAATGGTAATGTCCTCAGCCTTGAGGCCAAGCTCCGCGCCGGGAAGACCAACCTTCGTGAGACCGGTCCGCAGACCGCACTGGCCAGTGATGAACGAGGCGCGGCCAGCGGTGCAGCTCTGCTCCGCATACGAGTCGGTGAACATCATTCCCTCGTTGGCAACGCGGTCGATGTTGGGCGTCTTGTAGCCCATCAGGCCCCTGGAATAGCAACTGAGGTTCGACTGACCGATGTCGTCTCCCCACATGACCAAAACGTTGGGTCTCTTAGCCATTGTACTTGTCCTCCTGGCTTTCGCTTGTGATGTGGTTCGGATTTTCGCGGAAGATTTCGCCGCACTTTCTTCGTGGGCAACCTGCGCGCGGCTTTCTTAGTTTCATTTTTCGCCGCGCGCCTTGCCATTTGAATGTCGCCTTTTGCAATTAGTTGCCGGTCGGTAGTCCGAGGTGAAAGCCTTCGTTCGCAAGCTGGTCACGAATGTACTGGAACCGCTGGTACTGAGTGATCGTGATCGGCCCTGTATAGACCTCGCTCTGGAGCTTGCGCGGCGGATATTTCAGGTAAGTCTGCATCAGCTCTTTAACGGCTGCGTTGATTGTGACCAGCGTCCAGGTGTGCTCCGTATAGTTGTTCATGAAGATGTCGTAACGCTCTTGCGGGTCCTGCCAAAGGTCGAAGACCTGCGGCACGGTCGCCGTGTAGGAGTTAGGACCTTTCCAGCCGAGATTCGAGTCGACCGCGAGTCCGCCGGTATGAGCGCCGTTGTCACCGCGCAGATTGAATACAGCTTTGTAGTTGCCCACGCGGGCGGCTCCAGGCGTCAGTTCGTTCTCCGTGAAATAGAACCAGCTCTTGCGCTCCCATTTTCCTTTGCCGAACAGGAGCGGCGACATGTCGTGGCTGTCGAAAATAATCGGCTGGCCTTCCCGGTCCTTCTCCGGAAGCTTCACACCCGCAAGCGAAGCGAACGTCGCCATGTAGTCCAGGCCGCCGACGATGTCGGAGCTTCGTGAACCCGGCTTGATCCCTGGCCCCCAGGCGAGCGCCGGGACGCGGGTGCCGCCTTCGCGGCATGTTCCTTTGGTGCCGCGATAAGGCGTATAACCGGCATCGGGATAGACATCCTGCCAGGCGCCGTTGTCGGTGGTCCAGAACACAAAGGTATTCTTGTCGAGGCCGAGCGAACGAATCTTGTCCATGACGCGGCCGATCCGCGTGTCCGCCTCGACAATCGAATCAGCAAACTTGCTCTTCGACATCGACTTACCCTTGAAGTCCGGGTGCGGCATGTTCGGCTGATGGACCTTCATGTAGCTGATGGTCATGAAGAATGGCTGCCCAGACTTCGCGTTCCGATCGAGATAATCGAGTGACGCTTTCTCGACGTATTCGTCGAAGAACGGAATGCCGACGACGCCCTTGTCTGGCGTATTCACGTATTGGCCGTTGACCTTGAACGACTCTTTCGGCTTTTCGCCCGCCTTGCCCGTCAGCGCGCCCTTGGTGACCTTCTCGAACATTTCCCGCAACTCGGGGTCCATATCCGGAAACCACGTCGGGTCGGCGTATGTATAAGCATTGAGATGGTAGAGCCCAGCATACCACATCTCATCGTAGCCGTGCGCATTGGGAAGCGCATAGTCGGACTCGCCGAGATGCCACTTCCCGCTGAAGAACGTGTTGTAGCCGGCGGTCTTGAGCATGGAGGCCAGCGTCCATTCTGCTGCCGGCAGACCACCGCCCTGCCCCTGAAACGCGACGGTAGTCATGCCGCTGCGGTTCGGGATGCGGCCGGTCAGCATCGCGGCGCGTCCGGGCGTGCAGCTCGGTTGACCGTAGAACGACATGAACTGCATGCCCTCAGCCGCGATGCGGTCGAGATTCGGCGTCGGCATGCCGCGATTTTCGCCGCCGCCATAGCACCCGGCATCGCCATAACCGAAATCGTCCGACATGATGAATACGATATTGGGCTTGTTCTTTTCCGCCATAGCTGCATTCCTTTCGAGTAACGTTCGCGTTTTCTTGGACCAGGATGCGGGCTATTGCCCGACTTCTTTTTAGACGCCTAGCGGCACCATAAGTCGCTTCACTCCACTCGTTGCCGATCTGCCGCGCTTCGGGCCGCCTGACATCGTGCGCGCGTTGCAAACAACCCTATTCTTCCTGCCGGAACGGCGACTATGCGCTTTCGTTAAGTCTTCCGCGACGACGCCTGACTGCGTGGGCCCTCAAGTCACAATCCCGTCACCCGAACGGCCCGACATTGAACAGCATGCTGGTGATAGCGGTGACGCCGATCAGCAGCAGAATGACCGCGGTCAGCAGCGTGAGCGATACGGGGAACTTGCTCTCGCCATGCACAAGCCCTTCCGCGATCATCGCCTCACGCTGGTGGCGCAGGTGCAGCATGAACTGCAGATGGTAGATGATGCCGCCGACCAGCATGACGATGCCCAAGCCCACCAGCGTAATGCCGAAATTGCGTGGCGCGGCCGCATGCGCGAGCGTGCCGGCCTGCTTCAGCTTCTCGAAGAACTGGAAGATCGTGAACCCGAACCCGATCAGCGACAATGACGTACGGATAACCGACATCAGCGTGCGGTCCGCGCTCATGCGCGTGCGTTGGAATGACATGCCGGTGCGGCGCGAGGACAGTTCATCAGAAGCGCTGTTCAACGGGGACTTGCTCGCAATTGGGTCCATAGTCCCTATCCTTGCGATTGCGAGGGTGAGCGGCTTGACCACCAGCGAGCCAACCGCGCGAACGGCCCGCGCAGCAACACATAAGGAATGAACGCGAGAAGAATGGCGACCAGAAGCGCCTCGGCCGGGTAGAACGTCTTGTAGGCGATGTATTGGTACACGCCGTCCAGAACGACCGCGATCAGGATGATCTTGCCTGTCGCAGCCAGCCCTTCCCTCAGGCGCGCGTTTCGCTTGTCGGGATCGGAGAGAACCGTCCAGAAATAGGGCGATCGACCCGTGCGCGCATCCCTGATGCCATCGCGCAGGGCGAACAGAGAAGACATTGCCGGTTGCAGGATAAACCGCAACGCGAGCGACCCGCCCGGACGCTCGACCACATGCGCCCCGATGCGTTGGAATTCGGACCAGCCGATTCCGTGCAGAGCCACGCCCGCAATGAGCAGCGTTCCGGCCACCAACAGAACGATCTTGGGAATATCCAAGTTCATGCACGGACCGGTGTCACGCTATTTGAGCGGTCGCGAATGACACATCGAAATCCGACGTGACTGGTGGAGGTATCGATCGGCTCCGCATGCCGTGCGGCCGGCCGGTAGCGTCGGCAGTAATTGGGCGCGCAGAGATGCGAGCCACCCTTCAACACCTTGCGCGGAATTCGGATATCAGGCTGGCACGGATCGTAGCTGTCCTGCTCTCGTGCGCCGCGCGGATTTTCGGGAATGCAGCACGCCTTTCTGGCATCGGTTTCATGCCTCGGTGCGTACCAGTCAGACGTCCACTCCCAGACATTGCCGATCATGTCGTAGAGCCCGTAACCGTTCGGCGGAAAGGATTTGACGGGCGAGGTTCGCGAGAATCCGTCGGCGTTCAGATTTTCATAGGGGAAATTGCCCTGCCAGGTATTGGCCATGTGCCGCCCCGCGGGCGTGAGCTCATCGCCCCAGGCAAATTCTGTCTCCTGCAAACCGCCGCGCGCTGCCAACTCCCATTCCGCTTCGGTCGGCAAATCCTTCCCTGCCCAGCACGCATAGGCGACCGCGTCAGCATAGGCCACGTGCACCACAGGGTGATTGTCCAGCCCGTTGATATTGCTTTTCGGTCCGTATGGATGGCGCCAATCTGCACCTTTGAGGAACTGCCACCACTGGCTCCAGTCGCGCAGGTCAACCGCCTTTGCGGGCGGCAGGAAAGTCAGCGACCCCGCATACAGCATATGCGATAGCGCACCCGGATAGTCCTTCGGGTCGGGCGGGATTTCCGCAAGAGTGACGTGCCCGGTCGCCTTCGCAAATTCCTTGAACTGCCGATTCGTCACCGGCGTCGCATCGATGCAGAAAGAGTCCACCGTGACCCGATGCGACGGCGCTTCTTCCGGATAATGCTGATCTGACCCCATGCGGAAGGTGCCGCCGGGGATGAAAATCATTCCCGCGTCAACCGGCAATTCAGTGCGCGACGGCGCTTCGTTCAACATGCGCGTCACCAATTGCGACCTCCACCTTGCGTCTTCCCCGTGCCGTCTGACGAGCGGTTTACGAACCGAATTCAACTTAGTTCGAGTTGCGCCGGATCGGCCGGTCCAGCTGCGCGAGTATTTCGGCGCCCAACTCCTCAAGCAGTGACCTGTATTCCTCGACCCTTCGGTCGGCTTCCGCTTCCGCCTTCTGCCAGTGCTGAAGCGCCGCGGCTGCCTCTTCGTAGTCAGCGCAAACCGATCGAAACTCGGGATCGCGAATGCAGCGTTGTCGGATTTCGAATTCGCGGCCTGGAAACCGGGCGACTATCGAGACGATATGCTCCATGACGTTTGTCCCGACTTCTGCGTTCTCGCCGAATGAGGACGGTGCGGGCATCTTTGACGAGCGTTTCGCGGCAGCGGCAGGTGCGAACATGTTCGCACCCCTATCCATTTACCGCACCCATGGTCACAAAGTCGTGCCGGACGGCGCGTTACAATGATTAGGCGTTGAGGCGGCGGAAGCTTCAAATAGTGTTACTGCATTAAGGGGCTGTATTGCAGTGCAACATCGAAGCGTCAGGCAAGTCCAAGCAAGCGCCGATGTACCGCTCGAAGAAATTCGGGCCGCATTGAACATTGTGCTCGCGAGCCGGCAGTTTCCCGCCAGCGAAAGACGGCGGGAATTCCTGCGATACATTGTCGAAGAGACGCTGGCCGGTCGCAGCGACAGGCTGAAGGGCTATTCGATCGCATTGACCGTCTTCCAGCGCGATGACGGCTTCGACTCGAATGCCGACCCGGTTGTTCGTCTCGAAGCGAGACGCCTCAGGCGAGACCTCGACAGCTATTACGTCGATGCCGGCGCGAGTGATCGGGTTCGAATATCAATTCCGAAAGGGTCCTACGTACCCAGTTTTCAGTGGCACGAGCCAGAGAGCTTTGCGGTCGGCGATCGGCCTAGCGAAGAACAAGTCACACAGCGGTCGGGCGACGCCGAAATCTTCGATACAAATGACGCCCGCAGGCGACGCTTTCGTGGCGCGTCCATTGCCGCGGTCTCCATTGCGGCAGCAGCGATTGTTGTTGCTCTAGCAGGCTCGAACTTGTTGCGGACAAACGCAAACTCCGTTCCGGACAAAGCGGCCCGCGGGCCCGCCGTCGTCGTCATGCCATTCGAAGCGCTGGGCACGACGGACGACACGCGCTTTCTCGCTCGGGGTCTCAGGTCGGAGCTCGTCAGCAACCTGTTTCGCTTTTTCGGCTTCCGGCTGTACTCGTTGGCGCCCGGCACCGAAGAGAAGCTGACCGGGAGCCCTGTAAAGGTGGGTCGCGACCTAGGCGTGGCATATGTCGTCAACGGCAGCGTGCGTAGCGACCCTACTGAAATTCAAATCAGCGCAGAGGTTATCAATGCTGCGAATGGCCATATCATCTGGACCAAATCTTATACGCGCCGAACGGATCCCCAAGCGATGATCGCAGTTCAGGGCGATCTGGCCTCTGAAATCGCGACAGCGATCGGACAGCCATACGGAGTTGTAAAGACCGATTTGGGCTCCCAGCAAGCGCCTACGGTTTCGCACATGCAAAGCTACATGTGCGTGCTACGCGCCTACAGCTACCGCAGACAGTTCTTGCCCGAGGAATTCTCTCCAGCTATGCAATGTCTCGAACAAGCGGTGAAACGCGACCCGGATTATAGTGATGCATGGGCCATGCTCGGCTGGCTCCACATCGACGCGGGGCGACTTGGATATACAGGTGACGCCAAGCGGCAATCGGAATACGAGAAGGCGCTTCAGGCAACCTCACGCGCGGCGACGCTGCAGCCCAAAAGTCCCTTAGCGCTGAAAGCGTTGGGCGCGACCTACCATTATCTCGGCCGCTATGAAGAGAGCGAGCGGATAACGCGGCAAGCGGCTGAACTCAATCCGAATGACCCGGAGGCGCTTGCCCAGCTTGGCTGGCGGCTCGCTGTTCGCGGCAAATTCGAAGAAGGAATACCGCTGCTCAAGCGAGCCATCGAACGCACGATATCGCCGCCGAGCTGGTACTACCACCTCGTCGCCATCGAGCTTTATTTGAATCGCGACTACAAGGAGATGTTGAAAGTTTCAGAACGGTCTGCCTTGGGCGACAACGGCTTTAGCCAATTCCTGCTCGCTGTTGCCCACGGCGAACTCGGAAATCTACGGGAAGCGCAATTGGCGCTCGATCGCATGTCGCGCTTCGAACCTGTCGCACGCGATCCTGCAGCGTACATGCGCCGACATGGCGCGATTGACGGAATCGTCGACCCGCTTATGGCCGGGCTGCAGAAGGCCCGGCGGGTTGCCACAAATCAGTAGGTGGCCTCTTCGGCAAGCGCGCTCGTCGCTATTTCGACAATGGCTTCGGTGCCTGTTCGTTCATTGAGTCTCGCAACTCAGTCATACTGGCTTGGCTGACCTGGATTAATCCACGCCGCGGCCGATCCAGATCAACGATAATAAAGACGAGAACGACCATTAATCCGACCATGACGTAGGTAGCGAAGAAAGCGCGATATCCACCGAGCCCTGACGAATAGCCTACGACCAGCCCGCCCATGAGAAAGGTGGCGAACATCAGGAGCAGCACGACCTCCGGCACATGACGATCCAGCGCCGCCTCACGTTTCGCCGCCGAGTCGATAGCATCATTCAGGGCTTGAACGAAAAGCCCGGTCCGGACCGGGCTTGGGTCCTCCGTAACCGCCTTGTTCGCGAGCGCCCAGAGCGCGTTCAACCCATCGTTCGCTTTTTTCAACAGCGGTGAACGGCGGGAGTAGTCGGCATCCGAGGCCGCGCCAGCCTGGATCCGCAAGTCCACGTAACTTCGGAACAGCCGCTTTGCGTCGTCGCGAACGATCAAAGGCAGGAAGTCGGCTCTCAGATAGGCCGTGCCGATGGCATTGGCCTCCTCGACCACCGCTGCGCTCCGGCCATCGAACCGCTGCAGGGATAGCGAAAGGGTGAAGCCAAGCAGCAGTGCCAACATACCGAGCAGTGCCGCTTGGATTCCGCTGACATGCTCTTTCGGTGGTGCACTTGTCTGCTTGCTTGCCGCACGTCCAATCTGACGACCGACTTCGATCGCCACAACAATCGCCAGGAACAGAACAAAAGCTATGACGGCACTGCTCGTGCCATACATCATTTCGCGCATTGATCCGGCCTCGGGCAATCAGTCCCAGCGTTCGTCCCGCCCCACGTTCGCAGACGGTAGACAGCATACACTGTAATCAAGATTCTAGCGGCGCAAAGAGCGTGTTCTGGCGAGGATACTGCCTGGCCTGCACCCGGCTCCGAAGACACCGAGTTAGATTAGGTGTGTCAATGGGACCGGAGCGTGGTCGTGGAGAGACGGAAATGCACGCGTGAGTTCAGGGTTCAGGCGGTGCGGCCTTCCTGGGGCTGGTGCGAGCAGCTTCAAGGCAAAGCCCTAATGCTGCTCAATCAAATCGGCGATATACGCAGACGGCGGAAAGCTCGTGCGTGTCGCCTGTACCGCTTCCTTCTGTATCGAAGGCCTCGTTGCGAGCCGCGCGACATATTCCTGCACGCGGGGACTGTCCGACCACATGTGGGATAGACCGAGATACTGCATCCGAATGAGGCTGACGCTCCACACAAGATCGGCAAGCGTGAATGCTTCGCCAAGAGCGAACGGACCGTGAGACTCGCTCAGTTCACGTGTGAACGCATCGACGATGGCCCGCGTGGTTCTGTGAGCGCGTCGTTGATACTCATCGTCGAATCCTACGGCCCTGCCGCCGGCCTCCTTCGCGATCTTTGCCTCATAGGCGACGACCAATTCGGGATCCTCGCGGTTTGCATCTCGCAGTGCGGTCAAACCTGCGATCTTCTTGTCATAAGTCACCCGCATCGACTCCTTGAGTTGCTGCGGGCGGTTGTCGCAATCTGGATTGAAGCCATAAAGCAGCACCGGATGTGGCGTCTCGTCGACAATCTTGACCTGCCTCATTGTCTCGTCCACCAACGACGGCGGAACCAGCGAGTCGCCAACCGCACACTCCGAGTCCAGGTAAAGACAGATTTGCAGCGAATCGACGATCACCCTGCCACGCTGACGGTCGACCAGCAACGGAACGACGCAGGGATCAAAGCCGACCGCGTCGACCGACACATTTCCCGTATAGCCGGTGACGATCGAGGCTCCGATATCCTTGCCACCACGCAACCGCAAGCGGACATAGTCCGGGTGATAATTCTCGGCTGGAATGGCTCTGCCACCGACAACCATCGCGTTCGAACGGTAGGCCAGACTCTTCTCTTCCATCACGGCCCGGACCTTCTGCGAGCAGAGCGAGCCCATGGCATGGAAGAGTTCGAAGCGAACCTCCGCGTCAGCAGGAGCTCGCACATTGAACGATCGCGCGGGATCCACGATGGCCGCCCGCGCGGCTTTCAACATCATCGGCAGCATGAGATCAGGCGCCGTCATCATCGGCCCGCCTCCATGTCGCTTCATCGCCATCGACATACAGGTAGCCGATAAATCGCGCTTCGTCGGTCACAACGCGCGTCTCGACAAGCCGTCGTCCGAACATGTCGATCGACAATATGCAGTCTTCAACCGACCTGCTCAGCCCATCGATCAAGAACACGCCGAACGCGTTCGTGACGGACGAGCCGAGACTTCGATTGTCATGCTTCGACCTCAGTTCGACTTTGATTCCATGGGAGCAATGATAATGCCCTGCCTGGCGCACATAGATGACGCCCGCCACGAACACGCAACGGGCGCGGGCCGTGTTTCGACAGAGAACTTGCGACCGCAGGCCCAGATTCGCGACGCTATCCTCGACTTCCTGTTCGTTCCGCAGACGCTCCAACTCAGCTTCGGAAAGCTTAAGCGTTGTCAGAGCACCCGTCGGGCAGGATTGGCTTGCCCGACTGCTTCTCCAACCGGCATCCAGAAGATGGGCATCCATCGTCCATTGTTGCGGGATATCGAACTCATCATTCCAGACCACGGCGCCCACCGGGCAGGCATCGACAATTTCCCGGCGGCCCTTCGCCAGGTCCGGATCAATAATCACGATCCCGTCTGCCCTCTTCGAGACCGCATCGGGCGCCACCTTTGCGCAGGGCGGCTCCTCGCAGTGGACGCAGGTTCTCAACAAGTACGTCACGTCCACGGTCGGGTAGGAGCCGCGCTCGACACCCTCTATATCGAGCAGTTTCCGCCCATTTGCCGATATCCCTTTGCTGTAGCCGGGGAAATCGTTGCCGACATGTTCATCCATGGTAGCCAGCGCGCAATTCATGCAGCCGGTGCATTTGCTTGCATCAAAGATGGTTGTCCATTTTGCGGACATGGGAGGCGTCAATGAACCGCCGCGACATCGGCCCGCGGCCGCGCGCAAGCACTCTTGCCGTTCCGGACCCGCTCGACTTCAACCAAGCAGTTGCTGGAGCCCATCGAATGTCCCTGCTTGATCTGGGATCGGCCCGGCGTCAGCGTGTTCAATGAACCACCGATCTCGTCGCCCGTTCCGTTGGGGCCCGCCGTCTCATAGCGGGCGGACGACTCATAGCCGTGAACAACACCGGAGCGCAGGCGGCCGGTCGGTCGCGCCGCGCAGATCACCGATCCTCGATCATTGTAGACTCGCACCAGGTCATCCCGCTCGATCCCGCGCGTGATTGCATCGTCGCGGTTGATACGGAGAATCCAGTAGCAATTTCCATCGATCCAGACGCGGTGCTCCGCCACCTCATTCATGAACCCGTCCTTGCCATCTCCCTGGGTGTGGAAGCTGAAGCGAGGATGCGGCGTCAGGAGTTGCAGAGGATAGTTCAGGGCCCGCTCGGTCCGCCGATCCTCAGGTGATACGATATATTTGAGGATCGGCGGACGCTCTTCGTCCGCGGGGTCGAAGCGTCTCAGCGTCTGGCAATCGAACTCGAACCGCCCGCTTGGCGTCTGCAATCCGCGCAGGTACTCGCCGCGATATTCCGAAGGAAGCGGATGCGTTTCCGGCACATCCTTCTTGCGCCCCTCATAAAACCATCGATACGCTACAGGCGTACGGGCGCGCACCGGG
>NZ_JBFWPA010000062.1:0-38312 GCF_050250235.1 Pseudorhodoplanes sp.
GCCCGCACGATGCCGTCGGAAGCCTATACGTCGCCCGAATTCTTCGAATTCGAGAAGGATTCGATATTCTACAAGGAGTGGCTGTATCTCGGCCACCAAAACCAGCTTGAAAAGTCGGGCAGTGCCTTCACCGTGACCATCGTCGACGAACCGTTGATCGTGCTGCGCGACGAGGACGGTGTCATCCGCGTTCTGTCTGCGATCTGCGCGCATCGCGGCTTCCCGGTGCTGCGCGGCGGCCTTCACGAAAAGGCGCAGTGCAACAAGCTGGTCTGCCCCTACCATCGCTGGACCTACGACCTGAAGGGGCACCTGATCGGGGCACCCTTCATGCACGACACGGTCGACATGAAGACGCTGCGCGCGGAGACCCGTCTGCGCGAATTCAAAGTCGAGGTCATCCAGGGCTTCATCTTCGTCAATTTCGACCCGGACGCGCAGCCGCTGAAGCCCACGCTCGCGAAGTTCGAGGCCGAATGCGCGAACTACAACATACCGGACATGGTTCCGATGCCGAGCTTCGTGCGCGAGAATCTGCCGTTCAACTGGAAGATCATGCACGAGAACGCGCTCGAGCCGTATCACACCATGTTCGTGCATGACGGCTATCACGACATGGCGCCGGCTGCGCTTGCCGGCTTCATCCCGTTCGAGGAGGGCGACGGTCAGATCATGCATCCGACCGGTTTCGCGGACGGCGCCAGCGGCATGAATCCGCTGGAGCGCGCGTTCTTCCCGCTGATCCCGACGCTGACCGAGGAGCAGAAAAGCCGCAGCATGTACGGCTCGGTTCCGCCGACCATGTTCTTCTCGCTGAAGCCGGACCAGGTCTTCACATTCATGATCCTGCCCACGGCCGTCGACCGCATGACACTCGTCATCACGGTGTTCATGCCGAAGGAAACGGTCCGGCTGAAGCATTTCGACTGGACCTACCAGATCCAGCAAGCGTCAGGCGCGGTCTTCGCCCAGCAGGACATCGAGGCGAACCTCATCATGCAGCAGGGATACAAGTCGCGCTTCGTGAAGCAGGGACGATATTCGTTTCTCGAGGAGACGCTGCCGCAATTCAACAGCTGGCTGTTGCCGCGCTACCACCGCATGGACGCGCCGGCGCCGAAGACGATATTCAAGTCCGAGGTGGCATGAAATGATTCAGCAGTTTTCGCGTGCTCCAAGAGCGAGCCCCATTTAGCGATATGTGACTTCATATTCATGTTTATCCGACCACCACGCCGGCTGCAGTTCGGCTGTTCCCTGCTAAATTCCAGCCGGCGGGAATTGAGTGTCGTGAGGCAAAATCTGCGCCGACGATCGCGGTTCTCCATACACGCGGATGGTGGTCGGCACTCTGTCCAAGTCGCGCCGCTGGCTCGAAACCGAAAACGGGTTCTTCGACATCAGCTGACGGCGCAATGCTTTCGAGGGATCCGTCTATATTCTCAATGTCGATAGGAAATTGGTGATTGCATGGATCCAGTAATTCACAGGAAGGAAGACCCGCCCCCCACCAAAAATGATTGGTTGGTTGCGGTTGTCGTGTCATTGATTGTACTGGTCGCGATGTTCTCAATTCGGGTGTATTTTTTGAATGTTGAGGCGGGGCGCTAGGCTACGAATCAGCGCAGCTTCATTCTATTTCCGCGCCTTGCGGTCAAAAGCCGGAGAAGCTGAGCCGCCAAGATTTATCTGACAACGTCTGTTGCTCCACTCATTTGAAGACGTGTGGCTAGGCGCAATCAGGCGGGCTGCGCGCTCGGGTCCTTCCGGCCAACAAACCAATGCGGCGGGACTCAGCGCGTGGCTCGGTGTCCGTCTGGGCTTCCTGTCGGATGCCTTCGCTGAAGGCCGCCGCTTTCGCATTCTGACCGTCGTCGATGATTTCACGCGCGAATTCGCGGCGCTCGTCGCCGACAACTCGCTGCCCGGCCTGCGGGTCGTGCGCGAACTCGGGGTCATCATTGCGGAGCGCGGGCGGCCGGCGATGTGTGTTTCCGACAATGGCACCGAACTCATCGGCATGGCGATCTTGCGCTGGTCGCAGGAGACGCGGGTCGAGCGGCATTACATCGCGCCAGGTAAGCCGCAGCAGAATGCATTCATCGAGAGCTTCAATGCCCGCCGCGCGACGGACTGCTCAACGAGACGCTGTTCACCTCGCTTGCCCAACTTCGCACCGTCCCGAGCGCGTGGAGGGACGATTACAATCATGCTCGTCCGCACAGCGCGCTGGGCAATCTCACACCGGCCGAATTTGCCGCTCGCAACGCTCCAGGATCGCAACGGGACGGAGCGCTGCGCTACACCAGAATTGGCCGCGCCGGGTCGGGGATTTTATCGGGGGCTGAAAGCAGAAATCGACATAAGTTATTGATGCTACTGCTAATTTGGCGGAGGGAGAGGAACTGTCGTCCAACATTCTCTGAATTTGTGCTTCCGAGACCGCTCCAGGGAGATGTTCTGACACCCAATTCAATCGTACCGGGCTGTATCGTTTCCCGAAACACTCCCTCACTAGGCGCGGCGCGCGCTGGTGGGGAACTCCTTTGTCAGGTCAGCACTCGGGTAGGACAATCGCGGCTGGCCGCAGGTTGACAATTGGAAGCCGCGAAAAAGGTGGGAGGGAAGAACGTGAGCGTTCTCAACACTCGCGCGAATCAATTGAGCTGTCTGCTTAGCTGCCTGACTTTCCGATCATTAGACTAGGTCCCGCGACCGACATTTTTCCATCGTCCCCCTGGCGCCGGATATAGATTCGGCAGAAAATCGATCAATCTCGTCAAAGTTTCTGGTTGTAGGAAGGGTACCGGCGGGATGAACAGGGAATGCCAGTCATGCTTTCCTCGCTGACGTAAGCCGAGATATCTCATGTCGGTGAATCAGGCTCGAAGACTGCGGACGGCGCGTTCATGATCCATTGGTTTGTTCTGGCAATGTGTGCCCGCATGGCGCGTTCTGAAGCGCCGCCATCTCCGTCCAGGATCGCGCGGACAATTTTCTCGTGATCGGCAAGCGAGCGTGCCGCGGCAAACCGGCTAAGCGGCAGGTCAAATTGCACGCGGAAACTATGTAATTGAAGCTGCCGTGCAAACCGCTGCAATGTTTCGTTGCCGCTCATTTCCAGAATGAGATCGTGAAACGCTGAATTCTGCTTTCGATAGGCCCGCCAGTCGCCCGAGCTTTCGCTGGCTTTCATATCCTTCATCAGCGATTTCATGCGCTTCTGATACTCCGATAGGTTTATCCTGCCGGCGGCGAGCCGCGCAGCCAGTCCTTCGAGCATCTCGCGGACCTGATCTAACGCGAGTGTCTCTTCGCGCGTCAGCGTTCGAATGCGGGCGCCTTTGTTGCGCTCGATCTGAACCAGGCCGTCTGCTGTCAGTTGCCGGATGGCTTCGCGCACCGAACTTCGGCTGACCGAAAGGGACTTCATGATCTCGGCCTCGACCAATCGGTCGCCACCGGTGTAGGTCGCGTTCCGAATGTCGTCGGTAATTCGCGCCACGACAAAATCGACTGCGCTCAGAGCACGGTCCGGTTCCGATGACGTCTTGGATAAGCTGCGTTTGCTCATGTGCGCCTAATTATCATTGCTCCGTTTGAAGGCAAACATGGCCGATCCGGGCCACTGCCCTGGTACCACCCAGCGGATTGACAGGCTTCTGGCCCGTCTTTATCGTCAGACAATAATAACATATTGTCTGATAAAATGGGAGGGTTGGATAATGCAAAAGACGCTCTTGGCTGCAGCGCTGCTGGCGGCCGCCGTGATTCCTGCGGCTTCGGCGGAGATCGAGCTGAAAGCGATCTCCGGCTTCCCGAAAAACTACATTTTCACGCGCAGTTTTGAATCGTACATCAAGAAGGTTAATGAGCGCGGCGTGGGTGTGGTCAAAGTGACTTTGATCGGCGGCGTCGAGGCGATACCGCCGCGACAGCAGGCGACGGCGCTGCGCAACGGCATCGTGGATATCCTGTATCAGCCGCCGAATTTCTATCTGGGCCTCATTCCAGAAGGCGATGTTTTCTCCGCAACGAAGAAGACTCCGATGGAGCTCCGCGCAAATGGCGGATGGGATTTCATGTCGGGCATCTTCAAGGAGAAGATGAATGCTCATCTGCTCGGCTGGTTCGACAGCGGCATCGGCATGAACCTGTTCCTGGGCGAGCCGCCCAAGCAGAATGCGGATGGTGCGCTGAACCTCACGGGCGTGAAACTGAGATCCAGTCCGATCTTCAATGAATTCTTCAAAGAGCTGCGTGCAACCAACATCGACATGGCGCCGTCCGAAATCTATCCAGCGCTGGAGCGGGGCATCATCAACGGACTCGGAACGCCGATCATAACGGTGCTTGATTTCGGCTGGGATAAGTTTCTTCGGTATCGGGTCGATCCCGCATTTTTCCAGGCGGATGTGCTTACAATCGTGAATATCGACAAGTGGACCAGTCTTCCCGAGCCTGCTCGGAAGGTTCTGCAGGATACGGCGATCGAGTTTGAGAAAGAGTCGCGCACTTACTGGCAGGCCGAGCAGCAACGGATCAAGAAGGAGCAGACCGAAAAAGGGATCAAGCCGTTCGTACTTGAGGGGAAGGCTGCCGAAATCTTCCTTAGCAGCGCCTATGGCTCCTCGTGGGCGCGAATCGAAAAAAGCTCGCCCAAAGCGTCTGTAAAGTTGAGAGAGTATTTTGGTGAATAAGGCAGGCCGATCTGCTGTCGACCGCAAACTCTTGCTGGTCGGCAGCGTGCCTCTCGACAATTCCGCTGCTGTCTTCCAGATGCTCGCGCATCATCTTGGCGATCACCTGACGCGTGTTCCCGATGGCGAGACAGGAAGCCGACGGTACTGGATACACTGTCAGAATCGAGTGCTTGAGGGAAATCCGCATTTCGAACCGGTGGAGCGCGAGGTGGACGTCCGCGACAGGCGCAAAGACGGAACGCGTCCGCCGCCGCGTTTCAGCATCCGGTCGAGTCTTGCCGAGGCGAAGATCGGTGCACTTGGTTATGCGCAATGGGCTATCGAATCGTATGCGACGCTTCGTGAGCTTAAGCGGGACGCGAAAGTGCCGCGCGGCTGGAAACTGCAGGTAGGGCTTCCGACGCCGCATGCCTTCGTTCAACATTTGATCGTAGTCGGGCAGCAGGCAGAAGTTGAGGCTGTTTACGAAGCCAGGATGCGGGAGGAGGTTCGCACGATCTTGGCAGCTATCCCCGGGGACGAGCTTGCAATCCAGTGGGACGTCGCGTCCGAATTCGCCTCAATCGAGGGGGTGCGGCCGCACTATTACGCGAACGTCTGGGACGATATCGTCGAACGGTTGGCGCGATTGGGCGAAATGATACCGGCTGGGGTCGAACTCGGATATCATCTCTGCTATGGCGACCTTGGCCACCGTCACTTCGCCGAACCGACCGATGCTGGCAACCTGACGCGTCTGATGAATCGCGTCAGTGCGAGTGTTCACCGGACGATCGACTGGTTCCATATTCCCGTACCGAGGGACCGGACCGACTCTGCCTACTACGCGCCGCTTCGCGATCTGCGGCTTCAGGTGAACACAGATTTGTATCTGGGGCTCATCCATCTCACGGATGGCGAGGAAGGCTGCCGGCGCCGGATCGCGGCCGCGGAAGCGGTGTGCAGGAATTTCGGTCTTGCAACCGAATGCGGCTTCGGTCGCCGCTCTCCCTCGACCATTCCGCAAATTCTCGACCTGCATCGCCGGCTGGCCATGCCCGCCGAAATAGGGGCGGAGCGCGCATGAGGGGTCCGAGTTCGGCTGAAATAGTTCAGCGCGCGGAGGCGATGGTACCTGAATTGCGCGCCCGCGCAGCCGAGTGCGAGATGAAGGGCTGTGTGTCACCGGAGATTGCATCGGCGCTGCACCAACAGGGCTTTCTCCGGCTGATGCAGTCCTCCAGTTATGGCGGGTTGGAACGATCGCCCGAGCTCCTGCTCGATGTGTCGTCCGCCCTCGCCAGCGGCTGTGCGTCAACAGCCTGGGTCGCGTCCCTGTTTGCGGTGAATAGCTGGATTGCTGCGCGGTTCCATCCACGCGCCCAAGCGGAGCTTTTCGGCAAGGACGGCCAGGCTGCGCTTCCCCTGGTGCTCAATGGTGCTCGTACAACGGAGCTCGTCGCGTCCGCGGACGGTTTCGTCGTGAGCGGTCAGTGGGCTTATTGCAGCGGGATCGACCTTGCCGAATGGGTTGCACTCGCCGCCGTACAGAAGCAAGTCGGCGGCGACATACAGCATCTTTGTCTCCTTCCGCGCGCGGACATTCGTGTCGAAGAGGGCAGTTGGAACGTGCTCGGGCTTCGGGGTACCGGCAGCAAGAATGTTGCTGCAGTACAGGTTGTCGTGCCCATGCACCGCGTGGTTCGTGTCGTCGACAATGAGGTCGAAGATCGATCCGGACGGGCCGACGACTGCCGCGGTCTTTACAGGATCCCGGTCATACCTCTATTTGCGTCCGTCCTCGCAGCCCTTGCTGTCGGAATTGCACGTGGCGCGCTCGACGGTGCGACAAAATCCGTCAAGCGGCGCGGACCGACTGTCGTTACGCTGACGCGTCTCGGACAAATCGGCGCGAAGATTGGTCTGGCCGAGGGTGCGTTGCGCTCGACATTTCGTCGACTCGAGCAGGCGGCGGTACAACAGGCCCCGGGGATGGATGCCCTACGGGTCTGCGCTCGGAGCCAGGCCGCCGAGGTCGCATCGCTTTGCGTCTCCGCCGTCAGGGATTCGGCCTCTGTTGCTGGCGGGGCCGCGATCATGACGGGCGGACAGATCGAACGCGCATTGCGCGATGTCCATACACTCGCGTCTCATGCATTGCTGAGCCTGGACGCGCCCGCCGAGCAGCACGGTCGCCTCCTGCTGGATGGGACAACCGCGAACGCCATGGACTGCGATGCGTAGGCTCGGCGCGCTCTACGACAATCTGATTACCACAACGGCCTGGGGCGGAGGCGGCTTGGCGGTCGTCATGGTTGCCGTGATCGTTTGGGACGTCCTGCTGCGCGCTTTCGGCTTTCAGCCGCCGGACTGGACTACTGCGTTCATCGAATATGCTCTGCTGTATATGACGCTGCTGGCGGCGCCATGGCTCGTACGAGAGCGCGCCAATGTCGCGATCGATACATTCACAAATATGCTGCCAAATGCCTGGCGAATCCGGCTTGACTGGACTGTCTGCCTGCTGTGCGCCGCGCTTTCGTTGATTCTGTTCGTGTTCGGCAGCGAATTGACCGCTACCGCCTGGCGCAACGGCGATCAGGACATACGGTCGATCCCAATACCCTTCTGGATATTCTACATCGGCATGCCCGTGAGTTTTGCTTTCGTCGGGATGGAATTTTTGCTGCTGCCGTTCCGGCAGAGACGGTCGACAGGCGGCAGGTCCACAGAAGGCCATTGATATGAGTTGGTACTGGGCCTTTTCACTTCTCCTTGGACTGGTGCTTGCGCTGATGGCGCTCGGCGTGCCGGTGGCGTTCGCGTTTTTGCTGACGAACCTTGTTGGCGTTCTGCTGTTCATGGGCGGTCTCTCCGGCGTTACGCAACTGGTTGCGAATTCGGCAGATTCCGTGGCGTCGTTTCATCTCGTGCCGCTGCCGCTTTTCGTCCTGATGGGCGAGGTGTTCTTCCATTCCGGACTCGCGGTCAGGGTGTTCGATTCGTTGGACATGCTCTTCGGGCGTGTTCGCGGGCGTTTGTCGTATCTGACCGTGGCCGGAGGAACCGTCTTCGCAACGCTTTCCGGCTCGTCGCTCGCGAACGGCGCGCTGCTCGGTTCTTTGATGGCGCCGGAGATGATTCGCCGTGGTTACAAGCGATACATGGCATTCGGTCCGATTCTGGGAACCGGCGGCCTTGCGATGATCATCCCGCCCTCGACGCTTGCCGTCCTGCTCGGCAGTCTTGCCGGGATCAATATCGGGGCGCTTCTTGTGGCCGGTATTTTGCCGGGGCTCCTTCTTGCGCTGTTCTATGCGGTGCTGATTTTCATCCAGGTGCGCCTCGATCCGGACGCTGCGCCCGCTTATGACACCGAGAGGGTTTCGTGGAGCGTCGCTATTCGCAGCTTTGTCGTCAATGTGCTCCCGATGGGGATCGTAATTTTCTGTGTTGCCGGCCTTATCCTGTTGGGCGTAGCGACGCCGACTGAAGCTGCAGCTTTCGGCGTCCTCGGTGTGATAGCTCTGTGCCTGCTCTTCCGCGTGCCTCTGATCCAGACGATGCAGCGCTCGCTGCTCGGAACCGTAAAAGTGTCCACGGGTATTCTTCTGATTGTCATGGGATCCGCCATCTTCAGCCAATTGCTCGCCTTTTCCGGCGCAAGTGCCGGTTTGATCAAGTGGGCGACGAGTTTCGATGTTGCGCCCTTCGTGATCCTTTTGTCGATGTTTGTCGTTCTGCTGTTTCTCGGTATGTTCATGGAGCAGATATCGATCATGATGCTAACGGTTCCGGTCTTTTTTCCATTGGCCGGCTCGCTCGGCTACGATCTCGTTTGGTTCGGCTTAATCGTGTTGCTTGGCCTTGAAATTGGCCTTGCGACGCCGCCGCTGGGTCTTCTGCTGTTTGTCCTGCACGGCGTTGCGCCGAAGGGAACCAAACTCGAGGATGTCTCGTGGGCTGCAGTCCCCTATATCGGCTGCGCGCTGCTTCTGGTTGCTCTGATCATGATCTTTCCCCCAATCGCACTCTACCTCACCCAGTTCGTGCGCTGAGGCGGAGGGTTTCGCGGCATGCTTCGGATAGCGAATGCCAAGATGCGGACACGCCGATGGCGACTCGCCTGCGTGTCATTTTGAGAGTCCGGGAGAAATCCCGAAGTGGTTAAAACAGGAGGAGTCGAATATGGCAGTGCAATTGATTTGCTGCTCGCATAGTCCGTTGATGACGACGGATGTTGAGGAGACCGAGACAGGCGTGCATGCCTCGTTTTTCTCCGAGCTTGATTCCTGCGCAGAGGCGGTAAAGCAATTCGATCCCGATTTGATTGTCGTTTTCGGTCCAGATCACTTCAACGGCTTCTTCTATGAACTGATGCCGACGTTCTGCATCGGTACGGCGGCGGTCGGCACCAAGGATTGGCATCTTGAAAGCGGTCCGCTGCGTGTGCCGCGTGAGCTGGCGTTGGCCTGTATCCGCTTCTTGCAGAGTCGGGATTTCGATCTTGCCTTGTCGCACGACATGAAGGTCGATCACGGCATTACCATTCCGCTCTTCAAGCTTACGGGAGCACTCAACCGATACAATGTGCTTCCGGTTTTCATCAATTGCGCGGCTGACCCGCGCCCTTCGTTCCGGCGCGTACGTATGTTCGGCGAAGCGATTGGCGAATTCTTGGCCGGCAAGGATATGAAGATGACCATTGTCGGGTCCGGGGGACTCTCGCATGATCCTCCGACCCCGCGCCTCGAGCTCAGTCCGCCGGACATTGCGCAGCGCCTGATCAAGAAGCAAACGCCGACTCAAGAGGAGTTGGACGCACGAGAAAGCCGGGTGGTCCGCGCTGCCCGCGAACTTGTCAGGGGGAAAGGCCCCTGCCTCCCGCCGAGCGAGCAATGGGATCGTGATTTCCTGACCACCTTTGTTTCCGGGAGGCTCAATGACTTCGACCGCATGAGTGATACAGAGATCGACCGTGTCGCCGGGTTCGGAGCCCATGAGGTCCGTACATGGGTGGCCGCGGCCGCGGCGGCGCGCAAGCTCGGAGGCCTGCATACGGAGCTCAAATATTACCACTTGGTGCCGGAATGGATCACCGGCATGGGCATCGTGGTTGGCCGCACCTGATGGCAAGATGCAGACGGACCTGCCGCGGCCAAGTCCGCATTCACATCGCAATGGATGGGGAAAGGATCGTGAACCGAGCGCTCGTCGCAGGCTAGGCACTATCCGGCGATCTTATCATCATTACCGTGTCATTGGTATGGCCGGGCGAACGCCGCTCCTGATCATGCACGGACTGTCTTACGTCTACCATGACTAGATCGAGCCGGCCGCGATGCTACATCCGATCGGGAGGTTGTGGCGTTCGACCAGCGAGGCTTCGCAGAGGCCGACTGGAGCCCGAACCGAACTGATGATCTGAGGGGCGACAGCGCGACATCCTCGCGGAGCTCTATCATCTTGGATAGCAGCAAGCGATCCCAGTATCCTGCGCGAGTGAGAGCGTTTGCTTCTGTCGATTTCGCGCCCGATCTGGGAGCGGCCCGGACGCGAGCATGTCGCCAATTCGATCGGCCGACCGGCCGACATCTTTTCCAGCGTCAACGATGCCATCGCTTATCATCATGCAGACCGATCCGACCCGCAGCAGCGTCGACGGCTTGAGAGTTTTCTAGAAAGGGTCGATGGCGGCTATCAATTCAAGCGCGACCTGCATTCTCGCGACCAGTTCAAGCAGGTGTTGGATTTCGTGCCTGCTCTGCCTTGCGGGCCGCCCCTATCTGCGATGTGACCACTAGGGTTGACTCGGTGGCCCGGGAATATCAAAATCAAAATAAGGAAACGCAGTTTTGTCCTAGAGAACAGCCTCATGTTGCGATTGATTTGCACATCTCACAGCCCGCTTCTGCTCAACGTCAAGCCAACCAAAGAAGAGCAGGGGCATCAGTTCTATGCCGGGATCGACAAGGCACATGAGTACGTCAATGCTTATGATCCCGAGATAATCGTTCTATTCGGGCCCGACCATTTCAATGGATTTTTCCACGATCTGATGCCTCAGTTTTGCGTGGGTTTCGACGCAATTGGCGCCGAAGATTGGGACATCGAACTCGGTGAGCTGAACGTTCCGATCGGTGAGGCGCAGGGTCTTGCGAGTTACTTGTTGCAACACGAATTCGATATCGCGACGTCCTACCGCATGAAGGTAGACCATGGGTTCACGATCGCGCTGAACCTTCTCACCAAACGGCTAAATGCCTATCCGACAATCCCCATCTTCATCAACTGCAACTCGGTTCCACGGGCCAGTTGCAAACGCTCACGTCAGTTGGGCGAGGCGGTTGGGCGCTACCTGCGCACTCTTAACAAGCGCATTCTGCTCGTCGGTTCGGGTGGTTTGTCACACGATCCGCCAAACATGCCCTATGAAGAGGCCTCGCCAGAAACGCAGAAATATTTGATTGGCGAGACGCCGTGGACTCGTGAATTCGAGAAACGGCGACAGGAGCGCGTCAAAGTCGCAGCACGAGGCCTTGCTGAAGGAAAGACGCCAATCTTGCCACCGAGCCGTGAGTGGGACCAACGCATTCTTGAAGTCGTGCTTGGTCAAAGGCTGCAGGAAGTCGATTCATTTTCTGATGAATGGATAACCAAGAACGGTGGCAAAGGTGGGCACGAGATTCGCAGTTGGATCGCCGCCTTCGCTGCCCTCGGTGAGCAAGGCAGCTATAGCGCTGAGCTTGTCTATTACGACATTGTAAATGATTGGGCTACTGGTATGGGCGTCGTGCGCGCCGCTTGATCTTCTGCTTGATTGTGGCAGCTTGAGCGGGCGCGTCGACGGAATCCTTTGCCGGGCGATGACCAAGCGCGTTTGAGACCTGTCGAGCGGCTTCCGTCAGCTTTTGTGAAGTGCGTTGGTTCGTTTCCAATTGGATAAACTGGATTGATCCAACGATCGCAATCGCAGCAACACAACTACCGTCCTCGCCGAAAATTGGAGCTGCAATCGCATTGAGGCCGAGAATGCTCTCTTCGGGTGCGGAAACGTCGCCTCGTTTGCGCGCTAGTTGCAATTCGGCCTCAAGTGCACTCCGTTTGGTAATCGTATGGTCAGTAAAGCGCCGCAACGGCCCGGCAAGTACAAGCTTCTGCAGAGACTCCGGGGCGTTGGCCAACAATATTTTGCCTTGCGCGCTGGCATGGAAAGCGAGTTCGCTACCAGGGCGTACACCAATCTCAATCGGCGAAGGGCCGGGCACCGTCTTCACCACGACTGCCCCGCGCGCCCCCATTTCCGAAAGAACGACAGTCTGCCCAACCGTATTGCGTAGGTCCCAGAGCAAGGGCTCGGCGGCGTGAATGAGGTCGGGCTGAACGGAAAGACGCGCCAGCATCCGACTGCGGGGACCGATATGATAGCGCGTGGTCTGGAGATTTTGCGTTAGATAGCCGCGCTCGACCAGCGTTTGCAGGTGTCGATAGACTGAGCCCTTTGTTAGTCGCAACTGGTCTGCGATCTGTGTGACTCCAAGCTCCTCACCTGACATTGCGATAATTTCGAGAATGTCGAGCGCCAGCTGCACCGATCGCACCCCATAGTCGCGTCGGTCATCAAGGTCGCTCATTTAAGGGCTTCTTCATTTAGTCCGAAATTGCGTATCGCTTGCCGGAAACACAGCCTTTCCGATTGCATGATCATCGTCAAAGCACCGTTCGGCGTGTCGCAGCTAAGCTTATATTGCCGTCCGCGGACAGCCGCAATCCAGACTCGATGCTTGACGCACCCGCTCCCTTCTGACACCCTTTAAGAAAATAAAACAGGGTTTTGCCCAACAAAACAGTTGAGGAAAGCGGTGATGAATGTGGAGGTTTCCGGACGCATGGTTGCGAAAGTAGGGCGGGCTCCGGTCATCGAATTGCGTGATGTTTCCAAGGTTCACAAAACCGCTCGGCAGATGATTCGGGCCGTTTGCGGTGCCAATATCCGAATTGAAGCCGGCGAATTCGTTTCTCTGTTAGGGCCTTCCGGATGCGGCAAGTCGACCTTACTTGGCCTGGTCGCCGGACTTGATCAGCCGACCAGTGGTACAATAACTTTCGATGGGTTGCAGCGCAGTACCTCGGACCGACGCGTTGCCGTAAATTTCCAGGAACCGGCTCTATTCCCGTGGCGCGATACCAAGCGCAACGTGACGATCGCGTTGGAAAACCGCGGCTTGGGCCGGGCACAAGTTGATGCACAGGCAGAAAGAGCCCTTGAGGCGGTCGGACTTAGCCAATTTCAGAATATCTATCCCTCACATCTATCCGGCGGCATGAAACAGCGCGTGATGCTCGCGCGCCTCCTTGCCATGAACGCTCCGGTCATGCTGATGGACGAACCGTTCGCGGCGCTCGATGCCATTACCCGGGAACAAATGCAAGATTTGGTAACGCGGCTTTACAGCGCGCGTAGGTTCTCGATCATTTTCGTCACTCACTCAATCGAGGAAGCGCTTTTCGCATCGCAACGAGTGATCGTGATGTGCGCGCGGCCAGGCCGGATCGTACACGAAGTTAAACTCGATGAGGGTTACCCTCGCACCTTTGACTGGCGTCTGAGCGACAAAGTTGCCGCGTTGCGGCGGGAACTGCATCAATTGATGCGCGACCTCGATGCGGGCGGTAGCGGCGGAGAGGACGCCCGTGTCTGAAAGTCTCGACGAGAAGATAGTGTCGCTCCGCTACGGCGGGCTGGCTACGTTCGCAGGCGCAATTGATCTTCGATCAGCAGTGTTGCCGAGCGGATTGTTGGTAGCGTGGGAGGCGTGTGTTCGCTTTGGTCTAGTCGATCCGCTGTTTTTGCCGGCGCCAAGCTCCATGTTGACCGCCCTCTGGGAGGTCGCTTTGACCGGAGAGTTGTGGGTCAATATTGGCGCAAGCCTATGGCGCATTGCATGCGGTTACTTGATTGCAGCTGCCCTCGCCATTCCGTTGGGTCTTGCGCTCGGCTATAGCGCAAATTTGCGCGTATATCTCAATGGTTTGCTAGAGCTATTGCGGCCGGTCCCGCCGATCGCGCTCATCCCGGTCTCAATTCTTTGGCTCGGTATCGATAACGCATCAAAAATTGCGATTATCGCTTATGCCTGCTTCTGGCCCCTCATCCTCAATGTGGTTCTGGGCGTGGAGGAGATCCCTCAACTTTTGCAGCGGGCCGCCAGGACTATGGACATCAGTGGATACCGCTATTTCACAAAGATCATGCTTCCCGCCGCGCTGCCAAAGATCATTGTCGGCTTACGAATATCGGCGGGTCTGGCGTTCGTAGTCGTTGTTGCGGCAGAGATGGTCGCCGCGTCCAGCGGTCTCGGTTACATGATACTGGATGCCGAGCGCACATTCCGTTCCGGACTCATGTTCGGCGGAATCGTTCTGTTGTCGATACTCGGCTTTCTTCTTAACAAGCTGCTTGTTCTCGTTGAGAGACGGATCGTAGCTCACCGCATGTAACAGGAAACCAATTCATACTTCTCTGGAGGAGGGACGGGATGCACAAGATGATCAACTCGATACGTAGTATCACGCAGTTGTTGCTTGCGCCTGCGCTTGTGGCGGGAATTTTCGGAATATGGAACGCCGGCGCCGCTCATGCGCAATCGGACAAGAAACTTACTCCGATCCGGCTGAGCGTCATCCCGCTGCTGACTGCGACTCCAATCTATATCGGTATAAAGAATGGCTATTTTCACGAGGAAGGCATCGAGATTCAGCTGACGAAGATCGAGGGTGGCGCGCCTGCATCGCAGGCAGTGATGTCAGGATCGCTCGATGCGGCCGAGTCGGGGTCGGTGCCGTTCATGATTGCGACCGCCCGCGGTGCCAAGATCGCAAATGTTTGCACTTTCATAATCATGGACAAAAAACACGTCCTGCATGGTATCGTAGTGCGCAAGGATAGTGGCATTAAGACGCTTGCGGATCTCAAGGACAAGACAATCGGCGTGCACACGCTCGGTTCGATCGAGGACATCCGGTTACGTGCAGAGGTGCTGCCGTCGCTCGGATTGAAGCCATCCGACGTGAGGATCGTTGAGGTGCCTTTTTCTGTAATGGAGGGCTCGCTCAAGTTGAAACGCGTTGACGCGGTGATGCCGTTCCAGCCGTTCCTTCAAGCTCTCCTTAACGATTCCAACAACGCGTTGCTGAGTGACCTCAATTCATTTGTCCCGAGCGGAGGCTTTCCCATCGACACCTACATTTTTGCTCAATCGTTCGTAGAGAAGAATCCGAAACTTATTGCGGGGTTTGACCGCGCAATCAAGAAGTCAATTAAGTTCATCCAGGCGGATCCTCAAAAGGCAGTCGAGCTAGTGACTGACAGCCTGCGGTTTCCGCTGGCGCTCAGCAAGCAGGCAATCGGAAGCATTCCGTTCAACGAAAACTGCAAGCACGACGCTGCAAGTTACAAGAATTTTTCGGACCTGATGAAGGCAGCCTCGTTGATACCGAAGGACTACAGCCCCAATTCATTCCTGAGGGATTTGTCGCAGTGAGGCGCGGCAGAAACAAGAAATCGGAGCGGAAAAATGGGTATTAGGTCAGGCGCACAATACATTCAATCGATGAGAGAACTCGATGCGGACATCTGGCTCAACGGACGCCGCATTGCTGATGTGATGGCCGAACCTGTTTTCCGCGGTCCGATTCACGAAATCGCCCGACTGTATGACATGCAGTTTGATCCGGCTCTTCAAGATCGGATCACTCATCGGTCTCCCGACACGGGCGAACGGGTGTCTAACGCGTTTCTGATACCTCGTTCTCAAGACGACCTTATGGCTCATAGACGGCTATTCGAAGCTTGGGCGGAGGCAACTTTCGGCCTAATGGGTCGCAGTCCGGATTTTCTCAATATCTCGCTGACTTCGATGTGTGCCAACGAAGGCTATTTCCGGCAATACAGCCCGGAGGGTGCGGAGAATCTCATCAACTACTATCGATATGTTCGGGACAACGACCTGTTCCTAACGCATGCGCTTATCGGGCCGCAGGGCGATCGAGGCAAACCATCGCATCAGCAGGAGGATCCGTTCCTGAACCTTGGTGTGGTCAAGGAGACTGGTGCCGGTCTCGTTGTGCGTGGAGCAAAGCTTCTCGCGACGTTGGCGCCGGTAACCGAAGAGCTTTTCGTTTATCCGTTTCCGGGATTGCAACAGGGAGATGACCGCTACGCACTTGCCTTTGCTATTCCAATATCTTCTCCCGGACTCCGCATTATCTGCCGCGAGGCGATGCAGGACGGAGGCAGGCCGGTTTGGGACCATCCGCTCGCGAGCCGGTTCGAGGAAATGGACGCCGTTGTAATCTTTCATGACGTCCTCATTCCGCGCGAGAGAGTGTTCCTGTATGGAGATGTGGCGGCTGCGAACGGCCTCTATCCCAAAACCGGACTTTGGCAGCATCCCTCGCATCAGACTGCAGTGCGCGGTCTCATAAAGCTTTCGCTGGCTGTCGGTGTTGCGATCAAAGTAGCCAACGCAATCGGCGCGGATTCATTCTTGCACATCCAGAACTCTCTTGGCGAAGCCGTTCAGAACATAGAAATCGTCAAGTCTCTGCTTGATTGCGCGGAACGCAATTTTGTCACGATGCCCTCGGGAGAAGTGCGTCCGGAACCCCAGACGTTGCAGACGATTCGCGGGGTGCTGTCCGAGACCTACCCGCGCATCATCGAACAAATTCAGGTGTTCGGCGCGGGCGGACTACTGCAACTGCCGACACAGAATGATTTTGCGCATCCTGATCTGGCAGCCGACCTTGCTCGATATTATCGGGGCCGACCCGGTGTCTCGTCGGAGGACAAAGTCCGCTTGTTTAAGCTTGCCTGGGATCTCTGCGGAGAGGCGTTCGGGCAACGACTGGTGCAGTATGAACGCTATTACGCCGGTGATCCTGTTCGGCTGCGTGCGATGCACTATCAAGTCTATCCCAAGGATGGGCTGCTCCAGCGCGTTGATCGCGTTCTTACTGAGGCGAAGGCAATGAGCGAGCAAGGGAGGGACACTCATAACCTCGCATCCTGCCCGACGACTTGACCCGCGGTGAACTTTTAGGCGCCTCAGGATATAGTAGCGAGGTAGGCGGAGATCGTACCTGCCATACGCCGTGTAATCTCCCCGATTGCGTTTACAGTGCTTAGTTCGCCATGATTGCCGCGGGCCAAATAGCCAACACACCAAATCTTTCCAGTAAGTTCCGCTGGCAAGGCAACGATTTGGCCGTCGTCATCAATGTCGATCCCGCGCCTGGCGGCGTCGAGGGGATCCAATCCCACGTTCAGCAATAGCGGCTGAAGGCCGCCGGCAGGACTTGTTGCATAGGTTGGATCCGGGCCAGTTGCGTTGATAATGACGTCAGCTGGAATTGTCCATTCACGATCCCCATGAGAAACGCGCAGGCCGTGTTCAGTCGTTTCATGGGCTCTCGCTTTGACGTGGGAAAGCCGCCCAGTTCCGAGAAGTGATTGAATGATGCGATAAGTCGCAGGCGGCATCGGATAGCGATGGATGTCCCAATATCGTCGAACATGACGTCGGAAACGAGCCTGCTCATGTGGGGGCATTGCTCGCCAGAAGGTCGGAGCGTTCCGGCGGATGTGATCGATCACATGCCGCCAATCCGCGGCAGGCCTATCGACCGACGTTTCTGCCCAGTCACGAACCTGTCGCATGAGCGCTTGCGCTGAGCCTGCAATCATCTCCTGCGGAGCGGCGTAATCTGCGAGCAAACCTTTGGCAGGGTGTGGCATAAGACCGTGTCGAGACACAACGACGATCGAGCCGGTGTGACCACGTTCAAAGAGGTCAGCGACGGCGTCGGCCATCGTCAATCCAGAGCCGACGATGACGACATCCGCATTGAGGGGCATCGCAGATAGGCCGCTAAGCTCCCAAGCGGATTGGATGACTTTGACTGGCGCAGCATTTTTGTTTTGTAGCAGGGGTCTGGGCGGTGCCGTTCCAATCGCCAGCACGACGGCGTCGAAGGTATGCACCCGTCCATTGGATATCGCTGTTACCCCCGCGCGCCCGGAATCGAGGGCGGAGACGAAATTGCGGTCGTGAAAAAGTGCGACCGCACCTGAACGCCCACGGTTGGCGCGATCTAATAGGTCAAGTACATAAGATCCGAACCACGCGCGCGGCACAAAGAGAGCACCGTCAGCTTCGCGATACCGATCAACTGCGTCTACCTTGTGGAGCATCAACCAACGAAGAAAGTGCTCGACGTCGT
Organism: Pseudorhodoplanes sp.; assembly: GCF_050250235.1. Taxonomy (GTDB): domain Bacteria; phylum Pseudomonadota; class Alphaproteobacteria; order Rhizobiales; family Xanthobacteraceae; genus Pseudorhodoplanes. The sequence goes on from NZ_JBFWPA010000062.1 coordinate 17,967, forward strand.
TCGAAAAGGGGCTGAGATAATTAGCGGGGACGTTGAGTAGGAGATGATCAGGGCCGTTCGCATAAGCGACGCCTCGGCCGAGATCGTGACTTTGATCGAAGATCGTGACGCTGGTGCTGGCAGGTGCCGTCTGCATCAACCAGTATGCGGTGATAGCTCCGCTGAAGCCACCTCCGATAATCGCGACCCGTGCCATGAAATCACCTAGTGAAAGTTACTGCAATGGCGGCTGTTGCGTGCGCGGAAGAAAGCTTAAACAGAACTCAGCGAAATCGCGCAATCTTGACCGGCGCCGATTCCTTTGCCAGAATTAAAACAGTGTTTTATCAGACAAAACGACTAATCTGGAAGTCTAGGTAAGTCATGTATTTCACCGAGCTGACGACTTTCGCCGACGCTCGCAAAAACGTCATTAGAGCAAATATGGTCACGCGAGGGTCGCTTTGTCGCTCGCAGAAATTCGCAGTGCGACACGCGCTCGGGACTATCACCTAGTGCCGGAATGGATCGCCGGCATCAACTCATCGTCGGCTATTTGCTCAGCCGAAATGCAAACATGCGGAACGAAATTATGTCGGAACTGAAAGAAACGTCAGACCACGTGGCCTCAGGCGATGTGGAAATCTTCTACCGCAAGTTCGGTCGGCCCGGCCGAATGCCGGTGCTCATCGTGCATGGCCTCTCCTACACCTCATATGATTGGATCGATGCAGCGCGGCTGATTGCGTGCGACCGCGAAGTGGCGGCCATGGATATGCGCGGTTTCGGGGAATCAACGTGGAGTGTACAGCACGACTATAAGCTTGAGAGTCAGAGTGCGGATGTGGTCGCTGTACTCGACGCGCTTGGGTGGAGCAGAGCGGTGCTCATGGGGCACTCCTTTGGGGGCCGTGTCATGCTGGCGTGTGCAACCTGGCAGCCTGAGCGTGCCGGAGCCTATATCAGCGTGGACTTTGCACCGGACCTTGCGCCGGCCGGCCGCCGGCACGTGGCAGAGCGCATCGGCCGGCAGCCCGATTTCTTCAAATCGGTTGAGGACGCGATGGCCTATCACGGCCATCAAGATGTCCCCCTTGAATCGCGCATCAGGAGGCGCTGGGAAAGTTTCCTGAGAAAGACTGAACATGGGTACGTGATGAAGCGCGACCTCCACTATCGCGACATGTTCAGGAAGGCGCTAGAGACAGGGAAGTCTGCGCCCGTGCCAGACTTTCTTTGGCCGATGATGGCGAAAATTACGATTCCTACATTGGTGGTCCGGGCGACCGAGAGCGACATGTTCGAACCGCAGACGCTTGAAAAGGCAAAAAAGCTGAACCCGAGATTTGTTGGGGTCGAAATCGCGGGTAGTCACAATTTGCCGGGCGACAATCCCACAGGGTTGGCTCAGGTCGTAACCAAGTTTCTCGACGACACGTCGCTCTGAGGCTGGCACGACGGTTAGCGCGGAAGACGATTGACCCGTGCCGCCATCGTACCTACAATAATAAAACTACGTTTCATTCTCGCGAACAATGGAGTGTTCCTTCAATGGCTGTCCCGCGAGACGTCTCGATAGATGCGAGGATAGACCGGCTCCTGAAAGGCGCAATTGATCCGCATGTTCATAGCGGTCCGTCAATTGCGCCGCGGGGCCTCGATCATCTCGATTTAGTCAAGCAGGCGACGGTCGCCGGTTTCGCCGCGGTTGTCACAAAAGATCATGATTACAGTGGCGTAGCCACCGCCCATCTTATTTCCAAGCAATTTCCAGAACTTACTACAAAGATCTATTCCAGTATTGTTCTGAACAACGTTGTAGGCGGGTTTAACGCTTTTGCGGTCGAGCACACGGCGGCAATGGGCGGCAAGGTTGTTTGGATGCCAACCTTGGCGGCCGAAAATCATCTGCGCTGGGAAAAAACATCGAATTGGGTGCATCCGGCATCGACCCAAAAAATGAGGCCTGCCGTCGGAATTCCTGTCGTCGACAACGGCAAACAGGTGCGCGATGAGGTGAAAGAAGTTTTGGACATTATCGCCAAGAGCGACATGGTGCTGGCGAGCGGCCATCTGCATGTAAGCGAGACTTGGCTTGTCTTCGAAGAAGCAAAAAAACGCGGCGTTGAGCGCCTCGTCTTAACGCATCCTGAGGATATTGTTGATGCAAGTTTGAATGACGTTAAAGGAATTGCCGCGATGGGCGCCTACGTCGAGCACTCACTCTGCATGTTCATCGAAGGGTCAAAGTTCAAAACCCGTGAGGCCGACGACTTGCGCCACCATATTGAGGCGGCCGGTATCGACAAGACCATTCTATGTTCCGACCTCGGTCAGACAGGCACTCTGAGTCCGCTTGAAGGCTTTCGGCGCGGAGTCAAGATGTGTATTGACCTCGGCTATCGCGATGAGGAGATACGAAAAATGGTGTCGACTAACGCGGCGCGCGCGATTGGTATCGAGTCCGATCTGCCACAACAAGAGGCCGCCGCATGACCCCGGCGCCTTTCCTTGTCCGCCGATCGGAAGCTACATCCTCGTCGAAAAAAATACAGCACTGCATCTATCCATCCAAATGTATTTAGCGCGCCACGATCCAACAGCATTTCGGAAGCGGCTCGGAAGCGGCGAGCGACTTTTGGGCACCTTTATCAAGACTCCAACATCGCACACATCGGAAATTATGGGTGACATCGGGTTCGACTTCGTCGTCATAGATGAGGAGCATGCCCCGTTTGACCGAGTCGCCATCGACATGGCTCTGCTCGGTGCTCGCGCCGCCGCGACCGCCGGCATCGTTCGTGTTGCTCGCCCGGACGCAGCGAACATCCTGTCGGCACTTGATGATGGCGCAATTGGCGTTCTGGTTCCGCACGTCAATAGCGTCGAAAAGGCCCAGCAAGCCGTTATTGCGGCGCGCTATCGCGGCGGACGGCGGGGCTTTTCCAATTCGCCGAGGGCGGGCAGATACGGTGGATTGCCCTTACCCATGCATATCCAGCGGAGCGACGAGCAAACCGCAGTCATTGCCATGATCGAGGACCCCGAGGCGGTGGAGGTTATTGACGCCATTGCCCGGGTCCAAGGTATCGACGCTTTCTTTCTCGGCCGGGCGGATCTGGCGGTTGCCATGGGCGCAGATGCGCTTGATGCGCCGGCAGTCTGTAAGGCGGTTGAGAGGATCTGTCGAGCAGCACGCGAAGCTTCAATGCGTATTTGCGCAATGGTAGCGAACGCGGCGGAGAGTGCCTTGCTCACAGAACTCGGCGTGTCCGCATTCGTCGTGGCATCCGATCAGACGTTTATGCGGAGAGCCGCGACGTCAGCACTGGACGAGTTTAGATCCAAGTGGGCGGCGGCATAGGGAGCCGATCGCGAAAATACGGGAGAATGCAAATGGCAGAGACCGCTGTTTTATTCCATCCTTTGGTGCATGGGCACGGCAATGAGGTAGAGCGAGCAGTTCGTCAAGCCAGTTATGGTCGTCTTTACAACGAGGCGCCTCAACTTGACGAAGGCAATGGCGCTCGCACATGGCTAATACGAGGAGCCAACTTCGTAATTTCCGTGTCAGATGTAGAGTGCGGCGCAGAACTGGAAAGAGCCGACAATGCCGACGAATACATGGTGCTGCTCCCCCCGGAAACCGATGCCGCAATCAGCGCCGACAAGGAAGCCATCGATGCGCATGGTGACTCGTTGACGATCGTCCCGCCCGGCAAGAGTTCTGTTCGTGCGAAAAGCGCCGGCCGGGTCGTGCGAATTTTTTCAAATCGCGCCCGAGACCTTAGTGCAAGCGCGAGTAACGCAGCGAACTATGCCGATGGCGCGCCAGAGGTCGCTCCGATTATTGACTGGCCGAAACCGGAGGGAGGGTATCGGCTCCGTAACTACTATTTACCCGATTATTCCGATCCGAAGTTCTTCGGCCGTATCTTTAGGTCGACCAATCTCATGATCAACGTGTTCGATCGCAAGGATGTCCGCCGCGACCCGAGCAAGATGAGTCCACACTCACATGACGATTTTGAACAAGCGTCGCTGACGCTTGAAGGGTCGTTCATTCACCATCTACGGGTGGCCTGGACGCCGAATATGGCTCTTTGGCGCGAAGACGAGCATGTAGCCTTCGACAGCCCGTCGATCCTGGTGATCCCAGCGAAGCTGGTTCATACGACGCAGGACGTCGGGGACGGAACGACGTGGCTTATCGATATCTTCGCGCCGCCAAGGATCGACTTTTCTCGCCAGGCAGGTCTTGTCAGAAATGCGGACGAATACCCAATGCCGAGCGGAGCCGAGTTTGGCGGGTCTCGTTGAACAGGCGTGTCGCGGAGAGCGATTGCTTCCCGCTCGCGTCGGCTGAAACAGCGTGGTTCCCAAGATGAATGTTTCCAGGATCGCGATTGTCGGAGGCGGTATCGGTGGACTGACCGCCGCGCTTGCGCTTCAGCATTTTGGATATCGCGTGTCGATTTTCGAGCAGGCGCGCGAACTCAAGGAAATCGGTGCGGGCGTTACCATTACGCCCAATGCGATGCACGCACTGAACTTTCTCGGCACTGGCGAGAGAGTTGCAAGCGAGGCCGGCCCAACGGAGCCCTATTGGATCCGTCACTTCCAGACCGGCGAGCGTCTCAAGCTTCGAGCGAACGGGGCCGACTACGTTGAGAGGTTCGGAGCGGATTATTACCAAGTGCACCGGGCCGACCTGCACGCGGCCTTGGTGGATGCAATATTAAAGAACGATCCGGACTGCGTCGTTCTCGATCACTGCTTCCGGTCATTGACACAGGAGCCAGACCGAGTTGTTGCGACGTTCACAAACGGTAAGAGCTACTCCAGCGACATTCTCGTTGGGTGCGACGGCTGTGCGTCAAGGGTAAGAGCCAGCGTTTTCGGCGACGAAGCCGTGAACTATACGGGGCAGGTCGCTTTTCGCGCGCTCATACCGATGCGCGATCTGCCGACGAGTATCGAAAAGATGCCGTTTTCCATGTTCGTCGGCCGCAATCGCGCGCTGCTTCATTATCCCTTGCGCCATCGCACGCTGATGAATGTTATCAGCGTTGCACGTGAGCCTGCCTGGCAAGCCGAAGGCTGGGCGATCCCGGCCACGGTGGATGAATTTGTCAAAACGCACAGCGACTTTCATTCAGATGCGCTGGATCTGATCGGCGCCGTCTCGTCCGCGACGCTGTTCAAGTGGGGCCTGCGCGATCGAGAGCCTCTGCAGCAATACACCAAGGGGCGTGTCACGATGCTCGGCGACGCCGCCCATCCGATGACGCCGTTTCTTGGCCAGGGGGCCTGTCTTGCCATCGAAGACGGCATGGTGCTGGGCCGGGCCTTTGCAGCGGCAAACAGCTATGAGGAGGCATTCCATATGTATGAGAACGCCCGAAAGGATCGGGCTAACGGCGCGCAGCTCGCTTCACGCCAGCAGGCCGATGAACTACAGGGGGTTACCGAGAGAGGGGCCAACCCGGGCGTGAACGCTGAAGAACGCGGTCTGTTTCGCTATAACCCGGTCACCGTTCCCCTGATCACTGCCGCATAGGTGGATGCCGGTGCGAGAGGCTTTTTCGACGCCGAAAAAATCGCGAAGGAGAGGAACCAATGCAACGTCGAGTTCTATTAAGTGCGGCACTTGGCACGATGCTGCTGTCATGCGGAGCCGCCGATCTCAATGCGCAGGCGAACGATCGTTATCCCAGTCAACCAATTCGTGTCATCGTTCCCTATAGCGCCGGAGCGGGCGTCGACATATTGACGCGTACCATCGGATCTAAGTTGAGTGATCGGATGGGGCAGCCGGTTGTGGTGGAAAACCGTCCTGGCGCAAGTGGAAATATCGGGATTCTCGCCGCGGCACGATCGCAGCCTGACGGCTATACACTTGTCATGGTTGTCAATACCTTTGCGACGAATGCGGCCTTCAATCCGGGAGCTTATGATCCGATCTCCGATTTCTCTCCGATAGGTCTCGTGGGCCGCAACGGCATGGTGCTGGTTGCGAATCCTTCCATTCAGGTGAATTCAGTCGAAGATCTGATTGCAAGAGCCAAAGCGAATCCCGGGAAGCTTAACTATGCTTCCGTCGGACCGGGATCGCCGCAGCATTTGGGAATGGAACTGTTTAACCAGGCGTTTAAAGTCAACCTGTTCCACATTCCGTTCGCTAACGCTGCTGCCGCCAATCTCGCTGTGACGCGTGGCGATGTCGACGTTATGTTGATGCCCGTTAACGTCGCGCTGGGACCGATCAAATCGAAGCAACTCGTCCCGTTGGCGGTAGCTGCTCCGCAGCGTCTGCCGGAGCTTGCTGATTTGAAACCACTGGCCGAGTCGGGTGCGCCCGGCTTCGATGTTGGCGTGTGGTATGCACTCTTGGCTCCCGCCGGGACTTCTCAGTCCATAACCGATCGCGTCTACCGCGAGATTGCCAGTATCTTGCTGGAAAAAGACGTGCTGGAAATCCTCGGGAAACTCGGCATCAAGGCCGATCCGCTCGCTTCGGACGAGTTCAAGACCCTTGTGAAACGAGAACACGCACGCTGGACGAAGCTCGTTCAGGAGACAAACCTGAAGTCGCGCTAACGTCCTTTCAGTTCGTCGGGCGTGCCAAAGTCATGTGAATGGCGGTTCGAATCCCGGGTCGCCTTCGCCATAATGGTCCTAGCCAACAGCTCGGTTTCAATCTCGGGCCGAGAGAACTATCGGCGCGAATTTCCCGCCTATAAACGGATACGTGCCTCAGGCGGTCCGGTGCGCACGGGCGAGTAGATTTGTTACCGAGGAAACATGCCACTGACCGCCGCGCGGTGAGCGAATGCCCCGCTGATTGAGCGCCCGTGTCGTGGCGCCAATTGTCGTGACGCCGGCTGCCCGAATGGCTCCAAGGAGGGGAAGCATTTCGCGCACAAACTGTTCCGCTGACGCGACCTGGACCTGCCTGCCTCTTACTGCCGCCTCAGCGGCGTTCGTCGAATTGCCAAGTTTGACACCGGCAGCGCGTTTGGCGGCCAAAGCCGCCTTGGTGCGTTCGGAAATCAGCCGCCGCTCCTTTTCGGCCAGCGCGGCGTACAGGTGGAGCATAAACGGATCCGCGTCTCGACCCAGCTCGGCCACGATGAACGGCACTTTCTGCGCCATGAGACCCGCCACAAAGGCGACGTCGCGCGAGAGACGGTCCAGCTTTGAGACTACCACGCAGCATTTCGCCGACTTCGCAGCAGCTAGGGCAGCGGCGAGTTGAGGCCGCCGGTCGAGCGCATCGGCACCTTTGCCGGTTTCTGCCTCGATGTATTCGCCGATCAGGGAAATGCCTTCCGTTTCAGCGAACCGGGCGATGGCCGTGCGCTGGGCTTCGATCCCCAATCCAGAGCGCTGCTGCCGTTGTGTCGAGACTCGCAAGTAGGCAATCGCCCTGTCCATACAAACAGCAAACCACCGTTTGCGGTTTGTATGAAGTCGAATTCAGAGCAATTTCATTGCTGATTTCGTGTTGCAGCAGCGAAGCCGCGCGTAGTCAAAAGTAAATGGCTTCAGGCGGCCGTACGCGAGTCAGTTGGGGATTTACGCGGTGAAGTGGCCGCCGCTGCAAAATATCGCGCGTGTGGCGTGCTGTGGCCGATTGCGAGTCCTTCAGCGAGGCTGTTCTGGCGGGTAGCGGGCGAGCCACTCTTCCATGGTCTCGCAGCGGTGCGGCACGAGCACCAGGGCGGCGCGCTGAGCGATGGCCACCGCGATCTGGAGTTGCTCGCGCCTGGTCGGCGGGTTGCTGATGCGCAGAACGTAGGCGGGCCGCTCAGCCGACGTTCGCACTAGCGCTCCTCCGTCCGGCGATGAGGCAAAGCCGGGGGGCCTCGTCGAGGACGGGCCGAGTGAACGTAAATCCCCGGATCGGACCAGTCGACCGCCACCCCCTGTAGGATCCGGTTGAGCGTGTCGGTGGTCAACTCCCGGACATCGCAGTGCGCAATGGCCGCCTGGTGCAAATGCTCGCTCGGCGTTTCCTTCCAGCGGGCGCGGGTCTTCAGCCAAAATATCTGCGCGGTGACGTTGCCATTGCGGGCGCTGTTGAACAGAAAGCCCGCGACCTGCGCGTTCGCCTTGACGGAGCCGAGGTCCAACTCCTCCCGATAGTGTTTCCGAAGCGTCTTGGCGTCGATGCCGACCACCCGGGCGATGTCGTCGGCCGGAATGCCGTAGGCTGCCATCGCCTCGACCTGCCGTCGTTGCCCTGGATCGGGATCGTGGGCGCGCCGGCTCAAGACTTCTTCTCTTCGCCCAGTCGCTCTGCCGATACTTCCGGGAAGCTCCGGCCGTCATCCAGTCGGGCCGTCTCACCGGTGAAGCTCTGCCACCGCTCGATCGCGACGTCGACATATTGCCCCATCAGTTCGATGGCGTGGCAGGAACGTCCTGTCATTTCTGCAGCGATGATGGTCGTGCCGGAACCGCTGAACGGCTCATAAATGGCATGACCGGGCGAGGAATTGTTCTCGATCGGCCGCTTCATGCATTCGACCGGCTTCTGCGTGCCGTGCTCGAAACCCGGACCTTCACGGGCGGGGATTTGCCACAGCGTCGATTGCTTGCGGTCGCCGGTCCAGCTGGCGGGGCCATTGCGCACAGCGTACCAGCAGGGCTCGTGCTGCCAGTGATAGTGGCCACGGCTCAGCGCAAAGCGATCCTTCGCCCAGATAATCTGCGAGCGGACATCAAAGCCGACGGCTGAAAGCGAGTCCTGCACCGTGCTGGCATATCGGCCGGCATGCCAGACATAGGCGACCGAACCGGGAAAGAGGGCCCAGGCCTCCCGCCAGTCTGCGCGATTGTCGTTGGCGACCTTGCCGAGCTTTTCCTTGTTCTGCTTCACGCCGGCGGTCGCCCGCCATCCCGGATCGTATTCGACGCCATAGGGCGGATCGGTGACCATCAGGTGCGGCTGCACTCCGCCGAGGACCTTTTTGACATCCGCGGCCCGGGTGCTGTCGCCGCACAGCAATCGATGCCGTCCCAGAATCCAGAGATCGCCGGCACGAGCGACCGGGTTTGCCGGCGGCTCGGGCACCTCATCCGGATCCGTCAGCCCAGTGACGACGGGCGCGCAGATGGACGCGATTTCCGCGTCGTCGAAGCCGATCAATTCGATTTCAAAGCCAGCGCCCTGCAGCTCTTCGATTTCCAATGCCAGAAGCGCTTCGTCCCATCCGGCGTTGAGGGCCAGCTTATTGTCGGCCAGCGCATAGGCCTGGATCTGCGCCTTGCTCCAGCCGGTTGCGACCATCACCGGCACATCGCTCAGGCCCAGTTTGCGGGCCGCGCGGACACGCCCATGCCCGGCGATGATCGTGTTCTCTTCAGTGATCAGCACCGGGCTGGTCCAGCCCCATTCCCGGATCGAGGCCGCGATCTGATCGACCTGCGCCTCGCTATGGGTTCGGGCGTTGCGCGCGTAGGGGACCAGTGCGTCGATGGGCCTGCGTTCAACTTTGTCCGCCGGCCAGGCAGTGACGTTTGCTGGAGACTTACGCTTCGCCATCGTCTTCGTCGTCCCTGCTGATTTGGCTGATAGCAGGGAGCGCCCTGGGGTCGCCGTCGTATTCGGGCCCTTTCCAGCTCACGATGACCCTTTCAATCCGACCAATCTCCTGTCCCGGCTCAGTAAAATGCCCAGCCTGCTCGGCGATACGCAGGAGCGTGCCGACATTGCGCTGGTCTCCCTTCAGTGCCCCGACGACCAAGCCCCGCATGAGGGCCTCGGCCTTGGTGACCTTCCTGACCTCGTTGCCTTCGCGCAGCGAGACCTCTTCCTTGAGGATCTTCTCGAAAATGGTCTTGAGGTTCTGGCTGCCCTTGCGCCGGCCGGACGGGTTGCCGCTCTGGCCTGGCTTGAATCGCGAGTGCTCCGGCGGGCGCTTGTAGCCGACCGCATATTTATCCCGCGACGCGGGCCGGGTCGCACTTTCGCGTGTGACTGTCATGGCCTAGGTCCATGGATCGTTTCGAATAGTCTTCTCAGCGTATAGCTCCGCATGACTGATATCAGCGTGAAGATTCCGCCCACGAACATATTCTCCGAAAGAGACAGACGCACATCGAACCAGGGAAACAAAGCTATTTGCGTCAGCACGGCCAAGACAAAGCCAGTAGAAACATTTGCAACGGCTTCGATGAGCGACATGGTGTGGGATTGTTGCATCGTTCTTTCGCCTCGTCCGCGTGCGGTCGCTCAAGTACATGGATTAACAACCTGCATCGGGCCGGCCGGCCTGAAGCGTTGCCGCTTTGACCTGGCTTGAAGCGCGTACGCCCCGGCGGGCGCTTGTAGCCGGCCAACATGTGCTTGTTGCTCGGGTCAATCACCGTTCGTCCGCAGCGCAGTCAGCATCGTCTCTGACCTTCACCTTAAACGATCATACCATCTGCGCCGCGCAGAGCCCCTTTCGAATCACTACGTACCGCTGCGAACAATTGCGCCGAGCCGGCAAGCCAAAATCTTGTGTAGGGAAAACGTTCGCAGTCCATAGGCGCCCTCGAACGCCATAGATGCCCTCTCATCAGGGAAGGGCGCATATGGCGGAGCAGGGCACCTATGACATCGATACCGGCACCGGCGTGTGACCCGCAACACCGTCTCGTCTGTGCCGTACCGTTTGTTTCCGTGCAGTTCCGTGTGTTTCTGCGAAGCCAGGAACCCATGACGACCCATGCATGGGCGTCGCCGACGATGGCTTGTGGCGATCATAGGCGCCCTTGATCATCATAGGCGCCCTCGATCCGAGAGATGCCCTGGAGCCGACGTTGGGCTTCTATGCCGATCGCGTTGTGTCATCTGCCCTGTGAATAGTGCGTGCAATTCCGGCAGCGCGATTTGCGCGCGTCGAAGCAGTTAAGATCGGTGCAGGGTCAGATTCGATTACGGAGGCACGGATGGTTTCAGTTGAGACTTTCTTGCGGCGCATCCCCCAGGAGATGGCACGTGCATTTATGAAGAGGTGCGGGGTCAGCCTTCCTGAAAACCTGGACTGGTCAGGGAAGGTCAGGCAAACGACATTGAGGATCAAGGCTTGCATTGAAGCCGCGGGGCAGGGTCCGCAGTCCCGCGTCATGCGGGATTACGAGCGCATTGCTTCGATGGCGGACGAGGCCGGTCAGATAGCGCTGTTGTCGGTGTGCAAGCACTGCTCCGTGCTGGAGCGGCTGGAAAACGCCTACAGCCGCGCCTACTGGCTCTTCGAAAATGAGTTCGAGGCGTTCCGTCGCGCCGAAGAAGCACGGTATACCGACGAACACCGGCGCGGCCGGAACTGGACCGGCGTGCTCACTAAATCGGGTCTGTCAGTCCGGACCGATTTGTCCTCGCTCCAGGCATTCAAGGCGGCTGTTCTCCAGGAGTTGAAGTCCGAAAACATTCACGTCGATGTTTTCGAAAGGCGGCGCAAGAGCTTCGACGGGAAGGTCTATTCGATCATACAGGTCACGATCTATCGCGAAGGCCCTGCTCAGGATTACCCTGAATTCATCAACGGCAACCTCGACTGGCGATCACGCCGCCCGGTTTATGAAGCGGCTGTGACTTATGAAGCGCGGGGGGGCGTGGTCGAGGTTGTCGCCGAAAATCGCGACAGCCGGGAGAACCTGCTTCAATGCTTTGTCCGCGATCTGCTGGGCGAGAGTGACCAGCAGCCGTTGCCGCTCCGGGAGTTCAACCTCGATCCATTGCTGCGCCCTTGCACATTTCCTACGGATCCTCGCGATGGCATCGAGTGGGTGCGCGTGACCATGCTCCGCCTTCAGCCGTTCGACAGTCCCGACCAGCGCATCACGCTGGAATGCGCCTCGAAGGAACCTGGCGAAATCTGGTCGATGGCGAATGTCCAGTTCGGCAAGAAGAATCCGCTCATGATCGGGTACGCCGTGACGCAGGCGAAGCTCGTGATCCGCTTTCATCCCGAGGCCGACGCGTGCCGCGGAAAGACGCTGCCGTTGACCGTCAAGATGCCGCATGGATGCGACCTGAAGGGCAGGACTTCGAAGGAAATGATGATCGGCGAGAAATATCTGAAGCGCTGGAATCTGTTGTGCCATGCCTGACCGGCGCACCCCGGGGCGCGGCGCGATCATGCTTCTGCTGGACGTGCTGGAAACGCCCAAGGCGTCGATCGCCGGCATTGCGGCGCGACAGTTCAATCGCGAAATTGCGGAACTGGCGTCAGCGCAACTGATCAAGCCGTCTGGACATATGACTGCGGGCGCCGATGACGACGACCGGCCTCGGGAGTTCGTGTGGTGTCCGGATTCTTCGAGCTATGGGTATTTCAGCGAGGCTGAGGGTTGGGCGCCGGTGCCGGAATCCGACATTGCAAGCTTTGCCGTTGATCTCACGCGGTTTCTGTCGGTCGTGACGGGGAAGTTCAGGCTGTCCGGCATGGCGACATCCATGTCGGAACCCACGGGTGGGCTGTGGAATCTCGGCTCGGCTCGTTTCGGACGGCGCCCCAGGCGAAATCCCGTGATGTTTGCACGGCGCATGCACAATGCCTCGGTGTGCAATGCAGTGGAATCAGCGGTGCGGCGGCAAGGCAATGCCGAGCGTATGGTCCTGCTCACGACCACCCAGGCCGAACTCGTACCGGCATTTCCCAGGTCTTGCGAGGTCGTATCGCTCTGGGATGTGGTCGATTTCGAGAAAGACCTGCTGATTGATCCGAACAGGATCGCGGCCCGGTTGAGCCAGCGACCATTAGCCGGGGAAGGCGACCTTCAGGTTATTGCCGACGGAAAGCTGGTGAAGTTCTTCGGGGAGACATTCCGGTTTGAGCGTGGCGTGAAACAGCGGGAGATCATTCGGTACTTGTTCAAAGAATACCAGAATGGTCGCCTGCTGGTCTCGTCCGCGCAAATCGTGGCCGAGCTCGACTACCCCCCGCAAACGCGCATCCGGGATATTTTCAAGAACAGCCCAGCATGGAGCAAGCTGCTGGCCGAGCAGAACGGAATGTGCGGATTTTGTCTGGATCGTGAACGATCGGGCGGTCCGGACGGCGGTTGACGCTACTCACCCCGTTTCGCCCCCGCCACACCCCCCGATCTCACCCTGCGCAGCGGAGCAATCTGGATCGCAACAAAGCGATTCAGAAGGAGCTTCTGCGCATGTCCACGAAACACCTGAACCAATACGAATTGGCAAAACGCTGGACCATCAGCCAGCGCACCCTGGAACGGTGGAGGTGGAAGCGCAAAGGCCCAGCCTTCCTCAAGATCGGCGGGCGGGTCGCCTACGAACTCTCGGCAGTCGAAGCGTTTGAACAGACGCATCGCCAGCAGCCATCGACTCCTGTCGACGGGGAGGCCGCGAAATGATCAACGGCCACTCACAAGCTTATCTGCAGGCAGCGATCGACGGGGAGATTGGACGCCTGTCGAGCGCACAGCCCGGCGAACGTAACAACAGCCTGTTCCGCGCGTCGATATCACTGGCAAGCCTCGGGATGCGAGAGGGACAGATCATTCATCATCTCAGGCCCGCCGCCAAAATCGTGGGACTGCGTGGCAAGGAATTCTATTCGACCGTCAAGAGCGGCGTGCGGGCAGGACATGCCAATCCCCGGTCGGCTCCGCCTATATGTCAGGCTGGCGTTCCGGAAGCGAACCCAGGCGTGGCTCCGACCGGTCTGCCGCAACGATCCCCGGCCACCGAAGGTCGCAGACCAGCGTTTTTCCTGGGCGGTGACGAAGGCCCGCGCAGTTCCGCGGACGAGATCCGCCGCCATGTCTATCGGCGCGAAGGCAAGCTTGTCCGTATCAAGGTCAAGCGGCCGGACGGGTATGTGAACTGGTATCGCGTGAGTGACGGTCGGGGGGATGGATGGCAATCGGGCAAGCCGGCTGGCTATACGCCTTGCCCCTATGTCGGCGCGGTGAATCCTTTCGATCCGGAAGTGACGAGCGATGTCGTCTACTGGCCGGAAGGGGAGAAAGACTGCGACACCCTCGGCCGGCACTCGTTCCCGGCTTTCACCTTCGGCGGCACCGGTGACGGCCTTCCTCCCGGCATCGAGCCTTATCTGCGGGATCGCGATATAGTCGTCCTTTCGGACAACGATGCCGGCGGCCTCGAACATGCCCGCAAAAAGGCGGCGCTTGCTGCCGGCCTCGCGCGATCGATCAAGGTCGTGGACTTTCCGGAACTGCCGAAAGGCGGCGACGTCTCGGACTTTCTGAGGGACAATTCCGCGGAGCTCCTTGAGGGGCGTATCGCAGGAACGCCGCTCTGGAGTCTGCCTTCGGAAGCCGAAGGCCAGCCCGCATCCTCAGGCTCGTCATCTCTTGTCGCCTGCACTCTGTCCGACGTCGCGCCCGAGAAGATCGAGTGGCTGTGGCTGGACCGGATTGCGATTGGCAAGATCACGATGATCGGCGGCGAGCCAGGCCTCGGAAAATCCCAGGTGTCGATCGCGATTGCTGCCGCGGTGACGACCGGCGGGATCTGGCCGCTCGGCACCGGTCGGGCGCCACTTGGCAGCGTGGTGATCCTGTCCGCCGAGGACGGCCTCGCAGACACGGTCAGGCCACGCTTCGACGCAGCCGGGGGCGACGCTTCAAAGGTCCGCATCGTGCGCGCGGTTCAGTCAACCCAGCAGGGTGGCCGGCGGACGTTCAATCTGCTTGCGGACCTTGCCTTGCTCGAACGGGAAATCACCTCGATCGGCGACGTCCGTCTCGTGCTCATCGATCCGGTCTCGTCCTACCTCGGCAAGATCGACAGCCACAGGAACACGGACGTCCGCTCGATTTTGGAGCCTCTTGGCGATATGGCGGAGCGGCTGCGGGTTGCCGTCGTGGCGATCACGCATCTCTCCAAGGGGGACGGGAAGGCGATTAACCGCTTCATGGGATCGATCGCTTTCGTTGCCGCCGCCCGGACTGCCTTCGCGGTCGTCGCGGACGCCGATGACGAGAGTGGCGCCCGCCGTCTTCTGCTGCCGGTCAAGAACAACATCGCCTGCAACAAGGACGGCCTGGCATTCAGGCTGGCGCAGAGACTCATAGCAGATGACGTCATCGGTTCGCACGTCGTCTGGGACGAGTCGGCGCCGGTCTCGATCAGCGTGGATCAGGCGCTCGCCACCAGTCGGCCGGATGCCGACAAGGCCACCGCAAAAGACGCAGCCATCGACTTCCTGCAAGACGTTTTGTCGGCGGGTTCAGTCGATGTGCTGGACATCGAGGCCGAGGCGCGTGCAGCGGCGCTGCTCTCCGACCAGAAGCGGCTGAGTGCCTGCAAGCCGTTCAGGGATGCTGCCGCTGCGCTGGGGGTCGAAAGACAGCGGATCGGCTTTGGACCGGGAGCGCGGGTCAGGTGGTCGCTTCCCGGGAGCGCGTTTGTGTCGGGAGGGGCGAATGTTGAACGCCCTTAACCCCGACCTCATGACCGCGCCCGAACGCCTCGATGAAATCGCCGAGGTCCTCGCGGCGGGGCTGATGCGTCTTCAGGCCCGACAGTCCAGCGCTTTATCTGCGCACTGTGGAGAAAGTTCGCTCCACATCCCGGGACACCAGAGCGATGTGACGGCTCCATGCCTGGAGTCGACACAATGACCGAGACCGTCCTCGCGCAACTCGCCGCCCTGAAAACGGCGCCGATTGCCGCCCTGAAGCAGAAATGGCGCGATCTGTTCGAGTCCGAGCCGCCGCCCTATAACAGGCGCTTCCTTGAGCATCGTCTGGCCTACCGGATCCAAGAACTGGCCTATGGCGGCCTGAAGCCGGAGACTGTGCGACGCCTACTTGAGCTCGCCGAGGAACTCGACGGCGGCAAGGGGGATGTGCGCCGGCGCCGCGCCGATCATGATCGCCCCATCGCCGGCACCCGTCTCATCCGCGAATATCAGGGCGTTGAGCACCGCGTGACTGTGCGCGACGACGACTACGAGTATCAGGGCCGCCCCTACAAATCGCTCTCGGCCATCGCGCGCGCCATCACGGGCACGCAATGGAACGGGCGCATTTTCTTCGGCCTCAAGAACCAGCGAGCACCGCGATGAAGAAGCCGATCGTGCGCAAACTCCGCTGCGCGGTCTACACGCGCAAATCGAGTGAGGAGGGCCTGGAGCAGGAATTCAATTCCCTCAATGCGCAACGCGAGGCCTGCGAAGCCTATATCGCGAGCCAGAAGCCCGAGGGCTGGGTGCTGGTGCCTGACCGCTATGATGACGGCGGCATCTCGGGCGCGACCCTGGAGCGGCCGGCGCTGAAGCGGTTGCTCGCCGATATCGAGGACCGGCGCGTCGATGTCATTGTTGTCTACAAGATCGATCGCCTCAGCCGCGCGTTGATGGATTTCGCCAAGCTTGTCGAGGTGTTCGATCGCAATAACGTCACTTTTGTCAGCGTGACGCAGTCGTTCAATACGACGACGTCGATGGGGCGGCTGACGCTCAACATCTTGCTCAGCTTCGCCCAGTTCGAGCGCGAGGTCATCGGCGAGCGCATCCGCGACAAGTTTGCCGCGTCTCGCAAAAAGGGCATGTGGATGGGCGGCTTCGTGCCGCTCGGCTACGACGTCAAGGACCGCAAGCTGGTCGCCAATGAGGCCGAGGCGGCAACAGTCCGAATGATCTTCGAGCGGTTCATCAAGATCGGCTCGGCAACCGAGCTGGTGAAAAAGCTCCGGGCCGAAGGCATCCGCGGCAAACAGGGCAAGCTGGTCGACAAGGGTTATGTCTACAAGCTGTTCAACAACCGGGTATATATCGGTGAGGCCGTGCACAAGGGCGTGGCCTATCCCGGCGAGCACCAAGCCATCATAGATCGAATCCTTTGGGATCGCGTGCACACCGTCCTGCGCGAAAGCCCGCGGAAGCGCGCTGCAAATACGCGGGCCCAGACGCCGGCCCTGCTCAAAGGCCTGATCTTTGGGCCGACCGGCAGGGCGATGACGCCGGCACACACCCGCAAGGGCGGCAAGCTCTATCGCTATTATGTGTCGACCGACGTGCTCAAACGTGATGCAGATTCGTGCCCGGTGCGGCGGGTCCCGGCGGCCGAGATCGAGAGCGCGGTCGTCGACCAGTTGCGCGGCCTCCTGTGCATGCCGGAAATTATTGTCGGCACGTGGCGCGCTGCAAAATCATTGGGCGATATCTCGGAATTCGAGGTGCGCGATGCGTTGCGGCGGCTCGATCCGCTCTGGGACGAACTATTCCCAGCCGAGCAGGCGCGCATTGTCCAGTTGCTCGTGGAGCGCGTCGATGTCAGCCCGGACGGGGCTGATATCCGGTTGCGAACCGAGGGGCTGACAAATCTGGTCGCCGACCTTCGTGCCGTCAGACCGGAAACGCGGAGGGCGGCGTAATGGGCGAGCAGCTTCCCAACGGCGACGGTCGGAGCGTGACTGTGAGGGTTCCGATCTCAATTCGTAGGCGTGGCGGGCGAAAGCTCGTGCTTGCGCCTGACGGAGCTGAAATCAACGCCGCGCCTGTGAGGCGGCATGTCGACAATGCCATGGTCAAGGCGATCGCCCGGGCGTTCCGCTGGCGCGACATGCTGGAGAGCGGAGAGTATGCGACCATCAGAGAGATCGCCTCTGCCGAAAAGATCAACGAGACCTATGTCGGCCGCGTACTGCGCCTGACGTTGCTGGCGCCAGCGGTCGTTGAGTCGATCGTCGATGGGCGGCAACCGGTGAGATTGCAGTTGGACGGGCTGATGCGGCAGTTTCCGGTCGGTTGGCCAGCGCAATCCAAGGCCCTCGGGCTCATATCTTGAACGGGCGCTTCCTTTTGCTCGGAGTAAAGGGCAGTCAGCCCGCGCTCAGCGATTGGTCGCGTTGGATTCATCTTTCATGGTAGGCGTCGAATAGTCGCTCATGGACCGCTTTCCCGCTCCACTGGCACGGGCCGTGGAGGAACATCCGCCGTTTCATCGCGCTGCGGTGGAGCCTCGTGCTGTCCGGGACCCAAACTAAGCGTCTTACCGCTGAACCAGTAATGAGCTAGTGGCGCTGAATATGAGCGCGAAGCTCATTGATGGTAAGCCAGGGGCGTTTGGCGTGGATCATGCGGTGACAATTCGCGCATACCAACGCCAATTCGCTCAACTTCGTAATTCGCTCATCAACCAGCGCTTGGAGGGGGAGAGTGTGATGGATTTCGATGAAGCCGGAGCCTCTCGGTCCGTATCGCTTCTCGAAATCGAAGTCGCACGCTTCGCACGACAATGATTTTCCTTTGCCGACGATGCTGAGAATCTTCTTACGACGAAGGGATCTGTCTCGCTCTCGATAGACATGAAGCCTCGTCAATAAGCGGCCCTCGGGCGCCTCTACTCCATCAAAATCCTCACTCTGGCCTGTAGCAGGAAGGGTATCGATCGATGCTGTGATCGCAGCGGCCAGCGACCTCAATTGGTTCGGCTCTCCCGCATATTCATTCCAGACGGCCCGGTCTTCTTTTCCACCCCTCGGAAGCCCGACCCGCCCGCTCGCCGTATAACTTGGGTCCAGCGCTTGGAAATTGCCGAGCTTCATTGAGACTGCATTGAAATTCCTTGGCTCGCCAATGCGGTGCAGTAGTTGGGACAACGCTTCGATCGCATCCGGGCTGGGAAGCTTCCTGTCGCTCCTGAAATATAAGTCCAGGGCTACGAGCAAGGCATCACGGGACCATACGTTCCTAGCCACGTTCGACTCTCCGACGATGTTTACGAGCGGAGCGCCGCAGGAATCGAGTCAAGTGCCGGGCGAGCGTCGGAGCTTCACTCTCGCATTCCCAGACGACCATGACATCCCAACCGATCTCCTTCAGCTCATGCATCTTGCGTTCATCACGCAAGACATTGGCTTGGAATTTCGAGACCCAAAACTCTCTTCGAGTCGTAGGAGTAGTGGTCTTTCTACAGCCATCGTGCCGATGCCAAAAGCAGCCATGCACGAAGATTGCCTTCTTCAGCGGTCCAAAAACGATGTCCGGCGTGCCAGGCAGGTCGCACTTGTGCAAACGAAATCTGTAACCCATCGCATGAAGGAGCTTGCGCACCTTGAGTTCCGGCGAGGTGTTGCGGGATTTGACCCGCGACATTAACCGCCTGCGTTGTTCCGTTGGCTCGGGATAAGCGATGTCATCGCCCTTACGCAGCTTCTTCATGATACTCTTCGAGATGTGATCTTATGGATCGCGCAATCGCCCTTCCTAACAGGACCGGGACCGCGTTTCCAATCAATCGCCCTAATTGCTTGAAGTGTATGGGATCGCCGCGGCGTACGAATTCGTAGTCCTTTGGAAAGGATTGAAGTATCGCCCCCTCTCTAAGCGAGAGAGCTCTGTCTTGAACCGGATGCCCGAAGCGGCCATTGCCGAAACCATAGAATTGCGTCGTAATCGTCGGTGCGGGATCATCCCAGGTCATGCGCCCATAGACCGACACATAAGTCTTGCCGGACTTTTCGCGATGACAAGGCGTGACGAGATCCTTACGCCAATCCCGCCAGGTGCCACCGGGCTTGGCGGCACGTATACGGCGGAGATTGATAGCGGACAGTTTGCTGCATCGATGCAGTGGGTCGGTCTTGTTCGATCCTCCGGCTTCGAGTCGCGGCAGGGATGAGAGAGCATCCCTAACCGTTCGATGCTTTTTCTCGGGCACCGTCGGAGTTTCCAAGGCGATTGGACCATACTTGGATGCCAATAGCACGAGCCGCGAGCGTTGTTGTGGAACCCCGTAGTCCGGCGCGTAAGCGATAGACCAAGAGACATGATAGTCCTCGTCTTCGAGCATCTTGATAAAGCCTGCGAATATACGTCCCTTCTTGAAATCGACCAGGCGCGGAACATTTTCCATGGAAACGATGTCGGGAGCGCTATCGACGATGAGCCGCCCGAAATCGCGAAGGAGCTTCCAATCGGAATTGGGATGTTTTTGCGCGTAAGTCGAGAACGGCTGACACGGAGCGCAGCCGACGAGAATCTTCGGACCCGCGCCGAACAATTCCAATAGCTGTTCCTTCTTCAGGCGCGAAACGTCGCCGCAGAGGAACTTCGCATCATTGTTCGCCTCGAAAGCGTACCGACAGGAGGGGTCGAGGTCGAAACCGGCGGTGACCTTGAAGCCTTCGGCGACGAATCCATGCGAAAGGCCCCCGACACCACAAAACAAATCGATCACGGTTGGTTCGACCTTCGCCCGCGCGGATGGACCTTTTGCAGATCGTCTTTTGCCGCCTGATGCCTTTCGCTTGGTCTTGACTATAGTCGCCCGCTTCACAATTCGCCGCCTTGCCCGATCTTGCAGAAAATAGTGTCGATTTTAGCGCGTTCGGACCGAGTCGGGAAGATTGGATAATCCGATTTTCCCCGT
>NZ_JBFWPA010000063.1:0-38274 GCF_050250235.1 Pseudorhodoplanes sp.
GAAAGATGGCTCGTGCCCTTCACCAGATTCTGCAGAAACAGGTCGAAGGCGCGCTGCTCCGCGTCCCGCAGCAGCACCTGCAGACGGTACAATTCCAGCCGCGTATCCTCGCCGATGTCGTCGTTCACCGGCCTGGCGGATGGCCGG
Organism: Pseudorhodoplanes sp.; assembly: GCF_050250235.1. Lineage (GTDB taxonomy): Bacteria > Pseudomonadota > Alphaproteobacteria > Rhizobiales > Xanthobacteraceae > Pseudorhodoplanes. Next base: position 148 of record NZ_JBFWPA010000063.1, read on the forward strand.
GGCCTGGTCTGAGCCGACCGAGTAACTTCGCGCTCCCTAACCATCAGCTTTCCAGCCCGGAGGGTACATTCTTTTTTTCACTCTTGAGAGTCATGCCGGAAAATTCCGCCATGGTCTCGGCCATCTGTGCAAAGTCACCAGCAAGAATCATATCGGCGTTCTGTTTGGTGGCGGCTCGGCCCATATGCGACTGCAGCACCTCGCGCGTTGCCGCGGTGATCGGCATCGGAATGTCCCATTCGCGGCCGAGTTCCAGTCCCAGATCGAGGTCTTTTCGCAATAATTCCGGCGTGAACGTGGTCTTCCAGTCCAGGTTAACGAGTGCCGGGGTCTTGTACGCAGTGAACATCGAGCCCATTACGCTGTTGTTTATGAAGGCCAGGAACGCGTGACGCGGAACCCCCATCTTGTTTGCGAGCAGGGTGATCTCGATGAGATTTTCGATGACGACACCGAGCATCACGTTATGAGCAATCTTGCAGATCCGGGCCAATTCCCCGTCGCCGACATAGGAGACGCATTTCGGCGCGAAGACCTCGATCAACGGCATCACAGCCTTCGCTCGCGCCTCCGGTCCGGACACAACCGCGGACAGTTTTCCCGCTTTGATAACTTGGCCGTTGCCTGAAACGGGTGACGCGATGAAATCAATGCCCTTCCTATTCAAGCGCTCGCGAATGCGGACCGAATCGTCGACCGAAATGGTCGAGCAGTCGACAAAGGTTCCAGGCAGCTTGCCGTTGGCTTTGGTGACGATGCCGTTCTCACCGAAATAGATTTCCTCCAGATCGGAGCCGGTCGAAACAATGGTGAAGAGAATATCGACGCCCCCAAGGTCAACCGGATTATCAACGACCTTGCCGCCGAGCTTCGCAAGAGGCTCCGCCTTCGACTTCGTGCGGTTCCAGATCGAGACATCATGGCCAGCGGTCAGAAGGCGTTCGGCCATCTGGTAGCCCATGCGGCCGACACCGATCCAGCCGAGTTTTTGCGTGTTCGCGGACATCGTCATGCTCCTAGAAAGTGCGATCCTCGCGCCCTGCGAAGATCAAGATCTCAATACTTCGCCGAGATCGGCAGGTCCTCGGCCGGGAACAGCGAGATCACGCGGCAGCCCTTGTCGGTGACCACGACCTCTTCCTCGATGCGCGCGCCGGAATAGCCGTCGGTCGCCGGGCAATAGGTCTCGATCGCGAACACCATGCCTTCCTTGATCTCGGTCGGATGGTCCATCGACACCACGCGCGAGATGATCGGCCGCTCGTGCAGCGCAAGCCCGAGGCCGTGCGCGAATTGCAGGCCGAAGGCGCTCATCTCGTCGGGGAAGCCGAACTCGCCCGCCACGGGGAAGGCTTCGGCGATATGCGCGGTCGAGGCGCCCGGCCTGATGCGATCCATCGCATTGTCGAGCCACTCACGCGCCTTCCTGTAGGCGTCACGCTGTGAGTCGGTCGCCCGCACCACGTTGAAGGTCCGGTAATAGCAGGTGCGATAGCCCATGAAGGCCTGCAGGATGTCGAAGAAGGCCTGGTCGCCCGGCCGGATCAGGCGGTCCGTGAAGTTGTGCGGATGCGGATTGCAGCGCTCTCCGGAAATCGCGTTCACCGCTTCCACGTCGTCGGAGCCGTGGGTGTAGAGGAACTTGTTGACCTCGGCGACGATGTCGTTCTCGCGCACGCCCGGCCGCAGCTTCTCGTTGATCAGGTCATAGGCGCCGTCGACCATCGCGGCGGCGCGATTGAGCAGCGCGATCTCGTCGATCGACTTGATCTCCCGCGCCTCCAGCATCACCTGCTGGCCGTCCTGGACTTTCAGGCCGGTCTTCTCCAGTTCGAACATCATCGGCGGCTCGATGATGTCGACGCCGAGCGGCATGTCGGCGACGCCATGCTCGCGCAGGATCGCGGCGATCTCCTCGGCATGGCGCTTCATCAGGCCGGAATCCGGATGCACGGTGCCGCGCAGGCCGACAAGGCCAGCCTTGCAATTCTCCGGCTTGAGCCATGGCGAATAGAGTTTGTGGTGCACGGCGGCCGAGCCGAAATCCCAGATGATCGGATCGGGCGAGCCGCGCGTCAGCAGCGCCCAGCGTGAAAGCTTGTCGCGCTCCCATTCGCCGATCTTGGTCGAGGTGAGATAGCGGATATTGTTGACGTCGAAGACCAGCAGCGCGCCGAGATCGGACTTCTCCAGCGCCATGCGGGCCCGGCTCAGCCGGTAATTGTGCAGGCGCCGGTAATCGACCCGCTCCTCGAAATCCACCCCCATGATGCCGAGCGAAGGCAGGGCACGGCCCCAATTGTAACGCGGATTGATGTCTTCGGCGCTGACCTTGCGGATGGCGCGAGTCATATCGTCCATCGAGGACCTCTCGAAAGGAAAAGTCCCGGCGACGTCAGCACGCTGAGGCGCCGGGAAGTTTAGCAGTCAGACCGACGGGAGGAAGCCGTCAGCCGCTGAGACCCGGGTGGCAGACCCACTCGGGGAACCGCACTAGGCGACCGACTTGGCCGGCTCCGATTTCGACTTCGCCCAATAATCGGGAGCTGCCTTTGACTTGGTGAGCTCATCCATCGTCTTGAAGCCGGGCGCCATCGAGGCATCGGTACCCGCAAGAACCTGGTGATGTTCGATGTTGAGCGTGCGAAGCCAGCGCTGCTGACCCATGGTGATGGCGACGAAATAGCCGATTTCGACAATTTCCGGCTCGGAGAAATGCGCATGCAACCGCGCCCACAGCCTGTCGTCGGCCGGCAGGTCCCAGGTAATGCATTCAGCGTAGGCGAGCGCCGCTTTCTGCCTGTCGTCGTAGCGGGTCGAGGACTCGAAATTGATCAGGTCCTTGTAATCTTCCTCGATCAGGCCGGCCTTCGCCGACTTCATGGAGCGCTGGTTGCCGCAGAATTCGCAGAGAACCGATCGCGACACATAGATGCGGCACAGCTCCTTGATGTTGTGTTCGGCAACGCCGGTATGGAACACGTCGCGCCAGGTATTCGCAAAGGACCAGAAGGTTGCCGGCACATGGGCGCGGATCGCCTGGCTCTCGGGGCGAGGAGTACCCTCGCGGCGGCAGCGATCCAGTTCCTTCAACATCGCTTCGTCTTTGATCGTGGCCGGGTCGACATAACTGATACGGGGAGCCATGGGCGTTTCTCCTATCGTGAGCGGCGGATTCTCAGCCTGCGCGATGCGCGGGATAATTTGCAAACGTTTGCAGACACAAACTGGCTTGTTACAGGGCCCCTGTCAACTTACTTGACGCCCACGGCTACGCTAAATTTGCAATCGTTTGCTAACTCCTTGGCCAATCTCACGGAATTGCCCTAGAAGAAGCCTGCATGAAGTCCCCCTCCAATAATCAAGTGACGATGAAGGACGTGGCGACCGCAGCCGGCGTCCACTTTTCCACGGTCTCGCGCGCGCTCAATCCCGCGACCCGCGACTTGGTGAAGCCGCAGATCGCGACGCGAATCCTCGATACGGCGCGGCAGCTCGGTTACCGCACCAATTCCCTGGCCTCGAGCCTGCGCACCAAGCGCTCCCGCGTCGTCGGCGTCGTCGTCCCCGACATAGCGAGCCTTTTGTTTCCGCCGATCCTCGAGGGCATCGAGCATGCACTCCTGAAGGAAGGATACATGACGATCGTGGCCAACTCGGCCAACGATCCGGACCGTCACCGCCGCATTCTCGCGGGCATGATCGAACGGCAGGTCGACGGTCTGATCATCGCATCCGCGACCCTGCACGATCCAATTCTTGACGAGTGGCTCAAGAACCGTGCGCCAATCGTACTCATGAACCGCACCGATGAATCCGGACGCGCGCCCGCTGTCATCAACGACGATATTCGAGGAATTGGCCTCGCGGTAAGACACGTCGCGGAGCTCGGACACAAGCGGATCGCGCATATCGCGGGTCCCGACTATCTCTCGACCGGCGCCGAGCGCCTGCGCGGCTTCCGTCTCGCCTGCAGCGAATTGTCGATTCCGAAGATGAAGCATTCGGTGGTTCATGCATCGGCCTTCACGCGCGAGGCCGGTCGCGCCGCCTGTCACGAATTGCTGGCGAAGAACCGCGCGGTGACGGCCATCGTCGCGGCGAACGATCTGATCGCGCTCGGCTGCTACGACGTCTTTGCGGAAAAGGGCATCTCCTGCCCCAACGACATTTCCGTCACCGGCTACAACGACGCCCCATTCGTCGACCTGGTTCGGCCCGCACTCACCACCGTGCGGATCAATCAGCGCGAGATGGGACTGGAAGCAGCGCGAATTCTGCTTGCCAGGATGTCGGGCCATAACGCGGTTGCAGATATTCTGCTGCGGCCTGAATTCATCAAGCGCCGGTCCACCAGCGCGCCACGGAAATAACCCCCATACGCGCCCCAGACGTCGAATCGCTCCGGCAGGCTCCCTGCCCTGCCGCAGTTTTCGATTGGCATTTCCGGGTTTGGTCGTATAGTTTTTTGCAAACGATTGCAGACCGGATCCTCGATTTCAGGTTCCGGCGAATGAACCCGAGGGGGAGGCCCATGACCAAACTTCTACGGATCGCGTTCGCGGCGGTTCTTCTGACGCTCTCAGGCTATCCGATTGCCGCACAGAATGCGGCGACCTACCCGACGCAGGTCGTCAAGATCATCGTCCCATTCTCGGCCGGCAGCCTCACCGACATGCTGGCACGGACGCTCAGCGACAAGCTCGGCGCAACATGGAAGCAGCCGGTCGTCGTCGAAAACCATCCTGGCATTGCCGGCACGGTACTCGCCGCCAAATCGGCAGCCGACGGTCATACCCTTCTGCTGACGTCGAACGGACACACCATCATCAAAAGCATCAATCCCAGCATTCCGTTTGACCCGGCCCGGGACTTCGTCGGCGTCACAAAGCTCGTCTCGATGCCGATGATCATGATCGCGCCGCCGACGGCGGACCACGACTCGGTGCAAAAGATAGTGGCGCGAGCGCAATCCAGGCCCGGCGCCATGAGTTTCGCTTCCGCCGGTCTCGCCAGCGCGGCCTATATCGCGGGCGAATTGTTCAAGAAGACCAAGAATCTCGATATCGTGCACATACCCTACAAAGGCACTCCGGACGCGCAGACCAGCATTATGCGCGGTGATACCGACTTCTTCTTCTCCCCCGCGGCTTTGAGCGACGGGCTGATCAATACCGCCAAGGTGAAGGCATTGGCGGTCACCGGTACGGCGCGCGTGCCAAGTCTCCCGGATGTGCCGACCTTCAGGGAGGCCGGTGTCCCGGAATATGAATACGATGCGTGGTTCGGCCTGCTTGCGCCTGCCAGTACGCCGCAAGACGTGCTGGACAGGATCAGCAAGGATGTTGCGACCGCGATGGCGGAGCCGGATGTGCGCGATCGGCTGGCCAAGCAAGGCACCACCGTCGCGACATCGACGCCTACCCAGTTCACCGATATCCTGCGCAAGGATACCGACCGCTTCAGCGCCATGTTGAAAAAGTAGCCGCGTCGCTACGATGACCCTGTGGCAGCCCTTGTGCCTCGCCGCGCGCCGCTTTCGTCAGTGCGCGGATTCGCGTAGCGAGGCTTCATGTCCGCGGGCGATGTCCACGTTCGCGAAACAGACTCTCGAACACCGATCGTATCCATCTGTTCGCCGTATCTCGGTGAAATCGGTTGTGCCAATATTGGAAGATATCGATCTTTGGCAACCGAATCGGCGGACGAATGATCTCAAGGTTCAGGTCGTCAGCCAGTACCGTCGCGATTGACTTTGGCAAGGTCGCAACTGCGTTGGTATGCTTGGCCACGATCGCGGCGGCTAGGAAAATCGGAACCCGGCAGACGATTCGCTCCGGCGGAATTGCGGATTCAACCGCCTGCTCGGCGAGCTTGTGGGAATGGCCGGTACCCATCGTCGAGACCAGCACATGATTTTCGGCGGCGAATTCCCGGAGCGACGGACTGCCCGAGAGCCGCGGATGACCACGGTTGACGACGCTGACATATTCTTCGAGCCACAGGAACTGACGTCGAATGCTCTTGGGTAGCGACGGGAACGATCCCATCGCAAAGTCGATCGTGCCCGTTTCGAGCCACGACTCGAGATGTTCCCCCTCCAGTTGCACGAGTCGCAGCCGCACATGCGGCGCCTCCCGCGTCACGCGCTCGACAAGCGGAGGCAGCAACTTGATCACACCCGCATCGACGACACAGAACTGAAAAGTCCGCGCCGAAGTCTTCGGATCGAATGCGGCGTGATCGACACGCAACGCACGCATGCTCCCAAGGACGTCCACGATCGGCCTCGCGAGTTCAAGCGCCTTGGGCGTCGGCTCCATCCGATTGGAGACCCGAACGAAAAGCGGATCGTTGAAATAGACCCGCAGGCGGCTCAGCGTCTTGCTCAATGCGGGCTGTGTGACGTCGAGCGCCTTGGCGGCACGCGTCAGGCTACGCTCATGCAATAGCATCTCGAACACCCGCAAGTGGTGCACGTCGACGCTTTCCGAATAACTTTTTGGAATGGAATTTATAGCCATTAGCTTATAGTATAAGCCGCTTTCAGGCCCTAGGCTAGCCGCAACGATCAAAGAGCCAAGAACACCAGGGCTCCAGGGCAGGGAAACGTCGCTATGGATAACATCGCGCCGGCAGCGCGTCCGCCAGTGCCCGGACCGGCGTGCGAGCGCGCCCGCATTCTCGCGCCGGAGGTCACGGTTTCCGATTTTGAGTTTCGGGACGCGATGTCCAAATTCACGACAGCCGTCTCGGTGATCGCGACCGACGGTGTCGCCGGTTTGGCGGGCCTCACCTGCTCTGCCGTCTGCTCGGTGAGCGACAGCCCGGCGACGCTTGCGGTCTGCATCCATGGGGGCAGCTCGGCGAACAGCATCCTCAAGGCAAATCGCGTCCTGAGCGTGAATTGCCTGCACACCGAGCAGCGGGAGCTGTCTCAGGCTTTTGCCGGCGTCGGCAAGCTATCGGTGGCCGAACGTTTCGCGATGGCCAATTGGGAAGTGCTGACCACAGGCGCCCCCTGCTGCAAGGACGCCCTGGTCGTCCTTGATTGCAGCATCGTCGACGTTCGTGACGTCGGCACGCATAGCGTGTTCATCGTGACGGTCATGGCAACGGCCAAATCCCAGAATCGCCAACCTCTGGTCTATCGGCAACGCAACTACGCAACGACGTGTTCGCTATAGGCCGAAATCCGAGGCAACACATACACGCAAGCGGAGAGCAAGATGCTTCGAACCGGCGAACACTATCTGAAATCCCTCAATGACGGCCGAGACGTCTGGGTCGGCGATACCAAGGTCGACAATGTCGCAACCCACCCGCTGACCAGGGACTATGCCCAGCGCACGGCAGAATTCTTCGACCTGCATCGCCGGCCGGACCTCCAGGACGAACTGACTTTCGTCGACGAAAAAGGTGTCCGCCGCTCGATGATGTGGTTCCTGCATCGCAGCAAGGACGACCTCGTCCGCAAGCGCAAATATCTCGAATTCATCATGCGCCATTTCGTGGCGGCGTCGATGCCGCGCACGCCGGATGCGCAAAACTACATGCTGGTGACCTATATCGACGATCCCGAGCCGTGGGAAAAAGCTTCGATCGGCGCCGACGGTCATGGGCTTGCCGACAACATCCGCAATTTCTGGCATTTCGCGGTTGAAAACGACCTTGTCGTCGCCCCGCACTTCGTCGATCCGCAGGCAGACCGCTCCGATCCCGATGCGCACGCCACCTCGCCCGCGCTGCGCATCGTCAAGACGACCGATGAAGGCATCGTGGTCAACGGCGTGAAGGCAATCGGCACCGCGTCGGCCTTCGCGGATTATCTGCATCTCGGCGTGTTCTTCCGGCCCGGCGCCAAGGGCGACCAGATCATCTACGGCGTCTGCCCGGCGAACCTGAAGGGCATCACGATCGTTTGCCGCGGCAGCGTCGTGTCGGACGATCCGGTCGAGCATCCGCTGGCATCGCAAGGCGACGAACTGGACTCGACCATCCTGTTCGACAATGTGCTGATTCCGTGGAAATACGTCTTCCATATCGGCAACCCGGATCACGCCAAACTCTATCCGCAGCGCGTGTTCGACTGGGGCCATTATTACGCGCTGGTGCGCCAGGCGGTGCGCGCCGAGCTGCTCGCCGGCCTCGCCATCCTGATGTGCGAGCATCTGGGCACCTTCAAGATCGACGCCGTGCAGACGCGCCTCGCCAAGCTGATCGGCTTCCAGCAGTCCACCTTCGCGCATGTTCTGGCGTCGGAGGACCAGGGCTTTCATACGCCCGGCGGCCTCTACAAGCCGGACATCCAGCTTTTCAACTGGGGCCGCGTCTACTTCCTCTCGCACATGGGCTCGATGATCGACGAACTGCTCGACCTGTGCGGCCGCAGCGCCATCATGTTCCCGACCGAGCAGCAATGGCACAATCCGCAGATGCGCCCCTGGCTCGAAAAGCTCAACAAGGGCGCATTCGGCGAGCCCTATGATCGAATCAAGATCGCGCGCGTCATACGCGATCTCTACCTGACCGATTGGGGCGGCCGCATTTCGATGTTCGAGAACTTCAACGGCACGCCGCTTGCGACTCTCCTGTCGCTGACGATGAAGCGGGCGGAGTTCACGGGCACCGGCCCATTCGCGGAATTCGCACGCAAGATTTGCGGAATCGAAATTCGTCGCGACGGACCGTCCGAATACAACACGACCGCTGACTATGCCAGGGCGCAGGACGCGGGCCGCCGCGAGAGCAAGCGCGTTCCGGTTCAGGCTGCCGAATAAGGTTTGACTCGGCGACGAGGCAACAGTGGTTGCTGCGTTGGCGGGACGAAGCCAAGCCAGGTGATGACACTTGATGGCAAGCAGGGCATCGACATTCGCGATCCCGATCGCGGTTCAACCTTCCGCTCCGGCCGGAGCGGGAGGTCCGCCGTCCCATATTCAGGTAATCCAGATGGCGATTGCGATCCGGCAGTCGCGCGAAATCTGCGCCGCCGCGAAGCCTGAAACCGCTGATCTGCCCGCCAACGGTATGAAGACGGCAACGCCGCAGACCATCGCGGAGGCGATGCCCGTGTAACACATCGCAATTTCGGACAACAACGAGCACGTCACCAAGGCGCGCCAAACGCATCAAAGGGAGGAAAGAATGACACGTTCAGGTTCTCTACGGTCCATTGCGGCGGCGGCGGCGCTGCTGGTTTCGGCCGATCTCGCATGGACGTCCGCGGCCAGCGCGAAAGAGCTCAAGCTTGCGACATTCCTGCCGCCAACCCATGCGATCACCAAGCTCTACGAGGAGCTTGCCAAGGAGATCGCCGAGGAAAGCAAGGGCGATCTGACGATCAAGGTCTTTGCCGGCGGCACGCTCGGCGCCGGCCCGTTCCAGCAATATCAGCGCGCGGTGGAAGGCGTCGCCGATATCTTCGACATCTGCCACGCCTTCCACGCCAAGGTCTTCGGTCGCACCATGCTGATCGTGCTGCCGGGTGCCTCGACCTCAGCGGTTGACGCGACCGAACGCATGTACTCCGCCGAGAGCCTGCTCGCACCGGACTACCGGCTGGTCAAGAACGTTTACATGTACGCCGTGACACAGGCCGTGCTGACTTCAAAAGAGTCGCCAGTGAGGACGATCGACGACTTGAAAGGCAAGAAGGTCTTCACCCCCGGCGCAGCCTTCGCGCCGACCATCTCGGCCTGGGGTGGCACGCCAGTCCCTATGGCGCTCGAAGAAATGTACAACGCGCTATCCACGGGCGTTGTCGACATGGTGGCGCTGCCGGCGACCTCGCTCGGTCCCCCGTTCCGCCTCGGTGAAGTCGCCAAGTATTCGAGCGTCGGCGTATCCGGCCTGTTCAACCCCTGCGGCGCGATCATGAACAAGGCGAGCTATGCCGCACTGACGCCCTCGCAGAAGGCCATTTTCGACAAGCACACCGGCAAGGCGCTCGCAATTCGTGCCGCCAAGATTTTCGACGGATGGGCGGCCGCCGCCATGAAGGGCGCGCAGGAAAAAAACAGGTTGCAGCGCGTCGACCTCGCTCCGGAGGTCCGCCAGAAACTGCGCGATGCGGCAAAGCCGGTCATCGACGCGACCATCGGCGGCCTCGAAAGCGCGGGCGTCAAGGATGCCCGGCAGATCTATGACACGATGAACAAATAGGCGAGTACAAGCGGCCCGGTTGGCGGCGGTGGCGGTAGCAATGCCGTCGCCGCGGCCGTTCGCAACACCCGGTTTTGGGAATCAAGATGCTCGACTGGATCAACCGGATCGTCCGCGCCTTCGCCCTGTGGTTTGGCGGCTTCGTCCTGCTCGCGCTGCTGACGCTGACGGTCATCGACGTGTCCGGCCGATATTTCTTCAACTGGCCGGTCTACGGGTCGCTTGACCTCTATGGCGCTCTGCTTGCTTCCGTCGTCGCGGTCTCGATCCCCTATGGCCAGCGGACCGGTGCGCATGTCTCGGCCGACGTTTTCGCCCATCTCACCGGCCCGGCCGTCGAGCGCGTCATAGCTATCCTGGTTCGCCTCGTGACCGCATCGGCGGGCGCGTTATGGGCGGGGTATCTCTATCGTGCCGGAAACACCGCCGGTTTGCTCGAGGAGTCGACGCAGCTCCTCGGCATTCCCTTCCAACTGATCTACTACATCCTTGCCGTCGGCATCGGGCTTTACGCGATCGTTCTGTTTGCCGAGTCAGCAGTCCTGATCGCGACCGGTCGAGTTGAGCCGCTCGTCGACCGCAGCCAGGCCACCATGGTGTCCCCCGATGAGTAACGTGGCAATCGGCCTGATCGGCCTTGCCGGTCTCTTCGTGATGTTCGTGCTGCGCGTTCCGGTTGGCATGTCGATGCTCATCTCCGGCACATTGGGCACGCTGGCGATTCATGGCTGGAAGCCTGCCATGTCTTCGCTGACCAGCGAAACCTTCGCGATCGCAAACTATTCGCAGCTCGTCGTGCTGCCGATGTTTGTCCTGATGGGCAATCTGGCCGGCGCGTCCGGCATGGGTCGGGATCTCTATGCCGCGGCTTATACGTGGATCGGGCACATCCGCGGCGGCCTCGCTTCGGCGACCATCGTGGCCTCGGCGTGCTTCGCCGCCATGAGCGGCTCCTCTGCAGCCTCGGCCGTCACGATGGGCCGCGTCGCGCTGCCGGAAATGCGCCGCTTCAAATATGACGACCGCCTTGCCACCGGCACCGTCGCCGCCGGCGGCACGCTCGGTTTCCTCATTCCGCCAAGCGCGGGCTTCGTGATCTACGCGGTGCTGACCGATCAGTCGATCGGTCAGCTGTTTCTGGCGGGCGTCATACCCGGCATCCTGCTTTCGACGCTGTTCGTGATCGCCATCACGATCATGACTTATGTCAATCCGAACATCGGCCCAGCCGGACCCAAAACCACGTTCGCCGAAAAGCTCGACGCAACGAGAAAATCGGTCGCCATTGTCGCCGTGGTCGGGCTTGTCATCGGCGGCATGTATTTCGGAATCTTCACGCCGGTCGAGGCTTCCGGCATCGGCGCCTTTCTGACCATCGTGGTCGCCGCACTGCGTCGCCAGCTGTCATGGCCGGTTGTCAAAGCGGTGGTCCTGCAGACCGTCAGGACCTGCGCCACGATCTTCCTGATTCTCATCGGCGCCTACGTCTTCATCCCCTTTATGGCGCTGTCACAGGTTCCGAGCTTGGTCGTCGGCTACCTCATAAGCCTCGACCTCGGCCCGACCGGCCTTCTGATCCTCATTATCTGCATCTACATCGTGCTCGGCTGCTTCATGGAAGGATTCTCCATGATGGTGCTGACGTTGCCGATCGTGCTGCCGCTGCTGGCGCATCTTCAGGTCGACCTGATCTGGTTCGGGGTCATCGCCATTATCGTGATCGAAATGGGCCTGATCAGTCCGCCGATCGGGCTCAATGTCTTCATCGTCAAGGGCATCGCGCCCGACGTACAGATGAACACGATCTTCCGCGGCATCTGGCCATTCTGGATTGCGATGGCCGTCTGTATCGCAATGCTGATGGTGTTCCCGGACCTCGCACTGTTCCTGCCAAGATCCATGTTCAACTGATGCTAGGGGTCCGGCCAATCCGACCCCACCGACACGGAGGAGACCATGCAAGGACTTTACCCCAACGACGCCTCGATGCTTGACAGCATCGGACGCCTGCTGATCGTCGCGTTCTTCGTGATCGTGGGCCTGCGCAACCTGCAAAAGCATCACATCGAAGATCACGTCAAGCGCCTCGGATTTTTCAAGTGTCCGATGCCGCACGCCGCGTTCTGGATCGGTACGATCATGGAACTGGTCGGGTGCGCCATGATTCTGGTCAACTGGCATGCCGCCATCGGCGTGATTTTGTTGATCGTCTTTACTGTCGTCGCTTCGCTCCTGCTGCTGCGCTTCTGGGAAATGGACGACCCGATGAAGCGCACCGGGATGCAGAACGGTTTCCTGGCGAACATCGCCGTAACCGGCGGCCTGCTGCTGTTGCTCCAGAACGTAAGCTGATCGACGGAGCTGGTTCCATGACGACGAGTGCCGTCGACACGCGCCTTGGCCCGCTACCACTCCGGCACGAGCCGGAATTGGCGGACGAGTTCGACACCATGGTCAGAACGCTAGGCTTTGTTCCGAACAGCGTTCTGACCATGCAGCGCAAGCCCAAACTGGTGAAAGCGTTTGCGCATCTACAGCGTGTCATCTGGGATCCCGAGAGCCTCGTCGATCGGGGTCTCAAGCGGCTTGTCGTACACATGGCGAGCCGCGTCGTGGGTGATGCCTACAGCATGGCCCATACCGCGAGCGGCGCGCTGCATTTCGGAATTTCCGGCGAGAAGCTGGCTGCGATCGTGAATTTCGACACCAGCCCGCTTTACAGTCCCGCCGAGCGCGCAGCGCTCGATTTCGCGATGGCAGCAAGTTCGCAACCGAATGCCGTCAGCGACGACACGTTTGTGGCGCTGCGCACATACTGGAGCGAAGAGCAGATTGTCGAGATCGTCAGCGTGATTGCGATGGCAGGCTTCTTGTCCCGATGGAACCAGACCTTTGCGACGCCGCTTGAGACGGAATGCTTTGAGGTCGGCGAAAAATACCTCGCGCCTCTCGGCTGGAACCCGGGAAAGCACCGGCGCTAGGCGCATGCGACCATTCCAATTCAACCGCCGGAACGCTCTGACCGGTGATGCGACACTGGCCGCCCTTGGCGCGAACGGTTTTGACGTGAGCGACGGCTGGACCCAAACGACCGCCCGCATGCCGCGCACGACGCTGCCCGAGCGAGGCGACATCGTTTTCCGCACCGCCTACGTGATGACCATGGACACAGCCGGCGACGTCAGCGATGCCGACGTCCATGTGCGCGACGGCGAGATCGTCGCCGTCGGCCGGCAGCTCAATGCGCCAGGGGCGGACGAGATCGACGGACGCGGATGCATCATCCTTCCGGGTCTCGTGGAGACGCATTGGCATATGTGGAATACGCTGCTTCGGGCGATGTCCGGAAATGAACCGCGATACGGCTATTTTCGCAGTACCGCCGTCCTTGGCCAGAAGTACACGCCAAACGACATGTATCTCGGAACGCGCCTGGCGGCGGCGGAGGCGATCCATTCCGGCATCACGCACGTCCATAGCTGGTGCCACAATATCCGGTCGGATGAGCATGCCGAGGCCGACATTCAAGCACTCAAGGACTCGGGATTGCGGGCACGCTTTTCCTACGGACCGCGGCAGGGCCAGCCAAACGACAAAGCAATAAACCTTCGCAATCTGGAACGCCTCAGCGCGAACTGGACGCTCTATTCCGATGACGGCCTTCTTACGCTGGGTATGGCCTGGCGCGGCCAAGGCGGAAACAATCCTGCGACGGCCGTTCCGGAAAGCGTCTGGAAGGAAGAACTTGAGGCTGGCCGCGCGCTTGGCCTGCCGATCTCAGTGCATGTCTCGGGATCGCGCGCTGCCGCAGGGCAGATCGACGCAATCCACAAGGACAGACTTCTCGGCAAGGACATGCAGCTCATTCATGCTGCCTTTGCGAGCGACCGTGCTATCGAAGCGATTGCTGCGTCAGGCGCCTCGGTGAGTCTATCGCCCTACTCGGAAATGAGAATCGGGTTCGGGTTGCCGAGAGCAATGGAGTTTCTTGCGGCAGGCGTTCCGCTTGGCCTGTCGGTAGACACCGTCGAGCTAACCGGCAATGCCGACATGTTCGGCATCATGAAGCTGCTCCAGAGTGTCGAGAACGCGAAGAGCGAAGACGAGTTCAGGCTGGGCGCGCGACGTGTCCTCTCACTCGCAACGATCGAAGGCGCCCGCGCGATGGGCATATCCGACACCGTCGGATCAGTGACGGTCGGAAAGCGCGCCGATCTGATCATGGTATCAACAAGTGACGTCAATCTCGGCGTATTTGGAGACCCTGCCCATATGCTCGTGACCGCAGCGCAGCCCGCAAATGTCGACACCGTGATGGTCGACGGCCGCGTTCTAAAGCGCGGCGGCAAGCTTACTGCTTTCGATGGACATGAGGTTGCGGCAGAAGCGGCCGCGGCGAGCGCTGCTCTACGCCGTCGGGCCAATTGGCCAATCTGAAGCAAGCGCGAAACGGAGCCGACCCTTGAGTGAGACGATACGAACAAAATTTCTGATCATCGGCGGCGGACCGGCCGGCTACACGGCGGCGATTTATGGAGCGCGAGCCAATCTGCAGCCGATTCTGTTGCGAGGCGATCAGCCCGGCGGACAGCTTTCCATCACCACGGATGTTGAAAATTACCCCGGTTTCTCCGATGTCGTGCAGGGGCCGTGGCTGGTGGCCGAGATGGAGAAGCAGGCCGAGCATGCCGGCGCGTCGATCCTGCAGGACACCATCATGTCTCTGGATCTGAGTGCGAGGCCGTTTCTTGCAATCGGCGAGAACGGCTCCTATGCGGCCGACGCGATTGCCATCTGCACGGGCGCCCGCGCGCGCTGGCTTGGCCTGCAAAGCGAAGAGTTCTTTCGTGGATGCGGCGTCTCCGCCTGTGCGACCTGCGACGGCTTCTTTTTCAGGAACAAGGACGTCGTGGTCGTGGGTGGCGGCAACACCGCGACGGAAGAAGCACTTTATCTGTCAAGGCTTGCGAAGTCTGTCACGCTGGTTCACCGCGGCGACAGGCTGCGCTCGGAGAAGGTGCTTCAGCAGAAGCTGTTCGACAATCCCAAGATCCGGGTGATCTGGAGCCACGTCGTGGAAGAGATTCTTGGCGATCACGCACCCCGGAAGGTGACCGGTTTGCGCTTGCGCGATCAGACGAGCCATGTCGAGCAACTTCTGGCCGCCGACGGAGTGTTCGTTGCGATCGGTCACGACCCGGCTACCGGGCCTTTCCGGGACACGGTGGCATGCGATCCAGGCGGCTATATCAAGACGCGGCCGGGCTCGGCCGTCACCAGCGTGCCCGGCGTGTTTGCCGCTGGCGACGTCGTCGATTACACGTACCGTCAAGCAGTCACCGCGGCCGGCATGGGTTGCATGGCCGCGCTCGATGCCGAAAGGTTTCTTTCGGACCAGCAGCCATAGCAATTGCACGCTTGAGCAGGAGCCGGCGGAGCGCCCAATTCGGTAGCCGATGATCCAAGGGGCGCGCTCGAACCCCTCAGCGCAACGCTCTATGTGTGACGCACCGAGGCGCTGAGCAACTGTTCCAGGGCGCTCCGGTCCTGTTTCAGGATGTGGCTTGCCCCGGAGAAAGCGATGCGTCCTCGATCCAGGACAAGCGCATGCTCGGTCATCGCCAAGGCCATCTCGGCTTTCTGCTCGACCAGAATCATGGTCACCCGGGACTGGCGCTGAATATCCTGCAGCGCCGAAATGACGGCTTCGACGATGACCGGCGCCAGGCCTTCAAGCGGCTCATCGAGCAGAAGGATTTTGGGGCCGCCGGCCAGCGCCCGGCCGATGGCCAGCATTTGCTGCTCGCCGCCCGACAGCCGGTTGCCGGTATTGCCGCGCCGTTCTTTCAGACGCGGGAACAGGTTGTAAATCGAATCGAGCGACCAGCCGCCTGGTAGCATCGATACCGCCAGATTCTCCTCAACCGTGAGTGAACTGAAAATCTCGCGCTCCTGCGGGACATATCCGATGCCGAGGCGGGCTCTGAGGTGCAGCGGCATGTTCTCGATCCGCCTGTCGCCCAGAGAGATGGTACCGCCATGTCGATCGGTCATGCCCATGATCGTCGTAAGCAGGGTGGTTTTGCCGACGCCATTGCGGCCAAGAAGCGCAATCGCGGCTCCGGCCGGAACATCGAGGCTGACGCCGTCGAGCACGACGGTCTCGCCATACCCTGCCACCAGATCGCGTATCGACAGCCCGACACTCATGCAATTGTCTGCCCGAGATACACAGCGCGTACTTCCGGATTGCTGCTGATTTCGGACGGAGTTCCGCGCATCAGCAGCCTCCCCTGGACGAGGACGATGATTTCCCGCGCGAACCGGAAAATGAGCTCCATATCGTGCTCGACGATCAGGATCGCGATCTCGGCCGGGAGCCGCCCGAGCACTTCGTGGATGACATGCGCCTCGGACGCCGGGATACCGGCTCCGGGCTCGTCGAGCAGCAACACCTTTGGCTTCAAAGCGAGCGCAATCGCAATTTCCAGAAGCCTCTGCTCGCCATACGACAGATGGCGGACTTCACGATTGCTGGCACAGCCGAGCCCGATCTCGTGCAATCTGTCCTGCGCCTCATCGAGGCACTGACGCCATTGCCGCGTATAGCGGATGGCGCGCCACGCGTATCGCTCGCGCTCGGCAATCGCAATCGCGACATTGTCCCTGACACTGCTTTCCATCAACAATGCATTGATCTGATGCGTCCGCGCGAGCCCGCAACGCACACGATCTTCGGGCCTTGCACGCTCGATGGATATCCCGGCCATTTCGATCGTACCGGAGTCCGGCGTCAGAAAGCCGGTCAGGAGATTGACAAAGGTGGTCTTTCCGGCGCCGTTGGGCCCGATCAAGCCAACGCGCGCGCCGGCGGCTAGATCGACATTGATGCCTTGCGCAACGACAATCGCGCCAAACGCCTTGTTGAGGTCTCGAACCGAGAGCACAGGCGCCGTCATGGCTTGCCCGCCGTACCTGTGAGCTTGCGCCACACCTGCTGCGCCGCGGTGCCGAGATCCATCAATCCTCCCTGCAGGAAGAGGACTGTGGCGATCAGCATGATTCCGACAACAAACTCCCAGAAATGCGGACTGATTTTCGCGGTCGCATCCTGGACCACGTAATAGACTGCCGCTCCGATAAACGCACCGTAAAGGCGCCGTGTCCCGCCGAGGATCAGCATCACGGTGACAATGCCGGATGTCAGCAGGCTCAGAACCGACAAGCCAACGAACCGCGTCGCATGAGCCGACAAGGCGCCTGCAGAGCCAGCCATCGCCGCTGACAGCGTATATATGGCAAGAAGCCTCCACCACACCGGCGTGCCGATCGCCCGCATGCGCCGGGGATTCTGCCTGATTCCGTCCAGCGAACGGCCGAAAGGAGAGCGAACAATGCGCCAGGCTATGACGAACCAGACAAACAGCACAACCGCCGTGTAGACGTAAGCGGTATACCCATAGAAATTGAATTCGAAACGTCCGAAGAGCGGATCGATCTTGATCCCCTGAAGGCCGTCGTCGCCTCCCGTCAGCCAGCGCGCCTGATTGGCAAACTCAAACGTCAGCGAGACGATCACGATCGTCAGCATGAGGAGCGTAACACCGGTCGTATGCAAAATCAGAGCCCCGGTAATGAGGCCGAATGCAGCAGCGGCCGCTATCGCGAACAAATGGCCCTGGAGCGCGTCGGGAGAGACATGGATCGCGTAAAGACCGGCGGCATATGCACCCACTCCGAAAAACGCCGCCTGGCCGAGCGTGATGATCCCGGCAACGCCAAGCGCGAGATCGAGCGACAGCGCAAACAGGATCCAGATCATCACCTGCGTACCGAGCCCGAGATAGTCGGACGCAAGAAAGAAATAGCCGGTCGCGATAAGCCACGGCAGCGCGTGGCCAGCCATCGTCAGCGGCGTGCTTGTTGAACCTCCGATCTCGGCGTTCGGCGTCGTCATGTCATGCAGCCGATCTTGCAGGATAGAGACCGGCGGGGCGCCAAAGCAGCAGGAAGAACACCGCCGTATAAAGGAGATATGGCGCCGCCTGCGCGAAGAAGTACTTCCCGATCGTATCGATCATCCCAAGCGCCAGCGCCGCGACAAGCGAGCCCTTGAAGCTCCCCTCTCCTCCGACGATCACCACGACGAGGAAGAGCGCGAGATAGCGGAAGCCGTAGGACGGCTCGAGCGCAAGGATTCCTGCGCCGATCGCACCGCCAAAACCTGCGAGCGCGCATCCCGCGGCAAAGGTGCCCGTGAAGAGGAGGTTCACATTGATGCCGACCGCCCGCGCCATGCTCGCGTTGTCGACGGCCGCGCGCAGACGCGCGCCATAGAGAGAATTATCGATCAGATACCAGAGCGCGACGGCAATGACCGCGCCTATCCCGATCAGGAAAAGACGATACGCCGAGTATGTCCGAAATCCGATGTCGATCGGCGACGTCAGATATGACGGAAATTGAACCGGGTACGGAAAGGCGCCGAAAATCTCGGTTATGAGAGACGCACCGACAAACACGATGCCAATCGTCAGCAGCACCTGCGACAGCTCGCTCTTGCGGTATAGCGGACGATACAGCGTGACCTCGGTGGCCGCGCCGATGATGCCAGGAACAACCGCGGCCGCAAGCAAGGCGAGATAGAAATTGCCGCCGCGCTGCGTCAGATAGGCGGCGACATAGCCGCCGATCATCGCAAACAGCCCGTGCGCGAGGTTGACGACCCGCATCAGACCCATCGTGATGGTCAATCCAACGGAGATGATGAACAGGATCATCCCGAAGGACAGGCCATCCAAAAGGATGGTCAGCCAGAAACCGAGCATCTAGCGCCCCGGCTGCAATGGGTTGCAACACATGCGGAAGACCATGGCAGGGCTATCACCGTCGTCCTGTTTCTCACCGATGCCCGGATGCATCGCGAGGTTCTACCCGCTGGACAGCTGACCGGAAGGCGGGGCGAAAGAACCGCCGCGCTTCCGGTCATCCCGATTCCGCAACTACTTCTTCGCCGGATTTTCCAGCTTCCACGGATCCTTCATCATCTCCACGGTTGCAATATCGATATTCTGCAGCTTGCCATCGACCTTCTCGATCCGGCGGATATAGATGTTCTGGACAATGTCCCGCTCCTCCGGATCGATCAGGATCGGACCGCGCGGGCTTTTCAACTGCTTGCCGGTCATCGCCTTGATGAGCGTCAACCCATCCGCCGACGCGCCGACTTCGCGCAGCGCGGTGTAGATCAGGTTGACACCGTCCCAGGCACCGACCGACGCGATATCCGTAACGCCTTTCGCGCCGAACAGCTTCGAGAGCTGCGCACGCATTTCGGCATTTTCCGGCAGCTTGTTCGTCTCGGTATAGTGCAGCGCCGAGATCGTGCCGACGATATCGTCAGGGAAGTTCGGCAGATAAAGCTCTGCGAACTCGCTCTGCCCGAGCAGCTTGATGCCGGCCTGCTTGAGCCCGCGCTCGACATAGGCCTTCACGAACGAAATCGACGGTGCACCGCCCGGCTGGAACATATAAAGAGCGTCCGGCTTCGCCTGCAGCGCGCGCTCAAGATAGGCCGAGAAGTTCGTCTCCGACAGCGGCGTGCGGGCCGATCCGATGATCTCGCCGCCAGCTGCCTTGAACGCCTTGTGGAACGCCGTCTCCGTATCGATGCCAGCGGCATAATCGCTGACGATCGTGTAGACGCGCTTGATGCCATTCTCGGCAGACCATTTTCCGAGGGCGGCGCCCCATTGCGGCAGCGTGTTGCTGACGCGCACGTAATACGGTGAGCCGCGCGTGATCGACGCGGTGGATGCATTCATGATCAGGACCGGCACTTTTGCCTGCGTCGCGATTTCGGCGACCGCGATCGCATGATGCGACAGCTCGAAGCCCGCGATCATCCTGACCTTCTCGCGCAGCACGAGCTCTTCCATCAGCTGCTTGGCCTTGTCCGCTCCGGCACTCGCGGCATCGCGATAGACGAATTGAACCTCGATCTCCTCGCCTTTCGGGCCCTTCACCGTTTTGCCGTGGAGAGCCTGATACGCCTCGATGGCGTTCTGAAACTGGGATCCCCAGGTCGCGAACGCGCCTGTATAGGACGCAATGACGCCAACTTTGAAAATCTCCTTGGCGTTTGCCGCATGCGCGCCGAACAGAAGCGCAGCACCGGCGACGACGGATGCCATTATCCGCATTATTCCCTCCTGTTGTAATCCTCGGCCGTTATTCTTCGGCAACGCAAGAGAGGCCGGTTCTTCCTGCTAGCGCCAAACCTGTTCCGCGACTTCGACGACACGCCCGAGCTTGGCCTCCTGCTCCGCGAATGTGAGAGGATTGCCACGATACGAACTCGCGAACCCGCATTGCGGACTCAAGGCCAATTGCTCAATGCCGACGACCTTCGACGCCTCGTCGATCCGGCTGCGCAACGTATCGACGCTTTCGAGCACCGGTGTCTTGCTTGACAGCAATCCCAGAACGACGATCTTGCCTTTCGGAAGATATCGTAGCGGACCAAAACCACCGGCGCGGTCGGTATCGTATTCCAGGAAATAGCCGCTGACATTGGTGCGATTGAAGAGAATGTCGGCGACCGGCTCATAGGCTCCTTCGGCAACCCAGGAGCCCTCCCTGTTGCCGCGGCACGTGTGTACGGTCACCGTGACTTCCGGCGGAAGCCCGGCGATCACGGCATTGATCTTGTCGGCATAGGTATCGAGCAGCGCGTCGGGGTCGTATCCACGAGCCGTAACATAAGCGCGGTGCGCCGGGTCGCACAAATAGGCGAAGCAGACATCATCGAACTGGATATAGGTCGCGCCGGCCTCAACCAGGCTGCGCAACTCCTGACGATAGGCCTTGATGAGATCGGCCCAGAATTGCTCCATGTCATCATAGGGTGTGCCATCGAGCTTGCCGGAATTGGCGAGAAAGTAATGTGCGAGATTCGGCGCGGGAATGCAGACCTTCGGTGTCTGGCGCGTATTGGCCTTCAGGAACTCGAATGCGGCCAGAACCGCGCTCTTTTTCCACCGTATCGGCTCGACAATCGCAATCGCAGACAGGTCTTCGGTCGCGTTCAGTTTTCCCTTCCACTTGAACGAGCCGACACCGGACTTGCTCGCCTTCATGCCGTCCCAGCTGAGAAACAGCTCGAGCATGAAGCTGCGACGCCGCAACTCTCCATCGGAGATCGACTGAAGCCCGACGCGCTCCTGCATCGCGATCACCGCGCGGACGCATTCATCTTCGACGGCGCGGAGTTCCTGGCTGTTGTGAGGTGCGAAATTGGTGTCGACGCCATGCGCCCCGAGGAGCCGCTCGCGCGCCTGTTTCAGCTCTTCCGGCCGCAGCAGGCTTCCGACATGGTCCGCGCGAAAAGGCGGCCGGGCACCGGCGGTTGTGAAAGATGCGGATCGCGGTTCGGCGTTCATTCAGCGCAGTCCCTGACGATTGCTGACATGAAAGCCCAGCGATCGCTTTGAATGTCCCGCATCCATTAACATGTTGCGACGCAACAATGGTTCGGGATACGTCTGTGGCGGGCATCTTATCGCCAGAGCAGGCCGGTGCCTTCGTATTCAGGTCTATTTCTTTCGAGACTAGGCCACGTCGCGACGGCCTTCCGAGGGTTCGACAAATCGTGCCGACAAGGGCGCCTGCGCTGCGGGCGACTTCAATGCCCGGCGATCCTGGCCAGCAACGCGTCCGGATCGTCCGGCAACGTGTCGCCTCTCCAGGCGATATATTGATCAGGTCTGATCAAAGCGAAGTCGCGGCCGTAGAGCGCACGCGCTTCCGGGAGGCCGACGTCCAAAATGCAGAGCGGCATCGCACGCGCGGCGGCGGCCCGTTCAAGTGCAGACGTATCCGCGCGATTTCCGTTCAGGCGAAGAAGCGTGAAGCCCTTTCCGAAACGGTCGAAAAGCGAGCTTCCCATGACGCGTTCCGCATCGAGCCAAAGATGCGGCGCACGGCCACCCGGAACGCCGCATGGGACATACTCGTCGTAGGTCTGCGGGAAGATATCGGCCGGAGGTTCGCCATCCGGAACAATCACCGGTGAACCGTCGTAACGGCCGCCGATCTGGACGCCCAGCGCATCGTGATGTTCGGGGCGCACGAAATGGTTCTTGCGAACGTAGGTCATGTTCGAAGCCGCGATGCGCGCCGCATCGCCCTTCGGACCGTCGGCCTCGATGTGTTCCGGCACGACGGCATCATGCATCATGGAGGCGTATTTTCGTGATGCGCCGGTGTTGCGCAGACCGATGGGCTTGCGTTCGATTTCATAAGTGTCGAGCAACCGGGGGCCACCCCAGCCCTGAAGAACCGCCGCGAGCTTCCAGGCGAGATTTGCGCTGTCGTCGATGCCGGTATTCATGCCGAAGCCGCCGGTCGGCGTGAACAGATGCGCGGCGTCGCCAGCAATCATGATGCGGCCGGCCTTGTAGCGCTCGGCCACGAGCGCCTGTCCTGCAGCCCAGGGCGAATAGCCGATGATGTGGACCGGCACGTCTTCACCAATCGATTGCTGGACCCAGCGCGCGATCTCCTCCTTGTCGACATCGGTCCATCCGGCCCGCGGCTTGACCAGCATCATGAACTCGTCGACGCCGTTGAGCGCGATGATGACGCCGCGCGTGTTGGGATCGGGGTTGACCGCCCAGTACATCCAGGCGCGGCGATGGCCGACAAAGCGGGGATAAAGGTCGGGAATGCGCATGTGGATCGAGAAGAATTGCCCGGACCAATAAGCCCCCTGCTTCTGGACGTCGCCTTCATATCCGATGCCGAGTGTCTTGCGGACGAATCCCCGCGCTCCGTCACATGCAACCGCATAATCGGAAATGAAGGTTGCTTCCGCGCTGCCATCTGTCTTGCAAGCATGAAACTGAACGCTGGTCTCGTCCTGGGTGAACCACTTCGCAGTCCAGCCGAAGCGAACGTCGATGTTCTTCGCAGCGCGGACCTTCTGCAGCAGAAAACGTTCCACATACATCTGATTGACATGGAACATTGGTTCCGGCGTCTGATCCGTTACCGGCTCGTCGCGCCGCATCGCGATCCGCTCGTCTCCGGTCGGCATCGGGAAGCGAAAGATCTCGTGCTTGCTCAATCGCGTAAAATAGGCCTGGTCGAATGGATGATCGGGCGGCAGCCCAAGCTTGCGCACCTCGTCCGAAAAGCCGAGCTGCCGGTAATGCTCCATGGTGCGTGCGTTCTGGCCATTGCCCTTTGGGTGCCAGCGCTCGTTCGGCTCGGTGTTGATGATCGTCGATTTGACTCCATAGAAGTCGAGATAGAGCGCGAGCACCAATCCTACCGGACCACCCCCGACGATCACAACCGGAGTCGTCACAGTCTCGCCTTGCATCACCGTCAATCCAGATCGCTGAAAGACGGACAGCGCCGCCCCGCGGTCACCATAGAGCGCGGCAGACTGGCTGCTTTAAAACGTGGGCCTACTTCTTTTGCGATTGGGCCAGCGGCGCCGACGCCGCTCACATGTCGCGCGCGTCCGCGCTGGACATGTAGTGGCTGGGAGGCACGCCCTGCAGACGCTTGAACATTGTCGTGAAGGCAGCCGGACTTTCGTAGCCAAGTTCGAAGGCGATCCGCGTGATCGGTTCGTTTGCGGCAAGTCGCGGCAACGATGCGAAGAGGCAGGCTTGCTGGCGCCAGGCAGAGAAACTGATCCCCGTCTCCTTCCGGAACAGTCGCGTGAAGGTCCGACGGCTCATGCCGAGTGCTTCACACCAGACCTCGATCGTGTCGCGCGGCTTCGGGTCGAGCACGAACGCGCGGCATCGCTCAGCCAGTCGAGGATGGGAGGGGAACTTGAGCTCCAGCGGCAGCGCCGGCAACAGTTTCAGCTCATGCAGCAGCAGCGACATGATCAGGCCGGACCGGCCGTTGCGGTCATATTCCGGTTCGATATCGATCGCTGCCGTCAAAAGACTGCGCATCAGGTTCGACACTTCGACAACCTGACAGGCCAGCGGCAACTCCGGCTCGGCCTTGGGGTCGACCCAAACAGTGACGGTCGTCACGTCGCTCACCATACGCAAATCGTGGACGACCCCACCGGGAATCCAGACCGCGCGCTCCGGCGGGACGATCCATCGTCCCTGTTCGGTGCCGACCATCATGATCCCGGACGCGCCGTAAACGAGCTGCGATCGCCGATGACGATGGGCGGGCATGACGTGACCGCTCGAAAAGTCATTGCAAATGACCACAACCGCACGCGCTATCGAGTCGTACTCGGCGAAGCGAGCATTTCTCATTTTTGGCCTACTCGCGAAAGAAATTGATACAACCATGAAAGCGGACATGACGCAATATGCGTCATGGCGGCGCAACCACAGGCGATGACCGTTCGCCATAGATGCCCTCGCTTTCAGGTTTGAGTCAGCTCCTTCGGGAGATGGACATGCGCAAGAGCAGGTTCACAGAAGAACATATCATCAAGGGACTGAAGGAACACGCTGCCGAATGCTGGCACGCGATCTGTGCCACAGGCACAGCATCAGCGATGCGCGCCACACGACAAGACCGTCACCGTGACCACGTGCAAGCGCATCTGCTTCAACCGCCGGGAGATGAATCTCAGCCAGGTCTTCGCTGGGAAAAGCGTCGGAACCAAACAGGTGAGCGACGAGACTTGGCTTGGTCTGAGCCCCGCGGTTCATCCAGCGATGAGGAGAGTTCCGGCGACATTGGAGCCCAGCGGGCTCGGTGGAGCAACGGGGCGGGGCGCGGAGCCCCTAGTGTAGCGCAGCGTTGCGGTGCTGGAGCGTTGCGAGCGGCAAATTCGGCCGGTGCGAGATTGCCCAGCGCACTGTGCGGACGGAGCATGATTGTAATCGTCTTTCCACGCGCTCAGCACGGTACTCATCCCGCTGATGTCACCCATCAATCAGTGGCGTCGGTTGAGCGTAGGATCGCAACACATCGCGATCTTCGATGGTTAAACCGCGACCTAAGCTGCGGACACCATGTTGCGTCAGAACCGAGAAACTCCTCGAAAGGTTCTCGGGCGTCATGCCCAGTAGTGAGGCCAGAGTGCGCTTGTCATATTCGAATGAGACATATCCATTGCCACCCTGCTGCGCATCGGCCTTGAGGATCCAGTTGGCCAGCCGCTCGCTGCCTGTGCGCTGCTTCTCGTTCTTCAGCGCACGCACGATGCTGCGATAGCGCATGGCGAGTTCATTCACCACGGCTCGGGCGAACGCGGAATCGCGCGAAAAAATATCGCGCGAGGCCTCTGCCGGAATCATCAGGATGCGTGCGTCGGTCAAGGTCCGCGCTGATTTGAGATAGGGCTCGTCCCGGACCACGGCCGCGAGAATGAACGTGGACAGCGGACCAAGGATATCGAGCGTGGTCTCCCGGCCGCAATGCTGTGCGTACAACTCGACGCTGCCCTCGACGACCACATGCAGGAAGTCCGGCAGCGCACCTTCGTGAATGAGTTCGACCCGCGCCGGGAAGCGTTGCAGCAACGCCGCCTCTGTCAGTCTGTCGAAATTTTCCGGCGCGATGTCATGAAACAGCGGTAGATCGCGGATCAGCTCGAGTTCGGCAATGCGCATGGGCTGACCCCCTCCAAAGCTTCTCATGCGGTGTTCGATAGATCGCGAATTTGGATTTATTGCAAATATCAATGCTTCGTTTGACATATTTCTGATCGACGGCCGTCAAACATCAATTATCGTTTTGTTTTCAATGACTTGAGGTTTCGCAAAGTCGTGGCACTCTGAGATTGCTGTTGTGCCCGCAAGTTCGATCCGCACGCGAGTCGGGGGCATTTCATGCAAGCCAAGGTGCAAGAAAATCCTGAGGGCCAGGCCACCGCTCTCTGGATGTCGACCATCGCTTTCACGGTCTGTTTTGCGGTCTGGACCGTTTTCTCCATCATCGGCATCCAGATCAAAAAGGATCTCGGACTGTCAGAAACCCAATTCGGGCTTCTGGTCGGCACGCCGATCCTCACCGGCTCGCTGATCCGCATTTTCCTCGGCATCTGGACCGATCAATATGGCGGGCGGCTCATCTATACGCTGACGATGCTGGCGGCCGCAGCCGCGACGTATCTCCTGACCTACGCGACCACCTATCCGCAAATGCTGGTTGCCGCGCTCGGTGTCGGTATCGCCGGCGGCTCCTTCGCGGTTGGCGTTGCCTATGTGTCGCGCTGGTATCCGACTTCCAAGCAGGGCACCGCACTCGGCATTTTCGGCGCCGGCAATGTCGGCGCGGCGGTGACCAAGTTTCTGGCGCCGTTCGTGCTGGTCGCCTATGGCTGGCACGCGGTGGCGCAGATCTGGGCGGCCGGTCTGGTGGTGATGGCGCTGATCTTCTGGTTCGGCACCAAGGACGATCCGGTTCTGGTGGCGCGGCGCGCCAAAGGCGAGAAGCCCAAGAGCGCCTGGCTCGAACTCGAGCCGCTGAAGAATGTCCAGGTCTGGCGCTTCTCGCTCTATTACTTCTTCGTGTTTGGTGCCTTCGTTGCGCTGGCGCTGTGGCTGCCGCGCTATCTGATCGGGGTCTACGGGCTCGACATCACGACCGCGGGCATGATCGGTGCGGCCTATTCGGTGCCGGCCTCGATCTTCCGCGCCTATGGCGGTCACCTTTCCGACAAATACGGCGCGCGCCGCATCATGTACTGGACGTTTATCGTCTCGGTGCTGGTCACCTTCATTCTGTCCTATCCGCCGACCCAGTATACGATCAAAGGCATCACCGGCCCGATCACCTTCCATATGGAGACCGGGGTCGCGACCTTCACCGTGCTGGTGTTTGTGCTTGGCTTCTTCATGAGCCTCGGCAAGGCCGCGGTCTACAAGCACATCCCGGTCTATTATCCGAACAATGTCGGCGCGGTCGGCGGTCTGGTCGGCATGATCGGCGGGCTCGGCGGCTTCATTCTGCCGATCATGTTCGGTGTTCTGAACGATCTCACCGGGATCTGGACCAGCTGCTTCATGCTGCTGTTCCTGCTGTCCGGCGTGGCACTGCTTTGGATGCATCTCGCGATCCAGCGCATGGAGCACGAGGCGCGTGAACCCGATCTCACCAAGCTTCCGCAACTTCCGGAAATGGAAGCGATCCACAAGCCGGAGCATATCGGCAAGCTCGGTCCCGCCATCATCGAGGACTGGCGTCCGGAAGACAAAACCTTCTGGGACGAGACCGGGCGTGCGATCGCGCGGCGCAATCTCTGGATATCGATCCCGGCACTCCTTCTCGCCTTCGCAGTCTGGATGGTGTGGTCGGTGGTGGTGGCGAAGCTCCCCGCGGTCGGCTTCAAGTTCA
Organism: Pseudorhodoplanes sp.; assembly: GCF_050250235.1. GTDB lineage: Bacteria > Pseudomonadota > Alphaproteobacteria > Rhizobiales > Xanthobacteraceae > Pseudorhodoplanes. The sequence goes on from NZ_JBFWPA010000063.1 coordinate 27,646, forward strand.
CAACCGACCAGTTGTTCTGGCTGGCGGCGATGCCGGGCCTTTCCGGCGCCACGCTCCGCATCTTCTATTCCTTCATGCCGCCGATCTTTGGCGGCAGGCTCTGGACCTCGATCGCGACCTGGTCGCTGATGATCCCGGCGGTCGGCATCGGGCTTGCGGTGCAGAATCCCGATACGCCCTACATCATCTTCCTCGGGCTCTCGCTGCTCTGCGGCTTCGGCGGCGGCAACTTCGCATCGTCGATGGCGAATATCAGCTTCTTCTTCCCGAAAGCGGAGAAGGGCAACGCGCTCGCGCTCAATGCGGGCCTCGGCAACCTCGGCGTCAGCGTCGTGCAGTTCGTGATCCCGCTGGTGATCACCGCCGGCGTATTCGGCTGGCTCGGCGGCGATCCGCAAACCGCGGCTGACGCGAGCGGCACCACGAAACTCTGGCTTCAGAATGCCGGCTTCGTCTGGGTGCCGTTCATCGCGGCCTCCGCGACGGCCTGCTGGTTCGGCATGAACGACATCGCCGCGATGAAGGCGTCGTTCGCCGATCAGGCGGTGATCTTCCAGCGCAAGCACAACTGGATCATGTGCTGGCTCTATACCGGCACTTTCGGCTCGTTCATTGGCTATTCCGCGGGCTTCCCGCTGCTGGCCAAGACCCAGTTCCCGCAGGTCGACTCGCTCAAGCTCGTCTTCCTCGGCCCGCTGGTCGGCGCCATTTCGCGCTCCGCAACCGGCTGGCTGTCGGACAAGTATGGCGGCGCCCGAGTCACCTTCTGGGTCTTCATCCTGATGATCGCGGCGGTCGGCGGCGTGCTCTACTTCCTCGACATCAAGGATCAGCCGCATGCTTTTGCCGGCTTCTTCGCGATGTTCATGATCCTGTTCTTCGCAACCGGCGTCGGCAACGCGTCCACCTTCCAGATGATCCCCGCGATCATGCGTGCGGAGATGCCGAGGCTCGAGCCGAAGCTTGGTGCGGCCGAACGCGTTCGCCAGGCCGACATGGAATCCGCCGCGATCATCGGCTTCACCTCCGCGGTCGCGGCCTACGGCGCCTTCTTCATCCCAAAGAGCTACGGCTCCTCGATCGCCATCACCGGCGGACCCGAGATGGCGCTGTGGGGCTTCATGCTGTTCTACGTCACCTGCGTCGCGGTGACCTGGTTCTACTACACACGGCGCGGCGGGCTGCTGCGCGACATCGAACGCGGCGGAAAAATGCCGGCTGCGGCGCAACCGGCAGAGTGAGGGAACATCATGAGCCACTTTCTGGACCGCCTGACGTTCTTCAAGCGCGTCACCGGCGAATTCGCCGACGGCCACGGCATCGTCACCAATGAGGATCGCCGCTGGGAAGACGGCTATCGCAAGCGCTGGCAGCACGACAAGATCGTGCGCTCGACGCACGGCGCGAACTGTACCGGCTCCTGCTCGTGGAAGATCTACGTCAAGGGCGGGATCGTTACCTGGGAGACCCAGCAGACCGATTATCCGCGCACGCGGCCCGATCTGCCGAATCATGAGCCGCGGGGCTGTTCGCGCGGGGCGAGCTATTCCTGGTACCTCTATTCCGGCAATCGCGTGAAATATCCGCTGGTCCGCTCGCGGCTGCTCAAGCTGTGGCGCGAGGCGCGGGCGCTACGGACTCCGGTCGCGGCCTGGGCGTCCATTGTCGAGGATCCGGGCAAACGCGCGGCCTACACCACGAAACGCGGTCACGGCGGTTTCGTGCGCGCGACCTGGGACGAGGTGACGGAAATCGTCGCCGCTGCCAACGCGTACACGGTGAAGAACCACGGCCCGGACCGCGTCATCGGCTTCTCGCCGATCCCGGCCATGTCGATGGTGTCCTATGCGGCCGGTTCGCGCTACCTGTCGCTCCTTGGCGGCGTCTGCATGTCGTTCTACGATTGGTATTGTGACTTGCCGCCGGCCTCGCCGCAGACCTGGGGCGAGCAGACCGACGTGCCGGAAAGCGCCGACTGGTACAATTCCGGCTTTCTCATCTTGTGGGGCTCGAACGTCCCGCAGACCCGCACCCCCGACGCGCATTTCTATACCGAGGCGCGTTATCGCGGCGCGAAGAGCGTCGTCATCTGCCCGGATTATTCGGAAGCCTCGAAATTTGCCGATCTCTGGATTTCGGTCAAGCAGGGCACCGACGCAGCGCTCGCGATGGCGATGGGCCACGTGATCCTGCGGGAATTCCATATCGACCGGCAAGCCAAATATTTCTGCGATTACGCGCGCCAGTATACGGACATGCCATTTCTGGTGCGGCTGGTGAAATCCGGGGGACGGCTCGTGCCCGAGCGGCTCGTGCGCGCCTCGGACTTCACCGGAACTCTCGGGGAGAGCAACAACCCGAAATGGAAGACCGTCGCCTATGACGAGGCGAGCGGCGAACTCGTCGTGCCGAACGGCTCGGTCGGTTTCCGCTGGGGCGAGAAGGGCAAGTGGAATCTCGAGGAGAAAGACTCTACGGGACGCGACACCAAGCTCCGCCTCTCGCTCGCCGATGTGAAGGATGAGCTTGCGGACGTTGCTTTCCCCTATTTCGGCAATCGCGAGCACGATCACTTCGCCGGTACGGATCATCCCGATGTGCTGATGCGCAAGGTGCCCGCCAGGCGCGTGATGCTCGCGGACGGCGAGGCGCTGGTCGCCTCGGTCTACGACCTGTTTCTCGCCAATTACGGCGTCGATCGCGGCTTCGGCGGCGAGCACGTCGCGAAATCCTACGACGAGAACGTGCCCTATACGCCGGCCTGGGCGGAGAAAATCTCGGGCGTGCCGCGCGAGCAGATCATCACGGTTGCGCGCGAATTCGCGCTGAATGCCGAGAAGACCAAGGGCCGCTCGATGGTGATCATCGGGGCCGCGATGAACCACTGGTATCATTGCGACATGAACTACCGCGGCGTCATCAACATGCTGGTGATGTGCGGATGCGTCGGCCAGTCCGGCGGCGGCTGGTCGCATTATGTCGGGCAGGAGAAGCTGCGGCCGCAATCGGGCTGGCTGCCGCTCGCCTTTGCGCTCGACTGGGCGCGCCCGCCGCGGCAGCAGAACTCGACGTCATTCTTCTATGCACATACCGACCAGTGGCGCTACGAGACCCTCGGCATCGACGAGATCATCTCGCCAACCGCACCTGCCGGACCGTGGGACGGCGCGCTGATCGACTACAATGTGCGCGCCGAGCGCATGGGCTGGCTGCCGTCGGCGCCGCAGCTCAGAGAGAATCCGCTGACGGTCGCAAAGAAGGCCGAGGCTGCGGGTCTGGAGCCGAAGGACTATGTCGCCAAGGCGCTGAAGTCCGGTGACTTGCAGATGTCGTGCGAGGACCCGGATCACCCGGACAACTGGCCGCGCAACATGTTCGTGTGGCGGTCCAACCTGCTCGGGTCGTCCGGCAAGGGTCACGAATATTTCCTCAAGCATCTCCTTGGCACATCGCATGGCGTGCAGGGCAAGGACCTCGGCGAGACCGGGCACAGGAAGCCGAAGGACGTGGTCTGGCATGACGACGCACCGATCGGGAAACTTGATCTCCTGGTGACGCTCGACTTCCGCATGTCCACGACCTGCGTCTATTCCGACATCGTTCTCCCAACCGCGACCTGGTACGAAAAGAACGATCTCAACACCTCCGACATGCATCCCTTCATCCACCCGCTCACCGCGGCGATCGACCCGGTGTGGGAAGCACGGAGTGACTGGGACATCTACAAGTCGATCGCAAAATCCTTCTCCAAGGTCGCGCCGGAGGTGCTTGGCGTCGAGAAGGACGTGGTGCTGACCCCGATCCTGCACGACACGCCGGCCGAGATCGCGCAGGCGCTGGACGTCAAGGACTGGAAGAAGGGCGAGGTCGAGCCGATCCCCGGCAAGACCATGCCGACGGTGACGGTGGTCGAGCGCGACTATCCGAATCTCTACAAGCGCTTCACCGCGCTCGGCCCGCTGATGCAGAAGCTCGGCAATGGCGGCAAGGGCATGGCCTGGAACACCGAGCACGAGGTCGATTTCCTCAAGAGCCTGAATGGCGTCGTGACCGAGGAGGGCGCGACCAAGGGGCTCGCGAAGATCGACACCGATATCGATGCGACCGAGGTCATCCTGTCGCTCGCGCCGGAAACCAACGGCGAGGTCGCGGTCAAGGCGTGGGAGTCGCTGTCCAAGTTGACCGGCCGCGACCACACCCATCTTGCTGTCCACAAGGAGGACGAGAAAATCCGGTTCCGCGATGTGGTGGCGCAGCCGCGCAAGATCATCTCATCGCCGGTATGGTCCGGCCTCGAAAGCGAGAAGGTCTGCTACAACGCCGGCTATACCAACGTGCATGAGCTGATCCCGTGGCGCACGCTCACGGGTCGCCAGCAGCTCTATCAGGATCACCTGTGGATGCGCGCCTTCGGCGAGGCGCTCTGCGTCTATCGCCCGCCGGTCGACCTGAAGACGGTGAAGCCGATCATCGACCGCAAGCCGAACGGCGAGAAGCAGATCGTCCTCAACTTCATCACCCCGCACCAGAAGTGGGGCATCCACTCGACCTATACCGACAATCTGCTGATGCTGACGCTGTCGCGTGGCGGGCCGATCGTCTGGATCAGCGAAGCTGACGCGAAGGCAGCGGGGATCGTCGATAACGACTGGATCGAGGCCTACAACACCAACGGTGCACTGGTTGCGCGTGCGGTGGTGTCGCAGCGGGTGAAACAGGGCATGTGCCTGATGTATCACGCGCAGGAGAAGATCGTGAATGTGCCGGGCTCGGAAGTGACTGGCCAGCGCGGCGGCATCCACAACTCAGTGACCCGCGCGGTGGTGAAGCCGACGCACATGATCGGAGGCTATGCCCAGCAGTCTTACGGCTTCAACTATTACGGCACGATCGGCACCAACCGCGACGAATTCGTCATCGTCCGCAAGATGGCGAAGGTCGACTGGCTCGACACACCGTCCGCCGACCAGCCCGAACAACTCTCCGTCGCCCGCAAGCTGGAGGCTGCAGAATGAAAATCCGCGCGCAGATCGCGATGGTGCTCAATCTCGATAAGTGCATCGGGTGTCACACCTGCTCGGTCACTTGCAAGAACGTTTGGACCAATCGCGAAGGCATGGAATATGCCTGGTTCAACAACGTCGAGACCAAGCCCGGCATCGGCTATCCCAAGGACTGGGAAAACCAGAAGCGCTGGAACGGCGGCTGGGTCCGCAAGCGCAACGGCAAGATCGAGCCGAAGATCGGCTCGAAATGGCGCGTGCTGGCGAAGATTTTCGCCAATCCCGATCTGCCCGAGATCGACGATTACTACGAGCCCTTCACCTTCGATTACGAGCACCTGCAAAAGGCGCCCGAAGTGCCGGCCTTCCCGACCGCGCGTCCGCGGTCTCTCGTCACCGGCGAGCGGATGGAAAAGATCGAGTGGGGTCCGAACTGGGAGGAAATCCTCGGCGGCGAATTCGCCAAACGCTCGCAGGACTATAATTTCGAGGGCGTGCAAAAGGATATCTACGGCCAGTTCGAAAACACCTTCATGATGTACCTGCCGCGGCTGTGCGAGCATTGCCTCAACCCGACCTGCGTCGCGTCCTGTCCGTCCGGCGCGATCTACAAGCGAGAGGAAGACGGCATCGTCCTGATCGATCAGGACAAGTGCCGCGGCTGGCGCATGTGCGTGTCCGGCTGTCCCTATAAGAAGATCTATTACAACTGGGAGAGCGGCAAGTCGGAGAAATGCATCTTCTGTTATCCTCGCGTCGAGGCCGGTCAGCCGACGGTCTGTTCGGAAACCTGCGTCGGGCGCATCCGCTATCTCGGCGTCGTGCTCTATGACGCCGACCGGATAGAGGAAGCCGCCAGCGCCCCGAACGAGCAGGACCTCTACGAGGCGCAGCTCTCAGTCTTTCTCGATCCCAATGACCTCCGGATACTCGAGGAAGCGCGGGCGCAGGGTATCCCAGAAGCCTGGCTCGAGGCGGCGCGCCGTTCTCCGATCTGGAAGATGGCGATGGAGTGGAAGATCGCGTTCCCGCTGCATCCGGAATACCGCACGCTGCCCATGGTCTGGTACGTGCCGCCGCTCTCGCCGATCCAGTCGGCCGCGGCCGCAGGCAAGATCGGCCATGACGGCGAAATGCCGGACGTGCGCTCTCTGCGCATTCCGCTGCGCTATCTCGCCAATCTCCTGACGGCAGGCAAGGAAGCCCCGGTCACACTCGGTCTCGAACGGATGCTCGCCATGCGCGGCTATATGCGGGCGAAGACGGTCGACGGCGTGATCGACGAGGCGATCGCCAAGCGCGTCGGCCTGAGCGCACTGCAGATCGAGGACATGTACCAGATCATGGCGATCGCCAATTACGAGGATCGCTTCGTGATCCCGACCGCGCATCGCGAACTGGACGAGGATGCCTACGACCTGCGCGGGTCGTGCGGCTTCTCATTCGGCAACGGCTGCTCGGGCGGCACCAGCGAAGTGAATCTGTTTGGGACACCGAAGCGCGCCAAAACCCCGATGGAGGTCGCGTGATGACACGAACGCTCAAGATACTCTCCGCGCTGCTCAGCTATCCGACCGCGGAACTCCAGGAGCATATCGTCGACATGCAGGACGTCGTCAGCCGAGAGGGCGTCCTGACCGGCCAAGCCCGCCGAGCGCTCAATTCGCTGTTCGAGGACATCGCCCGGGGCGAACTCTACGACCTGCAGGAGCGCTATGTGCTGCTGTTCGACCGCACTCGCTCGCTGTCGCTGCATCTGTTCGAGCACGTTCATGGCGAGAGCCGCGATCGCGGACAGGCGATGGTCGACCTGCAGACCATGTATGTGGAAAAGGGCCTCGAACCCGGCACCTCCGAGCTTCCGGACTTCCTGCCGCTATTCCTGGAATTCCTGTCGCTGTTGCCGCGTGCCGAGGCCTTCGATCTGCTCGGCCAGCCCGCACATATTTTCGCGGCGATCGCCGAGCGGCTCCGCAAGCGCAACTCGCCCTATGAAGCGGTGTTCCGTGCGCTGGTGGCGCTCGCAAAGGACAAGCCGAAGGGCGAGGACATTGCCGCGGCCCTGCAGGCGCCGGATACCGATCCGAACGATCTCGCGGCTTTGGATGCGGCCTGGGAAGACGAAGAGGTGCGGTTCGGGCCGGGCAGTGGCGACAGCTGCAAGGACGGGCTGATCGCACGCGTCCGCGCCGGGATGCGGCCCGCGCCGGACATGCCGGTCGCTGCTCCGCAGAATCCGACCACGCGGCATTGAGGAGACGACGATGCGCGAAACCATCAATCACATCGTGTTCGGCTGGTATCCGTATCTCTGCCTCACGGTGTTCATCGTCGGAAGCTGGCTGCGCTTCGACCGCGAGCAATACACCTGGAAGACCGGATCGAGCCAGTTGTTGCGCCGCCGCCAGCTGATGTGGGGCTCGAACCTGTTCCATGTCGGCATCCTGATCATCTTCGCCGGACATCTCGTCGGCCTCCTGACGCCGATCTGGATCTTCGATGCGCTCGGCATCTCGCACAGCTTCAAGCAGTGGATGGCGATCGTGATCGGCGGGGTGGCCGGCATCATGTGCTTCATCGGCATGACCTTGCTCATCCATCGCCGTCTTTTCGACGTGCGAATCCGCAGCACCTCCTCGTTCGGCGACATCGCGATCCTGCTGCTGCTCTATGCGCAGCTGATCGTCGGCCTCGCCACCATTCCGGTTTCGCTCGGTCATCTCGACGGTCACGAGATGGTCAAGTTCATGACCTGGGCGCAGGGCATCCTCACGCTGCAGCCGGGCGTCTCCGCGCTGATCCTCGACGTCAGCCCGGTGTTCAAGCTGCATCTGTTCCTCGGCATGACGATCTTCCTGGTGTTCCCGTTCACCCGGCTGGTGCATGTCTGGAGCGCTCCGGTCTGGTATCTCGGCCGGCGCGGCTATCAGGTGGTGCGTTCGACACGGCCCTATGGGCGCATGCCGGCGGCGCAGCCGGACCGCGGCCTTCCGGTCACGACCACCCGGGCGCAATCGCCCTCGGCGCGCCGTGAACCGGTTCCGGCGGAGTGATGGCCATGAACTGCTCGGTCCGCGACAGCATCATGCCAAGGCCGCGACAGGTTGCGGTCAACGGTGTCGTCATCCCGCGCGATGCGATTGCGCGGGAAACGCAGAACCATCCGGCGGAAACCCCGATCAAGGCCTGGACCGAGGCCGCGCGTTCGCTGGTGGTGCGTGAGTTACTGCTGCAGGAAGCGAAGCGCCTGAATGTTCGCGCGGTCCCGTTGAGCGACGATGCCGATCGGCGCGAGACCGAGGATGAAGCATCGATCCGGGGACTGATCGAGCAGGAGGTCGTCATTCCGGTTGCAGACGACCAAACCTGCCGGCGCTATTACGACATGAACCGCAAGCGGTTCGTGTCCCAGGACATCTACTGCGCCGCGCATATTCTGTTTCCAGCGAATGCCGCAGACCACGCGGCTTACGCCGAAGCGCTTGAACTGGCGCGTGCGGTGCTCGTCGAGCTGGAGCGGGCGCCGGAGCGGTTCGAGGATCTCGCGCGGTCTTATTCCGCGTGCCCGTCCGCGGCGCAGGGCGGCAATCTCGGCCAGATCGGCCAGGGACAGACGACACCGGAATTCGAGCGCGCGCTGATGGCGCTTGCGCCCGGCAACCTTACGAAGGAGCCGGTGGAGACGCGCTACGGTCTCCACATCATCCGGCTGGACCGCAAGATCGAGGGTGCCAAATTGCCGTTCGAGGCCGTCGTCGATCGCATTGCGGACTACCTGACCGAAAGTGCGCGGCGGCGCGCCACGGCGCAATACATCGCGCGGCTGGTGACGCGGGCCGAAATCGCCGGCGTCGAAATGCCGGGTAGAGCCGAGCACAGGGTGAATTGAGGGCCAGGTCATGTTGCTTGGAGACGTGATCGCACGCTTCGACGATGACAGCACGGCGCTGCAGATGCTGATGTCGCTTGACGATCTCGCATTGATCGCGCGCGTTCGCCAAGCCTGCGAGCGCGACGATTATCAGCTAGGAGAATTCGCGGCGCTTGCCGTGCAACGCTACGCCGCCTCGGCGAGCGATGAGGAATGGGTCACGGTGCTCGGCCAGATGGGGCGCACGCAGGCCCCCGGGATCGAATTGCTGCGGCGCGCGCTGATCTGGATGCTCGATCTTGAGCACGCACATGGGTAGACGCGCCGACGATTCGGACAACAACCACGGCGCCGAACCGCCAAGTCTCGATCATCTGTTCGACCGCAATGTCGCCTGGGCGCAGCAAAAGACGCTCGACGATCCCACTTTCTTCGTTCGCATGGCCGAACAGCAGTCACCGAGACTGTTATGGATCGGGTGCTCGGACAGCCGCGTCACCGCCAACGACGTGCTCGGCCTCGATCCCGGCGAGGTCTTCGTCCAGCGCAATATCGCCAATATCGTACACACCAGCGACATGAACTTGCTTGCGGTGCTCGAATTCGCGATCGAGGTGCTGCATGTTCAGCACATCATTGTGTGCGGGCATTACGGCTGCGGGGGCATTCGCCGCGCGTTGGGCAATGAGCGTACGGCGCTTGTCGATCACTGGCTGCAGCCCGTCGTTATGTTGTACCGCAAGCACCGTGCAATTTTCGATGCCATCGTCGATCCCGATGCCCGCATCGATCGCATGTGCGAACTCAATATCGAAATGCAGGTCCGCCGCGTCGCCGCGATCCCGACAGTGGAGAATGCCTGGTTGCGCGGCCAGCCGCTGCGGCTGCACGGCTGGGTCTACGGCATCCAAGACGGATTGCTGCGCAATCTCGGTCCGACGCTTGCATCGATCGCCGAGCGTGACGCGTTGCCGAGCATCGACGAACGCGTTCGTCACCCGGTCGAGCCGACCAGCGGCGTGCGGCGTCACGCGATCGAAGCGTTTGCAACAGTTGATATCCGGGGAGAATGCGATTGCGAGGTTTACGGGAGGAGCAAAGCAGTTGGGAACACGTCGGCTTCTGGCACTGAGCGAACATAGCGGCTTCGCTGCCACACAACTAACCTTTACAATCACGCGTTTGATCGGAATCATCCCGACGCGTCGGCAACCACTGAATGGCCGCCGGGAGACTTTTACGAAAACTTTTGGCACAATCGGCGAAACGCCGCGTCTCTCTGCACTTCGACGACGAGCGAACCCTAGAGAAAGTCCCGAATTGCGGGCTTTTTACCACCCTCCCCCGGAGAGCCTCCCAGCCGGCGGAAATCCGATGTGTCCGGAATGGACCCATGTGTGACTGGCTGGCGGTGCAGTGGGATACGAACCCGTCTCCGGCTCAAATTCCCTGCTAACAGGGAAATCAACAGGGAAAATCGGCTCTTCTCCGCCTTTTGCGAACGTCGGAGCACGAGTTAGACCAATAAAAAGGGCCAAACTCGTGAAATTCCCTAAGAAAAGAACAGGGATTATTTTTCAAAGAACAGGGATTTTCGGTCGGGATTGCAGGGAACGCGCGTAAGCGTCGTAAGCGTCCATTTCTCGCACACTTGTCCGAAGACTCACGAACACGATCTGTTCTCGCCCTCGATTTGCATTGGGAGAGAACGGATGGCGAGCGAGCAACGACCGTGGAAGCGTCAGCGCGAGGCTT
>NZ_JBFWPA010000064.1:0-36474 GCF_050250235.1 Pseudorhodoplanes sp.
CGAGAAAGGCAAGCCGGCCTCGATTGACGCTGCCCTTGGCGTCGTGCGCTCGCCCGGTGTCCCGGCGATCATGGCGGTTGGCCTGTTGTTGATGGGACTATTCGTGCTCTGGCTTGGCGTGGCGCGTGAACTCTATCAGTCGCTGTTTGGCGTCTATTCCGCGCCGGACAGGATCGGCCCGTTCCTGCGCGAGGTCTTTACGACCGAAGCTGGCTGGAAGCTGGTGATCTACGGCAACGCCATCGGCTTTGTGTTTGCGTTGGTCGCATTCTGCCTGTCGGTGATCTCGTTTCCGCTGCTGCTTGACCGCGATGTCGGCGCGGCGACGGCGCTTCTGACCTCGGTGCGCGCGGTCCTGCGCAACCCGCTCGAGATGGCAGCCTGGGGACTGATCGTGGCGGGCCTGCTGGTGCTTGGCTCGCTGCCCGCCTTTATGGGGCTCGCCGTTGTGATGCCGGTGCTGGGGCATGCAACCTGGCATCTCTATCGCAAGCTCGTGATCTGAACGGTTTTGTCCGAGAAATCCAAGCGCGAAGGGTCAGGCACAATTCGAGGCAAATTGGCCGGATAGACTTCACGCGATGCGAATGGGTGTGCGGCAACTTGAGCCCGATGAGTGCCAGCCGCCCACCCTTGCGCCCGACGGTGCGCGTCCGCCGTCCGGCCCCGCGCGTTCCCGCTGGCGCTGCGACAGCAGTCCGTGCCGGGACCGTTCCGCTACGCATCTTGAGAAACTGGCACAAGGAGCGGCGGCGCGGCGTCGTTGCGGCTACGGTCGCTTTCCTGCTGGGCGGATTGTTGAGCGGCTACGGGGTGCATTCGCAAATGTCACACGACGCCGCACGCGCGTTGGCGCGTGAGCGCGAGAGCGCAGCCGCCATCCAAACGGCGCTGCGCACCGGGGCCATGCTGTTCGTGCCGCAATACGGAAATGTGTGCCGGCGCCGCTGGATCGACAACGCGACCTGGACGCTGCGCGATGGTGGCGAAATCCCCTGCGACGAGGCGGTGAGCTGGAATGCCGCCGTTCCGGCACGGCAACACCGGGTCGAGCGGCGCCTTGACGCGATCCGCAATGTCTTCCAGTCCAAGGCCGTCGGAAAGCTGGATTAGCTCCAAGTTCGCCGCCAGCGGATTGCGGCATTCCCGCCGACCCATCCGCTGGAACAGGCTGCAATCGTTCGTCGTGCGAATGCAAAGCGCAACGGCTGTCAGTCCTGACGGTTGCCGCCTGCGGCGCGGGTGTCAGTTTCCGACCGCGTCGCTCACGCACTTCTTGATGTGGCTGGACTTGGCGGCACCCGCGAGCTTCTTGTCGGCCGCGGACTTGTCGCACGCCGCCTGAGCATCCTTCTCGCATTTGGTCATGAAGCTGTTGAGTGCGGCGCCGGCCAGTTTCTTGTTCGACGCCTCAACCTTGCATGCCGCGGCGTGCGCGCTGCCGGCAACCAGCGCAAGGATTGCGGCAAGTACCAGGGCCCTCATGGCTCTCTCCTTGGGACGGGTTCGCGGCCGAGCGAGTCGGCCGTCGGCAGCTTATGGAATTCGCCATGTCGTGACCATGGCCGATATGCGACGAAGCGTTCACGCCGCCGCGGCTGCGGGCGATACCAATTCCCTGATCTCGGTCACAGGTGACGCCAGACCGGCATCTCCGGTTCGTTCAAGCCCCAGCACCCGCAGCACGCCGCGTGAAGCGCACATCTCGACGGCAAGCCGGGTGAACCGGTTGTTTACCGGCTCCGCAAGCCATGCAAACGGCTCCCGAAGCAACGAACCCGAAAAGCTCTCCATGGTATCGCGCCGGCAGCGACTGTTCTCTCCCGCCTCCTCATAGCGGCAGGTCAGGACCAGATCCCCGCCCACCCGCGCCTCCCAGGGTTCTCGACGGGTATGCCAGTCATTCGCGGCAACCGTCGCGGTGTCGCGGGTTTCGAATCCTTCCTCGGTGCGCTCGATCACGCAGCGTTCGCCCGCGCGCGTTCCGGCGAGTGAATAGATCACCGGACGCGCCACCGGCGTGCTTTCGAGCATCGCCCGCGCTGCGCTGAAATCACGGCAGGATTCGAATACCTGTCGCAGCAGTTGGTCCGGCGGAATGTTGCGGATATTCCAAGTCCTGATGGCGTTGGCGGCCAGGTCATACGGCCGCAGCCACGGGTGGCGCGTCCGCCGCCACAGCGGTGCCTGATTGATTGCTCCGGCAAACCGCCCGGGCGCCATCGCGGTCAGCGTTCCGACATAGCCCGGCCAGGTGACGCTGTAGAACTCACCCGCCTCGCCCCATTTGTGCGCAATTTCGGCGTGGCGCCCAAGCCCGGGGAACGGCCAGTCCAGCGTGCGGATCAGCCATGGCTCGCCGTCCTCGTCGCGGCTCATGGTGGTGCAGCCCCACGAATAGGAGCCATTGAGAAACCACACGCCGCTGAAACCGAGCACCGAAGCGATTCCTTCGATTTCGCCAACATAGGGCGACCGTGACCGCGACAACCAGCGACGCGCGGCGCGGTCCAGCACCGGCAATGCCGCGGCGACGGGCCCGGGAAAGAACGACAGGCAGTCATCGCGCAATGCCTGTGCCCTCACGGCACCTTCCTGCGCCTGCCGCAGCGGGCCGCCGTCGCGAACGTCGATGATCGGAATCTGGGTCAGCATATTCATGATTGCATTATAGCAGGAAATTGGGCGCCCGTGCAGCAAGCGCTCCCCAGCGGCCCCGGACGCGCGCACGACCACCCGCATAACACCATGACGGCGCAGGGCTTTCGCGGACGCACACGAATCGTCAACGCAATTCACCGAAAATTGCGAGCGAAAGACACGGAGACCCTGCATGGCACGGCCGAAGCGGTCACTGGAGCATCATCTGTGGGCAGCTCGCGACGGACGGCGGGCCGTGCTGGCCGCCATCATGCTGATCTTCGTGATTGCGACCAGCCTGTCCGACGGCCGGCTGCTGCCGGACTTCGCGCCGGATGCGCCCCCGGCCAGTCAGGCCGGGTTCGAAACCAGCGACGATGACCTGCGCACCGGATCGATCCTGATCACCCCGCCGGACGGCAATGTCTGCGAGCACCGTCTGATCGACAACCAGACCTGGCGCATTCGACCGAACGGCACCGTGCAATGCGACGCGGCCGTCACCTGGCACCATCGCGACGGCACCGCCTATACCGCCCAGACCCGGATCGAGGCGATCCGCGACGGCTTCGTCGCAAAGCGCTGAGGCATCTCACTGCATTCCCGCGCGTTCGACCAGGAAGGCCACCTGTGTCAGCGCCGCGGCGTTGACGAGTGCATGCAGGAAGATGATGAGCAGCGTCGATCCGCTGCGCCAGCGCAGCCATCCGAACGCGCATCCCAGCACGAAAATCTGCACCATATAGAAGGCCTCGTACTGGATATGCATCACCGCCCATCCCGCCGAGGTCAGCAGGATCGTCGCAGCCACGCCCAGCGGCGAATTGACATAGCCGCGGAACAGAAATCCGCGGAACAGAATCTCTTCCATCAGCGGAGCAGCCACAACCAGCGCCACAATCAGCAGGACGACAATTCCCGAGTCCCGTGCGCTGCGATAGGCGTCGATCACCGCGGCCGGGACAATATCGCGACCGCTCAGCCAGGAACTCAGATCGCCGAGCGGCAGCAGCACCGCAACGATCAGAACACCGACGATGAGATCGGCGCGTGTCGGCATTCGCAGCGCAAGATATTCGGTGACGGTGCAACCGGCCAGCCGCGCCGCGAGCGCGATCACCGCGATCGGCGCGGGCATGGACACGATGGTCGCAACCGCAATGGTGAGCGCGTGCGAGGCCAGGGTCATCAGCTCGAAATCGCTGGCTCCGGAGCCGACTCCGAGCGCGGCGAGTGTGAGCGAAACGGCAAGCAGCTGAAATGCGAACCAGGCCAAGATCGCCGCAATGCCGATGGCCGTCGTGACCCAGAAGCCCCACGGCCGGCATGGTCCGGGTTGCGCGTCGGTCGGCTCGGCGGCGGTGTCGTTCATCCTGCGCTCGCTATTGATTGACGCGGCCCGCCCGGAAGACCGGCGGCCGGTCGCGCCCATAGCACAGTCTGCGATCGCCTGCGCCGGTGCCTGTGCTATGAGCACGCGATGGCCGCCGTCGTTTGTCCGCTCTCCGAAGCAGCGCCCCTGTTACCCGCGCGAGGCGCGCTGATCGGCCTTGATCTCGGCACAAAGACCATCGGCGTTGCCGCGTCCGATCCGGATCGCAGGCTTGCGGCCGGCGTCGAGACCATCGGGCGAAAGGCGTTCCAGGCCGACGCGGCCCGCGTGATCCAGGTTGCAGCCGAGCGTCGGGCGGCCGGATTCGTCCTCGGGCTGCCGGTCAACATGGACGGCACCGAAGGTCCCCGCGCGCAGTCGACGCGCGCCTTCGCGCGCAACCTCGCGAGATTGACCGAACTGCCGATCGCGCTTTGGGATGAGCGGCTGTCCACCGCCGCCGTCGAACGCGAACTGATCGCCGCGGATGTCAGCCGTGCCAGGCGCGCCGCCGTGATTGACCAGCACGCTGCCATTTTCATTCTGCAGGGTGCGCTGGATTTCCTTCGACTCGCCGCCGAACGGGACGGGTGGTAGCGCCGCGTTCAGGCCGGGGCGGCGCGCTCGAGCAGCGGCAACGGATTCTCCGGCGCGACGCCATACAGACGCGCCCCCTGCCCCGATCGCATCGCCCAGAATGCCGCCGCGATCTCGGGCGCGGACGATTGCAGGGCCGCGGCCGCCGCCAGAATCGCAAGCATTTCGGCCGCCGGGCGCGCGAGCGCCTCGGCATCCGGAACCGAAACCGATCGCTCGATCGTCGAGACCATCTCCGCAATACCGGGAAGATCGGATGCTTCCGCCTTCAATGCTCCCAGCACCGCCCGTGCTTCCTCGGCGTTGCGCATCGAGCGCAGGAAATCCAGCACCATGACATTGCCAGAGCCCTCCCAGATCGCGTTGACGGGCGCTTCGCGATAGAGCCGGGCAAGCCCATGGTCCTCGACATAGCCATTGCCACCGAGACACTCCATCGCCTCATAGACGAAGGCCGGCGCGCTCTTGCAAATCCAGTATTTGATGACCGGTGTCAGGATGCGCGCGCGCGCCGCTTCGAGCGGATCGTCCGCGGCGCGATCGAACGAGCAGCACAGGCGCATGACCACCGCGATCGCCGCCTCCGAATCGAGCGCCAGATCGGCGAGCACGGCGCGCATCATCGGCTGGTCGACAAGCTTTTTCTGAAACACGACGCGGTGCCGCGCATGATGCAGCGCGCGCGACAATGCCGCGCGCATCAGTCCGGCCGACGAGATTGCGCAGTCGAGGCGCGTCAGTTGCACCATCCGGATGATGGTTCTGATCCCCCCGCCCTCGTCGCCGATCCGTTGCGCGACGGCATCATGGAATTCGACCTCGGACGAAGCATTGGAACGGTTGCCGAGCTTGTCCTTCAGTTTCTGGAAATACAGACCGTTGACGCGGCCGTCCCTGCGAAAGCGCGGCATGAAGAAACAGGTCAGGCCGTCCGGCGCCTGGGCAAGCACCAGGAACGCGTCCGACATCGGCGCCGACATGAACCACTTGTGGCCGTCGATCCGGTACCCGTCGCCATCGCGGACGGCCTGCGTCGTATTGGTGCGCACATCGGTGCCGCCCTGCTTCTCGGTCATGCCCATCCCGAGCGTCATGGCGGACTTCTGCTGCCACGGGCGGAAGCTCGGGTCGTAGGCGTGCGATGTGATCTTCGGCATCACGCGTTCACGCAGATCGGGCTGCGCCGACAGTGCCGCGACGGAAGCGCGGGTCATGGTGATCGGACACATATGGCCGTTTTCGACCTGCGCGACCATGTAGAAGCGCGCCGCGCGCGCCACCTCCGCGGGAGCCGCTGCAACGGAACCGTCGGCGCTCCACGTCGAGCAATGCAGGCCGGCCATCATGCTTTCCGCCATGAAGCGATGATAGGCGGGGTGAAATCTCACCGCATCGCCGTGCAGCCGCGGCGGGTTGGCGTCGGCGAGCGCGGCGAGATCGAACAATTCGCCGCGTCCCCAATGCCGGCCGAACGACCAGAGCGCCTCGGCCTCCGCGGCGGCGCCGTTGGCGGCCACCGCCTCTTGCAGCGCGCGATCCGTGGCAAAAAGATTCACATCGCTGAAAGGAGGCGGCTGGTTGAGTGCGTCGCGCATCTCCGGCATCAGCGTGTTCCCCGATCAAGTCGATCCTAGTGGAGCGGATTTGACATTCGCTACCCACCCGGCCGCGGGCTCGCAAAGCGAATGTCAAATCCAAAGCTCCACTAGAATCCAGTACTTGCTAGTGGTCCTTTGATTCTAACATTCGCAAAAGAGCCTGCCGAGAAGGGATGCGAATGTTAGAATCGGACCACTAGCACGACCCAGGCATGTTCGTTCAGGCGGGTTGGGGATGGACCGAAAGGCGCCTTGCAGCCCCCGTCCGATCGGCTTATAGAGCCGCCTTTAATGAACATCGCCGCCACATCGTCCTTCGTCCTCAACCGGCGCCACCTGTTGGGGATCGAAGGGCTGTCGCGCGAGGAGATCAGCGGACTTCTCGACCTGGCCGAGGAATTCGTCGATCTCAACCGCCAGATCGAGAAAAAGCGTACATCGCTGCGCGGCCGCACCCAGATCAATCTGTTCTTCGAATCCTCGACCCGAACCCAATCGTCGTTCGAACTGGCCGGCAAGCGGCTTGGTGCGGACGTGATGAACATGGCGGTGAACTCGTCGGCGATGAAAAAGGGCGAGACGCTGATCGATACCGCGATCACGCTGAATGCCATGCACCCGGATATCCTGGTGGTGCGCCATCACGCCTCCGGCGCCGTCGAATTGCTGGCGCAGAAGGTGGATGGCTCGGTCATCAATGCCGGCGACGGCGCACACGAACATCCGACCCAGGCGTTGCTCGATGCTCTGACGATCCGCCGCAACAAGGGCCCGATCGAAGGGCTCATCGTCGCGATTTGCGGCGACATCCTGCATTCGCGCGTAGCCCGCTCGAATATCTATCTCCTGAACGCGCTCGGCGCCCGCGTGCGCGTGGTCGCGCCCTCCACGCTGCTGCCGCCGCATGTCGAGCGTCTTGGCGTCGAGGTCACGCGCGACATGCGCGAGGGCCTGAACAATGCGGACATCGTGATGATGCTGCGGCTGCAGCGCGAGCGGATGAACGGTTCCTTCGTACCCTCGACACAGGAATATTTCGCCTATTTCGGGCTCGATCAGAAGAAGCTCGCCTATGCCAGGCCGGATGCGCTGGTGATGCATCCGGGGCCGATGAATCGCGGTGTCGAAATCGATTCCGCGGTAGCCGACGGCGCACAATCGCTGATCCGTGAACAGGTCGAGATGGGTGTCGCCGTGCGCATGGCGGTGCTCGAAGCGCTGTCGCGCAACCTGCCGAACGCATAAACATGCTGTCCGACCGCCGCCCCGTCCTGCTCGCCAATGGCCGCATCGTCGATCCGTCCCGCGATCTTGATTTTCCGGGCGATCTGCTGATCGCCGACGGCGTGATCCGCGAAACCAAGCGCGGCATCGGAGCCGCGGGCGTGCCCGAGGGAACCGAAGTCGTCGATTGCAAGGGCCGGATCGTCGCGCCCGGCCTGATCGACATCCGCGCCTTTGTCGGAGAGCCCGGCGCGGAATACCGCGAGACCCTTGCAACCGCGAGCCAGGCCGCAGCTGCAGGCGGCGTCACCACGATCATCTGCCAGCCCGACACCTCGCCCGCGATCGACGATCCGGCGATCGTCGACTTCATCATGCGGCGCGCGCGCGACACCGCGATCGTGCATGTCCAGCCAATGGCCGCCCTGACCAAAGGCCTTGAAGGCAAGGAGATGACCGAGATCGGCCTTCTAAAGGCCGCTGGCGCCGTCGCCTTCACCGACGGCACGAGAAGCGTGACCAACGCACTGGTGATGCGCCGTACCCTCACCTATGCCCGCGACTTCGACGCGCTCGTCGTGCATCACACCGAAGACCCCGATCTCGTCGGCGAAGGCGTGATGAACGAAGGCGAACTCGCGGCACGCCTCGGACTGCATGGCATTCCGACGGCAGCCGAAGCGGTGATGCTGGAACGCGACATGCGGCTGGTTGCGCTGACCGGGTGCCGTTATCATGCCGCCTCGATCACCTGTCGGGAATCGCTGGAAATCCTGCGCCGCGCGAAGGATGCGGGGCTGCCGGTCAGCGCCGCTGCCTCGATCAATCACCTCACGCTGAACGAGATCGACATCGGCCCGTACCGTACCTTCTTCAAGCTGGCGCCGCCGCTGCGGGCCGAGCAGGATCGCGCCGCGCTGGTGCAGGCGGTCGCATCCGGCCTGGTTGACATTATCATGTCGGACCACAATCCGCAGGATGTCGAGACCAAGCGACTGCCCTTCGCGGAGGCCGCCCCCGGCGCGATCGGGCTTGAAACCATGCTGACAGCCGGCCTGCGGCTGGTCCACGGCGAGCACCTGTCGCTCACCCAGATGCTGGCGGCCATGTCGACACAGCCGGCGGAGCTTCTGGGCCTGCCGGGCGGCAGCCTGCGCAACGGCGCGCCGGCGGACGTGATCGTCATCGACCCCGACACCTCATGGGTCCTCGACCCGTCCGACCTCAAGTCAAAGTGCAAGAACACGCCGTTTGATGAGGCGCGTCTCGAAGGCCGCGTGATCCGCACCATCGTTGCCGGCCGCACCGCCTACGAGTACGCTTCCGCCTGACGCAATCGCGCGGGGCGGGCGAGGCGCTGGGCATGACGGACTGGTCGGGCGTTCTCGCGATGTGGCCGGTTTTTCTTGCCGCGCTGGCGATCGGCTATGTGTTCGGATCGATTCCGTTCGGCCTGCTGCTGACCAGACGCGCCGGCGGCCCGGACATCCGCGCGATCGGCTCCGGCAATATCGGTGCGACCAATGTGCTGCGCACCGGACGCAAGGGCCTCGCCGCCGCAACCTTGCTGGCCGACATGCTGAAAGGCACCGCGGCGGTTGTGCTGACGCGGCATTTCCTTGGCGCGGAACCTGCGATTGCCGCCGGCTTTGGCGCGCTTCTTGGACATCTTTTTCCGGCATGGCTGGGATTCAGGGGCGGGAAAGGTGTCGCGACCTTCATCGGCGTCCTGCTCGGATTTTCGTGGATCGCGGTTTTGGTCTATGGCGCGATCTGGATCGGTATCGCGGCGATCACACGCTATTCATCACTGTCGGGACTCCTCGCCTGCGCGGTCACACCTGGGGTGCTGTGGGCGCTCGGCAATCCTTCAGCGGCGGCGCTGTTCTTCGCGATGGCCGTGCTGGTCTTCGTCATGCACCGTGCCAATATCGCGCGCTTGATCGCGGGCACCGAAACCAGGATCGGCCAATCCGCGGTGAAGCCGTGACGCGCGCGGAAGCCGCCGAGGGTGTCAAGCTGACCGACGGCCAGCGGCTGGACTGGCTGCGTCTCATCCGCAGCGAGAATGTGGGTCCGCGCACGTTTCGCGCACTGGTGAACCATTATGGCGGCGCGCGCGCGGCGATCGAGATGTTGCCGGCGCTGGCGCGGCGGGGCGGCGCGCAGGCTCCCGGGCGCATCTGTTCCACGGACGAAGCCCGGCGCGAAATCGAAACCGCTTCGCGTCAGGGCGCGGTCTTCGTCGCGGTCGGCGAACCCGACTATCCCCCCCGGCTGCGGATGATCGATGACGCGCCACCGCTGATTTCCGTGCGGGGGCGGGTCGGCGTCCTGAAATCGCCCATGGTCGCGATCGTCGGTTCTCGGAATGCGTCCGCTGCCGGTGCGAAATTCGCCAGTCAGATTGCGCGCGAACTGGGCGATGCCGCATTTGTCGTGGTGTCGGGCCTCGCGCGCGGCATCGATGCCGCCGCGCATCGTGCATCCCTCGGCAGAGGCACGGTCGCGGTTCTGGCGGGCGGTCAGGATTGCATCTATCCACCTGAACACGCTACTCTGGTCGAACAGCTGCTTGAGCAGGGCGCCGCGATTTCGGAAATGCCGTTCGGATGGGAACCTCGCGCCCGAGACTTTCCCCGCCGCAACCGTCTGATCGCCGGTCTGTCGCTTGGCGTCGTGGTCATTGAAGCCGCGCGCCGGTCCGGCTCCCTGATCACCGCCCGTCTGGCGCTTGAGCAGGGTCGCGAAGTGTTCGCCGTTCCAGGTTCCCCGCTCGATCCTCGCTGCGAGGGCACCAATGGCCTGTTGAAGCAGGGCGCGGCGCTGGTGACCGAAACCAGCGACGTCCTGAACGTCCTCGCCCCGATCCTTGGCCGGACCATCGCCCTGCCCGCAAGCGAGCCCGCCCCGGATCCGCATGATTCGGCTGCCGAGCCCGCCGACGACGAGCGGCGTCGCATTCTGGCGCTGCTCGGACCCACCCCGGTCGAGATTGATGACCTGATCCGCCTGTCAGGGGCCCGCCCGGCGGTCGTGCGGACGGTGCTGCTGGAGCTCGAAATTGCGGGCCGCCTGGAGCGGCAAATCGGCGGACGGATCGCGCTGATCTGAATCCGGTGCTGACTATCGCAGAGGGCCGTCCGTGCCCTTGAGGTTTTCGGCTTCAAGTCTTGCCATGTCGAGCAGATAGCCAAGCGTATGGAGGCCATGGCGGCGGGCAATCAGGGCAAGCCCACCGGTCATGTCGGCGATATAGGCCACAGCAGCCGTTCTTTCGTTGGCAGCAAGGGGCGCTTCTTTGGTCATCGCGTGGCGCCGGCTCCAGCCAATCCGATTGATTGCACAACTTAATTAAATCTATCTCCGGTTGCAATATACCGCGATGTAATCGACCGGGCTCTGCCCTATGCGCGGGCCTCCCAATTTGACTCAAGGGGTCGATTTACCCATGGTCCGGCCCCACCTAAGCGCCTGACTCGCCCTTGGGGGTCCGAAGTCTGGACCTAACCTGTTGGAATTTCATGAATATCGTGGTCGTCGAATCCCCGGCCAAGGCCAAGACCATTAACAAATACCTCGGTCCAGGCTATGAGGTTCTGGCTTCGTTCGGGCATATTCGCGATCTGCCGGCCAAGGACGGATCGGTCGACCCCGATCACAATTTCAAGATGATCTGGGAGGTCGACGAGCGCGCCCAGAAGCGGATCAACGACATCGCCCGTGCCGTGAAGGGCGCCGACAAGCTGATTCTGGCCACCGACCCGGACCGCGAGGGCGAGGCCATCTCCTGGCATGTGCTTGAGGTGCTGAGGGAGAAGAAGGCGCTCAAGGACCAGACCATCGAGCGGGTGGTATTCAACGCCATCACCAAGCAGGCCGTCAGCGAGGCAATGAAGCATCCGCGCAAGATCGATCATGCGCTGGTCGATGCCTATCTGGCGCGCCGCGCCCTCGATTACCTCGTCGGCTTTACCCTCTCGCCGGTCCTGTGGCGCAAGTTGCCGGGCGCGCGCTCGGCCGGACGCGTGCAGTCGGTTGCGCTTCGCCTGGTCTGCGACCGGGAGCTCGAAATCGAGAAATTCGTCGCGCGTGAATACTGGTCGCTGGTTGCTTCGCTGGCGACCCCCCGGGATGAGACCTTCGAGGCGCGCCTTGTCGGCGCCGACGGCCGCAAGATCACGCGGCTCGATATCGGTTCGGGCCAGGAAGCCGAAGACTTCAAGCAGGCGCTGGAGACCGCCACCTTCACGGTCGCATCGGTCGAGGCCAAGCCGGCCCGCCGCAATCCCCCGCCCCCCTTCACCACCTCCACCCTGCAGCAGGAGGCAAGCCGCAAGCTCGGCTTCGCTCCCGCCCACACCATGCGGGTCGCCCAGCGCCTCTACGAGGGCATCGATATCGACGGCGAAACCATCGGCCTCATTACCTATATGCGGACCGACGGCATCGACATGGCGCAGGAGGCCATCGCCGGGATCCGGTCGATGATCGGGAAGAATTACGGCAAGGATTACGTGCCGGACGCGCCGCGACGGTACCAGAACAAGTCGAAGAATGCGCAGGAAGCGCATGAAGCAATCCGCCCCACCGATGCCGCCCGCACACCGCGTGACGTCCGGCGTGCGCTCGATCCCGATCAGGCGAAGCTGTACGAACTGATCTGGAACCGCGCGGTCGCAAGCCAGATGCAGTCCGCCGAGCTGGAGCGGACCATTGTCGACATCACGGCGCAGGTCGCCGCGCGCAATCTCGAATTGCGTGCCACCGGACAGGTGATCAAGTTCGACGGCTTTCTGACATTATATCAGGAGGGCCAGGACGACGACATTGAAGATGAGGATTCCAGGCGCCTGCCGGCCATGTCGCAGGGCGAGAAGCTACGCAAGGATCACATCAGCGCCACGCAGCATTTTACCGAGCCGCCGCCGCGCTTCACCGAGGCGTCGCTGGTCAAGCGCATGGAGGAACTCGGCATCGGCCGGCCTTCCACCTATGCCTCGATCCTCGCGGTCCTGAAGGATCGCGGCTATACGCGGATCGACAAGAAGCGTCTCGTACCGGAGGACAAGGGCCGGCTGGTGGTCGGCTTCCTCGAAAGCTTCTTCCAGAAATATGTCGAATACGATTTCACCGCCTCGCTGGAGGAGCAGCTCGACAAGGTCTCCAACAACGAACTGGAGTGGCATCAGCTCCTGCGCGACTTCTGGGACGACTTCATCGCCGCGGTTGGCGAGATCAAGGACCTGCGGATCACCCAGGTTCTCGACGCGCTCAACGAGCTGCTCGGCCCGCACGTTTTCCCCAGGCGCGAGGACGGGGGTGACCCGCGGCAATGCCCGAATTGCAGTGAAGGCCAGCTCTCCCTGAAGGTCGGCCGCTTCGGCGCCTTCGTCGGCTGCTCGCGCTATCCGGAATGCCGCTACACCCGCCAGCTCGCCCCGGGCGCGAACGGCGCCGACAGCGCAACGAAGCTCCTCGGCACCGATCCCGAGACGGGTCTTGACGTGACGCTGCGCGGCGGCCGGTTCGGTCCCTATGTTCAGCTTGGCGAAGGCAACCCGGAAACCAAGGAGAAGCCAAAACGATCAGGGCTTCCCAAGGGCCTGGCACCCGATGACGTCGATCTGGACATTGCACTCGGGCTGCTTTCGTTGCCACGCGATGTCGGCAAGGATCCTGAAAGCGGCGAGATGATCATCGCCGGGATCGGCCGCTTCGGCTCCTATGTGAAGCTCGGCAAGACCTACGCAAATCTGGAACCGGGCGACGAGGTCCTCAATATCGGACTGAACCGCGCCGTGACCCTGATTGCGGAAAAGAAGGCAAATCCCGGCAAAGGCCGCCGTTTCGGCGCCGATCCCGGCCGCTCGCTGGGGGACCACCCCGACAAGGGCGGTGCGATCGTGGTGAAGAACGGCCGCTACGGTGCCTATGTGAGCCACGACGGGGTGAATGCGACCTTGCCATCAGACAAGACGCCGGACACCATCACGCTCGCCGAAGCGGTCGCGTTGATCGACGCCCGGATCGCCGCGGGTGGCGGAAAAAAGAAAAAGGCCGCGCCAAAGCCCAAGGCGGCGGCGAAGTCGGCAAAGGGGACGACGACAGGTCAGACCGCTGCAGCCGCCGGGCCGGCCAGGGCAAAGAAAGCGAAAGCCGCAAGACCGGAAGCCGCGGACGGGAAACCCGCGGCAAAAATTCCGACGCCGCGCAAGGCTTCGTCCAAGGCGGCGGCTTCGAAATCGCGCGGAAAGACCGCCGGTCCCGCAGCCGGCGGCGAAGCCGCGCCCCCGCAACGAAAACGCAAGGTCGCGAATTAGGCCCTTGCCGGAAAGACCGGCTGAGGCCACATAAAAGGTCATCTTGGCCAGTTCGAAACAACACGCGCCCCCGTTCCCCACCCGGGAGCAATTGCTCGCGTTCATCAAGGATCATGCCGGCAAGGCCGGCACACGCGAGATCGCGCGCGCGTTCGGCCTGAAGAATGCCGACCGCGTGCAATTGAAGCGCGTGCTGCGCGACCTCGCGGACGAGGGAGCGGTCGAGAAGCGGCGCAAGACCTTGCACAAGCCCGGCACCCTGCCCTCGGTCACCCTGGCCGACATCATCGAACGCGACCGGGATGGCGAGATCATCGCGGTGCCGACCGAATGGGATGAAGAGGCCCATGGCGAGGTGCCGCGCATCCGTGTGCTGACACCCCGCAAGGCAAAGCCGGGCGAAGCAGCGGGTATCGGTGATCGCGCCTTGCTGCGCGTCGAAAGGCTTTCCGAGCGCGATGGCTCCGCCGGCTATTCCGGACGCGTCATCAAGGTGCTCGACCGTGCGAAGAAACGCATGATCGGGATTTTTCGCGTGCTACCCGGTGGAGGCGGACGGCTGATCCCGGTCGACAAGAAATCGCTGGGCCGCGAACTCGCGATTGCACCGAACGCGACGATGGAGGCGCAGGACGGTGAACTCGTGGCGGCGGATGTCGCCAAGGAAGGCCGCTTTGGACTTCCGACCGGCAAGATCAAGGAGCGTCTGGGGTCGCTCAAGGGGGAGCGTGCGGTCAGCCTGATCGCCATTCACGCCCACGGGATTCCGCATGTGTTTTCGCGCGATGCGCTGGCGGAAGCCGAGGCCGCCAGGCCTGCCGGCCTTTCCGGCGGTCGCGAGGACTGGCGCAAACTGCCGCTCGTCACCATCGATCCGGCCGACGCCAAGGATCACGACGATGCGGTGTTCGCGCAAGCCGATTCCGATCCCGCCAATCGGGGCGGACACATTGTCACCGTCGCGATCGCCGATGTCGCCCATTATGTCCGCCCCGGCTCGGCGCTCGATCGCGAGGCGCTCGATCGTGGCAATTCGGTCTATTTTCCGGACCGCGTCGTGCCGATGCTGCCAGAGCGCATCTCCAACGATCTGTGCTCCCTGAAGCCGAACGCCGATCGCGCGGCGCTTGCGGTGCGCATGGTGATTGCTGCGGACGGCCGCAAGCGCTCGCACAGCTTCCATCGCATCCTGATGCGCTCGGCGGCGAAGCTTCACTATGCGCAGGCGCAGGATGCAATTGACGGAAACACCGACGACACCACCGCTCCGATCAAGGACAGCATTCTCGATCCGCTTTATGCTGCATATCGCGCCGTGAAAAAGTCGCGCGACACCCGCGGTCCGCTCGATCTCGATCTGCCGGAGCGAAAGATCCTGCTGAAGGCCGACGGCACGCTGGATCGCGTCATCATTCCGCAGCGGCTCGACGCGCATCGCCTGATCGAGGAATTCATGATCCTCGCCAATGTCGCGGCGGCGGAGGCGCTGGAACGCGCCACCATGCCGCTGATCTACCGCGTGCATGACGAGCCGTCGCTCGAAAAGGTCGAGGCGCTGCGCGATCTTCTGCGCACCCTCGACATGTCTTTTCCGAAGGGGACGGTGCTTCGGCCCTCGCTGTTCAACACCGTGCTGCAACAGGTCAGGAACACCGATACCGAGATTCTGGTGAACGAGGTGGTTTTGCGCAGCCAGGCGCAGGCTGAATATTCCGCGGAGAATTACGGACATTTCGGGCTGGCGCTGCGGCGCTATGCGCATTTCACATCACCGATCCGCCGGTATGCCGACCTGATCGTGCATCGTGCGCTGATCCGCGGGCTCAAGCTCGGCGACGGCGCCCTCCCCGACGACGCGGATGCCAAATTCCTGAACGAGATTTCCGCCCGTATTTCCGCCTCGGAACGGCGTGCCATGGCGGCCGAGCGAGAGACCACCGACCGGCTGATCGCACATCATCTGGCCGACCGGATCGGCGCCACGTTCGCAGGCCGGATCGGCGGGGTCACTCGCGCCGGGCTGTTCGTGAAGCTTGACGAAACCGGTGCGGACGGATTCATTCCAGCCCGCACCATCGGCGACGATTACTTCCAGTATCATGAGGACCGCCACGCCATGATCGGACGCTCTACCGGCGAAACCTACCGGCTTGGCGATACCGTGACGGTGCGACTGGTCGAGGCGATCCCGGTGGCCGGAGCCTTGCGGTTCGAATTGCTGTCCGAAGGCCGCGCGGGCAAGCGCCTCCCTGCCCCCTCGCGCTCAAGCCGCTCCCGTCCGGCTCCCAGGCGCGAAGACCGATTGCCGCGCAAGCGGCGAGGATGAACACCATGACCGACACCACCGCACTTCCGCCCCGCGACGGGTGGCTCGCAATCCGGCGCGGATTGAGCAATCGATGCCCGTCCTGCGGGCGCGGCCGCATGTTCCGCGCGCTGCTGAAGGTCAACGACCATTGCCCGGCCTGCAATGAGGCGCTGCATCACCATCGCGCGGATGACTTCCCGGCCTATCTGAACATCGTCCTGGTGGGACATATCGTCGTGCCGCTGGTGCTGGCGGTCGAAATGGCGTTCGCCCCGCCCTACTGGATGCACGCCGCGATCTGGCTGCCACTGACGCTTTCGCTGGCCTTCGCGCTGATGCATCCCATCAAGGGGGCGGTGGTCGCCTGGCAATGGGCGATGCGGATGCATGGTTTCGATCCCGAAGGCGATAAGTCCGATCCGTTGCCGGCCGCGACAACACCCCGATGCGCGAATTGACCGATCTCGAGCAGCGCCTGACGGCGGCCGAGCGTGATCGCTCGTCGCCGAATGTGCGCCCCAGGGATGCCGCGACGCTGATCATCGTCGATCGTTCGGGGACCGTTCCGAAGGTGCTGCTCGGCAAGCGCCATCACGGCCACAAGTTCATGCCCGGCAAGTTCGTCTTTCCCGGCGGCCGGATGGAGCCCAATGACCGGCTGATGCCGGTGGCGGCTCCCCTCAATCCGTTCACCGAACGATATCTGATGCGCAGCATGCAGCGTCCGAGCGCGGGACGTGCCAGGGGACTTGCGCTGACCGCGATCCGCGAGACCTTCGAGGAAACGGGACTCGTGCTGGGCGCGCCCCGCAGCGAAAACGTGCCGGCGCCGGCGGGTCCCTGGGCCGACTTCGCAAATGCCGGATTTTATCCGGACCTGTCGTCGCTGCATTTCATCGCCCGTGCCATCACGCCGTCGCGGCGTCCGCGCCGGTTCGACACCCGATTCTTTGCAGTCGATGCCGCAACCATCGCTCACCGGGTGGAGAATGTGGTCCATCCCGATGCGGAACTGGTCGAACTGGTGTGGATGCCGATCGCGGACGCGCGCAGTCTGGATATGCCGACGATCACCGGCGTGGTGTTGCAGGAATTGCAGGCGCGCGTCGCGGCCGGGTTCGGGCACGACCTGCCGGTTCCGTTCTACCGGATGCCGCGGAAGGTATTCTACCGCGAGTTGATCTCGTGAAATTGACGCCCGCGCTTCCTTGACTTTGGCGGCTTTGCCGCTAGTTTCCGGCCAAATCCCGCACATTGAGGACGATCATGGCCAAGGCCGTCACCATCAAGGTCAAGCTCGTGTCATCTGCCGACACTGGCTATTATTACGTGAGCAAGAAAAATTCCCGGACCATGACCGACAAGCTGTCGAAGAAGAAATACGATCCGATCGCGAAGAAACACGTCGAGTTCCGCGAAGCCAAGATCAAGTAGCGGCCCGGGGATTACGGTTCGCCGTCGCGGTCCCTATCGAGTCGATGCGAGCGGCGGCCGGCCTGCAATTCAAGATTGCAGCCGTCTCTGGGTTGCATTCCTCTCGGGATTGCATTCGTCCAGGACTAAAGAAAGGTGGCCGGCCGGAAGCGGTGTCATGAGGAGGCCACTCGTCACCGCCTCCGGGCCGGCCGAACCCCACGGACCCAGGAGATGCGGCGGACCTGAGCACTCCGTAGGGTTTTCAAAGCGCTATCGAATCGGGGCCATTTAGCCGCAATTGACCCGTTTTCGGCGGCTCTCGCCGCTGTTTCGTTCTGGTTTTGAGGCTAACCCCGCGCCCCCCGGAAAGCAAAGCCGAAGTCCCCCTTGGGCGCTGCAACCTTTCGTCAACGTAAAGGATTAGGGTTTCCGGCCGGCGCCTGCATAGCGGGCGACGATCCGTGGGACTGCACCCTCCGAAGGTTCCCTCGGAATTGCCTGGAACCCGAGCGAGCGCCGTCACGCGACGCCTACGCGGCGTCGGCGACCACGCGATTGCGGCCGTCGCGCTTGGCGCGATAGAGCGCCTGATCGGCGCGCTTCAGGAGTTGGGCGGCCGTGTCGTGGGCCGATTCCAGCGATGCGATGCCGATCGAGATGGTCACGTCGATCATGCGCTTGCCTTGCTCGATCGGGAACGGCTCGACCGCAATCTTGCGCCGCAATCGTTCGGCCACGGTCGATGCCACCGCCATATCCGTCTCGGGCATCACCACGACGAACTCCTCGCCGCCGACCCGGCAAGCGAGATCGATACCGCGGATCGACTTGCGAACGCGGATCGCGAATTCGCGCAGGACGTCATCGCCGCAATCGTGGCCATAGGAATCGTTGATCGACTTGAAAAAATCGATGTCGAGGACCAGCACCGCGAGCTGCTTGCCGCGCGCGGAGGCCTGCTCGACGAGTTTTCCGAGATGGCTTTCCATGTATCGGCGGTTGTGCAGGCCGGTCAGCGCATCGGTGATCGCCGCCTCGATCGACATCTGGACGTTGTCGCGCAGCCGTTCGGTATAGCGCTTGCGCTTGATCTGGGTGCGGACCCGTGCGCGCAATTCATGGCTGTCGATCGGACGCAACAGGTAGTCGTTGACGCCGATTTCGAGCCCACGCATCAGCCGCGCGGTGTCGTCCGGCTCGCAGAGCGCCAGGATCGGAAGATTGCGGGTGCGGTCGAGCGAGCGGAGCTGGCTGCAGAGCCGCAGCCCGTCGAAATTCTCAAGGCTCAGGGAAACGATGAGGAGTTCGTAATTGCCCTCGGCGGAACGGAATAACGCGGCGCTCGGGTCGGGCTCGATGTCGACGATATGCTCTTTTTCGAGCATTGCGGCCAGCCGTTCATAGGACGATCTGCGGTCATCGACGATCAGGATGCGGCCCCGGCCGCCCTGTTCCGTGATCGCCTCCCGCTCGGCACTTTCGATGCCGATCTCGCGCGAGGTGACCGCGCGCATGCGCAGCTCGTCGGTCATCATCTTCAGCCGCGTCAGCGACCGAACGCGCGCGATCAGCGCGATGTCGGAGACCGGCTTGGTGAGGAAATCGTCGGCGCCCGCCTGCAGCCCGGTCACCCGATCGGACGGCTGATCGAGCGCGGTCACCATCACGACCGGAATGTGATGCGTTGCCGGATTGCTCTTGAGCTTTCGGCAGACTTCGAATCCGTCGAGACCCGGCATTATCACGTCGAGCAATACGATGTCGCATTCCGCACGCTCGCACGCTGCCAGCGCCTCGGCTCCGCTATGGGCCGTGGTGACGTCGAAATATTCGGCCGAGAGCCGCGCTTCCAGCAGCTTCACATTCGCCGGCACGTCGTCGACAACAAGGACGCGCGCTGTCATTCGTCTCTGCCCCTATGCATTTCCAAGAAACTGGCGGATCGTTTCGATGAACTTGCCGACCGAGATCGGCTTTGACAGATAGGCTTCGCAGCCACCCGCGCGGATGCGCTCCTCGTCGCCTTTCATGGCAAAGGCAGTCACAGCGACCACCGGGATCGCCTTGAGCTCGGCATCATCCTTCAGCCACTTTGTGACTTCGAGGCCGGACACTTCCGGCAACTGGATATCCATCAGGATCAGGTCGGGCCGATGCTGGCGGGCAAGGTCCATGGCATCGATTCCATTGCGGGTGCCGACGGTCTGATAGCCATGTGCCTCCAGTAGATCGTGGAAGAGCTTCATGTTGAGCTCATTGTCCTCCACGATCAGGACAGTCTTGGCCATTCCCCGCCCCTCCTGGGCTATGCTGCACCCCGCCCAGATTGCCAAGGCAACGGACCCCCGCAATAGCAAAATTCGGGCCCGGGCAATGCGCGCCAAGGTAGTTCCCATTCCTTACGGAAAGGCAAACGGAACCGATGGTTAAAGAGGCAAAGCCGGATCGGGCCGAGGCCGAAACTGTGGCCATTCAGGCACTTTCCTTCCTCGCGGCCGATCCCGCCCGGCTCGGGCGATTCCTGGCCGCGACCGGAATTAGCCCCCGTGACATTCGAGCCGCGGCGCGCGAGCCAAGCTTCCTTGCCGGCGTGCTCGACCACCTTGCCGAAGACGAATCGGCCATGCTGGCATTCGCCACGGAGACAGCGACCCCGCCGGAACGCATCGTCGGCGCCCGAGCGCTGCTTTCGGGGCGGCCCATCGAACGCGATACTCCGTGATGCACGGTCTTTGCCGCGACTGTCTGTCTGAAACCGTATCCGCCACGCGCTGCGGCGCGTGCGGCTCGCCGCGCCTCGCCCGGCACCCGGAAATCCATGCGCTGTCGGTCGCCCATATCGATTGCGATGCGTTCTACGCCACCATTGAAAAGCGTGACGACCCGTCCCTCGCCGACAAACCGCTGATTGTGGGAGGCGGCGTTCGCGGCGTCGTCTCGACCGCCTGCTACATCGCGCGCACCTATGGCGTGCATTCCGCGATGCCGATGTTCAAGGCGCGCCGCCTCTGCCCGGATGCGGTCGTCGTTCGCCCCGACATGGCGAAATATGCCGCGGTGGCAAGAGAGATACGAAAGCGGATGCGCGAACTTACGCCGCTTGTCGAACCAGTTTCGATCGACGAAGCTTTTCTCGATCTGTCAGGCACCGAACGGCTCCATGGCCGAAGCGCGGCGCAATCGCTCGCGCGCTTTGCAATTGCGGTGGAGCGCGAAGTCGGAATCACAGTCTCGGTGGGCCTGTCGTACAACAAGTTCCTCGCCAAGATCGCGTCCGACCTCGACAAACCCCGCGGTTTCGCAATGCTTGGACGCGCCGAAGCGGCAAGCTTCCTTGCAGCGAAGCCGATCTCGATCATCTTCGGCATAGGCAAAGTCGCCCAGGAGCGCCTCGCACGCGGTGGCTTTCGTACCATTGCCGACCTGCAGAGAAGCGACGAGATCGAGCTGATGCGCCGCCTTGGCCCCGAGGGCCAGCGGTTGAGCCGTCTGGCCCGCGGCATCGACCACCGCAAGGTCGTTCCCGACCGTGACGCCAAGAGCATTTCCGCCGAGACCACCTTCGATACTGACATCGCGGCGCTGCGGCCGCTGGAAAAGCTTCTGTGGGGCCTGAGCGAGCGCGTATCCGCGAGGCTCAAGGCAAGCGGCGTCAGCGGAACGACCGTTACCATCAAACTCAAGACCGCCGAGTTTCAGACCCGCACGCGCGCCCGCTCTCTGAGCGATCCGACCCAGCTTGCGCGGCGAATCTTCGATTGCGGTCGCGAACTGCTCGCCAAGGAGATCGATGGCACCAAATTCCGGCTGATCGGGATAGGTGTGTCGAACCTCAAGTCCGCCGATGCGGCCGATCCGGACGATCTCGTCGATCCGCGCGCGCGCAAGGCCGCAAGCAGCGAGCGCGCCGTCGACACCCTGCGGGCGAAGTTCGGTCGCGGTGCCATCATGCGCGGTCTCGCGCTCGATGAGAACGGGTAAACCGCCCCCTCACTCGCAGGGCTTGGCCGGACGCATTTCGAGCGAGGTCATCGTGCCGGCAACCACGAAGTCGTTGTAGTCGAGCGCAAGCGCTCGCGAAATGCCGTTCTCGTAAAGCTCGAATCGAATCCCGTAGACGGGAGTTTGGTCGCCGCCCGCCTTCGACTTGTCGAAATAGCTGATGGTGACCGGCCATCGGCGCATCTGCAGGAGTTGGGCATCACCGGCCGCCGCATCGTCGGGCGCGCTGGTTTGCGGTTCGATCGCCTGGCCGATGACGGTCAGGGTATCATAGACTTTCTCGCCGGTGTCCGAGCCGTCAAAGACCGGAGCCTCAAGCAGCGTCTCGCCGGCCCGCGCAGCGATGATGATGCGGCGCATGTGATCGGTCGGAAAGAAAATCCTCGTCCCGATCGCGAATGCCTTCGCCGAAGGCTTGCTTAGGTTGACGTCGACCTGCGAGCCTTCGCGCTCGGCTCGACCATCGACCGCGCTCTTGAGCTTGCGATCGACAAAATTCTGGGAATTGAAACGGAACGATTTGGCGGCGGCATCTTCCCAGGTGGTTGCACGCATGTCGGTCATCATCCGAACGCCTTCGCCGGCATCGATTTCCGAGACCTGCCGGAATTGCAGGGCGTAACCTTCGCACTGACTGCCGGAAAAATCGTAAAGGATGCGCCCGCGCACCGCCTCGACCGGACGGTTGCCGCGCGCCGACGAAAGCTTCAGGTCGTAGACCGCGCGATGCGAGGCGAATTCGATCCGGTCCGGAGACTGTGCCGGCGCCGCAAGACAACTGCCCGCAGCGATCACCAGCACAAGAGCGGAGCCCAGACAACTTGCATCGCGCATGGAATTCGACCTCTTGGACGAAAGATAAGGCCGTCGCCGCTGGACCGCAACGCTTTCACTTGCGAATGACTGTTCAATCGGCGAAGAGAATGCGTCCATTGTGAGGCGCACACGGCGCCGCAGGAGGCGGGAATGGCAGGCGCGGTCGAGAAAAAGCTGGCGGACCTGGGAATTGCACTCCCGACGCCGGCTGCGCCGATTGCGAACTATGTCGGCTTCGTGAGGAGTGGAAATCTGCTGGTCATTTCCGGGCAGCTCTGCCTCGATGCGGAGGGCAAACTGGTTGCGAAGGGCAAGCTCGGCGCCGCGGTGTCGGTGGAGGATGGTCAGCGGGCGGCGCGGATCTGTGCCGTCAATGTGCTGGCACAGGCCAAGGCTGCGCTGGGCGATCTCGACAAGGTGATCCGGGTCGTGCGGCTCGGCGGGTTCATCAGCGCGGTCCCGGATTTCCTGGACGGACCCAAGGTCATGAACGGGGCGTCTGATCTCATGGTGACCGCTTTCGCGGACAAGGGCCGTCACGCACGCACCACCATCGGTGTTTCGGTGCTGCCTCTGGACGCAGCAGTCGAAGTCGAAGGCATGTTCGAGGTCTCCTGACGGCGAAACCCATGCCCGGCCTCGACTGGCTGACCGCGCGGCCGGTAGCGCATCGCGGATTGCACGATCGGACGATCGGCATCGTCGAGAACACCGCTGCCGCATTCTCGGCTGCGATCACGGCGCAATATGCCATCGAATGCGATCTGCAGATCGCGGCCGATGGCGAAGCCATGGTGTTCCATGACGACACGCTGGACCGGCTGACGGAGCGCCACGGTCCGCTCGCTTCGCTTTCGGCTTCAGAACTGAAAAAGGTCGCACTCAAAGCCAGCACCGACCGCATCATGACGCTTGGCGAATTGTGCGATCTTGTTGCCGGACGTGTCACGCTGGTTCTCGAGATGAAGAGCCGCTTCGATGGCGATTCGCGGCTCGCGGCACGGGTGGCAGAGGTTGTCATGGGCTACGCCGGTCCGATCGCCGCCATGTCCTTCGATCCGACCGTAGTCGGCGCGCTCCAGGCTGTAGCACCCGGTTTGCCGCGCGGTCTCGTTGCGCAGAGCGCGCCCGACCCCGGCGTGCGCAGTGGCAGCAGAGACCGCTATGTCGCGAACGCGTTCCAGGCGCGCCCCCACTTTCTGGCGTGGTCCGTCCGCGAATTGCCCGGCTTTTGGCCGCTGCTCGGCCGCTGGGGCTTCGGGCTGCCGCTCCTGACCTGGACCGTCCGCGGCGAACCCGACCGGCTGCGCGCCGGCCGCTGGGCGGACCAGATGATTTTCGAGGGATTTCGGCCATAAACTTCGGGTAAGACTACGCGGGATGTCCGAAACTGCCGCTCCGCGAAACGACCGTCCTCCAGAAATCCAGCTCCGGGTGCTGTCTGGCCTCGGCGGCATCCCCGCCGCCGCCTGGGATCTTTGCGCCACAGGCGGCGAAATGCCTGAGAACTCAGATCAACGATTTCACATATTGGATCATTCGTATCCGGCTACATTGAAAAACGCCACCAACCCTTTCGTTTGTCATGCTTTTTTGTCGGCACTCGAGGTCTCCGGTTCGGCCACGAAGCGAACCGGATGGGCGCCGCAGCATCTGCTTGCCGAAACCGTTTCGGGCGACGTTCTCGGCGTCGCCCCCTGCTATCTCAAGTCACATTCGCAGGGAGAATACGTCTTCGATCACGGCTGGGCCGACGCCTATGAGCGAGCGGGCGGGCGCTATTATCCCAAACTTCAGGTGTCCGTGCCATTCACGCCGGCCACCGGGCCACGTCTGATGGTGAAGCCCGGCCCCCATGCCCAGGCGGTGAAGGAGGTTCTGGCGGCCGGCCTCGTTGCCTTGTGCGAACAACGCCAGGCTTCGTCGGTGCATGTCACCTTCGCCCCAAAGGCGGACTGGGACCTGCTCGCGACCCGGGGATTCCTGAAGCGCACCGACCAGCAATTCCACTGGCGAAACGAGGGCTATTCGACCTTCGAGGATTTCCTCGCGGCGCTCGCCTCACGTAAGCGCAAGGCGATCCGGCGGGAACGACGGGAGGCGGGCGACAGCGGAATCACGATTCATCCGCTCACGGGCTCCGACCTGACCGAGGCGGTGTGGGACGATTTTTTCGCGTTTTATACGGACACAGGATCGCGCAAATGGGGCCGTCCCTATCTCACGCGCGCATTCTTCTCGCTGATCGGCGAGCAGATGGCAGACCGCATCCTGCTGGTAATGGCAAAGCGCAATGGCCGTTACATAGCGGGGGCGATCAATTTCATCGGGACCGACGCACTCTACGGGCGGCATTGGGGCGCGATCGAACACCACCCGTTTTTGCATTTCGAGCTCTGTTACTACCAGGCAATCGACTTTGCGATCGCGAACCGGCTCGGAACGGTCGAGGCAGGCGCGCAGGGCGAGCACAAGCTCGCGCGCGGCTACACGCCCGTCACAACCTATTCGTCCCATTACATCGACGATCCGGCGCTGCGGCGGGCAATCGCCGACTATCTATCGCGGGAGCGAGCCTATGTGGATGCGGCCGGCCGCGAGCTTGAAGGCCTGAGCCCTTTCCGCAAGACTGCGGAAACGGAGTGAGCACATGCCGGACTACGATCCGAACAACATATTCGCCAAGATTATCCGTGGCGAATTGCCCTGTCACAAGGTGTATGAGGACGATCGCGTGCTGGTGTTCCTCGACATCATGCCGCGCGCGCCCGGGCATGCGCTGGTGATTCCGAAAAACGCCGCGCGCAATATTCTCGACGTCGACCCGGACGATCTCGCTCATGTCGCACGGATCGCGCAGAAGGTCGCCAGGGCGGGGATGCAGGTGTTCGACGCCGACGGAATCACGGTGCAGCAATTCAATGAGAATGCCGGCGGCCAGGTGGTGTTCCACCTGCACATGCACGTGATACCGCGCAAGGAAAACGTCGCCATGAAGCCGCCCGCGACCGAGAAGGAAAAGCCGGACGTCCTGGCCGACCAGGCCAGGAGGCTGGCAGCGGCGATGCAGACGCTCTGATTACAGGTGCGGCGCCAGCAATGCGCCGAAGATCAGGACCGCTTCACCGGTCGCAACCCCTGCGAAAATCGAGCGGCGGAACACCATAAAACCGGCAAAGCCGGCCACGATCGCCAGCAGCCGGACCGGCAGCGGAACCGAGGCCAGCGCGCCTGGCGCGAAGAAGATCAACTTGCCGATCACACCCGCCAGCACTGCGGTCGCGACCGCCCTCACCCAGACCAGAATTTCCGAACTCTGGTCGATGCCGCGCGCCAGCGCCAGGCCGATCCAGCGCCAGATTTCGTTCGGCAGGAAGCCCACCAGGATCAGCATCGCATAAGGCCAAAGCGTCGAGGTGAGCAGGCTCATCGCAAGCTCTCCCGCACCCGATGAACCAGATAGGCAATGGTGCCTCCGGCGATCCCAGCCCACATCACGTCGAGTTCGACTTGCCAGATGGCAAATGCGGGACCGAGCGCGAGCCCCAAAACCAGAGCAAGCCGATCGACCAGATAGCTGGAATTGCGGGTGATGGAGACGAGGAAGGACATTGGCGTCAGGAACAGCAGTGCCGCGGTGAGCAGAGCTGGCAGTCGCGCGGCGAGGTAATAGCCCGCGATCGTCGCAATGATCGCCGACAGCATGTAACCGCAGGCAAGCCCGTTGCAGAACGGAATGCGCCGTTCGACCGGCATCTGCGGTGCGAGCCGCATCGACTCCACCCACATGCTGACGGCGGTGAAATGCACCGGAAGCAGCAGGTCGCGGGTCCGGGTCTGCGGACCGCGCAGGATCGGCATCAGCGCCACCACCATCGGCAACAGTCGCAGGCCGCTCAGGCCCACGGCCACAGCGACCTCGATCAACTGCGCGCCGCCGCCCAGCATCGAGATCAGGATCACCTGGGCGGGACCGGCCCAAACCAGCAGCGTCGACGCGGTGACCCACAGCAGCCCGAAGTCGAAATCATAGGCCAGTGCACCAATGCCGAGATAGGTGCCGAATAGCACATAGGCGAAGACCGACAGCCAGGCCGAGCGCAGCCCGCCGGCGAACGCGGCGGTGTCGTTTGGGAAATCGATGGCATAGCCCCCAGCCATCGCGGCACCATGCGAAAAGACCCGCACGAGGACAACGGCCGGACGCCTCATGGCGCCAACAATGCCGGCGCATGGATCGCACCCGTTGTTTCACATCATCCTATGGACCGCCGTCGGGACAGCGGAATGATCCGGGGCGCCGGTCGGGACCGGGCATCTGTAGGAATTGAATTCCTTCCGCTCCAAGCTTCGCTGGACAGCGAGAACCTAAGAATGTTATATTATAACATAACACCGAGGACGCTCCATGACAGTTCTGCAGGACCGCCTGCTTGCCGCAACCGACGATATCGATCCAAAAACTCTTCCCCCCGTACTTCGCCACGGCGCGCGAGTTCATCCGGCAGGGAATCGCAAGAACCGTTGCAGGCGAAATTCCGGAGGCGACAACGCTCGCCGTGCTGATGGCAGAGACACTGCCCCGGCTGGTAAACGCTTACGGGCCCGCCCGCGCAGCCGTGATCCTGTCCCGGCTGGCTCATGACATCCATGCGGGCTTGGCGCCAAACTGCCAGCAGCAATAGCGCACTTCCTTCTGCACCTGCGCCACGCATTCGAACCATCATGACTCTCGGACCCGCACATGCAAAAGCATCCCGTCACCGTGCTCTCCGGGTTTCTGGGAGCCGGAAAGACCACGCTGATGAACCACATCCTCAACAACCGGCAGGGCAAGCGGGTTGCGGTCATTGTGAACGACATGAGCGAGGTGAACATCGACGCGGACCTGATCCGCGATGGCGGTGCGAATCTCTCGCGGACGAATGAGACGCTGGTCGAGATGACTAACGGCTGCATCTGCTGCACCTTGCGCGACGATCTGCTGAAAGAGGTGCGCACGCTCGCCGAGGACGGCCGCTTCGACTATCTGCTGATCGAGTCCACCGGGATTTCCGAACCGCTCCCGGTGGCCGCGACCTTCGACTTCCGGGACGAGAATGGCGAGAGCCTGTCGGATGTCGCGCAACTCGACGCCATGGTGACCGTTGTCGATGCCGCCAATCTTCTGAACGAATACGCCTCAACCGATTTCCTGCGCGAGCGCGGTGAAACGCTCGGCGACGACGACAACCGCACCATTGTCGATCTTCTGGTCGAGCAGATCGAATTCGCGGACGTGATCGTGCTCAACAAGATTGACGACGCCGCGCACGAGAAGGCCGAGGCCGCACGCAAGATCGTACGCGCGCTCAATCCAGAAGCCGAGATCGTGGAGTCCAGTTACTCGAAAGTACCGATGTCGCGCGTGCTTGGAACGGGCCGCTTCGATTTCGAGAAGGCCCAGCGGCATCCGATCTGGTTCAAGGAGCTCTACGAGTTTGCCGACCACAAGCCGGAGACCGTGGAATACGGGATCCAAAGCTTCGTCTATCGCGCTCGCCGCCCGTTTCAGCCGGAAGCCTTTCATCGCTTCATCAACTCTCACTGGCCGGGCGTGATCCGCTGCAAGGGCCATTTCTGGATCGCGACCCGGCCGAACTGGGTCGGCGAGATCAGCCAGGCCGGCGCGATCGTGCGCAGCGAAGGCCGCGGCTTCTGGTGGTGCGCGATTCCGCTGGAACGCTGGCCGCGTGAGCCGGAATGGCGCACCATGCTGAAGTCCTACTGGGATGACGCGTGGGGCGACCGCCGTCAGGAAATCGTGTTCATTGGCACCGGCATGGACCAGCCCGAACTGACGCGGAGGCTGGATGCGTGCTTGGTGACGACGCCCGAAGCAGACGGGCTCGCGATTTCCGCCTGGAGAGCCCTGCCCGACCCGTTCCGGGCCTGGAAGCGCTGACGCCACCGCGGCGCCGCGCCGCCACCATCATCATCATCGCGCCTGTCCCGGCAGATATGCGCGGCTGGACAGACGGGTGATCCTGTGCTGTCGGTGACCGGCATTGTCTGGGAAGGACGACCATGGCCGACGACTTGATTCTTTACACCAATCCGATGTCGCGCGGCCGGGTGGCGCGCTGGATGCTGGAAGAAACCGGCGCGCCCTATCGCGTCGAAATTCTCGATTACGCATCGACGATGAAGGCTCCGGCCTATCTCGCAATCAATCCGATGGGCAAGGTCCCAGCCATCGTCCACGGCGGCAAGGTGGTGACCGAAAACGCCGCCATCTGCGCATATCTTGCCGACGCGTTTCCCAGCGCGGGCCTCGCACCTCCATCGTCAGAGCGCGCGGACTATTACCGCTGGCTGTTCTTTGCGGCAGGTCCGCTGGAATATGCAGTGACCAACAACGCATTCGGAATGAAACCGCCGCCGGATCGCGAAGCCGCGGTTGGCTATGGCAATTACCAGAAGGCGCTCGATACGCTGGAATATGCGGTGACGCGCATGCCCTTCATTGCAGGCGACCGCTTCACCGCTGCCGATCTGTATGTCGGGTCGCATCTGGGCTTCGGGATGCAATTCGGCTCGATCGAGAAGCGGCCGGCCTTCGAGGCGTATTACAATAAGCTCAAGGATCGTCCTGCGGCATTGCGCGCTGCGGCACTGGACGATGCGGCGATGCCGAAAAAGGGCTGATGATCCCGACGCAAGGCCTCCCCGGCCCTGCTCGCCACCGGACCTTGCGGGGAGACAATGCTGCTCTCGCAGTTCGGACAGGAGGCTGTGCCGATGGGGCGAATCATCGCCGCGACGGCATGATCGATCCTGCGGCGCAGGCTCTCGCACAAGATCTGCCGCAGGAGATTCCGATCAAAGACGGACTCGCCAACGACAACAACCGGCCTAATAGGGCCGTCCGTATTTCTCCAGCTTGTCGGCCATGTCCTCGAACTGCTTGGCGGCGTCTTCGAACATCCGCTTGGCGATCGCCTCCGTGGTGGCAGCGGCCTTGAGCCGGGCGGTTTCGGCCTTCTCCCGGAATTCACGGATCCTGTTCTTGTTGGTCGGTCCCGGCGACGCGACATTCATGAACCACGCTGTCCCTGTTGCAGCCCTCCTTCTTGATCAAATCGAGGATGCCGCAAACGAACAAAGACACATGGCGACCATTCGTTCCGAGAAGCCCTGCCATTTCCACAAGGACAAGTATCCGGTTGCCACACCCGGACCGGCACCGGTACCGGGCTGCGCAAATGTCGAGGGCGCGCGCCAAGGATCGACAGCCACGGGGCCGGTTATCACGCACTCGCCTTCTTCTCATCCCAGGCGAAGCTCCTGACGTCCCTGCCTGCGACCGAATAGAGCGCGCCCGGCGCATTGCGGGTCTTCATGAAGTCGTCGAGCGCCTCGCCTCGCATCCCGGCATAGATGTGCAGATTGGACGAGCCGGTGACTGCGGCGAGCTTCTCCAGCATGAAGAAATTGGCGCCGTAGCGGATCAGCGCGCGCCAGTCCTGGTTGCGGATCATGGCGCGCTCCTCATCGGACAGGCATGCCTCCGCAAAGGCCTGTTCGGGCGCCGCGAGGAAATGCGCGCGATGCGCGGGCTCGACCAGCCGGTGCAGGAACTTGTTGAGCCGGTAGCCCTTTCGCGAGCGCGCATGGGTGAAAGGATAGGTTCCGGTCAGCGCCTCGGCGCCTGCGAGCTGACGGCCGATATGGCCGCGATGGCGCTCGGCGGTGTCGGCCGGCACGGCGATCGCCTCGTTTTCGTAGATCGCGGTCGCGATGCCCGTTACCGACGGCAGATAATAGCTTTGGTGCACCTTGCGGACATTGGCGGACAACGCGCCGCGCATCACCAGCCACATGATGACTTCCGCACCTTCAAGACCGCCGAGCCGCGCATAATCCGCGTGCGTCATCTCGGTGAGCCTGACCGGATCGCGCTCGATCAAATCGAGGAATTGCGCGTCCCATTCGGTGTTGTTGAAGCCCGCACGCTCGCCATGCACCTGATGCGAGAGGCCGCCGGTCGCTACCAGCGCAACCGCTATATTCTCAGGGTAACTCTCGATCGCTCGCCGCAGCGACTGTCCAAGCTTCCAGCAGCGCAACGCGGAGGGTATCGGGAATTGCAGCACACCGACCTGCAAAGGCACGATGGACACCGGCCAGTCCGGCTGATGCAGGCACATCATCGACAGCGGCGAGAAGCAGCCATGGTCGAGCGCACGGTCCTGGAAGAATGACATGTCGAACTCATCGGCCATCAGCGCAGCGCCGATGTGATGCGAGAGCGCTGCATGCCCCTTCACGGGTGGAAGCGCCCGCGCGCCCCCGCCCTCGTCGGCGACCTCGTAGCGGTCGTCGATGCCGAGAGTGAAGGCCGAATAGTGATCGAAGAAGAACGAGGTGACGTGGTCATTGTAGACCATGAACAGTACGTCCGGCTTTTTGTCCTCGATCCATTGCTGGATCGGCCGGTACGCCGCGAAGATCGGGGCCCAGACCGGATCGTCACCCTTGTTGCGGTCAAGGGCGAAGCCGATGGTGGGCGTATGCGAGGTCGCGATCGCGCCGATGATGCTGGCCATGTTGCGTCTCCGGAATGTCGACGGACACGCTGCGAGGCGCCTTGGCCCACAACATTGATCTGGCGCAACACACGACAAATGAAAAACCCGGGCGCGAAGCCCGGGCCTTTCAGAGATTGCTTGAACCCTCAAGCCTTCAGCGGCACCTTCGGAACCGAGCCGCGGCCGGAGGGATCGGAGCCACCGGGCCCGCCCGAATTGCCACCCTTGCCGCTTCCGCCCGCGGACGGAGGCTTCGGCTTGCGTTGCGGCGGCTTGCGCTTGGCCTTGACGCGGCCGGCCGGAATCTTCTCCGGCTTCGGCGTCACCGGCCCCTCGAGATACTCGAAGCCGAGCGCATCGCGGCCCGCTTCCGTCTTGCTCACAACCACCTTGACGTGGCCGCCGTCCTTCAGCTTGCCGAACAGCACCTCGTCGGCGAGCGGCTTCTTGATGTTCTCCTGGATCACCCGCGCCATCGGCCGCGCGCCCATGAGTTCGTCGTATCCATTGGCGATCAGCCAGCGTGAGGCTTCGTCCGACAGCTCGATCGTGACATTGCGATCGGCGAGCTGGGCCTCGAGCTGCATCACGAATTTCTCGACAACCTTTGCGATGATCTCCTGCGACAGGTGGCCGAAGGTGATGATCGCGTCGAGCCGGTTGCGGAATTCCGGAGCGAACAGCTTGTTGATCGCCTCGACGTCGTCGCCTTCCCGCTTGTTGCGGGTGAATCCATAGGTGCCTCTCGCGAGGTCCGCGGCGCCCGCGTTCGTGGTCATGATCAGGATCACGTTGCGGAAATCGACCTGTTTGCCATTATGGTCGGTCAGCTTGCCGTGGTCCATGATCTGGAGCAGCACGTTGAACAGATCCGGATGCGCCTTCTCGATTTCATCGAGCAGCAGCACGGAATGCGGGTGCTGGTCGACGCTGTCGGTCAGTAGGCCACCCTGGTCGAATCCGACATATCCAGGCGGCGCGCCGATCAGCCGAGAAACGGTGTGACGCTCCATGTATTCCGACATGTCGAAGCGGATCAGCTCGACTCCGAGCGAGTTCGCAAGCTGTTTTGCCACCTCCGTCTTGCCGACGCCGGTCGGGCCGGAGAACAGATACGAGCCGATCGGCTTTTCCGGCTCACGGAGCCCTGCGCGCGCAAGCTTGATCGAGGCAGAAAGCGATTCCACCGCCCTGTCCTGGCCATAGACCACGGTCTTCAGCGTGTGTTCGAG
The DNA here is from genome assembly GCF_050250235.1 of Pseudorhodoplanes sp. Classification (GTDB taxonomy): domain Bacteria; phylum Pseudomonadota; class Alphaproteobacteria; order Rhizobiales; family Xanthobacteraceae; genus Pseudorhodoplanes. The sequence goes on from NZ_JBFWPA010000064.1 coordinate 32,099, forward strand.
ATGCTGCAGCACCTCGGCGTCGTCTTTGGACACGGTCTTGGGCGGAATGCGGGCCATCGTCGAAATGGTCAGTTCGACTTCCTTCAAGCCGATCGTCTTCTTTCGCTTCGAATCCGGCAGCAGCATCTGGGCCGCCCCGGACTCGTCAATCACGTCAATCGCCTTATCCGGCAGCTTGCGGTCGTGAATGTAGCGCGCCGACAATTCGACCGCGGCCTTGATCGCCTCGTTGGTATATTTCAGCTTGTGGTATTCCTCAAAATACGGCTTGAGACCTTTCAGGATCTCGATCGCGTCCGGCACCGACGGCTCGTTGACATCGATCTTCTGGAAGCGGCGGACCAGGGCCCGGTCCTTCTCGAAATATTGCCGGTACTCCTTGTACGTGGTCGAGCCGATGCAGCGAATCGTGCCGGAGGCGAGCGCGGGCTTGAGCAGGTTCGAGGCGTCCATTGCCCCGCCGGAGGTGGCGCCCGCCCCGATCACGGTGTGAATCTCGTCGATGAACATGATCGCGCCGGGTGTGGCCTCGATCTCCTTGATGACCTGCTTGAGCCGCTCCTCGAAATCGCCGCGATAGCGGGTGCCCGCGAGCAGGGTTCCCATGTCGAGCGAGAACACGGTCGCATTGCGTAACACATCCGGGACCTCGCCATGCACGATCCTGCGCGCAAGACCTTCGGCAATCGCGGTCTTGCCGACGCCGGCATCACCGACGAAGAGCGGATTGTTCTTCTGGCGGCGGCAGAGCACCTGGATGGTGCGGCTGATCTCCGCATCGCGGCCGATCAGCGGATCGATCTTGCCGTCCTTGGCCTTCTTGTTCAGGTTGACGCAATAGGCATCGAGTGCGTCGCCCTTTTTCTTGGGTTCGTCGCCACCCTTGGTGTCGGTATCCTCGTCGGCGCCGCGAACCGGCCGCGACTCGGTCAGGCCGGGGCGCTTGGCGATACCGTGACTGATATAATTTACCGCGTCATAGCGCGTCATGTCCTGCTCCTGCAGGAAATACGCGGCGTGGCTTTCACGCTCGGCGAAAATGGCGACCAGCACGTTTGCCCCGGTCACCTCCTCGCGGCCAGAGGATTGGACGTGAATGACTGCCCGCTGGATCACGCGCTGGAACCCGGCCGTCGGCTTTGAATCCTCTCCGCCGTCGGTCACAAGATTTTCGAGTTCCGCCTCCAGATAGGCGGTCAGCGAACGGCGCAACTTGTCCAGATCGACATTGCAGGCCCGCATGACGGCAGCGGCATCGGAATCGTCGAGCAAGGCCAGCAGCAGATGCTCAAGCGTTGCATATTCGTGGTGGCGTTCGTTGGCGAGCGCGAGCGCCCGATGAAGCGATTGTTCGAGGCTGCGCGAGAAACTTGGCATTCGATGTCCCTAAAGGTCCCCGATCGGTCCTGTTGAGTGGCCGCCCCCGGCCTGCTTCGTCCCCTCATCGACGACGTGAACTTCAAGACTGCTTCCGCAAGTCTACTTCTTCTCCATGACGCATTGCAAAGGATGGTGATGTTTGCGGGCAAAGTCCATCACCTGCGTCACTTTTGTTTCGGCCACTTCATAGGTGTAAATGCCGCATTCGCCGATCCCGTGGTGATGGACATGCAGCATGATCTGGGTCGCGGCCTCGCGGTCCTTGTTGAAGAACCGCTCCAGGACATGCACCACGAATTCCATGGGTGTGTAGTCGTCGTTCAGCAGCAGCACCCGGTACATGCTCGGCCGCTTGGTCTGCGGCTTCGTCTTGGTGATGACCGCCGTCCCGGGCCCGCTGGAATCCTGCCGCTTCTTGCGCTCGTCATCGGCCATCCGCGGCTCGTGGCGCCCTGTCGGATCAGACGCGGTCGGAAAACGAACGGGGCGCATGGCACATTCAGACATTCGCAGAGCTTTGCAGGTCATCGACGGCGATTGGTCAGGCCGCAGCCATCCCCACATATTAATGAGAGAGCAAGCGCTGTGCCAGACCGGCGGAAATAGGCGGCATCTGCAAAAACGCAAGGCCGGCAAATGACTTGGATACGCCCGAGGGTCGTCAGGCTGGCCATGATCCAAGGAAATGAGGACAATTCGCGGCAAATACCCCGGAAATCGTCCGAAAATCCGCCACCGATTCTCAAGTGCGGAGCACTGAAGGTCGACGGTCAAACTGATCCGGCTTTTCGGGCCCGCCCCATTTTGTTTGGACGTTTTCTCAAGACCGCGATGGCGGTGCCGCTCCCTTCCTCGCGCGCTCCCTCATCCCCCTGATGGGCTTCACCGAGCGGCGATCAATAACCGAATAGGGCCGCGGTTCCCGGCAAGCCTAACGAAACATGAACCAGACCGTTCGAATGCGAAGCCGGCGTTTGACGCAAGCTTCAGCATGCGCCCACGACCCGGTCGGGCGAGACCTCATTCTTGCGAGAATGCGGGACCGGTTTACCGCAACTTGACGGACCGCGTTCCATGCTGCGGGCGGGCAATCGCGTTTTGAGGACGGTGTCATGGTCGCGGCCACAGAAGTGCTGAAATCCGTTCGCCGGCTGTTCGCCGATTTCGGCACAGCCAAGCGAGGCAACGTCATGGTGACCTTCGCCCTGGCGACGATCCCGGTGATCGGCTCGGTCGGCGCTGCAGTGGATTACAGCCGCGCCAATTCCGCCAAGACGGCATTGCAGGCAGCGATCGATTCCGCGGCGTTGATCCTCTCCAAGGACGCGCAAACGCTGACGCAGGCCCAACTGGCCGCCAAGGCGAATGCCCTTGTTAAAGCGAATTTCAACTATCCGACCGCGACCGACCTCATCGTCACTCCGACGTTCACCACGCCGCAAAGCGGCAGCTTCACGCTCGACATCAAAGCCACAGCCAAAGTGCCCACCAGCTTCACCGCGATGTGGCAGCCGACGATGGCGATCGGCGCCGACGCCGAGGTGCTGTGGGGAATGAAGCGGCTCGAACTCGTTCTGGCACTCGACGTTACCGGCTCGATGTCATCGTCAAACAAGATGACGCAGCTCAAGATCGCCTCCAAGGACATGCTGAAGACCCTGCAGAACGCCGCCAAGAAGCCGGACGACATCAAGGTCGGAATTGTCCCGTTTGCGACCGACGTCAGTGCCGGAACCGGCAACGTCAACGCGAACTGGATTCGCTGGGACGAATGGGAGGCCGAGCACGATCAGCTTTCCAAGAATCAGCCCTCGAACTGGTCCGATATCGGGCCCGGATCGTCCTGCCCGTTCACCAACAGCAATCCGTACAAGTTCCGGTGCCTGGAGGCCCCGGGCAGCACCAGGACCACGAACACGATCCCTTCGAGCGGAACCTACAAGGGCTATATCTGTCCCAGCGAAAATTCGGACGGCACGGAGGTCAATGGCTGCTATAATAGTCAGGAGCAGACCAAGACGGTTGACACCGGCCGCAACGCGAGCTGTGGCAATTTATCCGACTGCTCCTGCTCGGGCAGCGGCAGGAACAAGGTCTGCACTCAGGTCACCGGCTATAAACATGAATGGGTTGCCAACGACCGCAACACCTGGAACGGCTGCGTCTGGGATCGCGATCAGGACAATGACGTCAAGAACACCGCCACCTCGACCGGGGTCAAGTCGACACTGTATTCCGCGAACCAGGCCAAGAATTGTCCGGCTGCCATGCTCACGCTCACCAGCAGCTGGTCGGCATTGAACGGAAAAATCGACGAGTTGGCTCCAGCCGGAAACACCAACGTCACGATCGGCCTGCAAGTGGCGTTTCAGATGCTCTCGCCGGTCAGTCCGTTCAGCGCTGCGACACCCAAAGCGGATCTCGACAAGGTGATCGTTCTGCTCACCGACGGTGACAATACGCAGAATCGCTGGACCAGCAACCAGAACAGCATTGACGCACGCACCAAGCTCGCCTGCGCCAATGTCAAGGCGGCCAATATCAAGCTCTATACAATCCGCGTGATCAACGGCAACGCTTCCCTGCTGAAGGAATGCGCCACCAAGAGCGACATGTACTTCGACGTGCAGAATGCCAACCAGCTTTCGGGCGTGTTCTCGGCCATCGCGCAAAACCTTGCCAATCTGCGGCTCGCCAAATAGTCCGGCGCCCCCGGATACGCCGCGCGCGCCGCGCCGGCTCATTCGGGCTAAGGGGATGGACCGTGTTATCGCTTGTGTTTGAACGAAAGCGTTTACGAATTGTAACCACTTTTTTGTGTGGCATTTTACAAGGCTTTCAGACGGCCCCTTTACACCCGTAGTAACGAAATGATCGGGTGCGTCATGAAACGCGAATTTCTCCGAAGGTCCGTGGCACGGAGCATCAAGGCGCTTCGCCATTGCGGGCGCGGCAATGTCTCGTTGCTGTTTGCGCTCGCCCTTGTCCCGACGATC